>NZ_JBQCGA010000056.1:0-104019 GCF_051956075.1 Asticcacaulis sp. | reverse complement strand
AGATCGGTATCTTGGTCCATGGCGGGTGTGGCCTTGGCTGTATTGGAAATGATTTAGGCTTCGACAACCAGAATCTATTCCAAAACAAAGCTTTACGCTACACCCGCTGCATCGTTTTGCCCCTACCGTGAATTAGATGGGTTAGTTGCAACAGCAAGTCATATATCTATACCTCCCATCAAATTCATTGTGACACTATTCTTTTTACTGCCTTCGCTTGCCGTTGGCGCTCGTCGATTGCATGACATTAACCGCACGGGTTGGTGGCTATTGCTGCTGTTGACCGGCTTTGGCGCTATTGGACTGATCGTGTTGCTGATCTGGCCTTCTCAGAAAGACGATGAAGCTATCGCGCAGGTTTTTTGAGTAGGAGAGTTCCTGTAAGAGAAGCGGCTTTTGACCTTTGCGCCGCCGCGCGCTAAAGGCCGCTCATGTCCAAGCATTCTCCGCAACATCTGAAGGCCATTGCGCGGCGTGGGCTGCGGCCCAAGCAGCAACCGAAATCGGTTCCGGCCTCGAAGCTGCCGCGTCAGATTTCGGCGGAGGACAAGGCGTGGGTAACCTCCATGATCGTCTGGCAGGACGATTTCGTCATGGGCTTCAACAAGCCGTCCAACCTGTCGTCGCAGGGCGGGCGTGGGCCGGACAGCCATAATCTCGACGACCTGATGTGGGCCTTCGTCAAGCCGAGCGGACGCCGACCGATGCTGATCCACCGGCTGGACCGCGATACCTCCGGCATCATTCTGGCGGCGAAAACCCATCCGGCGACCTCCTATCTGGGCAAGGCGATGATCCGTCGCGCCTTCGCCAAGACCTATCTGGCCATCGTCTCCAATCCGCATAATCTCCCGGATCGCGTGACAGTGGACGCGCCGCTGCGGCGCGAGGAGATCGGGCGCGAAGCCTGGTCGCGCGTCTGCGAGGCCGACCATCCCGACGCGCAGACCGCAACAACCCACTTTGAGGTGCTGAGCCGCACGGATGAGGCGGCACTGGTCCGCTGTCAGCCGGTCACCGGGCGCATGCACCAGATCCGCGTGCATCTGGCGCATCTGGGCGCGCCGATTGCGGGCGATGTCCGCTATGGCGGCGCGCTGTCCCTAAGCGGCGCGGCGGTTCCGCGTCTGATGCTGCATGCGAGAAGCCTGACCTTTCCGCATCCCGAGCACGGCAATGACATGACGCTCAGCGCGCCGGTTCCCGACGATATGCGGGAGACTTGCGCAAGGCTTGAACTGAAACTCCCCGATTAGGCGATCTCTGGAACGGCGGTTGCAATCCTGAAGCGTATGTCCCGTTTCCGCACAGCCTGCGGTTCGGGCGTCCACGATCAGGGATGCCGTCATGTCCATTCTGTCCGCTTTCAACCGTTTCCGTCGCGACCGTCGCGGCAATGTGCTGATGATTTTCGGTCTAAGCGTGTTCGCAATTGTCGGCGCCGCCGGGGCCGCGCTGGACATGTCCGATTTGCAGCGTATACGTATGCGGTTGCAGGACGCCGCCGATACGGCGGTGCTCAGAACCATGCCGCTGGACGGTTACAGCGACGCCCAGCGCCAGACCGCCGCTGACCGCGCCTTTGCCGATAATTTCGGCATGGACGGCGTGAAGATCGATAGCCAGAAGCTGACCCGCATATCGGACAGCAACGCCATCACCGAAACCTATGCGGTCAGCGCCACCACGCCCAGCACATTCGGCGCCCTGTTCGGCAAGGACGCCTATACGGTGCATGTCTCCTCAACGGCCAAGAAGGAGAACACTGTCTATCAGATCGCCCTGGTGCTGGATAATACCGGCTCGATGCAGCAGATGCAGAAGATGCAAAATCTGAAAATGGCGGTGAAAACGGCGCTCAATGGCTTGTTGACGTCAGGCAAGAACGTTTCCAACAGCCAGGTCGCCGTCGTGCCGTTCAGCGAATATGTCAAACTGGACTCGGCGACGCTCAACGGCATGGTTACAGCCGGTCAGGTCAAGGGGACAGGCGACTGCGTCTCGGATCGCGATCAGCCTTATGACGTCAGCAGCGACGCAGCCACGAAAGCGATTCCGGCTTCGGTCTATCAGCGCGTCGTCTGCGGATCGAAGCTGCAAAATCTCCTGACCGTACGAGGCCTGACGTCAAACATCGCCTCGGTTCAATCCTATGTCGATCAGATGCAGTGGACCGACACCACCAATATCACCATTGGAGTGCAGTGGGGTATGGAAGTTCTGTCGCAGGCGGCGCCGTTCGTCGCGACCGCGCCTTCCGGCGCCAAGAACGTCAAGAAGGTGATGATCGTCGTTACGGACGGCGACAATACGCAAAATCGCTTCAAGGATAGCGTCAGCGGTATCAATGCGCGCACCGCCAAGGCGTGCGAGAACGCCAAGGCGCTGGGCATTGACATCTATACGGTCAAGGTGATCGAGGGCAGCTCCAGCATGCTCGGCAAGTGCGCCTCGTCGCCGGATCAGTTTTACGATCTGAAGACCGCCAGCCAGCTCAATGCGGCGATGAGCGGCATCTTCGCTGATATCTACAAGACGCGCCTGACCAGCTAAGAGCGGCGAAGGGCGGCGAAAACCTGCTTTTCTAGTCTGTCCTTATGCTATAAGCCGGGCGATAATTTAGGAGATTCCGCGCCGATGAACCCCAAGATCGACTGGGCTGAACTGTTCTTTTCCTCGTCCGGGCGGACGGGGCAGGGGCCATCGACCCTGGCGGCGGCGGTTTTGTTGCTGATTCTGGCGCTTTATCAGTCGCTGATGGCTGGGCCGCTGCAATATCTGACCGGCTGGATCGTCTATCCGGCCCTGCTGTTCTGCGGCGCCTGCGTGCTGTCCAAGCGTTTGCACGATCGCGGGCGCTCCGGCTGGTGGGCGGCGATTATTCTGGCCGCCATTGTCATGGCCTGGCCGTCGCCGCATGGCTTTTTCGATTTTGTCGCCATGGCGGTGCTGATCTGGGCCGCCGTCGACCTGTGCGTCATGCCTGGCGAACGCGGCGACAACCGCTATGGGCCAAGCTTGTATAAGACGGCGACGCTACGCGCAGACTAAGGTTTGACCACGAAAAACACGAATAGACACGAAAGTTGTTTGCGAAAGACACACCTCTAAGCGAATGACCCGAATGAAGAAGCTTGGGCGTCGCAGAACTTTTCGTGTTTTTTTGTGTGTTTCGTGGTCAATCTATTCCACAACCACAACAGGCCCGAAAATCGTTTCAAAACTGGCCTTGAGCGCATAATCGACCTCGTCCATCGTCACCGGCAGGCCGAGATCGAGCAGGCTGGTGACGCCGTGCTCGGTTATGCCGCACGGCACAATGCCGCTGAAGTGCGTCAGGTCCGGCTCGACATTGAGGCTGACGCCGTGAAAGCTGACCCAGCGGCGCAACTTGACGCCGATGGCGGCGATCTTGTCTTCTTGATACTTGCGCTCAGGCGCCGCGCAGGCTCCTCGCAAAGGCTCGGGCGGCCAATCTTTTTCGTCCAAACTGGCGGCCTTGCCGCTTGCTGACGCAAGGACGTCATCAAGCGGAGAAGGCTCAAACCCCTTATCGCGGCGCTCGACCCAGACGCCGACGCGACCCTCGCGGATATGCCCCTCGACATTGAAGCGCCACAGAGTGTCGATGATCCAGCGCTCCAGCGCCTGCACGAAGGCGCGCACGTCCTTCCGGCGCGCATTTAAGTCCAGCATGACATAGACGACGCGCTGGCCGGGGCCGTGATAGGTGTATTGCCCACCGCGACCGGAGGCGAAGACCTCGAAACGGTCGGGCGCGATCAGGTCTTCGGGTTTGGCCGACACGCCCGCCGTGTAGAGCGGTGGATGCTCGATCAGCCAGATCAGTTCGCGCGCCTCGCCCTTGGCGATGGCCTCGGCGCGCGCCTCCATCCGCGCGACGGCGTCGGGATAGGCGACGAGGCCCGGCTCGACGCGCCATTCGGGTTTTTCCCCATCGTTGCGCAGAAAGTCGGGCCATTCGGGCATGGGGTTTAACGTCTCGGAAACCATGATCGCGGCATCTATCATAAAGTCTTAAAGGATCAGACCCTAATATAGGGCGTCCCGAAGGATTTGGGGCTTTTTCAGGTTTGAATCGCGTGTCCAATTCGCAGGTCGGGGCTGTTCCCGTCGAGATTTCCGTGCTTCTGGGGCGTTCGGTCCTGCCGATGCAGCAGCTTCTGCGCATGGGTCGCGGCGCTGTGATTCCACTCGATGCGCATGAGCATGACGAGGTGTGGATTCTGGCCAATAATCACCCGGTGGCGCGCGGCGAAATCCAGATCTTTGAAGAGAAGATCTCCATCGTGGTGACGCGCCCGGCCAATGTTTATGACTTTATGGCGCTGGGGCAGTAGGCGTCGCCTGCGGCTTTCCACCTGATTTTTTGAAATCTGCGATAAAAGGCTTCACAAAGCGCCAAAGTGTTGCTATCTGCGCGCCTCTCCGGATGACGTGCGGTCGTGGCGGAATTGGTAGACGCGCAGCGTTGAGGTCGCTGTGGGGCAACCCGTGGAAGTTCGAGTCTTCTCGACCGCACCATCCGAGTTTAGCGGCGGACGCCATAAGAGAAGGGGCCTGAGCGATGAGCCAGAAGACCGAAGCCCCTCTTGAGAATGACAATCTACGTGACGATGAAACCCTGACGCGCAGCGTTGACGCCGCCGCAGAGCTGACCACGCCCGAAGCCATTGAAGACTTCGCGCTGGGCGACGACTACGCGCTCAATCCCGAATATATTTCGCTGGTGATCGACGCCGCCGACCGCGGCGACGGGATGCGCTTGCGCGAGCTGCTCGACGCCCTGCACCCGGCGGACATTGCCGACCTGCTGGGCTTTTTATCGGAAGACTACCGCGAAGAGGTGATTCCATGGATTCCCGCCGATCACATCGCCGAGATTCTGACCGAGCTGGATGAGGACATCCGCGAGGAGGTCGTCGAGACCCTGCACCCGCAAGACCTGGCCGAGGTGTTGCAGGAACTGGATTCGGACGACGCCGCTGCGGTTTTTGAGGATCTTGAGGAAGATCAGCGCCTCGCCGTGCTGGCCGTTATGCCGGAGGCCGAGCGCGCCGCCATCGGCGCCTCCATGGCCTATGAGGAGGAGACGGCGGGCCGCCTGATGCAGCGTGAAGTCATGGCCGCGCCGTCCTTCTGGAGCGTCGGCCAGACCATCGACCGCATGCGCGAAGGCGGCGACGATCTGCCGGAGCTGTTCTTCGACATCTATGTGCTGGACCCCAGCCATAAGCCGCTGGGCGCCGTGCCGGTGTCGGTGCTGATGCGCGCGCGCCGTGAGATGGCCCTGACCCAGCTTATGGACCCGGTGACCGAGATCCGCGTCGATCAGGACCAGGAAGAGGTCGCCTATATCTTTGAAAAATATCACCTGATCTCGGCGCCGGTCGTTGATTCGTCTGGACGTCTGGTGGGCCAGGTGACGGTCGATGACATCGTCAACATCATTCAGGAAGAAAGCCAGGAAGACATGCTGGCCCTGGCCGGGGTGTCGGATTCCGGGCGCGACGCCTCAATCTTCGGGGTGGTGAAGTCGCGCTTCTGGTGGCTTTTGATCAATCTTGGCACGGCGGTGCTGGCCTCCAGCGTGATCGGCCTGTTTCAGGACGCCATCGCCAAGCTGGTTGCGCTGGCCGTGCTCAACCCGATCTGCGCCTCAATGGGCGGCAATGCCGGGACGCAGACCCTGACCGTGGCGGTGCGGGCGCTGGCGACGCGCGAACTGAACGCCGCCAATCTTCTGCGCACCGTCTGGCGCGAGATCGCTGCGGGGGTATTGAACGGGCTGGCTTTTGCGCTGGTCATGGGCGTCGTCACCATGCTGTGGTTCCACGATCCGAAAATGGCGCTGGTCATCGGTCTGGCCATGGTCATCAATCTGTTCGCGGCGGCGATGGCGGGCATATTGATCCCGCTGGGGCTGGACCGGCTGGGCTATGATCCGGCGGCCTCAGCGACCGTGTTCGTGACGACAGTGACCGATTGCGTCGGATTCTTCAGCTTCCTGGGGTTGGCCGTCATAATCCTGCTGTAAGCGCCGAAATACGCTTGTAAAATTGGGCTGGTATATGGTTTGCTGTCATTAACCTCATCAGCTCTGTCCTGCGTCATTTCGGGACAGGCAAAGCGGTGTTTTCCGCTGAGGTCAGGTCAGGGGTCAGGATTCGGGGATGAGAGCGCGTTTGAAGGTCTCCCGCGCGGGGGTCGAGCTCATCAAAAGTTTCGAGGGGCTGCGCCAGACGGCGACGCGCCTGCCGGATGGCCGCTGGACGCTGGGCTATGGCCATACTTTTTCTGCCCGCGAAGGCGCCCGCGTCACGCAGGAAGACGCCGACGCCCTGCTGCGTTTCGACCTGCTGCCGATCGTCGATGCGATCAATAATCTGGTGCTGGTCCCGCTGAATCAAAACCAGTTCGACGCGCTGGTCTCGTTCTGCTTCAATATCGGCGTTGAGAATTTCACCGCCTCGACTGTGCTGAAACGCATCAACGAAGGCAAGATGAATGAGGCGGCGCAGGCGATGGACGCCTGGCGCTCTGCGGAGTTCAACGGCCAGACCTATGTGCTGGCGCCGTTAATCCGCCGCCGCGCCGCCGAGAAAAACCTGTTTCAGACGCCTGAAAGCGTCGATCCGTCGATGGGACTGGCTATGCGGCCCGTCGAAGATGCGTCGGCGTCGCCGGTCTATGAGCCGCAGCCTGCTGCGCGGCAGGTGATCGACCTTAACGCTTCGGTCGCCGCCGAGATGGCGCGTCAGGAAGCGCAGCGCAAAGCCGAGCAGCTTCAGGCGGAGCAGCAGGCGCGTGAGGAAGCGGCGCATCAGGAAGCTTTGCGCCAGGAGGCGATCCGTCAGGCTGAGGCCTTGGCGGAAGCGCGCCGCGCCGAGGAAGCCCGGTTGCGCGAAGAGGCGCTGCGTCGTGAACGCGAACGCCTCGAAGCCGAACAACGCGCGCGTGAACAGGCTGAGCGCGAACGTCAGCAGCAAGAACGCCTGGAGCGTGAGCGTCTTGAGCGCGAAGCCGCTGCGCGCCTGGAGGCGGCGCGGCTGGACGCGGAGCGTCGTGAACGCGAGCGGCTTGAGGCGGCCAGAATCGAGGCTGCCAGAATCGAGGCGGCCAGAATCGAGGCGGCCAGACTGGAAACGGAACAACGCGAGCGTGAGCGCCAGGAAGCGATGCGACGCGAAGCCGAGCGTCTGATGGCGGAAAGGCTCGCGGCTGAAAAACTGGCCGCAGAACAACGCGGGCGCGAACAGGCTGAGCAGGAAGAGGCCGCCAGGCAGGAAGAGGCGCGTCGCGAAGCTGAACGCCTTGAGGCCGAACGCCGAGGCGCCGAGCGCCAGCAAGCCGAGCCCGCGAATGCGGAGAAGACGCCACAGGACGATGACGCCGAAAAGGCGCGTAAGGCGGAAGCGGCGGCGGCTTTGATGCGGCTCTATTCCCCCTATGGCGGGGGATCGCTGGGACGGCCTCTGACCGCGCCGAAGCCGATGGCGCCTTCGGTGGAGAGCTTCAGTCAGGCTGCGCCGCTGACGCCGGCGGCGTCGCAAACCGCGCCTATCGAGATTCGCGCTGAAGAGACGGCTGAGGTCAGCGAAACCGCGCAGACGGCTGAGGTTCAGCCAACGCAGGACGCCGAGGTCGCGCCGCCTGAAACACGGCTGGAGCCGGAGGCGCCGCCCGAACCCGCCGAACCCGTCTTCCAGACCGCCGCCACCATGCCGCCTCCGGTGATCACGGCGCTCAACCCTTATGCGCGTCCGCAGATGCCGCCGCCAGCGCCAGAACCAGCGGCTGCCCCTGACGTGGTCAAGGTGGCCCGTCCCGAGCCTGTGCGGCTGACGCCGGACTCGCCGCTGAACTGGCGCGAGCAGTTGCAACGCCCGCTGCCGCAAGATCATCAACCCGTCACGGCCCCTTCGGCGCCGGATCTGATGGCGGCGCGCGGCGCCAGTCATTTCGATGAAGACTACGGCGATGACGAAGGCTGGACGCTGGACGGCGGGCGCGTCGCGGTGTCGAACGAGGATGAGGCGCCCGAACACGCCAGCCTGTGGACGATGATCGTCTCGACCTTCTGGTGGATCATTATCAGCACCATCGGCCTCGGCTGTCTCGGCGTCGCCGCCGGCGCCTATTACAAGTCCAAGGATCTGACCGTGATCCGCAACGGCGCGTTTGGCGACTATATGACCTGGTCGATCGTCATGGCCGCCATCGGCATCTTGTGCGTATCAATCTCGGTCTGGCTGATCATGCGCCGTCTGGGCGGCCTGCGGGACTAGCCGCAGGGCTCAGCTACCGCCCTGATCGCGCTGACGCGGCGGCTCTGAGGCGGTTTCGACGTAGGAATCGTCCGGCGTGAAGGCGGGAATGTCAGGATGGATGCTGCGGCCCGTCTTGCGCAGGGTGGTGACCGGCGATTCCAGTTGCGCCAGCGTCGCCACCGTTGTCTGATAGCCGTTCTCGACCGCTTTGTCGTAAGCCTTCCAGTCGCGGATTTCCACGCCGTCGGGTTCAGGAATGATCAGCAGATCGGTGGCGGCGCGCGACACCGCCAGATCGGCGGCGGTAATGATGGTGGCTGAGCGCATCATGATCGAGACAATGGGCGGGCCGCGCCGCCAGTCGCCGTGCGCGAACCAGCTTGGCAGATGTTTGGGGACGGCGATGGATTTCGGATCGACGCCGCGCGCCCGCGTCACGTCGATGCCAATGACTGTGCCGAGATGTGTGTTGCGCATCATGGTGGCCGGGAAGGAGCGCATCACCGCGCCATCGACCAGCACCTGACCGTCATCGACGACGGGCGGCAGCACGCCGGGCAGCGAGATCGAGGCGCGCAGCGCCTTGCGCAGCGAGCCGGTCTTATGCACCTTGATCACGCCGGAGGTCAGGTTGGACGAGATGCAGAAAAACGGCAGATGGATGTCTTCAATCGCCTGATCGCCGAAATGCTTTTCCAGCCGCTGATCGACCTTGCGCCCGGACACCATAGAGACAAATGGAAAGGTGATGTCGTCGAGCGGCGAGGAGGTGACGAAGGCGTCGCACATCCGCCAGTCGATCTCGCTGTCGTCCCAGCCCAGCGCCAGCCCGGCGGCGATGATCGCACCCATGGACGAGCCGCACACGAAGTCGATGGGGATATGCGCTTCGCGCAGCGCCTGAATCGCGCCGATCTGCGAAAAGGCGCGCGCACCGCCGCCGGAAAACACCACGCCGACCGAATGGCCGCAGACGATGCGCGCGATCCGCGCCGCATCGGGCAGGGATTCGGTATGAATGTGGAACCAGCGCGTCGGCTTAATGACGTCCAGCCATGCGCGGGTGCGGCCCTTGATGTGCGCCTTCTTCTGGTTGGCCGGATAGGTCAGGATCAGGTCCGGGGCGCGATGCAGCAGCGATTTCTCCCAGGCCGTCGCGCGCGCGTCCGGTGGATGCGAAGCGTCGGCGACCAGAAAGACGTGATCGACCTGCCGCGCGCTGAGCAGGCGCCAGTGACTTTCGTGCGACTCGGCGACATGCAGGACGTAGTCGTTGTCCGCCTCGATCTGGCTGAAGGCTTCGGGGGTTGTGCCGTGAAAGGTCTTGTCGATGACGGCGACGCGATAGCCGAGTTCGCGGATCTGCGTCGCGACCGCCTCGATATAATTCAGGATCGGCGTCTCGCTCAGCGCGAAAAAGGCAAAGACATTCGGCGTGACATTGGGCGCTTCGCGACGGGCGCGCTCCATCATCTTGCGCGACAGGGCCATCAAAAGTTCCGGGCGCGAATCGAGCGCGTGCAGGAAATCGTCGCGCGGCATGGCCAGCAGGTCGGAATCGCGCAGGGCCATGACGCTTGACGTATGCTGCGTGCCTGCGATCAGCGACATTTCGCCGACCGGTTCGCCGGGCCGGATAATGCCGATAAGGGTCAGTTCTTCGTGGTCCTCATCGTGGCGGAAGACGCCGAGACGGCCTGAGCGCAGCAGGTAAAGATGGTCGGAATCGTCACCGGCGCCGAACAGCCGCGAACCGCCGGGCAGGGAGATAACGCTGGCGCTTTCGCCCAGCGCCGTGCCGAACAGACTTTCGAGCGCTTCCTGCAGCGACGGATTTTTATCAGGCGGCGTGAGACTCACAGTGCGCTTCCTCTCGTAATCGCTATATAGACCCAAGATCGAGACGACGAAAAGCCGCGTCTTTCAGGAGCCTGACTTCATGAGCGACATCCATCTGGTCAAACTGTGCGTCGGCGCTGATTCCGTCGAGGATTTGCTGCGCTGGGAAAAGGCGCGCGGCGAGGTGTCATGGATCCACACGCGCAATCGCCCTACGCGCGCCGGGGAATTGCTGGACGGCGGTTCGCTGTATTGGGTGATCAAGGGGGCGATCCTGTGCCGCCGTCGCATTGTGGCCATCGACTATAATGAGGCGGAGCAGCAGTGCATGATTGGACTAAGCACTGAACATTTCGCCACCGAAGCTCAGCCGCGCCGCCCGTTTCAGGGTTGGCGCTATCTCAAGGCCTCGGATGCGCCGCGCGATCTCGTCGAGGGAGAGAGCGACCTGCCGCCAGATATGGCGCGGGCGCTGAAAGAGGCGGGTGTGTGGTAGGCGCTTAAACCGCGATATTGTCGATCAGGCGCGTCTTGCCCAGCCAGAGCGCGGCCAGCAGGCGGCGTGGCCGGTTGGGACGAACATCGCTCAGCGTCTCGGCGTCGCGCAGGGCGATATAGTCGATCTGGCCGAAACCTGCGCCTTGCAGGAAGGCGCTGGCGTTCGCGATGGCCGCATCGGCGTCTTCGCCCGCCAGCAGGGCCGAGCGCACGCCTTGTAGCGCCTGATGCAGTTTCGGCGCGATGGCGCGTTCTTGCGGCGACAGGTAAGCGTTGCGCGACGACAGGGCCAGGCCGTCGGCTTCTCGAACGGTTGCAAGGCCGATAATGTCGATAGCCATATCGAAATCGCGGACCAGCGCGCGGATGACCGCCAGTTGCTGATAGTCCTTCTCGCCGAAGACGGCGATGTCGGGGCGGACCTGATTGAACAGCTTGGCGACGACGGTGGCGACGCCTGAGAAGAAGTGCGGGCGAAAATCGCTTTCCAGACCGAGCGCGGGGCCATTCATCTCGATGCGGCTGACAAAGCCTTCGGGATAAAGAACGTCCGGCGTCGGCAGATAGACGAGATCGCAGCCGACGCCTTCCAGAAGGGCGACGTCGCCCGCCTCATTGCGCGGATAACGGTCCAGATCCTCGGTCGGCGCGAACTGCAACGGATTGACGAAGATCGACACAACCACCTTGTCGGCCAGCGTTTTGGCATGGCGAACCAGATCGAGATGGCCTTCGTGCAGCGCGCCCATGGTCGGCACAAAGGCCAGTCTTGCGCCGTCTTTGCGCAGGTGCGCGACCTGACGCCTCAGTTCGATGAGCGTGCGCACACTGGCGATGCGCGGCAGATGGGCGGAATCGGGCATTCGCGGCTATCCGTATAAAAACCTATGTCATTATCCCCCAGACCGGGATAAAATTCGGACATTAACCATTCTCTCTAACCGCGATTTAAACGGCGGAGATTAGGATGGCCTTATGACCGATCTTGTCCGTCTTCGTAAAGTGGGGATTTTGTGCGCCGCCGCAAGTCTGGCGTTGGGCCTGAACGCCTGCGACAGCCGCAATCTCAGCGAAAGCTTCGCCGCCATCAAGGCGATCAGGGTCGACGACAGCGCCGACCCGAACGCCGATCGGGATCATAAGAAGCTTGACGCGCGCGATCTGAAGCTGGTCGTCGATACGGCCAAGGCGCTTACCGTCGATAAGGGCGGGCTGCTGGCTCAGAAGTCGGGTGACGGAAGCGCGCCGCGCAGACTGGCGATTGATGTCGTCGATCCGCTGAAAATGCCGCCGCCGGACGATGGCGGGCCGTTGCGCGTTTTGCCTGCCGACATTGCCGCCGCCGCGCGTCTGCAGCAGGCGGCGCATGATCTGCCAGACCTTCCCATTCAAATCGCGTCTGCTTCGGATACGCCGCCAGCACGGGTTCAGACTCAGGTGGTTCAGACTCAGGCGGTTCAGACTCAGGCGGTCCAGGCTGCGACGCGCCTTATCCAGATCGGCTCCTTTTCCAGCATCGGCGCCGCGCGGCAGGCTTGGGACAGCTTGCAGGAGCGCTATCCGGTCGCTTTGCGTTACAAGGCGCGTTTCCAGCCGATCACCACCGCCGACGGGCGCGCCATGGTGCGGCTCAAGGTCGGGCCGGTTCAGGATGCGCAGGCCGCGGCGCTATGCCAGGCGCTGAGCGTCCGCGATAGCTGGTGCGCCAGGGCCAGTTAGGTTTTGCGATAAAACCCTGCTTTCTCCGGTCTGTCTCTGTATAGTGCGAGTCGACTGACCGCATCGGGTCAGGCAGGGGAGCTGCGTATCGGCGTGACTCGTAACTTAAGCATCCGGCATATGCTGTTCGACTCCGCGACGCGGCTGATCCCGCAGATCTTCGGCGTGGTGATGTTCGCCGCCGGCGCGCTGCTGCTGATCTCGGTGTTGACGCCGATTGATCCGGCGGCCTTGCCCTATGTCAAGAAATGGCTGCCTTTGGGTCTTGTCGAATTTTCGCATGCCATCGGCGCGGCTATTGGCGTGCTGATGCTGTTTACGGCGCGCGGCCTGTGGGAGCGCATCGACACCGCCTGGTATATGGCCCTGTTCCTGCTGTGCCTTGGCGCGGTGGTGTCGGTGACGCGCGAACTGGCCCTGACCAACGCCGTTCTGCTGACCATCTGCGCCCTGTTGCTGATCCCCTGTAAGGATGCTTTCAACCGGCGTTCGCACCTCATGTCCCTGTCGGTCAACTGGGTGTGGATTGGACTCAGTCTCGGCACATTGGCGGGCGTGGTCTGGGTTGGCTTCTATATCTATCAGCATGTGCCCTATGCGCGGTCGATGTGGGTGAACTTCTCCTACCACGCCTCGGCGGCGCGGTTTCTGCGCGCCCTGGTGGTGATGGGGGTGACGGTCACGATCCTGATCCTCTACCGCCTGTTCGGCATCGCGCGCCAATTGCCGCCGGAACCGGACGAGGCCGATATGGAGCGGCTCAAACAGGTGGTGGCGGACGCTTCCAATCCCCAGGCCTGGCTGGCCTTTCTGCGCGACAAGCATATCCTGTGGAACGATGCGCAGAGCGCCTTTATCATGTATGGCGTCTCCGGCAACCAGTGGGTTGTGATGGGCGAGCCGGTCGGCGCGAAAGCGGAGACCGAGGCCCTGTGCTGGCGACTCAAGGAGATGGCTTCGCTGAGCAATGCGCGTCTGAGTTTTTACCAGGTCAGCCCGCGCCTTTTGCCGCTGATGATCGACCTCGGCCTTGTACCGTACAAGATCGGTGAGGAGGCGGTGGTCAATGTGCAGGGCTTCGATCTGGCGGGGAAGAAGGGCTATGGCCTGCGTCAGGTCGTGCGCCGCTTCGAAGCGGCGGCCGCCAGGTTTGAAGTGATCGCGCCGGAGGATCTGGCGGCGCATATGGCGCGGCTGCGCGAAGTCTCCGACGCCTGGCTCAAGGCCAAGTCAGGCAAAGAAAAAGGGTATTCTCTTGGCAGTTTTCAGGACGACTATATGCGCCTGACGCCGGTGGCCGTTCTGCGTATCGAGGGGCGGATCATGGCCTTCGCCAATCTGTGGCCGACCTCGGACCGGACTCTGCTGACCCTGGATTTGATGCGTTACGATCCGGCCTCGCCGCCCGGCGTGATGGATTATCTGTTCCTGCAACTGATCTTTTATGCGCGCGACAGCGGCTATCAGCATTTTTCTCTGGGCCTGGCGCCGTTGGCGGGGTTGCAGGCGCGGCCCTTATCGAGCGCGTGGCCCAAACTGGCCGCATTGATCTGGGAGATCGGCGGCGAATTCTATAATTTCGAGGGCCTGCGCGCCTATAAGGAAAAATTCCGCCCCGACTGGGAGCCGCGCTATTTCGCTGTGCCGGGGTTGGAGACGGCGCTGGTTCCTGCGCTGATGGCGGTGGCGGCGCTGGGGGGCAAGGCGCCGAAGATCGCGCCGTCTGGCGCTCAGGCGGCCTATGCCACGGAAACGCCGCGCGCAAAGGCGATGCCTGCGGGCGATACCTGAAAGCTTAACGCTAAAAATTCCACGCCCGCCAGGCGCGCGGCGTCAAAGGCGCGGCTAAAAGCGGGATCGCAATCGCGCGCAATATCGAAGGCGGCGACATCGTCACGCTGGATGCAGAAAACGACGACGGCGCGATGTCCGGCGTCGGCCATCTGCGCCAGTTCGCTCAGGTGCTTGGCGCCGCGCGCGGTCACGCAGTCAGGAAACTCGGCAAGGCCCGGCTGACGCGACAGATGGACGTTCTTGACTTCAATATAGGCATCTGGAAGGTCGGCATGGCCGCTGGCCAGCAGGTCGATGCGCGAGCCTGCGCCGTAGGCGACTTCCGGGCGCAAATGCGCATAGCCGGACAGGGGAGGGATCAAGCCCGCTTCAATTGCGTGCGCAATCATTCGGTTCGGCCATTGAGTATTGACGCCGACCCAAGGAGCGCCGAACGCCGCCTCTGCGCGCAGAGCCTCCAGCCGGTAGCCGAGCTTGCGCTTCGATCCGGGCAGGCGCGTGACAAGCGCAGGCGCACCCGGCGTCAAAAGGCCCAGCATCTTGCCGGGATTGGGGCAATGAGCGGTGATCCGCGCGCCGTCCGGCAATTCGATATCGGCGAAGAAACGCTTATAGCGCGCGATCAGACGCCCCTGTATAAGAGCGTCGAATGCGATGAGTTGATTCATGTGCGGAGCCTTTATTGCCAATGACGACAGCTAATCCCACCGCAGCGATTATTATTATCGGCGACGAAATTCTATCGGGACGCACGACGGACAGCAATACCAACACGCTGGCGCGTTTTCTGGCGTCGCTGGGAATCGACCTGCGCGAGGCGCGCGTGGTGCATGACGACGAAGCGCAGATTATCGCCACCGTCAACGCGGTTCGCGATTCTTATGATTATGTCTTCACCACGGGCGGCATCGGACCGACGCATGACGACATCACCGCCGATTGCATGGCCAAGGCGTTTGGCGTCGGCATCAGCGAGCATCCGGCGGCGCTGAAGGCGCTGGCCGACCGCGCGCTTAAAATGGGCTGGGAACTGAATGAGAACAGCCGCCGTATGGCGCGCATCCCTCATGGCGCCGAACTGATCAAAAATCCGGTGTCCGCCGCGCCGGGTTTCCAGATTGGCAATGTCTTCGTCATGGCGGGCGTGCCCAAGATTATGCAGGCCATGCTGGAAGACGTTGCGCCGCGCCTGCGTACAGGTCGGCAGACCGTGTCGCGCACATTGAAGCTGACCTATATTGGCGAAAGCTGGGCGGCGGACGCTTTGCGCGATGTGGCGCAACGCTTTCCGGAACTGTCGCTGGGCAGTTATCCTTTCGGCCTTTCCATAGATGGCGAATTCGGCACGCAACTGGTGGTGCGCGGTCTGGAGGCAGAGGCCGTGGACAAGGCGACCGCGGAACTGGAGGCGGCTCTGCAATCGGTTCTCAGCGAGGCGCAGGCGCGCAATCCGAAAGCCGCGCTGGAAGAAGTCTGAGGGTAAGCCGCGAAAACCCTCGACGCAGCGAACGCGCCTCATTATAAGACGCTTCGGATTTAAGCGGGCATGGCGGAATCGGTAGACGCAACGGACTTAAAATCCGTCGGGGTAACCCGTGCCGGTTCGAGTCCGGCTGCCCGCACCATATTTTCCTGCCAATGAGAGGACGAGAACGTAGTGAGAACGCGCGCTTGACTCTTATCCACAATTGGAACATAATGTGAACATTGCTGAGGGGCGACCCTGAGGAGGTTTACATGGGCCATATGGTTCCGCCGCAACTGAAGGATCTGCCGCGCGATCTGCATTTCGATGTGACGTGTCGCGAATGCGGAACGCGCTGGAGCGAGAGCGTGCGCCATCTGGTCGAGGCGCGGCGCATGGGGGCGGAATTCGCTGACCTGCTGGAATGGAAGCTGCGGTGCGATTGCGATGGTCTGGTGCGCGTGACATTTCCGGCGGAAGCCGGGTTGCCATTGCCCGAAGCGCCCGCGATCAGTTCGGCGCCGTTGGCCGTGATGCGGATGCCCTACCCTGTCAAGGCGGTGGTCAAGGCGCGCGGCGCCGGACCTGCGCCAGTGGCGCGCCCTCTGGCGGCGTTTCCACATTGAGTCTTTAGACGCTCAGCGCCACTCTGTCGGTATGACGCCTTGGAAATATTTGTATGTGCTGAGCGGCGTGCGCGCCTTTCGTCATCGCTGCTACATCGTGGCGGGGATCATTGAAGCTATGGCTCTGGCCATTGTCATTTGCGTGGTCAGTTGGTTTATCCAGATGCGGCCCGATGTGGCGGATGGCGTGGCGGGCTTTAGTGAGCGTCATGCCTTCGGATCGTTGGTGCGCTATCTGAGCCCTGGCGACGAGATGGTGATGAATGTGGCTGTCGCGGGGTTGATGCTGACCACGGCCCTGGTAGTGGTGATGCTGGGATGGCTCTGGCACCGGCGGCTGACGCACATTCTGCCGCCGCCGGAAGAGGTTGCGCTCGATCCGTCCGACGTCAGGCAAGTTTGAGATCGGTTGACGACACGACGCGGCTTATGCGGGGGAAGATAGACTTGACCGCCAATTGATGGAGTTCCGCCGAGGCGGTCGTGCAGGCGTCTTCAACGATCACGACGGCGTAATTGCGCTCCCAGGCGTCTCGCGCGGTCGATTCGACGCCAAAATTGGTGGCGATCCCCGCCAGAACCACGGTGGTGACGCCGCGTCGGCGCAGATGCAGGTCTAGGTCCGTGCCATAGAAGGCGCCCCAATTGCGCTTATGAACCACAATGTCGCCGGGTTGTTGCAGGCCGTCCACAAGGGCGAACCAGCTTTCGGGCAGACCGCCTTCCGGTAGAGGCATGGCAGCGTCAACCGGCGCCTTGAGCATGTCGGAATAGGCCTTATCCCAGCCGACATGCACAAGAACGACCGGCGCGCCAGCCTGTCGGAACTGGTCCGCCAGCGCCTTGCCCTTCGTCACGACATCCTCGGCGGTATGGGGCGCGCGTTCACCCGTGGCGATGCCGTTTTGCAGGTCAATCAAAATGAGAGCGGTGGTTTTGGGGTCAAGTGAAAGCATGGCGGCGCCTTTCGCGAAGAGTTTTTTGACAGGGCGTATTCGGTATGGCAATGATGCCAATATGAGGATGGCCTCATAAAAAGGATATATGAGGATGTCCTCACAAAAGTCAACCGCAGAGTCCGTCGAGATGCGCGCGCCGAAACGTGAGCGCGGTCGTCAGCGGGTCGCTAATCTGTTGGCCGCCGCCTCAAAAATCATCGCGGAGCGCGGCTACGACGCGGCGACCATGACGGCGATCGCGGTCGAGGCGGGCGCGTCGATCGGCTCGCTTTATCAATTCTTTCCGACCAAGGCGGCGTTGGCCGAGGTGCTGCTGGATCAATACGGCGCGCGATTGGGCGACAGGCTTAATGCGCTTCTGGCGCTTCAGACGGGACTGACGACTGCGAAGATGTCCGAAGGTCTGGTCGCGATGATGCTCGACCTGACGGCGGACCGCACGGCGGTGATGGCGATCCTCGATGCGCGTGACGCTGGCCCCGAAGCAGGCGAGGCGCGCCGTCAGTTGCGGGCGCGTCTTGAAGACGGTCTGGAGCGGCTCTTACGCATTGTGCGGCCAGACCTCAAAGGCGACGCGCTGGTGTCGCTGCGCCTGAGTCTGCTCTACATGCTCAAGGCCATACCGGCCATGGTGGGCGACGCGCCGCAACTGGCGACGCAGGTGCGCGACGATATGACGCGCGCACTGGCCTGTTATATTTCAGGCTAACCGGCGGCCAGAGCCGCGCAGCCGACGCGCACGCCCGCGCCGCCTATGGGTTGGGTCTTATAGTCGTCGGGCATGGCGTGGATCACGACGGCGGAACCATCATCGTCCATCAGATAAGGCTTATCGCCGGTCTTGGTCGCCGTGACGAGGTTGGAGAACAGTTCGACATTGGCTGTGCCGTCCGCCGCAACGTAAAGATTAGGCAGGTCGCCCGCATCATTATGGCCTGGGTCCAAAAACCCATGCGTCACCGGCGTCATCGCATGCACATGCCCGCCCGCCGAAGCGAATTTATCGTCGGTGCAGGCGCCCTTTTCATGGAAATGCATGCCGTGCCAGCCAGGAGCCAGTCCGTGCGCCTTGACTCGCAGGATGACGCCGTCCGGTCCCGGCGTCACGGTTACGGTTCCCAGATCCTGACCGTCCGGCGCCTTGATCTGTCCGGAATAGACCGTGGGCGTCGGTTCGGCCTCTTGAGCGATGGCTTGCATCGCATTCAGGGCGATGCCGGCGAAGACACACAGGGCGACGATGGAGCGCATGGCGATTCCTCAACGGGAAAAAGGCAGCGGGCTGACTGCACCCTTTCGGGCCAATGTGTCGTCGATGTGGCCAAAATATAAGGATGCGATAAGGAGCTTACCTGACCTCCAGAGTCGCGCTGAGTCGAATATCGGCGGAAGATGCGCCGACCATCAGCTTTACCGGTTCGGTCTCGACCACAAAGGCGTGGCTGTCGGCGTTCCAGTAAGCCAGTTGCGCGGCTTTAAGCGGTATGACGACCGTCTTCGTTTCCCCTGGCCCCAGGTGAATGCGCTCAAAGCCCTCAAGTTCCAGCGTGGGGCGAGACACCGCCGATTTCATGTGCCGCACATAGAGCTGCGGGGTGGCGTCGCCCGCCATCTGGCCGGTATTGGTCACATCCAGGCTGATCGTAATCGCGCCGTCTTTTGTCATATGCGGAGAGTCGAGGCGGATATGACTGTAGCGGAAGCTTGTGTAGCTCAGGCCATAGCCGAACGGATAAAGCGGTTTGCCCCAGTGGCCCCGGTCGAAGTACATGTAGGTGCGGCCGTGCCGGATGTCGTAATCCATCATCGGCGGCAATTGCGCCATTGAGGCGGGCCAGGTTTCGGTCAGATGACCGCCGGGGTTATAATCGCCGAACAGCACCGCGGCGATGGCGCTGCCTTCCTCCTGTGAAGAATGGGTCATATGCAATATGGCCGGAACGTGCGCCTGCGACCAGTCGATGGTGTAGGGGAAGCTCGACACCAGCACCATGACGGTGCGCGGATTGACGGCCAGAACCTGTTTGACCAGCCCTTCCTGCGCCAGAGACAGGGTTTCGCGGTCGCGGCCCTCGCGCCCGTCACCCGGATCGGCGCAGGGCTTGGTGCCGTCGGCGATCCAGTCGTGCGCCATATTCGGGCCGCAGGTCGGATCGTTGCCAACCACGGCGATGACCGCATCGGCGCCTTTCGCCGCCTCGACGGCTGCGTCGCCACTTTCTGCATAGATTACCTTGACGTCGGGACCGAGGGCGGCCTTGATCCCATCCAGCGGCGTGATGGCATAGGGCGGCAGGCCACCGTACCAGTCCCAATGCACGCTGTCCGCCAGTTGCCCGACCACGGCGACCGTCCTGAGCTTCGTCCGGTCCAACGGCAGAACATGGTCCGCATTCTTCAGCAGGGTGATGGATTCCAACGCGATCTGTTTCGCCACGGCCTTGTCCGCGTTCGTTGTCCACGGCTCCGGTCCGGTCCCGATCCGCGCATAGGGATTATGCTCTGGCGGGTCAAGCAGACCGAGTTTCAGCGTAACGCGGAACTTGCGGGCGAGGGCGGCGTCGATGTCGGCTTCGGTGACCAGACCGTCCTTGAGCGCGGCGCGCATCTCATCCTTGTAAACATCGAGATACTGATTGATCCCGGCCTTGAGCGTCGCCGCGACGGCGGCCTCCTGAGTCGGATAGCGCTTGTAAAGCTTGACGAGATTGGTGACCGCGCCGCCATCGGAGGAGATTACATCGGCGCCCCATTGGTCGATGACCAGGCTTTGCAGGATCGGATTGACCGCCATGGGCGTGCCGTTCCAGGCGTTATAGGACGCCATCAAAGCCCGCGCGCCGCCGTCTTCAAACGCCATGCGGAACGGGACGGAATAGTATTCGTAGAATTCGCGCTCATCGAAATTGGACGATGAACTGCCGCGCCCGTTCTCATTGGAATTGGCCAGGAAGTGTTTGAGCAACGCGCCCGCCTGCCAGTAATTCGGGTCGTCGCCTTGCAGCCCCTTCACATAGGCGCTCGCCATGGTTCCGTTCAGGAACGGATCTTCGCCATAGACTTCCTCGGAGCGGCCCCAGCGCGGATCGCGCATCAGGTCCGATTGCGGCCCCCACTGCATCAGGACCGGGTGATGATAGTCGGCGTTGGTCTGGGTGATGTAGCGCGCCTCGTAGCCCTGCACGGCGGCGGCCTTCTGCACCAGCCCCGGATCCCAGGTTTCGCCCATGCCGGGTGGTTGCGGGAATTGGGTGGTATGGATCGGCGGCAGCTTGCGTTGCTCATTGCCGCGCTGCACGACGCCGTGGATGCCCTCAGAAGACCCTAAGCTCGGCACGCCCAGGCGCGGTACAGCGGTGTTTGTGCTGAGCGCGTCTATCTTTTCGTCGATCGTCATCAGCGACAGAAGGTTCTGAATGCGCTGTGCGGCGGGCAGGTCGGGATTCTGAAACGGATAGGTTTGCGCGCTCGCAATCGGCGCAAGCGCGAGCAGCGCGCAGGCGAGCGCCGTGGTCAGATATAGGCCGCGCATAGATTAGTCTCCCTGTCGTCGTCTCGTTGCCCCCGGACGTGTGAGGGGCAGCTTTGCACGGAGTGCGGCGTGCGGCAAGTCAGGCGTCGTCGTCCGTCTCCGCACGACGCGCTATGTCTCGACTTTCCCGGCGCAGCGGCGCGCGCACAGGGCAGACTTCCTGAAGGTAGCCGTCGAGCATATTGGCGATATGTTCCTGGACGATACTGTAATGGATATATTTTCCCTTGCGTTCACTGGCGATCAGACCAGCGTTTTCCAGGATGCTCAGATGCTTGGACAGTGACGGCTTCGACATATCGAAGCGCTCCGCAATCTCTCCGGCGGTCAGGGACGCCTCAGAGAGATAGGCGAGAATGCGCAGTCGCGGTTCAGAGGCGAGGGCTTCAAAGGTTTTGACAACGCGCATTGGAAGTCCATTCGAGCGTTACAACATTTAGTCATTTAACGTATTGACGAAATGATCGTGCGGCGATAACGATTAGTCAGTTAACTAAATGTAGGGATGCTGATGCGGTTGGTCAAGTCGAACCGCAAGGGGGAAGCTTATGCGCGAATCTTTTGAAAATATACATCGGATCGAAGACATGCACGGCGCGAATCCGTGGCGGGGGAGCATCGTGTGGTCGCCGGCTAAATCTTTGTTTTTGCTGACTATGTATGGCGGAGCTATGGCGGGGTGCATAGCTTTTTTGCGCTGGGACGCGATTTTGCTGTTTGCAGCCAAGACCGCGACGGTGCTGTTGATCGGACATTCGGTCGGTATGCATCGGCGACTGATCCACAGAAGTTTCGACTGCCCCAAATGGCTCGAATACTGTCTGGTTTACGCTGGAACGCTTGTGGGCTTGGGCGGCCCGATCGCGATGATCCGTACGCACGATTTTCGCGACTGGGCGCAAAGACAGCCCCAGTGCCATGACTATTTCGCGCATCGCCAACCGCCGCTGATCGATGCAATCTGGCAGATGCACTGCGAACTGCGGCTACAGGCGCCGCCGTGCCTGACTATAGAGGCGGAAGTTGCTAACGATCCGTTTTACCGCTGGCTGGACCGCCATTGGATATTGGCGCACCTGCCATGGGCGGTCGCTTTCTTCGTTATCGGCGGTTGGGCGTGGGTACTGTGGGGCGTATGCGCTCAGGTCGCCGTGACGGTGACCGGACACTGGCTGATCGGCTATCTGGCCCATGCCGATGAGACGCGCAACTGGCAGGTGCGCGGCGCAGGCGTACAGGGGCGCAATGTCAGCTTCGCCGGAATGATCACGATGGGGGAGGCATGGCATAATAATCACCATGCCTTTCCGGGCTCTGCGCGCATTAGCCTTTACAGAGGGCAGAGTGATCCTGGCTATCGCTTTATTCGTGCGCTGGAAGGTTTGGGGCTGGCGTGGAACGTCCGCCTGCCGGAACATCTGCCGCACCGGCCGCAACTGCATTGGTCGGGTGGCCAAAGGCGGCTACGCGCCGATAGCGGTCCATGCCCTGTCCTGTTGCGGCTTCGCGGCAAGGCCGCCTAAAACTTCGGCGCGAAGCTGTGGGCGTCGGCGCGGTCCCATTCGCGCATCAGGCGTTCGTCCGCCGAGCCGCTGAGCAGGGCGCCTTGCGCCACGGCGGGATAGGCGGCGTCGCCGCGCACGATCTGGCCGACTGTATTGCGGATATGGACATGCCACGGTCGTAGCTGTTCCGGGTGCGTCAGGCCCGCCGCGCCGATCACCTGGGCGATGGCCCCCAGCGTATTGCGATGGAAGTTGGCCACGCGCGGCGCCTTGTCCTCAATGACGAGTGCGCGCTGGCGCCCCTTGTCCTGTGTGGTCACGCCGGTCGGGCATCGGTTGGTGTGGCAGGCGCGCGCCTGTACGCAGCCGAGACTGAACATGAAGGCGCGGGCTGCGTTCACGTAGTCGGCCCCAAGGGCGTGGATGCGACAGAAATCGAAGGCGGTGACTATCTTGCCGGACGCGCCGAGCTTGAGGTCGTCGCGCAGGCCCGCGCCCGTCAGGGCGTTGTGCATGAAACTGAGTCCCTCGACCAAAGGCAGACCCACATGGTCGGACAACTCCATCGGCGCCGCGCCGGTGCCGCCTTCGGCGCCGTCCACAACGATGAAGTCGGGAATGATTTCGGTTAGCAGCATGGCCTTGATCATGGCCAGCACCTCGAAGCGGTGTCCGACGCACAGTTTGAGACCGACCGGCTTGCCGCCGGACAGGTCGCGCAGGGTTTGCAGGAACTGCATCATCTCGACCGGCGTGGAGAAGGCCGAATGGCGCGCCGGCGACACGCAGTCCTCATCCATACCGATCAGGCGCGTGGCGGCGATTTCGGGCGTGATCTTGGCCTTGGGCAGGACGCCGCCATGACCGGGCTTGGCGCCTTGCGACAGTTTGATCTCGATCATCTTGACTTGCTCGGACTGGGCGGTCCTGGCGAACAGGTCCGGGTCGAAATGACCGTCCCTGGTGCGGCAGCCGAAATAGCCGCTGGCCACCTGCCAGATCAGATCGCCGCCGCCCTTGACGTGATAGGGGCTGATTGAGCCCTCGCCGGTGTCCTGAGCGAAGTCGCCCAGTTTCGCGCCGGTGCTGAGCGCTTCAATGGCGTGGCCGCCCAGAGCGCCGAAGCTCATGCCGGAAATGTTCAGAATGGAGCTGCGGTAAGGCTTGCGGCATTGAACGCCGCCGATGTCGATACGAAAATCCGCATTCTTGATTTCGACCGGCATGACGGAGTGCGAGATCCAGCCATACCCTATGCCGTCCGGGTTCAGCACGGTTCCGAACGGGCGAACATCCGATTCATTCTTGGCGCGTTGGTAGGCGACGGCGCGCTGGTCGCGCGAAAAAGGCAGGGGGTCGCGCTCGTCTTCGATGAAATACTGGCGGATTTCCGGGCGGATATATTCAAAAATATAGCGGAAATGGCCCATCAGCGGATAGTTGCGCAAGATGGCGTGATGCGGCTGGATCAGGTCATAAATCCCCAGCAGACACAGCGGCAGAAGCACGATCAAAGCCAGCCAGAAATCAGGATGAACCCACAGGCCGAGCGCGGCGAAGGCGAGGGTGAGGACTATGACCGATTGAAAGACGAAGAAACGCGACATGGAGCTACCTTGGCTGTTCAGGCGTCTGACTAACATGCGGTTCGCGCTCAGAACAGGCGCAGTTATCAGCTTGCAGTCGCGGCGGATTTAAGCCTAGTTTGCCGCCAAGTCACGCGTGCAACTACCGGAGCGCTGTTTTCAATGTTCGATCGTCGTCATCTTCTGGGCGCTCTGGCGTCAGTTCTGGGCCTCGGCGCCAGCGAGGCGCTGGGCGCCGTCAAACATAAAAAGAAAAAGACGACGACCCGTAAGCGTAAAACCACGCACCGCAAGACGACGCACAAAAAGGCCGTGCATCATGCGCCCGCGCCGCCGCCGAAACCCGTCATCCCGGACGAAACCGCGCCTTCGACGAAGACGGCGCTGACGGCGGCTTTTCACACGATTCTCAACGACCTGCTGACGCAGTCGCCGACCGCGGCGACCTCGTTTGGCATGGATAAGGGCGATTTCGCCTATCAGAAGGCGCGACTCGACGACCGCAGCGCGGCGGGGCTGGCGGCCAATGTGACGCGGCTGCAAAAGGCGGTCGTGCTGCTGGAAGGGCTGGACCGCAACGCCATGAACCTGTCCGACCGGGTCAATTACGACACGGTGCTGTGGGATCTGCAAACCCAGTTGGAGGGCGCCAAGGGGTTTCCGTTCGGCGATAACGGCACGGCGATCAATCTCGTCTTCTATGCGCCGACGCCCTATGTGGTCAGTCAGTTGTCGGGCTTCGGCTGCGTGATTCCCGACTTTCTCAACACCCAGCACACGATTGCTAACGAGACCGATGCGCAGGCCTATCTGAGCCGTCTTGACGCCTTCGCCGTCGCACTCGATCAGGAAACCGACCGTCTGCGTCAGGACGCGGCGCGCGGCGTGACTACGCCGGACTTCATTCTGAAAGCGGCGATTACGCAGCTCAGCGGCCTGCGTGATGCGCAGCCGGAGACGGCGACGCTGGTGACCTCGCTGGTCGCGCGCACGGCGTCGGCCAATATCGCGGGCGATTGGCAAACCCCAGCCGTCGCCAAGGTCGGCGGGCCGATCAAGGCGGCGCTGGACCGGCAGATCGGCGCGCTGAACGACCTGCTGGCCAAGGCGCGGCATGAGGCGGGCGTGCGTGAACTGCCGGGCGGCGATGACTACTATGTCTGGGCGGCCAAGTCGGGAACATCCACTCAGACCTCGCCGAAGGACATTCATGACCTCGGCCTGCAAAAGGTCAGCGACATCAATGCCGAATTGACCGCGCGCTTCAGAGCTTTGGGCAAGACGGGCGCGCCCGGGCCGCTCATGCACGCCCTCTATACCGATCCGGCGCAGCTCTATCCCAATACGGATGACGGCAAGGCGCAACTGATCCAGGACCTGAACGCCAAGGTCGATCAGGTCTATGCGCGCGTGCCGCAATATTTCGGCGTCGTACCGAAGACCAAGGTGACGATCCGGCGCGTGCCGCCCGCTATCGAGGCGGGCCAGCCCGGCGGCTATTATCAGCCTGCCGCGCTCGATGGCTCGCGCCCCGGCATCTATTATATCAATCTGCGCGATACGGCGGAGACGCCGAAATTCCTGCTTTCGACCCTGACCTATCACGAATCCGTGCCGGGCCATCATATGCAGATCTCCATCCAGCAGGAGGTCGACATGCCGCAATTGCGCAAGATCGCCAGCTTCAACGCCTATGTCGAGGGCTGGGCGCTCTATGCCGAGCAACTGGCGGGCGAGATGGGGCTGTACGATAACGACCCCTATGGCCGCATCGGCTATCTGCACGACGCCCTGCTGCGCGCGGTGCGACTGGTGGTCGATACCGGCACGCACCATCTCGGCTGGAGCCGCGAACAGGCGATCGCCTATATGCAGGATCAGTTGGGCGACGCCGAATCGGCCTGCGCGACCGAGATCGAGCGCTACTGCGCCTGGCCGGGACAGGCCCTGGGTTACATGGTCGGCAAGCTGACCTGGTTGTCGATCCGCGAGGCGATGAAGAAGAAGCAGGGCGCCGCCTTCGACATCAAAAAGTTCCACGATACGGGGCTGACGCATGGCTCCATGCCGCTGGATGTTCTGGAAGGTCTTTATGATGGACTTGGGTTGACGTAAGCGTTTGTAAAAGCGTTATTTTCAAAATTTGTTCTGCAAAAGTTCCAAGAACATCTTGCGAACACGGAACAAATGAAGTACGCCTTTTATGTCAGATCAGTTATCCACCAAAACCGACACCGGGGTGGGGGAATCGTGACATAGGAGGGTTTGGTTATGTCGCAGGCGGTATTGAAACTCGTGGGTAAGAACGAATCCGAAAAGCAACGCGCGCTCGAAGCGGCGCTGGCTCAGATCGACCGGGCGTTTGGCAAGGGCTCGGTGATGAAGCTCGGCTCGAATGGCAAGGTGCAGGAGATTGAATCAGTCTCGACCGGTTCTCTGGGGTTGGACATGGCGCTGGGCATCGGTGGATTGCCGAAGGGGCGCGTTATTGAAATCTATGGTCCGGAATCGTCAGGTAAGACGACCCTGGCCCTGCATACGGTAGCCGAAATCCAGAAGGCGGGCGGCACGGCGGCTTTTGTTGACGCCGAACATGCGCTCGATCCGACTTACGCCAACAAGCTGGGCGTCAATCTCGACGACCTGCTGGTGTCGCAGCCGGACAATGGCGAGCAGGCGCTGGAGATTACCGATACGCTGGTGCGTTCGGGCGCCGTGGACATCGTGGTGGTGGACTCGGTGGCGGCCTTGACGCCGCGCGCCGAAATCGAAGGCGATATGGGCGACAGCCTGCCCGGTCTTCAGGCGCGTTTGATGTCGCAGGCGTTGCGCAAGCTGACCGGCTCAATCTCGAAGTCGAAGTGCATCGTCATCTTCATCAACCAGATCCGCATGAAGATCGGCGTGATGTACGGCTCGCCGGAAACCACGACGGGCGGCAATGCGCTGAAATTCTACGCCAGCGTCCGTCTCGACATCCGCCGCACCGGCGCAATCAAGGTGCGCGACGAAAACATCGGCAACAGCGTCAAGGTCAAGGTGGTCAAGAACAAGATCGCCCCGCCGTTCCGCGAAGTCGAATTCGACATCCTGTTCGGCCAGGGCATTTCCAAGCTGGGCGAATTGATCGACCTTGGCGTGAAGGGCGGGATTGTCGAAAAGGCCGGTTCCTGGTTCTCGTACAATTCGACCCGCATCGGTCAGGGTCGCGACAATGCGCGCGAATTCCTCAAGGCCAATCCCGATCTGGCCAATGAAATCGAGATGGCGATCCGCAAGAAGTCGGGCGTCATTTCCGAAGACATGCTGGGAGCGCCGGAACATGACGCAAATGAAGGCGACGAGTCGCTCTGAGGTTTGGGCTGCGACGGCGGCGCCGAATCGCCAAACCCAGCCTGCCGTCATGGCTCAAAGACGCTCCGGCACGCCGGAGCGTCTTTTCTTTTCCGCATGTGCGGAAAGGTCTTTGCGCTGAGCTTTAACCGCCTCTATATACGGGCGATATTTGTCTTAACGCCCAGTTGGAGCGGTTTTCCGGTTAGCTCATGTCGTCCACGCCTTCCCTGAACCAGATCCGTCAGACCTTCCTCGATTACTTTGCGAAGCAGGGACACGAGGTCGTCGCATCGTCGGCGCTGGTGCCGCAGAACGATCCGACTCTGATGTTCACCAATGCGGGCATGGTGCAGTTCAAGAACGTCTTCACTGGCGCGGAGACGCGGCCCTACAAGCGCGCTACGACCTCGCAGAAGGTGGTGCGTGCGGGCGGTAAGCACAACGATCTCGATAATGTCGGCTATACGGCGCGTCACCACACCTTCTTTGAGATGCTCGGCAACTTCTCGTTCGGCGACTACTTCAAAGCCGAGGCGATCGAATTTGCCTGGAATCTGATCACCAAGGAGTATGGCATCGACCCCAAGCGCCTGATGGCGACCGTCTATGTCGATGACGACGAGGCTTTCGAACTGTGGAAGAAGATCGCCGGTCTGCCGGAATCGAAGATCGCCCGCATTGCGGGGTCGGACAATTTCTGGTCGATGGGCGACACCGGGCCGTGCGGCCCCTGCACCGAAATCTTCTTCGATCACGGCGAACACATCTGGGGCGGCCCTCCGGGCTCGCCGGAAGAAGATGGCGATCGTTTCGTCGAAATCTGGAATCTGGTCTTCATGCAATACGACCAGCAGCCAGATGGAACGCGCCTGAACCTGCCGCGCCCGTCAATCGACACGGGCATGGGGCTGGAACGGGTCGCGGCGGTGTTGCAAGGCGTACATAATAATTACGACATCGACCTGTTCCGCCATCTGATCGCCGCATCGGAAGCGGCGACCGGTGTGAAGGCCGAAGGCGAGGCCTTGCCGTCACATCGCGTCATCGCCGACCATCTGCGCTCGACCAGCTTCCTGATCGCCGACGGCGTGTCGCCGTCCAACGAAGGCCGCGGCTATGTGCTGCGCCGGATCATGCGCCGCGCCATGCGTCATGCCTATCTTCTGGGCGCTCAGGAGCCCTTGCTGCACCGTCTGGTCCCGGCGCTTGTTGCTGAAATGGGCGATCATTACGGCGAACTCAAACGCGCCAAGGCGACCATTGCTGACACGCTGCGTCAGGAGGAGGAGCGCTTCCGCCGCACCCTGGGCCGTGGCATGACCCTGCTCGACGAGGCGACGCGCGACCTGAAGGACGGCGATATGCTGGCGGGCGAGACGGCGTTCAAGCTGTACGACACCTATGGCTTCCCGCTCGATCTGACTCAGGACGCGGTGCGCGCCAAGGGGCTGAGCGTGGATGTCGCCGGGTTTGAAAGCGCGATGGAAGAACAGCGCAATCGCGCGCGCGAACACTGGACCGGCTCCGGCGAAAAGGCCGTGGCGGCGGAATGGTTCGCCATCCGTGACGCCGTTGGCGCATCGGAATTCGTTGGGTACGACCATCTCGACGCGCAGGGGCATGTGCAGGCGCTGGTGCTGGATGGCGAGAGCGTCGATGAGGCGCATGTCGGCGATGTGGTCGAGGCGATTTTTGAAAAGACCCCCTTCTATCCGGAAGGCGGCGGGCAGGCGGGCGACACCGGCACGGTGGACCTGCTGCACGGCAAGGCGCGCGTGCTGGACACCCATCGTCAGGCGGGCGAACTGATCGTGCATCGCATGGAGATCACCGAAGGCGCGCTGAAACTGGGCGACAAGGTCGAACTGCACGTCGATGCGCATAAGCGCGCCACCACGCGCGCCAACCATTCGGCGGCGCACCTGCTGCACGCCGCGCTCAAGCACGTTCTGGGCCCACATGTGGCGCAGAAGGGGCAGTTGGTGGACGCCGATCGGATGCGTTTCGACTTCAGCCACGGCGCGCCGCTGACCGACGACGAAATTTCGCGCATCGAGGCCGAGGTCAATGCCGTCGTACAGCAGAATACGGTCGCCTCGACCAAGATGATGACGCCGGACGCCGCCATCGCCGAGGGGGCGGTCGCCTTGTTCGGCGAAAAATACGGCGACGAGGTGCGCGTGCTGGCGCTGGGGAAGGCGCTGGACGGTCCCGGCAGCTTCTCGGTCGAACTGTGTGGCGGCACCCATGTGGCGCGCACCGGCGACATCGCCCTGTTCAAGATCGTCTCCGAAGGCGGCGTGGCGGCGGGCGTGCGCCGCATTGAAGCCCTGACCGGCGAGGCGGCGCGGCAGTTTCTGCTGGAACAGGCGGGCGTCGCGCGCGCCCTGGCCGACCAGTTCAAGACGCCGGTGTCAGAAGTCGCGGCGCGCGTCGAGGCGTTGATCGCGGAGCGCAAGAAGCTGGAAAAAGAGCTGTCCGAAGCCAAGCGCGCCCTGGCCGTTGGCGGCGGCGGGGCGGCGTCAGGACCGGAAGAGATCAACGGCGTCAAGGTGATGGCGCGCGTGCTCGACGGCGTTGGCGGCAAGGATCTGCGTCCTCTGGCCGAGGATTTCAAGAAGCAGATCGGCTCAGGCATTGTCGCCCTGGTCGGCAAGCTGGACGGCAAGGCGGCGGTGACGGTGGCGGTGACGCCGGACCTGACCGGTCGCTACAACGCCGCAGAACTGGCCAAGGCGGCGGTGATCGCCATGGGCGGCGCGGGCGCGGGCGGCAAGCCTGACTTCGCTCAGGGCGGCGCGCCGGACGATACCAGAGCCGAGGCCGGACTCGACGCGGTGAAGGCGCTGATCTGATGGCGCGCCTGGCCGGGAAGATCGTTCTGGTCACCGGCGGCGCCAGCGGCATCGGCGAAGCGATTGTGCGCGCCAGCCACAAGGAAGGCGCGCGTGTTGTGATCGCCGATATCCATCCGTCCGCCGGAACGAGGCTGGCCGATGAACTGGGTGAGCGCGCGCATTTTCTGCAACTGGACGTGGCTGAAGAGGCGTCGTGGATTACAGGTCTGGACGCCGTGATCGCAGAACACGGCCGTCTCGACGTGCTGGTCAATAATGCTGGCGTGACGGGCAATGCCGCAGACGGTCAGAACGATCCTGAACACACAACGCTCGACGAATGGCGGCGCGTGATGCGCGTCAATCTGGACGGGGTGTTTCTGGGGTGCAAGCACGGCATCCGCGTCATGCGTCCGACGGGCGGTTCGATCATCAATATGTCGTCGCGCTCAGGACTGGTCGGCGTGCCCCATCAGGCGGCCTATGCGGCCTCCAAAGCGGCGGTGCGCAACCACACCAAGAGCGTGGCGCTCTACTGCGCCGAGCAGGGGGTGAATATCCGTTGTAATTCGGTGCATCCGGCGGCCATCCTGACGCCGATGTGGGAGGCGATGCTGAAAGATGGCGCTGACGCCGAGGCCGTCGCCAGGGCCAGCCCGCTGCATCGTTTCGGGCGGCCCGACGAGGTGGCGGCCATTGTGATTCTGCTGGCGTCTGACGAGGCCACCTTCATTACCGGGTCCGAATTCAACATTGATGGCGGCATCCTGGCCGGTTCGGCGGGGGCGCCGAAATAATTACATCGCCAGCAACAAGGCCAGCGCCGACAGGGTGAACAGGCTGATCAGCGTGCTTTGCGCCACGGTTTTCGCCGCGCCTTCGCTCCAGACATCATACATGCGCGTCTGCACGAACACGCTGACGGCGGTCGGGGTCGCGCTCAGGAAGACACAGACGCGGAAGGTGAGCGGATCGACCCGCAGCCATGAAAGCGCTAACGCCACCAGTGCTGGGGCCAGTATAATTTTACCGACCATGGCGAAGATGCTGAGCCGGTCGGGCCGGATCAGGCGCGGCGCAGGCATAAGGCCCAGCATGCCGCCCAGCGCGACCAGCGCCACGGGCGGGCCGGACTTGCCCAGAAGGTCGAGCGCGTTGTCCAGAACCGGCGGGAAATGCAGGTTCAGGCTCATCAGCGCGACGCCCAGCGCGGCGCCGATAACCGTCGGATTTTTCGACGTATGAACAAGCGCTTCGCGGAAGGTATGGCCGGACGCCTTGGCCAGTCCTGCGCAGCCGATGCTGAAGAGCACGAGAAAGTCGGCGGCGACGACCAGAGGCCCCATCAGCATCACCTTCGGGCCGAACAGGCTGGCGACCACCGGCACGCCGAGGAAGGCCGAGTTGTTGACCAAAGACGCCATACCCGCCGCTATCGCGTGCGACCGGTCGCCGCCCAACAGACGTATGAGGACTACGGCGATCAGCGCCGCGACCAGCATGGCGGCGATATAGACGATCAGCACGCGCGCATGTCCGGCGTCGAGCGGCGGCAGGCGGGAAAAGCTGACCAGCAGCCAGCACGGAAAGGCCAGCCAGTAAAAATAGGCCGACAATCCGTTCAACCCGCTCTGATCGAGCCGTTTCAAACGGACCAGAAGCGCGCCGAGCGCGATGAAGCCGAAGAAGACGACGACGCGGGACAGGGTTTCCAACATGGGCTCTGCATGCGCTGAAACCCCTTGCTGCGCAAGCCCTATTGCGAATTCGCGCCGGGCGTGGCGCGGGCGGCGCGGCGTTTGCATCTTCGCGTCCGAAGACTGACGCGGCGTATCGTCCTGACACGCTGTTGATCAGGCGAACGGACCAGGGCCAGTATGTTTGAATTTGGACGCGAATTGCGGCGCATCTTCCGCCAGCACGATCGGATCGACGCCGACGCCAGCCTGTATGAGCTGATGAATCTGCAGATGCTGATTGCGCAGGGACGTCAGTTCGACATCGAAGGCGGGCGCGTCTCCACGCGCGACCGGTTTACGCCCTATATTCAGGCGGCGCTGATCTGGCGCGAATATGCGCGCCGCACCGGCGATCCGGTGGCGGTGCGGCGCGCGGCGGCCTCGGCGGAAAACGCCGGCAAGGCGGCGCAATCGGCGCAGGAGGCGGCTCTGGCCGCGTTGGAGCAGGCCTTGACCTGTCTTCTGAGCCACGATCTGTTCGAGACGGGCGACCTGCTGTCATCGGCGGAAGACCTGCTGGCGACGGGGCGCGCGGCGGTGCAGGAGGACGACGCCCTGCGCGCGCGCTACAACCGCGCCGAGGCGCAACTGGCCATGCGTCTGGCCGTGCGTCAGGGCATTGGCGAGGATCTCGAACTGGCCATGCTGGCCATGTCGCACATAGACCGGGCCGTGGAGCGCGCCGATCAGCGTGTGATCAGGACGCACGCCAGTGCGGACAAGATCGAGGCGGCGCTGGCGCGTCTGGACCGCGCCGACCTGCTGATGATGGTCGGCGTGGATCGCGGCGACGCCAGTCTGATGACGGCGGTGGTCCGGGATTTTGAGGCGCTGCGGGCGCGGCTCGATCCGGCTTACGAACCGGTCACCCATGCGCGCGTTACGCTGCGGCTGGCGCAGGCGCAGATCTGGGCCGGGGAAATCGAAGGACGTCCCGAAACGGTCAGCGAGGGGGTGGCGCTGCTGTCGCGCGAGGACGCCATTTTCGATTATGAACATGCGCCGCTGGACTGGGTCGCGCACCAGCAATTGCTGGCGTCGGGTTTGCAGATTTTGGCCGAATTGACTCTGGAGACGGAATTGCACGGCAAGGCGATGGCGGTTTACGATCTGGCGCTGAAACGGCCGCTGCAAAAGGGCCTGGCCTTACGCGCCCGGTTGCTGGAGGCGCGCGCCGCCTGTCGCACACGTCAGGCGGAAAGTCAGGGTAGTCTCAAGGCGCTGGATCACGCCGAAGCCGCGTTTAAGTCCGAACTGCGTTCGATCCGCGCGCATGACGATCCGGTCGCCTGGGCGGTGTTACAGTGGCAGTTGGCGCGTATCTATGTCGCGCGCGGCGAGATCAGCGGTTTCATGATGGAGCGCGCTGAGGCCGCCTACGCGCTGGAGGCGGCGCTCGATATTTTCCGCGAGCAGGGGCTGACGGCGATGACCGCCGCTGCGGCGGTTCTGCAAGACAGTGTTCGTGCGGCATGAGAGTCTGATAGCGCTAACAAACTTCTTGTCGAAGACGGCTTACGGGGATAGCCTGCCTGCATAATAAAAATATGCAGGGAAGATACGGATGCAGATGCGACGTCGCGAGATGCTGGCCTCTATCGCGGGCCTTGGTTTGGCGGCGTCGGCGCGCGCCGACGTTTTGCCGACCTCGACCTTGATCACAGGCCCGTTTGTCGAGGTCGAGACGGCTCAAGGCCGCCTGCGCGGCGGCCATGAGCGCGGCGCCGTCGCCTTCAAAGGCGTCCCCTATGCAGGTTCGGTCTCCGCCGCCAACCGCTTCAAGGCGCCGCCCCCTGCGCCGACATGGACCGGGGTGCGCGAGGCGCTGCGCCTGGGGCCGCCCGCGCCGCAGACGCCAGGCTCGACCTATGGCGAGCAGGAGCCCGATCGCAGCGAGGACTGTCTGGTTTTGAACCTCTGGACGCCTGCCGTGAACGACGGGCGCAAACGCCCGGTCATGGTCTATTTCCACGGCGGCGGTTATTCGACCGGGTCGGCGGGTTCAACGACGCAGGACGGCGCGCGGCTGGCGGCCTTGTACGATGTGGTGGTGGTCGCGCCCAATCACCGGCTGGGCCTGCTGGGCTTTTTATGGCTAGGCGATGCGCTGGGCGAGGACTACGCGACATCAGGCAATGCGTCGATGTTCGACATGATCGCGTCTCTGCAATGGGTGCGCGACAATATCGCGGCCTTTGGCGGCGATCCCGACAATGTCACGATTTTCGGCGAGTCCGGCGGCGGCGCCAAGGTCGGCACGCTGCTGGGCATGCCCGCTGCGAAGGGCCTGTTTCACAAGGCGGGCATCCAGAGCGGCGCGCAACTGCGTCGGATGCCGCGCGCGACGGCGGCGGAGACGACGCAGCGTCTGATGCGCGCGCTTGATCTGACCGATGCGCGGCGTCTGAACGAGGTTCCTGTCGAAACCCTGCTCAAGCTGCAATGGGACGGTGAGGCGGGACATGGTCCGCTGGCGCAGGCGACGCCGGGCTTTCGGGCGCCGCCTCAGCCGGATATGCCGGGCATATCGTTTTCGGAATCGACCCTGCCCGGCCATTTCGGCCCTGTGGTCGATGGCTGGGCCTTGCCCGTCGATCCGTTCGATCCGGTCGCCTGCGCAACCTGCGCCGAGGTTCCGCTGCTGATCGCCAGCAATAGAACCGAAGCGGCGTTTTTCTTCATGAACGATCCGGCGGCCTTCACCCTGGATGCGGCGGGACTGACGCAGAGGCTGCGGGAGAGTTTCGGCGCGCAGGCTGAGACAATTTTGACGACCTACCGCCAGCTCATGCCGCAGGCGACGCCATCGGAGTTGTTTCTGGCCATCATGACGGCGCGCACCATGGGGGTTGAGACTGTGGTTCTAGCTGATCGCAAGGCGGCGCAGGCTGCGCCGGTCTATCGCTATCGCTGGGATTATCCCTCCAACCTGCCCATTAAGGGCGCGTCGGGCGCGCGTCTGGGGGCCGGTCACGCCACCGATATCGGGCCGACCTTCGCCAATTTCGATGAAAAGGGACTGCATGGCGACGGGCCAGGCGTGAAGGCGGCGTCGCTGAATCTGAGCGCCATCTGGGCCAGTTTCGCCCATACAGGGCAACCGTCGGCGCCGGGCGTGGCGGTCTGGCCGCCTTATACGCCGGACCGGCGCGCCACCATGCTGGTCGATGCGCAATGCCAGCAGGTTGACGATCCCGACGCCGAGGCGCGCGAGATGTGGCTGCGCCTCGACCCCAATTGGGTCTAACCAGGGACGGGCTGGTTTCGGCGTCGGTTCCTGGCGTCGGCAGACCGATATGCACCAGACGCCAATGAGTTACGCCCTGCCGCTCGAAGGTGAAGGTGGTCGTCCCGCGCATCTCGTCCGTTATGGTCAGGCGCGTATGCTCCAGCGAGAAGAAGGCGACGTGCGGCGCAGGCGGCTTGCCGTCATAGCGCGCGGGATCGGAAGTATTGGCGTCCATGGCCATGCCATAGGTCAGGGCCAGCAGGGCGCGCGGCGTCAGATAGCTGTTGGCGTCGATGACGGGCGGCGCTGGCTTGGCCTGTTCGGGATGGATCATGTCGTTAAAGGCTTTGCCCACCGAATCGGCGACGTTTTTCAGGGCGTCGCCCGTCGCGCCGACCGGATCGTTGATGGCGTTGGGCGTAGGCGCGGGCACGCCCTGACCGCCCGCATCAAGTTGCAGACGCAGTCCGGCGCGCACGGCGTCATAATCGACGAGCTTAGACAGCGCCTCGACATCCTGGCTCTGGCATGAACTGCGGATGTCGTAAAAGGCGAGGGTCGGCGCGAAATAGAACAGGGCCGCAGCGCTTGCGGCGATTAAGATCAAAGCCAGTCCGAGCAGGCGCGACACGTCAAACTCCCCCATCTTCACGTCCGGTTAACCACGTTCTTAACAGATGGTTCGGCCTCTGTCGCCCCCTCAAAGCCATAGGGCTGTCTTGAAGCAGGCAGGTCTGTTATGTCAAAGGCGCACGATCCGGGACGCACATCATGACCACACGCACGACACAGGCGCCAGATTTGGACGCTCTTGACCGACGATTGCTGGCGGCGCTGCGCGAAGACGCGCGCCTGCCGGTGTCGCAACTGGCGCAGATGTTCGATATTCCGCGCGCCCAGGTCTATGCGCGGCTGGAGCGGCTGGAGAAGGACGGCGTGATCGCCGGTTATACCCTGCGTTTGGGGCAGGCCTTCACCAAGACGCGGGTGCGCGCCCACGTCATGATCAAGACCCTGCCGCGCCTGTGTCAGGAGGTCGAGGCGCGATTGGCGGAGATTCCCGAAGTGTCGGCGCTGTACGCCATCAGCGGCGAATGGGACATTATCGTGCTGGTGGAGGCCGCCGATACGGTTGAGCTTAACGACCTGATTAACCGCATCGGATTGGTGGAGGGCGTCGAGCGCACCACGACTTCTGTGATCCTGGCGGCGCGGTTGGAGAGATAGACTGACGCATCTAAGCCTGAAGGTCGGCGCAATGCGTTTCTTTTTCATACGACGCGACGGAATGCGCAATTGTATGCGTTTATCGCCTCACAACCGGATGTGACGTCGACGTTCAAATTCTTGTCCGGTCTATCGCATCTTTTTCTATCCGGGGTTTCATCTTTCATGATCACTACGATCTCTTCCAAGCTCTCGCGCCGACTGCGCGACGCGACCGGCCTGTGCAGTCTGATGCTGCTCGCCGCCGCCATGCCTGCCCTGGCGCAGGTGGCCCAGACTTCGCCTTCCGGCCAGAATCCTGCGCCGGACGCCAAGGCCGCCGACGCCAAAAAGGATACCGACGCGCCGACGACCGTCACCGTCGTCGGCCAGAAGCCGCCGGTGCAGAACCGGATCGACCGGCAGGTCTATGACAATACGCAGAACATCGACTCAACCTCGGGAACGGCCTCGGACGCTCTGAACAAGGTGCCCTCGGTGACGGTGGACGCCGACGGCAATGTGTCCCTGCGCGGAAATTCCAACGTCACTGTGTTGATGGACGGCAAGCCCTCGACCATGTTGCAGGGCGATAATCGTTCCGCCACGCTGCAATCCATGTCGTCGAACGACATCGACTCGATCGAGGTCATGACCAATCCAGGCGCGCAGTTCAGCGCCGAAGGCACGGGCGGCATCATCAATCTGGTGATGAAGAAGAACCGCAAGCCGGGCACGACGGGCGCCATCATCGCCAATGTGGGCTCGCAGGACCGCTATAACGGCGCCTTGTCGATTTCACGCAATTCCGGCAAGCTGACCCTGTCTAGCGGCCTGAATGTGCGCCACGACAACCGCAACTCCAATGTGACCTCGGTGCTGAACAAGCTGGATGCGACGACGGGCGACGTGGTCAGCGGCCAGACCCAGACCGGCGCCAGCCAGACCACCATGAACAATATCTCGGCCAATGGCGGGCTGAGCTACAATATCTCCGACGTCGATTCCATCGGCGCGCAACTGTCCTATTCGCGTCGTGAATTCGATAATAACGGCGTGTCGCGCTACGACCTGACCGGAAGCCTGCCCAGCGGAAGCCTCGGCAGCTATACGCGCACATCGGACGGCAAGGGGCCGCGCGAGGACAAGACGGTCGATCTGAACTGGAACCACACCGGCGATCAGCCGGGCGAGACGCTGAAAGCCGATCTGCGCGTCAGTTCGTCCAATGGCAAATCGACCTCAACCAATATCAACGCCTATGACGGCGGCGCAACGAAGGTGGATACGAAACTGTCGTCCAGCCGCGCCACGGACGGCGATTTCAGCGTCGATTACACGCGCAATGTCGGCGAGAACAGCTTCCTGACCGCCGGGACGGACATTCGCTACGATTCCAACCATTTCCTCAATGTCGCCACCGGTCCTGACGATGTGGGAGCTGCTGCGACGCTGAACGCCCTGTTGTCCAGCGAGTTCGCCTATACGCAGACGATCAGCGCAGCCTATGCGACCTATCAGACCAATCTGACGCCGAAATTGACCGTGCAGGGCGGCCTGCGCGTCGAGAATCAGGATCTGACCACGCGGCGCGTCGATGCGGGCGTCGATTCCAACCTGAACGAAACCAAGTTCAGCCCCAGCTTCTTCGCCGCCTATAGCCTGAGCGACAAGGGCAAGCTGCGCCTGTCCTATTCGCACCGGCTGCAACGCCCTAATCCGCAGGATCTGAACCCCTACGCCACCTATGTCGATGCGCAGAATGTCAGTCAGGGCAATCCTGACCTGAAACCGCAGGAAACGGACTCGGTCGAACTGGGCTATGAATACACCGGCGGCAAGATCAATTATCAGCTCCGCGGCTATTACCGCGAAGATTATCACACCATCACCGACTATTCGTACTTCCTCGGCGACGGCGTGCTTTTGACCACCAAACGCAATTTCGGACGCGGTAATTCCGGCGGCGTGGAGTTCAACTTCCAGGGCCAGTTGACGCCCAAGCTCAAGATGCAGGTGAACGGCAACTGGTCGCAGCAGGAGCTGGACACCGGGACGCTGGCGGGTAAACAGACCGGCTCATCCGTGCGCGGACACGCCAATATCAGCTATCAGGTCACCAAGGCTGACCAACTGCAACTGATGTATTTCACCTCCGGCAAGATGCTGACCGGGCAGGGTTATCGCGCGCCTTTCACGGGCGGCAACCTGTCGTATCGTCATAACATCAACAAGAAGATCGCCTTCGTGGCGTCGGTCAACGATCCATTCCGCACCGCCAAGTTCAAGACTGTCACCAACAACGGGACGGTCTATAGCGAGACGTCGCGTTCCCTGCAGTCGCCGACCTTCTATGTCGGTCTGACCTACCTGCTGGGCGGCGCCGGCGGCAATGCGGACGAAAACCAGTGGGGCGGGCGTCGCTGGGGCGGCGGTCATGGTCCCGGGGGGCCGATGTAAGCAACCTCTTACCGATAATTTATCTCAGCCGGGGCAATCGCCCCGGCTTTTTTGTGCTTCAAAGCCTAGGGATGAAGGATCAATTCCTTTTTTCGGCGGAGGACTCGTCATGGCTGGGCCGTTCTCGCCTGCGCGCGCAGGCTGGTATGCTTTTATCCTCGGTATCATATTCGCATTGATCGGCGTCGTGCTGACGATCGGCGGCGTCTGGCTGATCGCCGTCGGTGGGAACTGGTACTACGCCCTGGCGGGGATCGGGCTGATCGCTTCCGGCGGTTTAATGTGCGCCGGTCGCGCCCTGGGCGTATGGGTCTATCTCGGCGTTTTCGTCGTGACGGTCATCTGGGCGTTGCTGGAGGTCGGGCTGGATGGATGGGGCCTGCTCCCGCGGGTCTTCGCGCCGTTTGTCCTGCTCGTTCTGGCGGTTCCGGCTCTGAACTGGTTGCAGCCGCGCGCGCCGAAATTCCCGCTGCGCGGCTATGGCGAACTGGCGATTTTCGCGGTGCTGTTGTGCGCGGGCGTCTATCTGAACAGTCAGCATAAGGTGCTGGCGCATGTCCCAGACGCGCAGGGCGGCTTCGTTTATGACAGCCTGAACACCGGCGACAAAGCGGATTGGACCTCCTATGGCGGCGGACCGGCGCAACAGCGCTATTCCGACCTGACCCAGATCAACGCCTCCAATGTGGGCAAGCTGCAACGCGCCTGGGTCTTTCATACCGGCGAAATTCCGAAGCATTATGGCGCGGAGCTGACCCCGCTGAAAATCGGCGACCGGCTGTACGGCTGCACAGGCATGGATCAGGTCTTCGCACTCGACGCGCGCACCGGCAAACAGCTTTGGCGCTATAATCCCGGCGTCGATAAGGAGCATATTCCCTATACGGCGGCCTGTCGGGGCGTCAGCTATTATCAGGTTCCGGGCGCAGCGCCGGGGACGCAGTGCGCGGCGCGCATCTTTGTCGGCGCGCTGGACGGGCGCATCATCGCGGTCGATGCTGCGGACGGCAAGCCGTGCGCGGGCTTCGGTCAGAACGGTCAGGTCAGCATCACTGACGGCATGGGCAAGGTCATTCCCGGCATGGTCGCCATCACCTCGCCGCCGGTGATCGTGCAGGGCGTGGTCGTTACGGGCCATCAGGTGCTGGACGGCCAGTATCGCTGGGCGCCGTCGGGCGCGATCCACGGTTTCGACGCGGTGACAGGCCAGCTCAAATTCGTCTGGGACGTCATGCAGCCGAACCTGCCCGCTGTTCCGCCGCCGGGCACAGAGTTGACGCCGGGAACGCCGAATATGTGGACCACGGCGACCGGCGACGATCAGCTTGGCCTCGTCTATCTGCCCATGGGCAATTCGTCGGCCGACTATTATTCCAGCACGCGCCGTCCGCAGGAGAAGCAGGTGTCATCGGCGTTGGTGGCGCTCGATGTGCATACCGGCAAGCCGCGCTGGGTGTTCCAGACTGTGCATAATGACGTCTGGGATTACGATCTCGGCTCGCAGCCGACCCTGATCGACTATCCGACGGCAGGCGGCATGGTTCCGGCGGTGGTGCTGCCCTCCAAAACCGGCGAGATCTATATTCTCGACCGCCGCACCGGCAAACCGCTGACCCGCACCGGTCAGGTCAGGGCGCCGTCCGGTGGGGTCGAGCCGTCGGAGCGTGCGCCGTATCAGCCGGTGTCGGGTTTCGCCACGGTGCGCAAGCCCGACCTGAAAGAGACCGATATGTGGGGCATGTCGCCGATCGACCAGATGATCTGCCGCATCCAGTACCACATGTACAGCTATAAGGGCTTTTTCACGCCGCCGACCCTGGATCGCTATTTCATTGAATATCCGGGTTATAATGGCGGCTCCGACTGGGGCAGCGCAGCGGTCGATCCGCGGCGCGGGGTGCTGGTGGTCAACTATAACGACATGCCCAACGCCGCCAAGCTGATCACGCGGAAGGAGGCCGACAGGATGGGCATTTATGGCCACGGCGATCCGCGCAATACGGTCAGCCCCAAGGGCGAGGACAAGGGCGCGCAGGAGGGCGTTCCTTATGCCGATATCGTCAATGCGGGTTGGCGCATGCCGGGAACAGGGCTTCTGTGCAAGGAGCCGCCATATGGCGGCATCCGCGCCATCGACCTGAAGACGGGCCAGACCCTGTGGGATCGTCCGCTGGGCAAGGCGTTGCGCAACGGGCCGTTTGGCATCCCGTTCATGCTGCCCATCGACATTGGCACGCCGAACAATGGCGGCTCGGTGGTGACGGCGGGCGGTCTGATCTTTGTCGCTGCCGCGACTGACGACCTGATCCGCGCCATCGACATCAGGACCGGCAAGACGGTGTGGACCGACAAGCTGCCCGCTGGCGGGCAGGCGACGCCGATGGTCTATGAACAGGGCGGACGCGAATATCTGGTCATCATGGCGGGCGGCCATCACTTTATGGAAACCCCGGCAGGGGACTCGCTGATCGCCTACGCCTTGCCTCAAAGCTGATCGAGGCGCGGCTGGCGGGCAAACCAGTCCGTCAGCCGCCGGATCGCTTCGCGGATTTCCTCTGTCGAAACGGCGAAGCTGAAGCGGATGAAGCGATGTCCATCGACCGGGTCGAAGTCGCGCCCGGTGGCCGCCGCCACGCCGGTTTCCGCCAGCATGTTGTGACAGAAGGCGAGACTGTCTTCGGTCAGGTGGCCAATATCGGCGTAGATGTAAAAAGCGCCGTCGGGCGGGGCGATGCGGTTCAAACCCAGTGCAGGCAGGGCGTCGAGCAACAGGTAACGATTGCGGGCGTAGGTCGCGGCGTAGGCCTGAAGCTCCTCTGTCGCGTCCATCGCCACGACGGCGGCGTGCTGGCTGAGCGACGGCGGCGTCAGGAACAGGTTGCTCATCAGGGCGCGCGCCTTGTGGCGCAGGTCGTCGGGCGCAACCAGCCAGCCCAGTCGCCAGCCGACCATGCTGAAATATTTGGAGAAACCGTTGATCACTAAGGCGTCCGGCGCGAATTGCAGGATTGACGGCGTCGCGCCGATATAGCTGAGGCCGTGATAGATTTCATCCGATACGATGCGGATATGACGTTCGCGGCAGACCTCTGCGATGGCGCGCAGGTCGGCTTCGGGCAGGATTGTGCCCGTCGGATTGGCGGGACTGGCGATGATCACGCCTTCGGGCGCCGGATCGAGGGCGCGCAAGGCGTCGGCGGTGAGCTGGAAGCGCGCGTCCGCGCCGCACGCAATCTCAACCGGCGCCATGCCGAGCGCGCGTAAGGTGTTGCGGTAGGCGACATAGCCGGGCCGGGCCAGGGCGATGCGCGCGCCGGGCTTGAACGCTGCGGTCAAGGCTAGAACGAGGGCAGGCGATGCGCCGCAGGTCAGGATGAAGCGGTCCGGCGCGAGGTCGAGGCCGTAGGTTTCAGCATAGTGTCGCGACAGGCGCGCCTTGAGCGGGACGCTTTCCCAATAGCCCATAGGGTCGGAATCGAGCACCTGATGCGCGACCGCGATGGTGGCTTTCGGCGCGCCGGTCGAGGGCTGGCCGAACTCCATATGGATGACGGAGCGGCCTTCGTCCGCCATCCGGTAGGCGGCGCGGCTGATGTCGAGCGTCAGAAAGGGTTGAATATCGTCTTGGGGCATATTTGAAATCAATGTTGACGAAGGCGTTGCGCTTCGGCGAGGACAATGCCGCCGCCGACGAGGGCGATGGCGATCAGATGGAAGCCTTCCAGGTGGGCGTGAAGCAGAAAAATAGACTGCAAAATGCCGAAAATAGGCAGCAAATTGATAAAAAGTGCGGCGCGATTGGCCCCAATCAGCTCAATCCCACCCACCCAGGTCGCCGACGAGATCAGGGCGACGAAAATGGCGGCGTAGCCTGCGACCAGCCAGCCGGTGAGATCGGGCGCGGGCAGCGGATGCGAGGCCGCGCGCCAGATCAGAAATGGGACGCAGGTGACGGCGGCGGCCAGACACGGTATGGCCAGAAAGCTGCGCCAGTGCAGTGGCGGCTTCCATTTAAGACCGACCGAATAGCCCGCATAGATCACGACCGCCAGCAGCATCAGCGCGTCGCCCGCATTGAGGCGCAGGCGTAAAAGGCCGTCAGGATGGCCATGCGTGGCGGTGATGATGACGCCCGCCAGTGTAAGCGCGCCGCCGATCAGTTGCGCGGCTGTGGTTTTCAGGCGAAACAGCAGAAAATTACCGATGAAGATCACGAACGGGATCGCCGCTTGTTCGATCATCACATTGATAACGCTCGTCTTTGTCAGGGCTGTATAAAGCAGAATATTAAAGATGGCGAAGCCGGAGGCGCCAAAGGCGAATAGCTTGAGCCCATGCCGCCGGATCACCGGCCAGTCGCCTTTGAGCTGTTTCAATGACAGACTGATGATGACGACGGCGGCGATCCCCCAGCGCAGCGACGTCAGCAGGATCGGGTCGATATGGCCCGCGCCGATCTTGCCCGCCACGCTGTTGCCCGCCCAGATAAAGGCGGTCAGGGTCAGCAGGGCATAGGCTTTGAGAGACGAGGGTGCGGCGGTGGACATCGAATGATTGTGGCTGTGGTCAGAAAAGATACCCCACCACCACGCCCTGCGGGCGCGGTCCCCCTCCCCAGCGAGCTGGGGAGGCATGAGGACGGCTGTGTTTAGCGCGCCGGACGGTCAACAACAATTGCAGTTTTCGCTTGGCCTGAGGGCGAAACTCTTATAGCGACCTGCCTGAATGTCTTAACAGGTGGCCTTATGTCTGTGCTCGTCGTCAAGTTCGGTGGTTCGGTTCTGACTTCGGAAAGCGCCTTGCAGCGCGCCGTCGCCGAGATTTACCGCTATGTGCGCGACGCCCGCAAGGTGATCGCGGTCGTGTCGGCCTTCAAGGGGCAGACCGACCAGCTCATGCGGCTGGCCGGGTCGTACACCCAAGCCTCGACGTCGAGCGCGACGCCGCATCTGGTGGCGACGGGCGAGATGCGCGCGGCGACCTTGCTGGCCATGGCGTGTGAACGTTCGGGCATTGTGACGCGCTTTCGCTCGGCCTATGAGATCGGCCTGCTGGCCGAGGGCGAGCGGCTGAACGCCAACCCGACCGCGATCCGGGCTGAGGTTCTGACTCGCGATTTGCAAAGCATCGATCTGGTCGTCGTGCCGGGCTATGTCGCGGAAAACGCGGCGGGCGAACCGGTGCTGCTGGGGCGCGGCGGGTCGGACATGACGGCGGTCTATATCGCCCATGCGCTCGATATTCCGGTGCGGCTGATCAAGGATGTGGACGCCGTCTATGACAATGATCCGGCGCAGGTCGGCGATCTGGCCAAGCCGTATGAGGCGCTGGACTGGGACGAGGCGCTGAAAATCGCCTTTCCGGTCGTGCAGGGCAAGGCGATGCGCTATGCGGCCGATCAGGGCATGCAGGTCGAGGTCGCGGCGCTGGCCAAGGGGTATCGGACCATTCTGGGGGCGGCGAGCCAGGTGCGCACGGCGCCGGTCTTGAAGCGCAAGATTCGCCTGGCCGTCATGGGCGCTGGCGGAGTCGGGGCCAAGTTCCTCGAACGCTGTATGGAATGGAGCGACCTGATCGAGGTCGATCGCGTTCTGGTGCGCGACCCGGCCAGGCGCCGCGATCATCCTTTGGCGTCGCGTTTTACATCGGATGCGCGCGCCTTTGTGCGCGGCGATGTCGATGTCTTTGTCGATATCGGCACGGGCGTATCGCCGTCGGCGGAGCTGTTGGAAGGCTTTCTGAAGGCGGGCGTCAGCGTCACCTCGGCCAATAAACAGGCGGTGGCGGCGTCGGGCGACAAGCTTCGCGCGGCGGCCAGGGCGTCGGGCGCCATGCTGACCTATTCGGCCAGCGTCGGCGGTGGCGCGCCGATCATCGAGGCGCTGAAGCGGGCAGTGAAAGACCATAAGATCAAGGCCTTCTGCGGCGTTCTTAATGGCACGTCGAACTTCGTCATCGACCAGGTCGAGGCGGGCAAGACCTTCGACGCGGCGATGGATGAAGCGCGGCGCCTGGGCTTCGCCGAGCCGGATTCGACCGCCGATCTCGACGGCACCGATGTCGGCGCGAAACTCAAACTGCTGCGCGAAATCGCCTTTCCCGGCGAGACGCCCGTGCATATCGAGGTCGGGGCGATCACCGAAGAGTCGCTGGTGATCCCGGAAGGCAAGGGCCTGCGCTATGTCGCGCGCTGCTACCGCACCGAGCGTGGTTTAGAGGCGTCGATGAAGCTGGAGGCGCTGGACGCCGATCATTATCTGGTCGGCGCGCGCGGCGAGCAGAACCGCGCCATAATTGAACTGGAAAACGGCGATGTCTGGTATGTGACCGGCAAGGGCGCCGGCGCCTGGCCGACCACCGAGGCGCTGCTGGCCGACGTGTTGCAGATTGCGCGCGAGCATCCGTTAAGGCCGTGACCCCGGAGCGCGCCAACGCCTTCTGCGCCGGCTTGCCCGCCAGCACCCATGTCGTGCAGTGGGGCGGCGCGGACGTCTGGAAGGTCGGCGCGGCGGACAAGGCCAAGGTTTATGCGATCTGCGGTGAGCAGGATGGCCATTTTTCGGTCAGTTTCAAAGTCTCAGCGATGGGATTTGAGATTTTACGTGATTATCCCGATTGTCGTCCCGCGCCCTATCTGGCCTCACGCGGCATGAGCTGGATTCAATATTATCGCGGCGACCAGATGACGGATGACGAAGTGCTGGAGCTGATCCGGGAATCGCATCGACTGGTGGCGGAAGGGTTGCCGAAAAAGACGCGGGCGATACTGGGGCTATAGACGCAGCCACTTTGCGGGAATCGCGCTATGCAAGGTCGTGCAAACAACTTCAGCCATCTGCCCAGTCTGTGAGACGCACGGCGCACGCAGGCTTTACGACCTGCCAGAGGCCGATGGCGCGGCGCGTGCAGCGGCGCGTTGCCGGACTTGCGGTCTTGTCTATATGACGCCGCGTCTGAGCGAAGCCTTCCTCTCCGATTATTACGCGCAGGCTGAGGTTTACGCTTTTAGTTCCGGCGAAGGGAACGACTATGCTGCGGTTATCAGCGACCGTATGAAGCTCATTGAGCGCTTTTTGACGGCGTCGCCGCAGGCGCCGCGTTCAGGCATGGCGGTCGATTATGGCGCAGGCGCGGGCGCGAGCGTCATGGCCCTGTCGAAGTTAGGGTTTGACGCGATCGGCGTCGAGATCAGCGAACATGCGCGTCAGGTTGCTCATGACCTGTTCGGCATTGAGATGCATGACGGCGATCTCAGCCAGTTTCCGCCCGGATCACTGGCTCTTGTCACCCTGTTCGACGTGCTGGAGCATCTGACCTATCCGCGCGCCTTTGTAGATACGCTTCGCGACCGCCTGCAACCCGGCGGCGTGGCCATGATCGGCGTGCCGAATTTCGATTCGCTGGACCGCCTGCTCAGGGGCGCACGGTCGAAGACCATGATCTTTCCGGAACATATCAACTATTTCACACGGGCCAGTCTGAGACGGCTCTTGGCGGATGCGGGATTTACGGTGCGCTATGTCGGTTCGCCGCCGCCTTATGGCGTGACGATTTCGCTGGGACTCAGACGTGGTTTGTATCGCCTGTGGGGACGCAACAGACTGACGCGCGCCATGGCTGGTTTTCTGGCGAGCGTGAAGCGCCGCATCGTCTATCCGCTACCCAATGCTCTAGTTGAATATTCCGGTCTGTTCGGGCAAAGCCTGTTCATTGTGGCGCAGAAGATTTGAGCGAACGAACATGAACTACCGTCACGGCTATCACGCTGGCAATTTCGCTGATCTGGCCAAGCATGCGGCGACGCTGGCTTTGCTCAGGGCGATGCGCGAGGGCGGGCCGTTGCTGGTGGTCGATACCCATGCAGGCGCGGGCGCTTACGATCTGCGCGACGCGGAGTTTGCGCGCTCAAAGGAGGCTGAGGCGGGCGTGCAGACCCTTATGAAGGGGGACGCGCCGGACAGTCTGAAGCCTCTGGCCGACTATGTGCGGATCAGAAACGCGCGGGCGGGGTTTCGCGACCGGATCGGCCTCTATCCGGGCTCGCCCATGCTGGCGCTCGATCATCTGCGTCAGCAAGACGGCTGGCTGGGGTGCGAACTGCGCGCGGACGACGCCGAAGCCTTGCAGGCGCTGGTCGGGCGGCGCGGTCAGGTCGTGCGCAAGGACGGGTTTGCGACCGCCGTAGCGCAGGTTGAGGACGCGCGGCGGCTGCTGTTTCTGATCGACCCGCCGTTCGAGCGGCCTGACGACTATGATCGCATCACCTCCACCGTTCAGGCGATCATCAACGCCCGGCCTGATGCTGTGTTCCTGATCTGGCTGCCGCTCAAGGATCTGGAGACCTACGATTCCTGGCTGCGGCAGATGGAGCGCGAGGTGCTGGACGCGAGCGAGGCGCAGATGCTGACCGCCGAAGTCCGGCTGCGGCCTCTGTCGAATCCGATGAAGATGAATGGCTGCGTGCTGGCCTGCCTCAATGCGCCGCAGGGATTTGAGACGCAACTGGCGGCGATTGTCGCCGATGTGGCCGCGGCCCTGGGCGAAGATGGCGCAAGCGGGCGGCTGCGCGAGCTGTAGAGGGTGCGTCACATAGTCGTGAGGGCGATTCTCCGTATTGGAGTATCATCATCACCGTGTTATGCTGCGCCGCAATATGGTCAACCACCCCATTCATCGAGGCCGAGATGACGAGCATGACCGAGACCCCCTTCTATTTTGTGACCCCGCCCGCCATGCTGCCGGACGATGTCAAAAAGGCGTCCGAGCGCATGATGAACCTGTGGATGGGCGCCATGTCGCCGCTGTGGGCGCCGTTCTGGGCCGCCTCCAGCTTCGGCGTCGGCATGTGGGCGCTGGCGCGTAACGTCAAACCCGCCGAAGGCCTGATGGACGATATGAAGTCCGACGCCTGGCTGGGCCTGTTCAAGTCGTGGGGTCTGGAAGCGGGCGAATTGCACGAAAAAGCCGTCGAGGCGGTCGAGCAGGCGTCGCATGAGGCGCCAGCCGCGCCGGACGTCGCTGAAGCCGTCGCGGCGACGCAGGAGACGGTCAGCGAGTCCGTGGCCGAGGCGGCGGATGTGGCGGCGGAGGCGGCGCAGAGCCTGAGCGAAGCCGCGCCCGAGATCGCTAAATCAGCCTCGGTTGTGACTGAGGATGCGCCTGCGCCTGTTGAAGCGTTGACGGAGGCCGTTTCTGAGCCTGTCGTGAAGCCTGCGCCATCGGCGCAGCCCAAGCCGATCGCCCGCGCTGTATCGGCGCAACGCAAGCCGAAAACCAAGGCTTAAATACGACGCAAATCGAAAGCGATCGGACGATGGTCCGAACCGACGTCCGGCCCGATGCTTCGGTTCGACATGGACCAGTGCGCGCCGCTTAAAGCATTGTCGAGATTGAGCCTGAGCAGGGACGGCAGCGGCGACGGCCAGGTGCCGCGCAGGGCGGGCAGGGGCGTCAGATTATAATCATGCGCGACGGCCTTGAGCATCCAGGCGCTCAGATCGCTGTTGAAATCGCCGACCAGAACCACATCGCGCGCATCGCCGCCGTTCAGACGGTCGCAAAGACGCTCGAAAAAGCTGATATGGCGCGGTTTGAGGCGCGAGTCCGGGTGGTCGAAATGCGCGCCGATCAACCGTAGAGGCCCTTGCGGGGTTGCTATGGCGGCGACTCCGAAATGGCCGCCGGGCGCATCGACGGCGGGGAACGGGTAGCGTGAGAAGATGGCGACCTCGCCCTGATGACTGACGTAAGGAAGGCGCGCGGTCAGGCGCGGTTGCAAGCTTCTCCACAGCCTCGGCGTGGTTTCGACGGTGACAAGGATATCGGCCTGCTGCGCCAGCGCCCAGTCGGTCAGGCGTTCGGGCTGGGCGTTGCGGAAATAAAGGTTGGCAAAGACAATGCGCAGCGCCGGTCCTTCGGTTTTCGCCGCGCGTGGCGCGATCTGCGGCCAGGCGGCGACCAGCAGAAGGGCGCTGGCCGCAAGGGCGAGCGCGAAGGCCGCTTTCTGACGCAGCAGGCCCAGCGCGACCGTGATAATCAGGCCGACCATCAGGATCGGAACCGTGAAAATGTCGAGCATGTACAATGCGGTGACATGCGGGTCGCTCAGGCAGATCAGCGCTGCGATCATAAGGGCGGCGGCGGGGATCAGGCTTACAGGCGGCAGACGGCGAAGGGGCATGACGGCTCAAACTTGACACGCAGCAGGGGAAACCGCACTGTCGTGCGGTCCGGCTCGGAAGGACGCTCTGACACACGCTTTTGGGAGGCGCAAGGCGATGCGGGCGCGAACGCACGAGGACATTCTCAAAATCCATGACTCCGTCGATACGGTCAAACGCCTGTCCGATCGCATTATCGGCATCGGACCAATCAATCTGATCGGTCTGGACGGCATCCTGTCATGGATACCGATTCCCGGCGTCGATGTCGCCTATTCCGTGCTGGCGGGCGCCTTTATCCTCGTTCAGGGCGCGCGGGCGCGCTGCGATCTGACCACATTGATCGCCGCCGGACTGGCGCTGGCGACCGATGCGGGCCTGAGCTTCGGCGATACGGTGATCCCGATCCTCGGCTCGGCGGCGGACACCCTGTTTCAGGGGCATCTCTATGCCGCGCACATGATTCAGCGCAATATCGAGAAGACCCACTATGTCGAAGCCAGCGCCGCGCAGGCGCGTCAGGACGGCTCGCATGCGCAGAATGTCGCTGATATGCGCGCCATGAAGGGCAAGACGCGCGTGGTTTATCTCGGCTGAACAATCCCCGCCTTAAAAAGCGGGCGCAGACTGCATGGACAGTTTTGACGTCCATGAGGTCTTGTCGTGAGCGATGCAACGCCCCGTCTCGGTCTGTCTTTGATCGGCGACCACGCCCAGAAACAGCTTGTCATGAACGCCGCCCTGATGCGGCTGGAAAGCCTCGTACAGGCGCGCGTGATCAGCCGTGCGACCGCCGCCGAGCCGTCTTCGCCCGGTGACGGCGACGCCTATATCCTGCCCGCAAGTCCCACGGGCGCAACCTGGGGGAGTTTGAGCGCCGGGACGTTGGCGCGCGCCGAGAGCGGAACCTGGGAGGTGGTGGACATCCCCGAAGGCGCGCTGGTTCTGATCGGCGACGAAGGCCGGTTCGTATTGAAGATCGGCGGGGCCTGGGTCGCGTTCGAGACGGCGATCAAGGCGTTGTCCGACCTGACGGGGCTGGGGATCGGCGCAACGCCGGACAGCTATAATGTCATGATCGTGCGCGGCGCGGCGGCGCTTCTGACCGCGGGCGATGACGGCGATTTCAGCCTCAGTCTGAACAAGGCGGCCAGCGGCCACAGCGCGCAGATTCTGATGCAGGACGCTTATGTTACGCGGGCGGTCGTCGGCTTGCTGGGCGACGATACGCTCAGCTTCAAGGTGTCGCCGGACGGGGCGAGCTACGTCACCGCGCTGAGCATCGCGTCGGACGGTTCGGTGGCGACGCCCGCCGGGACGCTGATCGACGCAGGCGGACGGCTGGCCCTGCCGGTCTGCCTGGTGGCGGAGCTGCCGACCACGGGCGTGGCGGCGGGAACCTTGGCCTATGCCAGCGATGCGCGCGTGTTTGACGGCGCGGGCGCGCAGGAGACGGCGGGCGCAGGTTCGGGCGGGCTGGCGTGCTGGAGCGGATCGGACTGGCGGCTGGCCGGAACCAATGTGGCGGTGGCGGCATGAGGATGGTGCGGTTCGACGCGCTGCGGCACTGGTCCACCTGGCTGTGGAGCGCGGCTCTATTTGTGCTGGGGGCGGCCTTGATCCTGCCGGGCTGGCTGGTTCAGCTTCTGCCGGGCGTGCTGCCGGTTCTGCATGGCGCTGCGCATGAGCGGGCGGCGTTGATTCTGGGCGTGGCGGGGCTGGCGGCCAAGTTCGTGGCGCAGGACACGGTGCGCGAACGGCTCGGTCGGGTCAGGGCGTGGCTAAAACGCATGCAGGCGTCGGGCGGGGCGGTGAGGACGCAGGCTGCGGCGTCCGCAGCGCTGGCGGCGGCTCTGGCGCTGGCGATTCCGCTGATCGCGCACTGGGAGGGGCGGGCGAACGATCCCTATCTCGATATGGGGCGGATTCTCACCGTTTGTTTTGGCCATACGGGCGACGTGCAGGCGCGGCGCTATGAGGACGCCGAGTGCGCGGCGCTGCTGCGGAAGGACGCACTGGCGCATGCGCAGCCGGTGCTGGCCTGTTCGCCGCGGCTGGCCGGGCGGGTCGCCATGCTGGCGGCGTTTACGAGCTTTAATTTCAACACCGGCGCCTATTGCCGGTCGTCGATTCCGGCGCTGGTGGCGAAGGGCGAGGACCGCGCCGCCTGCGCGCAGCTATCGCGCTGGGTCTATGTCAAGGGGCGTCGCGTCGCGGGGCTGGCGCGCCGCCGCGCCGCCGAGCGCCAACTGTGCGAGCGGGGGCTGTGATGTGGAAGGATGCGGGCGCGCTGGCGCTGATCTTGATCGCGGCTTACGGCGCCGGTTACCTGACGCGGGCTCTTTCCGAACACGCGGCGGATCAGACGCGCGCGGCGACGGCGCAGGTTCAGGCCGCGGCGCAGGCCCAAAAGTCCGAAACCCGGTTGATTGTCGTTCACGATAAGGCCGCGCAGGCGGCGAAGGAGGCGCATGATGAGATCGCCAAAGCTGCGGCGGATCAGCCAGGTTGCGATGAGTCTGCTGTTATCGACGCCTGGCGCGGCGGGCTTGAGCGCGTGCGTCAGGCCGCCGACGCCCGTGATGGTTCCGCCGATGGCGCGGCAAGCCTGTCGGTCGCCGGATCCGGCGACGGTGCGGACGGTCGCGGATCTGGCGGACTTTTCGATCGCGCAGGAAGTCGCGCTGACGAGCTGCGAAGCCAAACGCAAAGCGCTGATCGAAGCGATTGACAAGAGGGGGAAGGGGGGGAGCCATGACCTTGTCGGTCTGGCTCCCCGTGGTGCCGCCGGGCAGGATTGAACTGCCGACCTCAGCCTTACCAAGGATGCGCTCTACCACTGAGCTACGGCGGCGAAGGCGTGCGTCATAGCCAAACTTTGTGCGAAGGCAAAGCGAAAAATGCCGGGACTTGCAATTATTCCCCGCATTTTTTAGGACGGATGCGAAGGATCACGTCGCATGTCGAAGAAAACCGAGCCCACGCAACCGAAAACCGCCGCCGAACAACGCGCCGAGCGTTTGCAGGCGGCGCTGCGCGACAATCTGCGCAGACGTAAGGCGTCTCAGACACAACAGCCCGACACGGATGACGCGCAAACCTGATCACGCAAATGCGAGCCGCACCCTTACGCAAAAGTCGTTGCACGGCGCACAAGGTCATGTAGAACCGCTCTTTCCGCTGTGGTGCGGATGAGTTGACGGAATTTCAGGTTTTATGGATCGCATCGCTATTGTGGGCGGCAGCCCTCTGTTCGGGGACATTCCCATTTCCGGCGCCAAGAATTCGGCCATCAAGCTGATGGCGGCGTCGCTGCTGACCTCCGAGCCGGTGCGCCTGACCAATATGCCGCGTCTGGCTGATACGCGCCTGCTGTCGCGCCTGTTGCAGCGTTTCGGCTGCGGCGTCAGCGAAAGCGACGGCGAGGGCGGGCAGGAGATGCGGCTGCATACGCCGGAAATCACCTCGGCCTTCGCGCCCTATGATCTGGTGCGCCAGATGCGCGCCTCGTTCAATGTGCTGGGGCCGCTTTTGGCGCGCACCGGCCACGCCAAGGTGTCTTTGCCCGGCGGCTGCACCAACGGCGCGCGTCCGGTCGATCTGCACCTGAAGGCGCTGGAGGCGCTGGGCGCCCATATCGACATGCACGAAGGCTATGTCTTCGCTCAGGCGCCGCGCGGCCTGAAGGGCGGCGAGATCGAATTCCCCTTCGTCAGCGTCGGCGCCACCGAACACGCCCTGATGGCGGCGGTGCTGGCGCACGGAACGACCGAAATGAAGAACTGCGCGCGCGAGCCGGAGATCGTCGATCTGGCGGAATGCCTGAACGCCATGGGCGCGCGCATTTCCGGCGCGGGAACCTCGACAATGGTGGTCGAAGGCGTCACCAGCTTGCACGGGACCGACTGGCCGGTGATTTGCGACCGCATCGAGGCGGGCACCTATGCGGTGGCCGGGGCGATGGCGGGCGGCGAGGTGCGGCTGACCAAGGTGCGCCCGGACCTGATCGCCATCCTGCTCGACAAGCTGGAGGCGGCGGGCTGCGAGGTGCATCGCGGCTTCGACACCGTGACCATCACGCGCAAGGACGGCCAGCGTCTCAAGCCGGTCGATGTGACCACCGACGTCTATCCGGGGTTCGCCACCGATTTGCAGGCGCAGTTCATGGCGCTGATGACGCTGGCGGACGGCGAATCGACGATACGCGAGACGATTTTTGAAAACCGCTTCATGCACGTCCCGGAACTGGGGCGTCTGGGCGCCGATATTTCGGTCAGCGGCGGCGAAGCCGTGGTGCGCGGCGTCACCGAGCTGCGCGGCGCGCAGGTGATGGCCACCGATCTGCGCGCTTCGGCCTGCCTGGTGATTGCGGGGCTGGCGGCGCGCGGCGAAACCGTCGTCAACCGCGTCTATCACCTCGACCGCGGCTTTGAGAATCTTGAGGGCAAGCTGTCGGCCTGCGGCGCAAATGTGCGGCGCCTCAAGGGCGACTCGTCGATCCCGGAAGAGGAATAGATGTTCGGCTGGGGCAAACCGTCAAAGCCTCTGCGTCTGATCGCGGAGACGCCGGAGGACGTGGCCGCCGTCGCGGCGCTGGTTCAGGACGCCGCCTTGCGCGCGGGCGATCTGAGCTATGACGCCGAGGCGCGGCATTTTACGATGACGATGAACCGCTTCTGCCACGAGGCCGCGTCAGGACGGGCTTTGCGCGCGCCGTCGGTTCTGCGCGTCGCCTCTGTGCTGCGGGTGCAGGCGCGCGGCTTTGATCCCAAGGCTTCGGCGGCGCCGCTTTGCCTGCTCGACCTGGCGGTTGAGGCGCTGGAAGCGCCCGCCGTCGCCCTGACATTGCGCTTCGCGGGCGAGGGGGCTAAGGATGTGCGCATCGAAGCCGAATGCGTCGATCTGACCCTGCTCGACCTGGCCGCGCCGCGTCGCGCGCGGTCGGCGCCCAATCATCAGACGGACTAAGCCATGCGTCTCGCCAGCATCGATATCGACGAAAACAGCCTCGCGGCGCCGTCCGACCAGATCGAACACGAACGCAAGGTGGCGATCTTCGACCTGATCGAAAAGAACAGCTTTACCCCCGAAGGGGCGGCGGAGGCTGGCGCGGAGGGGCCTTTCGATCTGCGACTGGCGCTGGAGGATAACCGGCTGGTGTTCGATATCAGCGGCTCCGGCTATGTGCGCAAGATTCTGCTGTCGCTGACGCCGTTCAAGATGATGCTGCGCGATTATCGCATGATCTGCGAAAGCTATTATGACGCGCTGAAGAACGCCACGCCCGCCCAGATCGAGTCGATCGACATGGGCCGACGCGGCGTCCATAATGAAGGCGCCGAACTGCTGACCGAACGCCTCAAGGGCAAGATCGACATTGATCATGAGACGTCGCGCCGCCTGTTCACGCTCATCAATGCGCTGGTGCGGAACTGATCGGCAATAATTGCCTATCCTTATGATTTTCTTACATTTTTGTAAGGCTTAGCCGTTCATGTCGGGTTCATCTACATGGCCCGATTCCGGCGGAAAGCAGACCTTTGGCCGCACTTGCGGCGCAAACCTGTCCTTTTCGCCGCAATCGGGCGCAAATACCTAAAAACGACCTCGGAAAGGCCCCACGAAGGCCGGGGCGCGTCTCCATATTTTCCTCAGGCGACGAAACGATCGCCGTAACGAACTATGGAGCACATTATGAAGAAGATCCTCATCATCGCCGCGGCGGGCGTCGCCGCGTCTCTGGCTTTGACCGGCGTGGCTTCCGCTCAGGAAGTCGGCCATGTCTATGGCTCGCTGGGCTATCAGAACAGCAATAACGACAAGACCAATTCCAATCTCGGTAGCGTCGATGCGCGCGTCGGCACGAAGCTGAACCGTTATTTCGGCGTTGAGGGCGAAGCCGCCTTCGGCACGAACCACGACGACACCGCCGCCGGTCGCTACAAGCTGACCAACAAGTGGGGCGCCTATGGCGTCGGTTATCTGCCGGTGTCGCAGAATTTCGACCTGATTGGCCGCGTCGGCGTTTCCGACACCGATATGAAGGCTCCGCCCGCCGCCGGCAAGCTGGAGCAGGGCACGGCGCTCGATTACGGCGTCGGCGCCCAGTACCACCTCAATTCGGACTATGCGCTGCGCGCCGATGTGACCAAGTCCGACTTCAATGGCGATAAGGGGTCTTCGACCACCACTTCGCTGAACCTTGTCAAGAAGTTCTGATTCCCCCCACGTCAGAAAGCTTGATGACAACGCCTCCCGCCTAGCGCGGGGGGCGTTTTCGCATTGTTCCCGGCCATTAGGGCTTTTCTCCGGAAGGCTTTAGGTATAAAGGGGCGCACCTGTCCTGTACACCCGCGCCCTGAGTCTGCCATGACCGGGCCGTCCATCGAGAGGCCGAATGGCTAAAGAAGAACTGCTGGAATTTCCGGGAACCGTTGTCGAACTGCTGCCCAACGCCACGTTTCGCGTGAAGCTTGAGGACAGCGGCCACGAGATCATTGCCCATACGGCGGGCAAGCTGCGCAAGAACCGCATCCGTGTGCTGGCCGGAGACCGTATTCTGGTGGAAATGACGCCTTACGATCTGACCAAGGGCCGCATCACCTACCGCTTCCGGTAACAGCGTGGTCAAGGACGTGCGCGCCGCGCCCTTTATTCTGGCCAGCGCCAGCCCGAGGCGGCGCGATCTGCTGGCCCTGATCGGGCTAACGCCCGACCTTATCGCCGCCGCCGATCTCGACGAATCCCCTTTGCCGAAAGAAACGCCTGCACGGCTGGCCGAGAGGCTGGCCGTCGATAAGGCGCGCTGCGTGGCCGCGTCGCACGCGGGCGGCGTGGTGCTGGCCGCCGATACGGTGGTGGCCATGGGCCGCCGCGTTCTGGATAAGGCGCATCATGATCAGGATGTGCGCCTGTGCCTTGAGAGGATGTCCGGGCGCGGCCACCGCGTCTATACCGGCGTTGCGGTGGTTGCGCCGGACGGACGGCTGTCGTCGCGACTGGTCGAGACGCGCATCAGTTTCAAACGTCTGAGCGCCGCCGACATCGACGCCTATATCGCCAGCGGCGAGGGCGTCGGCAAGGCGGGCGGCTATGCGATTCAGGGGCTGGCGGGCGCCTTCGTCACCCATCTGGTTGGTTCTTATACGGGCGTGATGGGGCTGCCGCTCTACGAGACGCGCTGCCTGCTCGAAGGCGCGGGGCTGCGGGCGTGATCCAGCTCGTCTATGAGAGCCGGTTCGGGCTGGCGCGCGGCGCGCTGCTGCTCGACGGACGACCGTTTTGCTATCAGGAGGGTCTGGAGAACGATCCGGCGCTCGATCGTCTCGGCGTCGTCTCGCTGGCGCGGCTGACGGCCAAGGCGGGCGGTATGGCGTTTCTGACTCTGGCCGACGGCGCCGAAGCGATTCTGGACGCGCCGCAGGAGATATTGGCGAAATTGCCGGAAGGCGCCGCTGTCGAGATCGAGATCGTCGCCGAGGCGCGCGCGGGCAAGCGGGCGCGGGCGCGGTTGCTGAAAGAAGGGCAGGGGGCGTTGCGCCGTCTGTCGCCTGTCGCGTCTTTACGCGAGCGCCTGCTGGCTCTGGCGGGCGGCGCGGTCGCCGAACTGGACGATCCTGATGTGCTCGACGCCGCTGAGGCCGAGGCCTTGTCGCCCTCCGGCCCGATGTCGGGCGGCGGCCATCTGAGCCTTGAGCGCACGCGCGCCCTGATCGCCTGCGACGTCGATGCGGGCGCTGGCGAGAGCGTTCTGACGCCGCGCGCTTTCGCGAAGGCGTGCAATGAGCGGGCGATGGCCGAGGTCGCGCGCCGTCTGCGTCTGAGCGGGCTGGCCGGGCTGGTGGTGGTCGATCTGATCGGCAAGCGTCATGACGGCGCGCGCCTGACGGGCCTCCTGCGCGCCGCCTTTGGCGATGAGCCGGTCCAGATCGGCGCGCTGGGTAAGTTCGGGACTTTGGAATTTGTCCGTCCGTGGGCGGCGACGCCTTTGATGGACCGGCGCGACGATCCGCTGCGTCACGCGCATTTGCTGCTGCGCGAGGCGGCGCGCCGCGCGGAGCCTGGCAGGTTTCTGACCTTGCGCGCGCCTGCGACGATATTAGATAGGGTGCGAACGCAACTGGCCGGATCGCTTGATCCGCTGGCGGCAGTGATGCGGCTGGAGAGCGCCGCGCAGACGGAGGTGATGCTGACATGACGGTTCGGAAATGCGCGCGCTGCCGCCAACCTTATGAAGACGCGCCCGAAATCGGCGTCAATGCCGCGAAATCCTATGCGCCCTTCTGCTCCAAACGCTGCGCCGACGTCGATCTGGTCCACTGGCTCAAGGGCGAGTATGTCATCGACGGCGCGGGCGGGCTGGCGATTGACGAGGATGACGGCGGCGCCGATGCGCCTGCCCATGAAGCGGATGGGGATAGGTTCTGATTTTTTCAGAAATTGCGCTGGTCGGGGCTGGACAAGGCAAAAACCCTCGCCTATAGACCTGCCTCCGCAACGGCGCTGGCGAAAAGCGCGCTGATCGCGACAGGCCTGGATAGCTCAGTTGGTAGAGCAGCGGATTGAAAATCCGCGTGTCGCTGGTTCGATTCCGGCTCCAGGCACCACCTTTTCCTTATATGAAGTCGGCATGAAGGCCAGCGGCCTGGGTATCGCCGTGCGTGATTCTCCATCCTTGGCGCGCGAAAATTGAACGCCATGCCGCTCAACATATGGGAGCGGTAACATTGTTCGCGATAGCCTTCAGGTTGTGCGGTGAGCCGAGCTGCTCGCCTTCTGAGCGTCACAGGGCAGTTTTGATGATTTTTTTTCATTTGAGCCGCTTAAAAATTTTTACCGTCGGCTGAAGATTAACTATCGGACATGTTTGAAGTTTTGACGCAATATATATGTAGGGTCGTAGAGGTTGCGATCACGCGTCATGAAAAAGTCTGTAACAGACGTCTTGACGTTTAAGGCTTTGCCGGATCATTTAGGCCCAAACCGATTTGTGCGTGGAATGCCTCTGCGAACAAATGGGTCGCCTTGTGGTTCATGTCGGACCATCGGGCAGGGTTTGCGCCTCTGGCGCGCGATACGGACGTAGATCTGTGCGCGGGCTGTCAGGCGCGAGGGGTCCGCTGACGGGACGATCGACCGAAAAGGGCGTCGTTGCGGTGGCGGGTCTGTGGTTTTAACATGGGGTAAACGCTTCCCCCCTTTAGTCCTTGGTCGGCCCTTAGCAGGGAATGTCCATAATCAGGAATTGGCGAAAAATGCTCGAACACAAGAAACACAACAAGTTTGCTGCTCTGCTTGGCGCCGCGGCGCTCATCATGAGCACCCCCGCCCTGGCCGTTGCGGCCACGGCGACCGCTCCGGACGCCACGTCGGCGGCCGCTGCGTCGGCGCCTGCGGCTGACGCTGCTGCGACCTCGACCGACGATTCGTCGGCCTCGACCGCCGCCCTGCCCAAGAAGGTTGACGTCGATTTCGTGTCGATGTTCTCCGGCGCGACCTGGACCGTGAAGATCGTCATGACCCTGCTGGCCGTCTGCTCGGTCATCTCCTGGGTTCTGCTGGTCATGAAGATGATGGACTTCGGTTCGCTGAACCGCGTCACCACGCAGTTCCTCGAAGCTTATCGCGGCGCCCGCTCGATTGCGGACATCAACCGCATCGCCACCTCGGATGAATTCGCGGGCAACCCGCTGGCCGATATGGCCGCCGTCGCCACCGAAGAAGTGCAACTGTCCAAGCAAGCCGGTCTGTCGGTTTCGGGCGAACACCGCGACGCCACCCTGCACCGCGCCGAAGCTTCGGTCGCCGCCGTTCAGGCCGGTCTGGCCAAGCGCCTGTCGGGCGGTCTGTCCTTCCTGGCCTCGGTCGGTTCGACCGGTCCGTTCGTCGGTCTGTTCGGTACGGTTTACGGCATCATGTACTCCTTCATCGGCATCTCCAACTCGGGTACGACCAACCTGGCCGTCGTCGCTCCGGGTATCGCCGAAGCGCTGATGGCGACCGGCCTCGGCCTGATCGCCGCTATCCCGGCCGTCGTGATGTACAACCTCTTCAACACCGGCATCACCAACTACGGCACGCGCTCTGAGCAGTTTGTGTCCGAACTGATGAACTCTCTGTCGCGTCAACTCGACAAAGGGGCGTAAGCGATATGGGAGCCAAGCTATCAGGTGGTGGCGGCTCGAAGTTTCACGTCGAAGCCAATTCGGACATTAACGTAACTCCGTTCGTCGACGTTATGCTGGTTCTACTGATCATCTTCATGGTGGCGGCGCCGCTCGCCACTGTGTCGGTGGAGGTAAAACTTCCGAAAGCCACGGCTAAACCGCAGCCAAACCCGCAAAAGCCGGTGTACATCTCGCTCAAAAAAGACGGGAGCCTGTACATCAGCAATAGCGAAACCTCGATTGACCAGCTTGGGGACGACCTCAAGAAGGCGATCGGTCAGCGCGACCCGGAGCAGGAACGCATCTTCATTCGTTGTGACAGGCTAACCCGTTACGCCGACTTCATGCAGGTCATGAACAAGTTGCAGGATTCCGGCTTCTACAGCGTGGCGCTCGTCGGTGAAGACGCGAATAACAAAGGGTCTTAGATTCGATGGAAGAAACACCCCATAGAAAACGGGACCCTATTCTTGATCCGCCTGAGAAGAAGAATGCAGCTTCTTTGTGGGTCGGGATTGGCGTCGCCGCCGTTATACACTTAGGCGTGGGTTACTATTTCTGGAACGCTAAGTTCAAGGAAAAGGAAATCAAGTTCAAGGACGAGAAGGTGAAGGTCGATCTGGTGGCTCCGCCGCCTCCGCCGCCTCCGCCTCCGCCTCCGCCGCCTCCGCCGCCGAAAGCGCCGCCGCCCCCCGTGGTGCAGCCGCGTGAAACGCCGCCGGTGCCGAACGTTACGCCGCCGCCGCCGATCCCGGTGCCGCCTGTTCCCAAGGAACAGCACCAGGACTACAAGGCGCCGCCGGCTGAAATGAACCAGAACGTGCCGCCTCCTCCGGCGCCCGCAGGCCCCCACTATGTGGAAGGCCAGTGGAGCTATCCGAACGGCAACCAACTGGCGGACCTTTATCCGGAGCGCGCTCTGGATAACGAAGTCGAAGGCACGGTCACGATCGACTGCGCCATCAATTCTTCGGGCAAGGTCACGTCGTGCGACATCGTCAGCGAAAGCCCCAAGGGCTATGGCTTCGGCGCCGCGACGGTCAAGGCGTTCATTCGCTACGCTCACGTTGACCCGAAATCGGTCGGCGGTCAGCTACGCGATGGCGACCGCAAGAAGTTCACCTATAAGTGGGTGCTCGGCTAAGCGGTTATGCAAACCGAACAGGAAAACGCCCCGGAGCGATCCGGGGCGTTTTTTTGTTGGCGCTACGGCAACCTGTGATCACAGAAATGGGATTTTCCATGAAGGCGTGATTTTGATACGGTAATAAGATAACAACAAGAAACGACAGTTGCGCACTCTTGATGCAGGTTCCGTGACCCGCGCGCGCCGTCACATCCGCGACCCGCCGCCGGTCCGCCTTCTGCGTAGCCTTAACCACAAAGGAGACGCTTATGATTGATGTTATCCGCAACGACCACATTCCGCTCTACGACCGGGGCCAGCCGCAGGGCCTGTCGAAGTCGCTGTACTGGGGCATTGGCCTGGCCGTCCTGCTGCACGTGCTGCTGGTCTGGTATCTGATCCACCAAAGCTTCAGCGGTCCTGCGCCGGAGCCCGCGCCGCCGCCGCAACCGTCCATCGGGCTGACGCTGGAAACCTTGCCGCCGCCTCCGCCGCAAACGACGCATCCTGTCCCGCCGCGCATCGTCCCGCACGAGACGCCGCTGACCCCGCCGCCAACCGTGGCGACCACGCCGATCGCTCCGGTCAAACCCGTGGCGCAGACCGCATCCAGCGTCGCGCCGGTGATCGACAACACGCCAGTGACCAGCGCCAGCGCCTCGGCCAGCAGCAGCGGCCCTGTCTATGTGACGCCGCACTGGACGCGCTTCCCCGACAGCAACGCCCTGGCCAGCTATTACCCGCCGCGCGCCCTCGATAATGAGGTCGAAGGCAGCAGCATGGTCGAATGCACAGTCATGGATGACAAGGGCCGCGTGGCCTGCGTCGCCGTCAGCGAAACACCGAAGGGCTATGGCTTTGGGGCCGCTACAGCGCGCATGGTGCAGGAACGCGGTCGCGTTGACACCCATCAGGGCGAAGTGCGCGTCGGCTCGAAACTGCGCACCACAGTCAAGTGGACGCTGGGCTAGTCTTTGGGGTGAAGTCTATCAGGGCTTCGCCCCGATACCAAACGTCCGAATTCAGAAGAAAGGAGAGGTATCATGCGTACAGTCATCTCTATGACGCTGGCGTTGGCAGCCTTGGCGACGCCCGCGCTGGCCGACGATATGAGCGGCTTCGCGGCGCGCCATCCGGTGATCAAAGAAGACGTCGCCAGGGTGAAACTGGATTGCGTGGTGCGCGCAGATGGCGGTCTCAAGGATTGCCGCATCGTCAGCGCCAACCCTGCCGGACGCGCGGAGGCCTTTAAGGTCGTCCACCGTTTTGAAACCGAAGTTCATCTACAGCCAGGTCAGGCGAAACCCGGCGCGCACAAACGCCTCACCTATGTCTGGACAAAGGACGCGACCTAAAATCACAGTTTTCTGCCGGAAAAGGCTTGATTGCCCGCGCCGCCCATATTAGAGGATGCGGCCTTGCGATGATGTGCCGCCTTAGCTCACTTGGTAGAGCGCCAGATTGTGGCTCTGGAGGTAGCCGGTTCGAAACCTGCAGGCGGTACCATCGCAAGTTCGCCCGACACTGAAAAAAGCGCACCCGGCACGGAATGCCGCATGGCGTTTTGGTTTTGAAGCGGCTAACACGCGCCTATGGCGTCTTCTTCCCCAAAATCAGTTCTCATCATTGGCGGCGGCATTGTCGGCCTGACCTGCGCCGTGGTCCTGCGTGACAGCGGCCATAAGGTTACGGTCATCGCCGCGGAGTCTTCGGAACACACGGCGTCCGGCGTGGCAGCGGGCATGATCGCTCCGGCGCTGGAGGCGATGAACGAAGCCGATACCGCCATGGCGTTTCAACGATTGAAAGCGGCGCAAACCGTCTGGCGGACCTTGCAGGCGGCCTGGCCGCAGGCTGCGCGTGACGCCGTTGTCGCGACCCTGGCGCAGGAGTCGGACTATATTGGATCGCCGGAAGCGCTTGAACGGCTGGCGAAGACGGGCGCGCCTCTGACGCCTGCGGGCGAGGGGCGTATGCGGGTGCGCGGCGACGGACTGGTCGAGGCGGCGGCGACACTGAACGCGCTGCAAGCGCATCTGCTGGCGCTCGGCGGCGAGGTGATTTGCGACCGCGTCGAGCGTGTGAGCGGCGATGACGTCATGCTTGCGGACGGAACGCGACGGAACGCCGAATTTGTCATCATCGCCGCCGGTTATGGCGCGCGCGCCTTCGCCGGTCAGGTTCCGTCTCTGGCTTGTTTGACTCCCATCAAAGGCCATCTGCTGGACGTTCCCGGCGTGGCGGGACGCGGCGTGCTGCGCGCCGCCAGCGGTTACTGGGCGCGCTACGCCGAGTCCGCCAAGTTCGGCGCCACCATGGAGGCGGGCCGCGACGACGCCGGGATTGACGCCGATATCGTCGCCGACCTCAAGGCCCGCGCGCAGGCCCTGACGCCGGACGTGGATCTGAGCAAGGCTCAGGCGCGCGTCGGCGTGCGCGCCGCCACGCCCGACGGCTGGCCGCTGATCGGTCGCGATGCGGCATCCGGCGTGTTGGTGGCGACCGGCATGCGCCGCAACGGCTATGTGTTCGCGCCTCTGGCGGCGCAGATCCTGCTGGATCTGATCGAGGGGCGCGCGACGGATAGGGATTACGATCCCAATCGCTTCGCGCATTAAGACGATTTTAACCGTAAGATCGGCAAAATTTGCCGATTATGTCGATCCTGCCCGGAACCTCATCTGACGCCAGCGCCCTGACCCAGGGCGCGCAGACGCTCGCCAATGGCGTGGTCGGTGCGATTCAGCGCGCGGCCAGGGCCACGGGCGTCGATTTCGGCTATCTGGTCAAGACGGCGCAGCGCGAGAGCGCGCTCAATCCCAATGCCCGCGCGCGCACCTCGTCGGCGGCGGGGTTGTTTCAGTTTATCGAGCAGACCTGGCTCGGCATGCTCAAGACCAATGGCGCGCGCCATGGCTACGGCGCCTATGCCGACCAGATCGTCAAGGGGCGCGACGGACGCTATCACGTCAGCGACCCGAACGCGCGTCAGGCTGTGCTGGCCCTGCGTTACAATCCCGACGCCAATGCGACCATGGCGGCGGAGATGACGGCGGGACATGCCGCTTACCTGCGCGGACGCATCGGACGCGACCCGACGCAGGGCGAACTCTACGCCGCGCATTTTCTCGGCCCGGACGGCGCCGCCGACCTGATTCACGCCAACGCTGTGCGACCGCAGGCCAGCGCGGCCAGCCTGTTTCCGCAGGCGGCGCGCGCCAACCACAACATCTTCTACAGCCACGGCCACGCCCTGTCGGTCAGCGACGTCATGGCCAATCTGACGCGCACGGCGGGCGACGCAAAGGTGTCTGCGACGCCGGACGCGCCGGAAGCGCCGGACGTGGACGCCGATCCACGCCTGATCGCCAGCCTGACGCGCCTCAGCAATGAGCAGATGCTGTTGTCTTTGGTGTTTGGCGGGAACAACGGCTTTGGCGGCAGCGGGTTCGGCCAAGGCGTTTTTGGTCAGGGAAGCGCGCCCGGCGACATGCTGCTGAATGCGCAACTGATGTCCGCCTTCGGTCCGGCGAGCGCAGATGAGGATAAGGACGCCGGTTCAGGCCTTGCCGGTCTGCTGGGCTGAGGCCTGCATCAGGGCGCGGCTGAGGCTTTCCGGCGATTGCGGCAGGATCAGCGGCGTGATCCCCAGGGCCTGCAAGGCTTCGGCTTGGTCTCCGGCGGGCAGCAGGGCCAGAATGCGCGCCGAGGCGGGTTGGCTGGCTTGCAGGGCGGCGACAAAGGTCGCCAGACGCGCGCAGCCTTCATCGCTGTCCAGATCGTCGAAGCGTCCGGCGCTGATCACACAGGCGTCGATCTCGGCCTTCTTCGCCAGCGACAGGCCGCGTTCGCGCGTCGTCGCGCTCAGGCACTTGTGCCCAAGCCGCTCCAGCATGTCGCGCAATTCAAGCGCAGGCAGGCTGTCGCCAGCGATCAGCAGCACGCGCAGGGACGGCGCTGCGATAGGTTCGTCTTTGACGTCAAGGGTTTGCGTCGGCGCGGAGGCTTGCGAGTCGAACGGCAGGTCGAGCCAGAATTTCGAGCCGACGTCGCGCGTGCTTTCAGCGCCCGCGCGTCCGCCCATCAGTTCAGCCAGCGCGCGCGACAGGGACAGGCCCAGTCCTGCGCCGGATGTGCCCGCCGAGGTGCGCGCGATGCGGATGTGCGGGCGGAAGGCCTGCGCCAGTTCGCCGGGACTGAGGCCGGGGCCGGAATCGACGACCTCAATCCGCAGAAGACCATCGGGCAGGGCCAGCGCCTTCAGCTCGACGCGGCCCTGCGCCGTATAGAGCAGCGCGTTGGACAGAAGGTGCGCCAGCACCTGCTCGACGCGGTGTTCGTCGCCCAGAGCCGCGCCATGAGCGGGCAGGGCGTCGAGATTGCAACTCAGACTTAGACCCTTGCCTTGCGCCAGACCGGAGAACTGCGCGCACAGACGGCGGCAGACCGTGGCGATGTCCAGAGGCGCCGTATCCAGTTCGATGCGGCCCGCCGCCGCCGTGTCATTGTCCAGCGTGGTGGTCAGCATGGTTTGCAAGTGGGCGATTTCGCCCAGCGCGGTGTCGATATATTGCCGCGGCGCCGGGGCGCGCGTCAGGTGGGTGAGGCCGTGCAGCAGGTTCTGCTCGACGCCGCGCAGCCCGGTCTGGATTTCGCGCGACAGGGTCTCCATCAGGGCGATGCGCGCCTGTCCCTGCGCCTGCGCCTCTGCGCGGGCGGCTTCGCGCTCACGCGCCAGACCGAGGCGCGCATGTTCGAGCAGATAATGCTCCTGCATGTGACGATTCAGCGTGAAGGCCATGGCGAAGGTCAGGGCCAGGCCGCCCGACATGATCTGCAGGAGCTGCGCGTCATGCGGAACCAGGGTCAGGGCCAGCAAGGGGGCGGCGGCGGCCAGAGCGCCGAACACCAGCAGTCCGATCAGTATCGGCGCCGAAAAGAAGATGACGCCTGCGGCGGCGCCCGCGCACAGCATCAGCAGCATATCGGGCCGCGCGCCGTAAATGGCGGCGCTCAGGCAGACGCCGATATGGATCATCACCCACAGGCCGCTGGCGGCGAAATGCCTGAGAAGGCGCTGGCGCAGATTGTCGCGATCGCTTTCCTCCGACGCGGGCTCCAGCCGCTGGGTCTGGCGGCGCAGGGCCAGAAAGGCCGCCCAGCCGATCGTAAAGGCCGCCAGCCACAGGGCGAGCATCCAGTCCGGCAGGTTCACATGCCCGGCCCATAGCAATAACGGCAGACCGATGCCGAAAAAGCCGCCGGCGTAGAGGGCCAGGCGCGTCTGCGCCTTCAGGCCATAATCGAGCGCAACCTCGTCACGGGACAGGGGCTTTGGAGCGGCGGCGGCGGACAGGGGGGCGTTCATGTGCGCGACCTTACGCCGCAAGCGTTGCTTTCCGGTTACCCACAGGCGCGGCGATTGTAAGGAGGCGATAAAAATACGATGCGGAACTGGGGCGGAAAAAGGTTAATTTTACCGTCATATGTGCATGGATAAAGGATTCGTTAGCTATCCGGCGCGAGACTCGCGGCAACTTGCATCCTACGGGAGATTCGCTGTTATGAACGCGCTTTTCACCCCCCAGCGCATGGCGCTGACCGAGAGCGACATCGAGCGTCTGGTGCGCAGCGATAACGCCGACGATCGCGCGGTCGCCACGCACAAGGTTTGTCGCCTGATGGAGCGCCGCGCGCTCAGCGAGAGCGAACGCGCAGCGGCGCAGGACATTGTCCGCATGCTGGCGCAGGACGCCGCCGAACTGGTGCGCCGCGCTCTGGCCGTGACCTTGCGCGCTTCGGATCTGTTGCCGCACGATGTCGCCCTGAAGCTGGCTCAGGACGCGGTCAGCGTCGCCGCGCCGGTGATCAGCCATTCGCCATTGTTCAGCGACGCCGATCTGACCGAGATCGTCCGCTCCGGCGGACCGGCGCGTCAGATCGCCGTGGCCCGGCGCGACAGCCTGTCGGAAACCGTCACCTCGGCCCTGGCCGAAGTCGCGGTCGAAGAGGCGGTGGTCATTGCCTGCGCCAACGACAATGCGCGCTTTTCCGAAAGCGGCATGGGCCGCGTTCTGGATCGTTTCGGGGAGTCCGAAGTCGTCCACAGCGTGCTGATTCACCGCGCCAGCCTGCCGGTGTCGGTGTCGGAGCGTCTGATCCATATCGTCTCCGGCGCTCTGCGCGAGCAACTGGTGGCGCAACACGCCATCAGCCCGGAAACGGCGCTGGAGATCGCCACGGCGACCCAGGAGCGCGCCACGCTCGATCTGGCCGATCAGACCGGGCGCCATCGCGACCCGGAGGCGCTGGCCAAACATCTGGCCGCCAATGGCCGCCTGAACGCCTCGCTGCTGCTGCGCGCCCTGGTGCGGGGCCATATGAGCTTCTTCGAACATGGTCTGGCCGAGCTGTCGGGCGTGCCGCATGCGCGCACCTGGTTGATGGTGCATGACGCCGGGGCGCTGGGGCTGCGTGCGATTTATGACCGCGCCGGACTGCCCGCGCGCCTGTTTCCGACCTTCCGCATCGCGGTTGACGCCTGGCGCGCTCTGACATCCGAAGCGGGCGACATGGATTCCGGCCGGTTTCAGACCCTGCTGATCGAGCGCTTCCTGACCCAGGCGCCCTACGCGCCGCGCGAAGACCTGATCTATCTGTACGAACGGCTGGATCGCCGCCTGAGCGCGCAGTCGCCCTTGCCGAAGGCCGCGTAAGGCGCGGACGAGGCGTCATCAGAAACGAAAAAGCCGCCCGGTCCGGGCGGCTTTTTTTTATCTCAGCATAGTGGTGACGGTCAGCTATCCATGCCGATTTTTCCCAGATGCTCCTTAACGCGGGCCTCCAGCGTCTCGGAGAGAATTTTGCCGACCGGGTGGCCTTCGTCCTTGATCTGGTCGCGGACGATGGCGCGGATGGCGTCGAGATGCGCCTCCACCAGCATGCGCGGGGCCTGCAGGCGCTTTTCCGGCTCGTCCAGCATCTTGCACAGCGAACCGGCCATGCGGCTGATCAGCGGATAGCCGTAGGTGGTGCCGAGCCCCTTGAGGTCATGCGCGCGGTAAAAAAGCTGATCGCTGTTGGCGGCGTTCAGGCCCTCGGCCTTGATCTGCGCCTGCACGTCCTCCAGCTTCTTGATTTCCTCCAGCAGCCAGTCGCCGAACTGGCTGGACAGGTCGGCCAGAGCGGCTTCGGCCTTGGCGATGGCCTCCTTGTCGATCGCGCCCAGCCGTCCGCCGACCTTGGCGCGCAGCGTGTTGGGAACCTGAATGATCTGGGCCTTTTCCGACATGGGAACTCCTGAAAAGCCGAATTTCGCAAGGGCAACTGCGCATCAAAGTAAACGGCGGGCGTTTAAGAAGCGCTAATGCGCCGACATTTTCCTTGCCGCCTTCGCGGCCAGCGTCAGGAGGCGAACTGTTCGGCCAGTACGCGCTCGTCATAGCCGTTGCCGGCGTCGAACAGCAGGGTGGCCTTGAGGTCTTCGGCCTCGGCGATATCGACGCTGATCACGTCGCGCACGTCGAACGTGTCGGCGGCGGCGCCGATCGGGCGCTTATCAGCCTCCAGGGTCTCGAAACGCACCTCAGCGGTGTGCGGCAGGATGGCGCCGCGCCAGCGCCGGGGACGGAAGGCGCTGATCGGCGTCAGGGCCAGCGCCTTGGCGGTCAGGGGGATGATCGGTCCGTGCGCGGACAGATTATAAGCGGTCGACCCGGCGGGGGTCGCCACCATGGCGCCGTCGCACATCAACTCGTCAAGCCGCACCTTGCCGTCGATCAGAATGCGCAGCTTGGCGCCCTGGTGCGATTGACGCAGCAGAGAGACCTCATTGAAGGCCAGCGCCTTGTGCGTTTCGCCGGAGCGCGTGCGCGCGGTCATGCCCAGTGGGCTGATCAGCGTGCTTTCGCTTTTGAGGATGCGCCCGATCAGGTCATCTTCGGCGTAGTCGTTGAGCAGAAAACCGACGCTGCCGCGATTCATGCCAAAGATCGGAATGCGATCTTGCAGGTATTTATGCACGGTTTGCAGCAGGAAGCCGTCGCCGCCCAGCGCCACGACGACATCGGGTTTGTCCGACGCGCCGTATTTCGCCTTCAGGCGTTCGCAGGCGGCCCTGGCTTCGGGGCGGTCGGAGGCGGTGAAGTCGAGACGTAGGGACATGATCGGGATCGCGGTGGCGGGTGCGCCTATCTGAGAGCCCTATCTAAGAGCATTGCCTGCGCATGGCCAAGCAAAAATCGGCCTTGTCAGACCAATGCGCTTTTCAGGCGCGTCAGAGCCGCAGAGGGCGTAAGGTCGAAAATCGACAGGATCAGCGCTTTCAGGGCGTCCGGCAGGGGCGGTTGCCCGCCATGAACGGCCTGCCAGTGCGCAAGGATGCGGCGAAAGGCGGCGCGGTCGAAGCCGAGCGCGCAGGCCAGCAGGGCCAGCGGCGCGACCGAACCGCTGTGCAGGCGGCGCCACAGGCTTTCGGCGTCGAGATCGAGGCGCCGCGCCGCCTCGCGCGTGAAGCCGCCCGTCGATCCGGCGCGCAGACGTGACAGCAAGCGCAGATTCATCTGCGACAGGGGTTCGCCGATGTCGAGACGCACCTGCGCCGCCTTGAGGCGCGGATGGGCGAGGACGGCGGCGCGCAGGTCGGAATCGCCGAGCGCGCGCGTCGCCAGAAAGGCTTCGTCCTCGGCGTCGAACTCGATTGTGGGGTTGCCGAGCAGGGCCAGCAGCACACTGGCGCGCTGGGTGCGCAGCAACGCCTTGACCACGCGCCAGTCCAGACCGGCGCGGCCTGCGATCAGGCGATGATGTGCTTCGCCGGTCGCCATGATCAGGGCCAGCAGGGCCTGCGGCGTCAGGGCGGGCAGGCGGGCCTGCAGCAAAGGCGCGGCGATCTCGGCAGGCATCTGGCCGAGTCGCACAATCAGATCCTGTTCCGTGACCGGCAGTGCGCCAGCAGCGTCCGGCCCCGGCGCGCGCGACGGCGCTTCCGGCGTTACGGGCGTCGGGGCGAGGTCCGGTTGCAGATGCGCGGGCAGGGCCAAGGCGGCGTTATCCCCGGTGAAGTCGGCTGACGAATCAGCGTTGAGCGAATCAAGTGTAGCAAATGTGGCGGCGAGCGCGTGAACACTTGCTTAAAGCGGCGTCTGTCGCATTTTTCGACGCATGAGCGAAAAATCGTCCCTGTGTTAATCTTGTCTCAATCGACCGCTTACTAAGGTTCAGACTGGTAAGAGTATCTCGGAAGGGCCGGCATGTCCGACATCGACCCCGAACGCCAGACTGCGAACGGCCGGAACGCGTCAGCGACCGCGCGCGAGAAGCTGGCGATTGAGCACGACCGGGCGGTGGAAATCGTCGAGCGTCTGCGCGAGACTCATGTCGACATCACCGGGCACGCCTTCCTGCTGCGATTGGACACGCTGATTGTGCGTCTGGGCGCGAAATGGGACGTCAAGCGCGAACTCGTCTTCGAACATCTGAAAACCGCCTTTGAGCGAGACTATCAGGAGCCCAACTGGTGCATCCCGATCAATGACGACGCCTGGATGGGACTGTTGCCTGAGATTGGATCGCGCAAGGGCGCGATGGTCATGACGCAGATCTGGCGCGACATCTGCGGTTTCTTTGTCGGCGATATGTCCGCGCTGGAGACGCCGTTGTTTGAGGTTCTGGTCGAGGATGTTGACACCTTTTCTCTGGAAAAGATTGATCTGAAAACCTTTTTTGACGCCGCTCATGAAGACGAGGCGCCGGTCAAGGCGCGTAGTCGCGGGTTTCAAAGTGAAGATGGCCGCAGTCCCGGCGAGGCGCCGCAGGCGACGGCGATTCAACGTCCGATGATCGTGGCGGCGTCAGTGACCTATGGCGGCCGCTCGCTGAAGGTGGCCAGTTCGGCGGAGCCTTTGTTCGAGATGAAGAAGATGGTCATGATCGGCCATCGCCTTGAATCCCTGGTCATGGACGAGATGGACAACGCCCTGCTGGACCGCAAGGCGCTGGCCAATCTCGACTGGGGCCTGCGTGAAATGGCCGACATTATCAATATTGATCAGGGCCTGAAGCTGCTGCGGCTGAAAAGCCCGGAGCAGCGCAAGATGGTCATGCTGGTTCCGGCGGCCTTTTCGACCTTCGCTTCGGCGCGGGCGCGGCAGAAGATCACCTCGGAAGTCGCGCGCGCAGCGGCGGAAATGGGACTGAAAGTGCTGTTTGAAGTGCGCGGACTGGATGGCGTGCCGCCGCATCGCATTCTGGAAATCGTGTCGCTGATCAAGCCGTTCTGCATGACGGTGGTCGGTTCGGTCAGCCCCGATCGCAAGGCGATCGCGGCCCTGACCAAGTGCGGCCTGTCCGGGGTCTGTCTGGAATATGACGGCGTCAAACGCGAGGAGGACGCCCTGCGCGATTTTCTGTCCACGCTGAGTCAGGCGGCCAAGAGCGCCGCTGGCGCCTGCATGATGCAGGGCTTTGACAATTATCGTCAGATGGCGGTGGCGCGGCTGGCCGGAGTCACCCACGCCAGCATCAAGACGGCGGCGCTGATGGCGCCGCGACCGCACGCCGAACCGGCGCATGACGCCGAAATGGAAGCGCGCGAAGCTTAGATTGAGCCGCTGCTAAATTGAACCGCTGCTAAATTGAGCCGCTGAACGTATCGCAATCGGCAGGACTCCCCTTGGCGAAACCGGCCTTGAACCAGTGTTCGCGCTGCGCAGAGGTTCCGTGCGTGAAGCTGTCGGGGACTACGCGGCCTTGCGTCTCCTTTTGCAGCGTATCATCGCCGACCGCCGCCGCCGCGCCCAAAGCCTCGTCAATATCGTCCGCCTCCAGCCAGTGCTTCTGATCGTCGGAACGTCTGGCCCACACGCCCGCATAACAGTCGGCCTGAAGCTCCAGCCGCACGGACAGCCTGTTGGCGGCGGTCTTGCTCAGGCCCTGCTCCTGTTCGTGAACGGCGTCGGAAACGCCGAGCAGCTTCTGGGTGTGATGGCCTTCTTCATGGGCGATCACATAGGCGCGGGCGAAGTCGCCGCGGGCGCCCAATTGCTGTTCGAGCGTGGTGAAGAAGTCGAGATCGAGGTAGATCTTCTCGTCTTCCGGGCAGTAGAACGGCCCCATGGCCGACTGGCCGTAACCGCAGCCGGTCTGCGTGCCCTGCGAATAGAGCACGATAGCGGACGGGCGATAGGTCTTGCCCTCGGACGCGAAGATCGACGACCAGATGTCGTCGGTTGAGGTGTGGACGATGTCGGCGAAGCGGCAGGTCTCGTCGTCCGCAGGGCAGGATGAGGCCGCCACCGGACCTGAGCCTGCGGCCTCGGTCCCCGCGTCGCCGCCTGTTGCGGACAGCAACTGCCTCGGATCGACATGGAAGACGAAGGACAGCAGCAGAACGACGATGATGACGCCGAGGCTCCCGCCGCCGACAATATGCGGCGCTCCGATGCCGCCGCCGCGGCGATCCTCAACGCCGCTCTCGCGTCCATCCTGCCAGCGCATGAAGCCCTCCCGATAGGTCCGCAACGACTATCCGCTACGCTGGCGCGTATTTCAAGCGCGCAGAGAATATGATTGCTGACAGTTTTAGTCGCGGGTTAAGACCATGTGTGGCAAAACAGGCGACACAGTTCCAGCGTACAAGATGTAGGAATTTTAATGTTAGGTTTCGTTGACTCGTCGCGGAGCCGCCAGCATCATGTCCGCTAACATCAGGCTGACAGCTCAGTTATAAAAAATCAGGATCGACACGACGTGCATAATTCGGGGCAGAAGATGAGGCTGAAGCCGGTATGGCTGACGGCGGGCGTGATGCTGGCCGTCATGGCGGGCGTGCAGGGATGCGCCAAGAAGGCGAATGGCGACAATTCGGCGGCGTCGCATGCGGCGACCGTCAATTACGCTGTCGTGCAACAGGTCAGCGCGCCGGTGCATATCACCGGCTCCGGCTCGATCAGCGCCTGGCAGGAGGTGCCGGTCGGCGCCGAAACCGGCGGCCTGACCGCCGTGGCGCTGCTGGCCGATGAAGGCCAGACCGTGACGCAGGGCCAGCCCCTGCTGAAGATGAATGACGTGCTTTTGCAGGCGCAGCTCAAACAGGCCAGCGCCAATTACGATCAGGCCAACAAGGCCTATCAGCGCGCCGAAACTCTGTACAAGCAGGGCTATCTGTCCGCGGCGGGCCTCGATCAGGCGCAGGCCTCGATGCTGACGACCCAGGCGGCGCTTGAGACGGCGCAGACGCAGTTGTCGCTGGCGACGGTGCGCGCGCCGGTCGCGGGCGTGGTCACCTCGCGCAAGGCGGTGCTGGGTCAGATCGTGCAGCAGGGCGCGGAACTGTTCCGCATCGTGCGCGACGCGCGCATCGAACTGAACATGCAGGTGGTCGAATCCGATCTGCACGCCATCAAGCCGGGCATGAGCGCGGTTGTGACCAGCGAATCGACGGGCCCTGTCAATGGAACGGTGCGCATTGTCACGCCGGAGGTCGATCCCGACACGCGGCTCGGCATGGCGCGCATTTCGGTGCCGTGGGCGTCGGGTCTTCGACCGGGCATGTTCGCGCAAGGCAGCATCGACGCCGGTCTGCAAAGCGTGATGGAGGTTCCGCAGACCGCCATCGTCTATTCGGAAAACAAACCCGCCGTCTATTATATCTCTGCGGACAACAAGGTGCATCTGCGCAAGGTGACGCTGGGCGACCATGTCGGCAATAATGTCGTGCTGAAGGACGCCGTCGCGCCGGGCGACCGCGTCGTGACCACGGGCGCAGGCTTCCTGAACGACGGCGATACGGTCAAGCCGGTCGCGGCGGCGTCGGGCAGCGAAACGGCTGGAGGCTAGGCGCATGGCGACCCCAGAAGGCGTCGAACGCGCCAGCAGCTTCCAGATTTCGTCCTGGTCGATCCGCAATCCGATTCCGACGGTTGTTTTCTTCCTGGTGATGACCATCGCCGGGATCATGGGCTTTCAGTCTCTGCGCGTGAACAACTGGCCCGACATCGACTTTCCGATCGTCGTGGTCACGGTCGTGCGCTCCGGCGCCGCGCCGGAAGAATTGCAGAACCAGGTCACGCGCATTGTCGAAGATTCGGTGGCCGGTCTGTCGGGCGTGCGCCACACCCAGTCCTATGTCAATGAAGGCGCCTCGACCACGGTGATCACCTTCCAGCTCGACACCGATCTGGAAAAGGACACCAACGACGTGCGCAATGCCGTGGCGGGCATTCGCGGCAACCTGCCCAATGACATTCAGGATCCGATCGTCTCGCGCGTCGAGAACGCGCAGGGGCAGGCGCTTCTGAGCTACATCATCCGCGCCGACAATATGGACCCGGAGCAACTGTCCTGGTACGTCGATAACGACATCGGCAAGAAGGTGCATGCGGTCAAGGGTGTGTCGAGCATCAACCGTGACGGCGGCGTCGATCGTGAAATCCGCGTCGAGCTGGATCCCGGCAAGCTGGCGGCGCTGGGCGTGACCGCCGCCGATATTTCCAGCCAGTTGCGCTCGTTCAACGTCAACATGCCGGGCGGCACCTTCAATACCGGCGACTCGCAGCAGAACATCCGCACCATGGGCAACGCCAACAGCGTCGCTGATCTGGCGGACAAGCGCATCACCCTGTCGAATGGCACGAGCGTGCGTCTGGGCGACGTCGCCACGGTCACCGACACCTGGTCGCGGCCAACGGCGCGTGCGCGTTACAACGGCAACGAAGTGGTCGGCTTCAGCGTCGAACGCACGCGCGGCACCTCCGAGGTGCGCGTGGCGGGCGAGGTGCGCAAGGTGATCGCCCAGCTCAAGAAGGACGACCCGCATATCCAGATCGAGCAGGTCGCTTCGTCGGTCGATGACGTGCAACGCAGCTATGACAGTTCGATGGAATCGCTGGTCATCGGCGCTCTGCTGGCCGTGGCCGTGGTCTTCCTGTTCCTGCGCGACTGGCGCGCCACGCTGATCTCGGCGGTGGCCATGCCGATGTCGCTGCTGCCGACCTTCTTCGTCATGGACGCGCTGAACCAGTCGCTGAACGTGGTGACGCTGCTGGCCCTGTCGCTGACCATCGGCATCCTGGTCGATGACGCCATTGTGGAGATCGAGAACATCGTCCGCCATATGCGCGAGGGCAAGAAGCCGTATCCCGCCGCTATCGAGGCCGCCGACGAAATCGGTCTGGCGGTTGTCGCTACGACCGCGACCCTGATTGCGGTGTTCGCCCCGACCGGCTTCATGCCGGGCATTGTCGGGCAGTTCTTCAAGAGCTTCGCCATCGCCTCCTGCGTCAGCGTCTTCTTCTCGCTGGTGGTGGCGCGGACCCTGACTCCGCTGATGGGCGCCTATCTGCTGCGCGATCAGGGGCATCACGAAGACAAGCCGTTCTGGATGGACGGTTATCAGAAACTGCTGCACTGGTGTCTGGGCGGCCATCTGAAATGGCGCGGCTTCATCATCTTCCATGGCGTCGTCCTGGCCTGCATCTTCTTCGCCATGGCGTCGAAGCAGGACAGCGTGGCGCACGCCATGCCGCAACTGATCGGGATGGCGGTCGCGCTGGGCGGCGCGATCGTGCTGGGCCTGATCTTTTCGAAGAATTACGTCAAGGTGCGCTGGCTGCTGCTGGAGATCGGCCTCCTGTTGTTTCTGATGTTCTTCGGACCGGGCTGGGGCCTGATTATGGGCGGCCTGTTCAAGGCTGGCAAATTGCACCTGCCCGAAGCGGCGGCGGCCAAGATGCAGGCCCAGATGGCCGCGCAGGAAGCTGCGGCCAGCGCGCATGGCGGTCATGTGATGGCGGCGCAGGCCATGATGACGACCGGCGGGATTGTGATGCTGATCGGCGTCGCCGTGTTGCTGCTGTTCATCTTCATGACGGTGAAGTTCAAGACCTCGTTCCTGAGCGCGCGCTGGGCGGTGATCATTTTCGGTGTATCTTTCTTCATCGGTTCGATCGCGCTGATGGTGACCATCCCGCAGGAATCCATTCCGGCTTCGGACAATTCGATGTCGGTCATGAGCCTGTCCCTGCCGCCGGGCGCGACGCTTGAGGAGACCGACGCGGTGGTGAAGCGTATCGAGCATGACCTGCATACCCACAGCGAAGTCGTTTCCGACTACGCTTCGGAAAAGGTCGGTTCGGCGACGATCATCGCCAATCTGAAACCGAAAAAGGAGCGCAAGCTCAGCCAGGCCGAGTTCGAGCAGGAATTCTCCAAGACGCTCAAGACCTATCCGGGCGTGCGCGCCTCCTTCGGTCAGCAGGGCGGCGGCGGCACCGGCGTGGCCTATATCCTGGCCTCGGACAATGGCGACCTGCTCAACCAGACCTCGGCGGAGCTGCAACGCGAAATGGCGGGCCTGCCTGAACTGGCCAATGTGCAGTCGGCGGATAATCTGACCCAACCGGAAATCCAGATCACACCCAAGGCGGATCAGGCGGCCCTGATGGGCGTTTCGACCATGGCCATCTCCTCGGCGGCGCGCGTCGCCACGGTCGGGGATATTGACCAGGTGCTTGCCAAGTTCAATCAGGGCGACCGCCAGATCCCGATCCGCGTCCTGCTGCCTTATTCGGCGCGCGAGAACATCAACAACCTGACCAATCTGCAGGTGCCGACCAAGTACGGAACCTCGGTGCCGCTGTCGGCGGTGGCGGACATCTCCTATGGCGCCGGTCCGATCCAGATCAACCGCATCGACCGCACGCGCGTGGCGACGGTGTCGGCGGACCTGAACGGCGTGCCGCAGGGCACGGCGGACGCCGCGGTGGCCAAGCTGCCGATCATGCAGAAGGTCAATAAGGGCGAAATCCCCGGCGTTCACACCATCGTCAATCCGAACACCGAGGACTTCAATGAGATGGTGCCCAACTTCATTATCGCCATCGCGACCGGCATCGGCCTGATGTATGTGGTGCTGGTGCTTCTGTTCGGCTCCTTCTCACATCCGTTCACGGTTCTGATGGCTTTGCCCGTCTCCTATGGCGGCGCCTTTGTCGGCCTGATCATGTTCCATATGTCGATCTCGATGCCGTCGCTGATCGGCCTGATCATGTTGACCGGCATCGCGGCCAAGAACTCAATCCTGCTGGTCGAATACGCGATGGTGGCGATGAAGAGCGGTATGACGCGGCTCGACGCCCTGATGCAGGCGGCGCGCAAACGCGCGCGACCGATCGTCATGACCACGGTGGCGATGGGCGCCGGGATGATCCCGGTCGCGGTCGGCAATGACAGCTTCCGTCAGCCCATGGCCATCGCCGTGATCGGCGGGCTGATCACCTCGACCCTGCTGTCGTTGCTGTTCATCCCGGTCATGTACACGATCGTTGACCAGATCTCGAACTTCTTCGGCAAGATGATCGCCCCGGCCTTCCATGCTCAGGGCAAGGAAGAGCCGGCGGAGTAGGGGAGCGTACAACCTGTTAAAAAGCCCTCCGGTTTGGCGCCGGAGGGCTTTTTTTGATAATGACCGCCAAGCTATCTGCAAGCCTCGTAAAGGAGGTTTATCCACAGATTACACAGATATTCCGGGCTTATGACACGCTACCGCTATCGTTGGTGGATGTGGCTTTGTTAAAGGCGCTTTGCGCCTCTCATCGAGCATGATTATGGCGCGAACCGCGACGGGCAATCGCCATGAAATCTGTGTCATCTGCGTAATCTGTGGATAAACCTTCTTACCGTCGCCTCTTTGAAGCGGCCTCAGTCCTCGTCATGGACCTTTGGCACCACGGTGATCTTGATCGCGGTGATCTGGTTGCGTTGTTTGCGTAAAATCTGGAACTTGCGGTCGTAGAAGATGAAGGTCTGGCCGGGTTCCGGTATGGTGCGCGCCTCATGGATGACCAGCCCCGCCACGGTGACGGCGTGGTCGTCGGGCAACTCCCAGTCCAGATAGCGGTTGAGGTCGCGGATCGGCAGGTCGCCATCGACATGCACCGAGCCGTCGCTCTGGCGGCGGATGGCGTTCAACACGGCGTCGTGCTCGTCGTCGATCTCGCCGACAATCTCCTCAAGGATATCCTCCAGCGTGACGAGGCCCTGAAGCGCGCCATATTCATCGACCACCAGGGCGAAGTGCATCTTCTTTTTCAGGAAGGCCGCCAACTGGTCCTTGAGATTGGTGGTGTCGGGGATGAACCACGGTTCGCGCAGCACCGCCGCGACATCGACCTTATCGGTCTGGCCGCCGGCGCGGGTGATCGCCGCCATCAGGTCGCGCGCATGCAGCACGCCGATAATGTTCTCGGTATTGTCGCGATAAAGCGGAATACGGGTATGGCTGAAATTCAGCGCCGCTTCGATAATGTCGGCGGTCGACAGATCGGCGTCGATCATGTCGATCGACTTGCGATGCACCATGATCTGGCTGACGTCGAGATCGGCCAGGTCCAGCACGCCGCGGAACATGTTGCGGTCCTCGCTTTTGACCGCGCCTTCGTCATGGTGATATTCGACCGCGCCCCTGATTTCCTCGTGCGCGGCCAGAACATCGACCTCCATCGACAGCCTGACGCCGAACAGGCCCAGCGTACCGCGCACGAACCACTGCACGGCGGTGATGATCGGCCCCAGCGACACCACGGCCCAGAGAACCGGGCGCGACAGAAAACGCGCCACGTCGTCGGGCCTCATGATGGCCAGCGTCTTGGGCAGCACCTCGCCAAACACCAGCACCAGAGTGGTCATCAGACCGGTCGAGATCGCCGCGCCCCACGGTCCCGGTATCACCCGGTCGATGGAGACGGTGGCGACGGCGGAAGCGCCGATATTCAGCACGTTTTGCAACAGCAGGATCGCGCCGATCATTTTTTCCTGATTCGACAGCAGGCGGTTGACGCGGCGCGCGGCGCGGTCGCCTTCGCGTTCAAGCTGGTGCATGCGCCCGCGTGACGCCGCCGTCAGGGAGGTTTCCCCCGCGCTGAACAGGGCGGAAATGGCGAGAATCACCAAAAGGATGGGAATCAAGGTGGCGAAGGTGGCGATCAGCATTGTGCGTCCTCGCTAAGGATCGCGCCGTCCAGCACGAGAAAATCCAGAATGGCGGCGCGGTCCACCTTCTTCGCCACGAAGGCGCGACCAATGCCGCCGACCAGAACAAAGGTCAGGTGGCCGTCCTCGGCCTTCTTGTCATGGCCCATATGTTCGATGAGGCGGCAGGCGTCGAACGGCGCGTTGCGACCGTCCTGCCAGCGAATATCGCTCATCTTCGTCGGCAGACCGGCGTGATGGATCGCCTTGACGGCGCGCGCCTCGTCGGCTTCCGTGCATTCGCCGCTCAGGGCGCTGTAGCGGAAGGCCTGGCACATGCCGATGGCGACGGCTTCGCCATGCAGCAGCGCGTCTCCGAAGCCGACCTCGGCCTCCAGAGCGTGGCCGAAGGTGTGGCCGAGATTAAGCAGGGCGCGCACCCCGCCTTCGCGTTCGTCCTGCGCCACGATCTCGGCCTTCATCTCGACGCTGCGCGCGATTGCGTATTGCAGCGCCTCCGGCTCCAGGGCCAGCACCTTGTCGTCATGGGCTTCCAGCCAGTCGAAAAAGGCGCGGTCGCCCAAGAGGCCGTACTTGATGATCTCGGCGTAACCGCAGCGGATTTCCCGCGCGGGCAGGGTCGTCAGCGCGTCGAGATCGCACAGCACCAGGCGCGGCTGCCAGAAGGCGCCAATCAGATTTTTGCCGCGCTCATGGTCGATGGCGGTCTTGCCGCCGACCGACGAATCGACCTGGGCCAACACCGTGGTCGGGATCTGGATGAAGTCGATGCCGCGCATATAGATGGCGCAGGCAAAGCCCGTCAGGTCGCCGATCACGCCGCCGCCCAGCGCGATCACCACGTCCCTGCGGTCGAGGCCGCCATCGATCATGGCGTCGATGACGAATTTCAGACCTTCAAACGATTTTGACGTCTCGCCTGCCGGGACGGTGATCAGATGCGTCTTGTGACCGGCGGCCTCGAACTGTTTGAGAATCGCGTCGGCGTGCAGCGGGCCGACGTTGCTGTCGGTGACCATGACCACGCGCTTGTTGCGCAGGAACGGTCCGACCCAGCGTTCGGCTTCGCGCAGCAGGCCGTGGCCGACGACCACGTCATACGGTTTGAAGCCTTCGCCGGAGACGGGAATGCGGCGGGGGTCGATCATAGCTGTGAGGTCCGTTGCAGATAGGCGTAAAGCGCGTCGAGCACCTGATCGAGCGCGCGGTTGTGCGAATGATCGCCGGTGTCGACGACAATGTCCGCCTGTTCGTAGAAGGGATAACGCTTCGCGACATGCTCTTTCAGCACGTCCATCGGGTCGCGGTCCTTGAGCAGCGGGCGGTGCGGGCGATTGGCGACGCGGCGCGCCAGCACCCTCAGATCGGTGCGCAGCCAGATCGTGACGGCGCGGTCCTTGAGATTCAGGCGCGTCTTTTCATGCGTCATGGCCCCGCCGCCGGTGGCGAGAATCTGCGTCGGACCATCGAGCAGGCGCGCAATCACGCGCTGTTCGCCATCGCGGAAATAGGCCTCGCCGTGCTGGGCGAAGATGTCGGGTATGCTCTGGCCCGCCGCGCGCTCGATTTCTTCGTCGGCGTCGGTAAAGGGCAGGTGGAAATGCTCGGCCAGGCGACGACCGATCGTGGTCTTGCCGACCCCCATCAGGCCGACCAGGGCGACGGTTTTGGGCAGGGCGAAGACGGGGCGCGTCGGTAAGGGCCGCGACGCCGAGTCCGGCGCCGGATCAGGGGAGGCGGTCATGGGCGGCGCGCAAGGCTCCGCAAAGGCGGGAAAACGGTTTTCATATCGGGACTTTACACGATGTTAGGGCGGCAAGACCAGTATGCGCGTATGAAATTCGACCCGGTCGGCCAATTCCTGCAAATGCTCAGCGTCGAGCGCAACGCCGCGCGCCTGACTCTGGACGCCTATGGCCGCGATCTGGCGGATGTCTGCGAGACGCTGGGTGTGGACGCGCCGGGGCTGTTGCGGCTTGGCGAGGCCGACATTGCGAAGTATTTTGAGACGCTTGAAGCGCGCGGTCTGGCGTCGTCGTCGCTGTTGCGTCGGCGGTCGGCGATCCGGCAATTCTACCGCTTCTGCCTGAGCGAAAACCTGATTGAGGCCGATCCGAGCCGCAAGACCGCCGCCGCGCGTAAAGGTCGCTCGCTGCCGAAAATCCTGTCGCGCGCCGAGATCGAGGCGTTGATCCGCGCGGCGGATGGACCCGCGCTCAAGGAGCAAAGCGTTAGCGCAAACAAAAAACCCGCGCATCAGGCTATCCGCCTCGAATGCCTGATCGAAATGGCCTATGCGTCGGGGATGCGGATTTCGGAACTGGTCGGCCTGCGCCTCGACGCCGTGGCGCGCGATCCGGCCTATCTGATCGTCAAGGGCAAGGGCGGCGTCGAACGGCTGGTCCCGCTCAATCTGTCGGCGCGCGCGGCGATCAAGGCCTATCTCGACATCCGCCCGCATTTCCTGCCGCGCGGCGATAAAGCGAATCCCCACCTGTTCGCTTCACGCGGCAAGGAGGGCCATCTGACCCGCCGCCGCGTCGGGCAGTTGCTGGACGAGGCGGCGCTGAATGCGGGCATCGACCCGGCGCGCGTCAGCCCGCACGTCCTGCGCCACGCCTTCGCCACCCATCTGCTGGAAGGCGGCGCTGACTTGCGCGTTGTGCAGACCCTGCTGGGCCACGCCGACATCTCGACCACGCAGATCTACACCCATGTCGCAGGCGAGCGCCTGCGCGAGGTCGTGGAGAGTCATCATCCGCTGGCGAAACGCGCGCACGAGGCGCATTGAAAACTGCATCACTTGATGCTATTTTTGATGCAGGAGGCGTTCCATGCGCACAACCTTGACACTTGATGATGATCTACTGGACGAAGCCGCCGCGCTGACCGGCGTGACGGAGCGCGCGGCCCTGATGCGCGAAGCGTTAAAGGCGCTGATCGAACGCGAAAGCGCGCGGCGACTGGCGCGTCTGGGGGGGACTGAGCCGGACCTGGTCGCGCCGCCGCGTCGGACGTTCGGCTGATCTTTCCCCATGATTCTGGCCGACACGTCGATCTGGATCGCGCATTTGCGTAACGGACAGAGCGAACTGGCCCTGCGGCTGGAGCGCGGTCAGATTCTCGCCCATCCTTTTGTGCTGGGGGAACTGATGCTCGGCGGCCTGGCGCGGCGCAGCCCCGTACCGCATCTTCTGCGCAATCTTCCGCAAGCGGTCTGCGCCAGTCACGACGAGGTGCTGAGCCTCATTGAGAGCGCGAATCTGTCGGGCTGCGGAGTCGGCTGGGTCGATGCGCACCTGCTGGCGGCTTGCCGTCTGACGCCGGACGCCCTCTTGTGGACTCTGGACCGGAAACTGCACGAACTGGCGCACGGACTGGGTATGGTTTTGTAGAAAAAATCGCATTAAGGGGCAAGGGCTTGCTGTTATGCGCCTTCTCCCTTAAATGTGCGCGACTTGAATAAGGCTGTTCGGACAGGTTGAATGCGTCACTATCTGGAATTTGAGCGTCCCATTGCGGACCTGGAAGCCAAGATCGAAGAGCTGTCGGCCCTGTCCGAATCGGGCGGCGCCAAGCTCGACAAGGAACTGGACGCGCTGCGCCAGCGCACCGAGGTGCTGCGGCGCGAAACCTATTCCGTGCTGGAGCCGTGGCAGAAGACGCAGGTGGCGCGCCACCCGGAACGCCCGCATCTGGTCGATTATATCAACGGTCTGATCGAGGATTTCGTCGAACTGCGCGGCGACCGCAAGTTCGGCGACGATCAGGCGATCGTCGGCGGCCTTGGCCGGTTCCGCGGCCAGCCGGTGGTGATCATGGGCCACGAAAAGGGCCACGACACCAATAGCCGCCTCAAGCACAATTTTGGCATGGCGCGCCCGGAAGGCTATCGCAAATCGGTGCGCCTGATGGAGATGGCCGAGCAGTTCGGCCTACCGGTGCTGAGTTTCGTCGATACGGCGGGCGCCTATCCGGGCCTGGGCGCCGAGGAGCGCGGTCAGGCCGAGGCCATCGCACGTTCCACGGAAAAATGCCTGACCTTACGCGCGCCCATGGTGGCGACCATAACGGGCGAGGGCGGCTCCGGCGGAGCCATCGCCATCGCGGCCGCCAATCGCGTGCTGATTCTCGAACATTCGATCTACAGCGTGATCTCGCCCGAAGGCGCCGCCTCGATCCTGTGGAAGGACGGCGCGCGCGCCAAGGAAGCCGCCGACCGCATGAAGATCACGGCGCCGGACCTGCTGAAGATGGGCATTGTCGATCGCATCGTCGAAGAACCGGCGGGCGGCGCCCATTCCGACAAGGAAGCGATGATCCATATGCTGGGCGGCGTGCTGGAAGAAGAACTGCGCGCGCTCAGCTTCATGACGCCGGACCAACTGGTCGCGCAACGCGCCGAGCGCTTCTACGAGATCGGCCGCAAAGGGTTTTAACCCTTTTATCCTCCGTTGATCATTTCACACCATGATCCGCCTTGTTCCCAATGCGGCGAAAGCTACCCTTTGCCCGCACTCAACATGGAGAGGGTTATATCATGCGTCATCTGGCCTATACTGCCGCGATAGCTGCGGCCTTGTTCATCGGCGGGCAGGCGCAGGCCGCCGACCACGTTTTCGCCGGGGCGCGCGTCTCGACCCTGGGCGTCGGCGGCGAATTCGGCGTCGATCTTACCTCGCACTGGACGGTGCGCGCGCTCGTCAACGGCTATGACTGGGACTACAACACAACCAGCGACGATATCCGCTATGACGGCAAACTGAAACTGGCCTCATGGGGCGGGCAGATTGATTATCGCTTCGTCGCCGACGGCCCGCTCTATGTGACGGCGGGGCTCTACAGCAACGACAATAAGATTCACGCCACGGCGCGGCCGACCTCAACCACCGACATCGGCGGCATACCGTTTACGCCCGATCAGATCGGCACCCTGACGGCGCGCGGCAAGTTCAGCGATACGGCCCCCTATCTGGGCCTCGGCGCGCGCTGGCCGATCGGGCCGATGCAAATCAATCTGGAGGCGGGCGCCTATTTCCAGGGCAAGTCCCGCGTGACCCTGACCTCGGACGGAACCTACGCTAACAACCCGACCTATCAGGATGCCCTGAACCAGGAGCGCAAGGATTTGCAGAGCGATATGGACAGCTTCAAGACCTATCCGGTCGTCGCCCTTGGCTTGCGCTACGCATTTTAAATCTTTGGCGAAGCAGGCGCTGGCGGTTCCTTGCGCACCTCGACCTGATGCGGGAACGGGATATTGATCCCGTGTTTGTCGAACTCGGCCTTGATGTCCATGATCAGGGCCGAGCGGGCCACGAGGGCGCGCGTCGGCAGCACCCACATCAACACTTTGGCGTTGATGCTGCTGTCGGCGAAGTCGGTGAAACCGACCAGAGGCTCCGGCGCCTCCAGCCGATCAGGCTGGCGGTCGGCGACCTCCTTGAGCAGTCTGGCGACGAAGGGCAGGTCGCTGTCGTAATCGACCCCGATGATCAGCTCGATCTTCATCGAGGCGTTGTTGGTGATGTTGATGATCTCGTTGGAGAACACCTTGGTGTTCGGCACGAAGACCCGCACGCTGTCAGTATTATTGATCTCGGTGGCGAACACGCCGAGCCGATGCACCGTGCCCTGCACCTCGCCGACGCGGATGATGTCGCCGATACGATAGGGCTTGTTGAGCAGGATCATCAGACCCGCCGCGACATTGCTCAACGTGCCTTGCAGCGCCAGGCCAATAGCCAGAGACGCGGCGCCCAGCACGGTCAGCAGAGAGGCGGTCTGCACGCCCAGACGGTTCAGACAGGCGACCAGACCCACCACCAGCACGATCCAGCGCACGATCTGCGAGAAGAATTCCAGCAGCGTCCGGTCGCCGTCCTTATGCACCAGCCGCCGCGCCGCGCGCTTAACCGCGTTCGACGCCATGTTGGAGATCAGCATGGTGATCAGCAGGATCAGCGCCGCCCAGCCGATATTGGCGAAGAAGTCAGGCTTTTCCGCCAGATGCCGCCAGTACTGCTGCGCCTGCTGGTTCAGCGTATCGAGAAAACTCTGCACGGGGCCGAAGTCGAAGTGTTGCATGCGACTATTTAGACCCTATCCGGCGCGGTATTTGAACCCTTTTTCCGGCGCGCCCGGAAAAAGTTCCTGAGCAGGTCAGCGCTGTCTTCGGCCAGCACGCCGGAGGCGACCTCCGGTCGCCAGTGGCAGGTGGGCTGCGCGAAGAATTGCGGTCCATGTGCTATGGCGCCGCCCTTGGCGTCGTCGGCGCCATAGATGAGGCGACCGATCCGCGCATGGCTGATGGCGCCTGCGCACATGGCGCACGGCTCCAGCGTCACATAGAGCCAGAGCCCGGTCAGGCGGTAATTGCCGAGCTGTCGTCCGGCGGCGCGCAGGGCCAGAATCTCGGCATGGGCGCACGGATCATGCCGCGCGATCGGCGAATTTCTTTGCGCTGTTACAATGGTTTTACTTGACGGATCGAAGATTAGAGCGCCAATCGGCGCTTCACCGGCCAGGGCCGCTTCGCGCGCCTGGTCCAACGCCGCCTGCATCAGGGCGTCATCGTCTGGAAACCTGTCCGTTAGGGCCATGTTTCCAAAAGACGTTTCCGGCGCGCGGCGTCAAGCAAAAAGGCGATTGCCGTAATTTAGAAAGAGTCATCGACGTGACCCAAGACAGTAACGCTGGAGAGCGTGACGAAGCCGAAACCCCGCGCGAGCCGACGGCGCAGGAGCTTAAAGCGCAGCAGGACGCGCAGGACATGGCGGACGGTCACCTCTACATTCCGCAGGCAATGCGCGAGGCGCGTGACGCCGCGGGCAAGCCGGATCGCAAAAAAGCCGACGGCAAAAAACTGGGGGCTAAGAAGCCCGACGCCAAGGACGCCAAGCCTTCCGAACGCATCGCCAAGGTGCTGGCGCGCGCAGGCCTTGCGTCGCGCCGCGAGGTCGAGCGGCTGATCGGGCTGGGCAAGATCGCGGTCAATGGCCGCATTCTCGACACGCCCGCCGTGCTGGTCAAGGCGACGGACGTGATTACGGTTGATGGTCAGGTGATCGGCAAGGCCGAGCCGACGCGCCTGTGGCGTTATCATAAGCCGGTCGGTCTGGTGACCACGCATCGCGATCCCGAAGGCCGTTCGACCGTGTTCGACAAACTGCCCGCCGGTCTGCCGCGCGTGATCAGCGTCGGACGGCTCGATCTCAATTCTGAAGGGCTGCTGCTGCTGACCAATGACGGCGAACTGGCGCGCGCGCTGGAAAAGCCGTCTTCGGGCTGGGTGCGGCGTTATCGCGCCCGCGCCCTGGGCCATACGACGCAGGCGCGCCTCGACCGCCTCAAGGACGGCACGACCGTCGATGGCGTGATCTATGGCCCGATGGAGGCCTCGCTCGACAAGGTGGCGGAAAAGGCCGACGGGCGCGCCAATGTCTGGCTGACCGTCTCGATCACCGAAGGCAAGAATCGCGAAGTCCGCAAGGTGCTGGAATCGATTGGACTTAAGGTCAATCGCCTGATCCGTCTGGCGTATGGGCCGTTCCAACTCGGCAATCTGGAGCCCGGCGATGTCGAAGAGGTCGGGCCGCGCGTCATCCGCGAGCTGCTGGGAGATGTGATCGAGTTACGCAATCTGCCGCCGGAAGGCGCATCGCAGACCCGGACGCCGGGGCGTTCTTCGCGTGACGCCACCGGCGCGGACGGCAAGCCGGTTGGGCGTCGCGCGGGCGGCGACCGCTTTGGCGCCGGCAAGGACGATGAGGCCCGCAGGCCGACCAAGTCGCGCCGCGCCTTCGAAGACCGCCGCGAATTTAAAGATCGTGACTTCGATGAGCGTCCGCGCTTTGAAGGCGACGGCGAAAGCCGCGACCGCCGCCCGCAGCGCGAATTCAAGCCGCGCGAATTCAAACCGCGCGGCGATTTTGGCGACCGACCGCAGGGTGAGCGCAAATGGACGCCCCGTCCTGAGCGTAGCGAAGGACAAAACAGGTCGCGCCCGGAGCGCAGCGAAGGACAGGGCTGGAAACGTCCAGAGCGCAGCGAAGTCGGGGAGCGCGCTTACAAGCCGCGCAAGACTTTCGGCGATAAACCCGCAGGCGCGCGCCCCGAACGCGGTTTTAAACCGCGCCGTGACCTCGACGAGTCCGGCGCCTATGAACGCGCCAAGGCCGAGTTCGGCCCCGGCGCGAAAAAGCCCTATAAGCCGCGCGGCGAAGGCAAGCCACGCGCTGAGAATGGGGAGCGTAATTGGACGCCCCGCCCGGCGCGCAGCGAAGGGCAGGGCTGGAAACGTCCAGAGCGTAGCGAAGGACAAGGCAGGAATCGCCCGGAGCGCAGCGACGGGAAGTGGACGCCGCGTCCGGAAAACCGCGAGCGGACGCGCGCGCCCAAGGGCGAGGGCGGCGAGCGGTCTTTTGGCGCCAAGAAGCCATTTGGCGGCAAACCGGGAGGCACGCCCGGCGGCAGGCCGTTTGCGGGCAAGCCCTCCGGTCCGCGCAAGCCGCGAGGCTAGGCCATGCGCATCGTCGGCGGCGATTTCAAGGGACGCGCCCTGACGGCGCCGGACGGGCGTACTACGCGCCCGACCTCCGACCGCGCGCGTGAGGCCATCTTCAATGTGCTGGCGCACGCCGACTGGGCGCCAGCCCTGGAGGGCGCGCGGGTCATGGATATTTTCGCCGGATCGGGCGCGCTGGGCTTCGAAGCCATGTCGCGCGGCGCCGCCTTCTGTCTGTTTGTCGAGACCGATGATGAAGCGCGCGGCGCGATCCGCGACAATGTCGAAACCTTCGGCCTGTTCGGCAATACGCGCGTCCACCGCCGCGACGCCACGCAACTGGGGCAACGCCCCGGCGGGCCGTCCGAAGCCTTCGATCTGGTGTTTCTGGACCCGCCCTACCATAAGGGATTGGGCGAGAAGGCGCTGACGGCCTTGAGCGACGGCGACTGGCTGTCCGAAAACGCGGCCATCGTGTTTGAGCACGCCAGTGACGAAGATATTTTTATCACGGATGCGTGGGAAATATGCAACGCCAAAACCTATGGCGCGGCGCGCGTTTCTTTCCTGAAGCAAAAAAAATCCTAATTTCAACCTTCTGATTTTATTGATATTTTATTATTTCTTTATCGCATAAGTGGCATATTTGGCGCACTCATCAAAATTATATATTGACGGTTTTCCGATCTTGTCCACAGTATGTCCTTAACAAGGCGTAAACGGCGCGCGGCCAGTCATAAGGCACAAAAATTGCTGTTCGTCCTGGGATCGTGGAGGAGGTCTTTTTTGAGACAATCTCCCCGTAACGACCTTAAAAATTAGGGGTGATGTGATGGATTTTCAAACCGTAGAGGCTGTCAAGACGCGCGCGCCGAAGCGCCGCTCCGACGCGCTGAAGCTGCTCCTTCTGGCCGGTCTGAGCGTTCAGGCCTGGGGTATGTTGATGGGGGTCAGCCTCATCGTTCTCAATCTGACGCAACGCTGATCCGCACACGCCTGCTACCTTTTGGTGGCGGGTTTTTTTGTTATCGACTCAGGGCTGATGGGCGGCGGGTTCAGCGCCGTCCGAACAGTCTTTCTATGTCCTTGAGCTTTAACTCGACATAGGTCGGGCGACCATGGTTGCACTGGCCGGAATGCGGCGTAGCCTCCATCTGGCGCAACAGGGCGTTCATCTCCTCGGCATTAAGGCGTCGGCCTGAGCGGACGCTGTGCCGACAGGCGTGATCGCCGCAGATTTCCGCCATCCGCTCTTTCAGCGCCAGCAGTTCGCCGTGTTCGCTGAGATCGTCGGCCAGATCGCGCACCAGCCCGGCGATGTCGCAATCGCCGAGCAGGGCGGGGATTTCGCGCACCAGCACGCTGGACGGGCCGAAGGCTTCGAGAGTCAGGCCCATCTCGGCCAGATCCTTGGCCCGCGCCATCAGGCGGGCGACCTCATCGCGCTCCAGATCGACAATATCGGGGATCAGCAGGGCCTGGCTCTGCACATGCCCCTCCGCCATCGCTGTCTTCATCTCCTCATAGACGAGCCGCTCGTGCGCGGCGTGCTGATCGACGATGACCAGGCCATCAATGGTTTGCGCGATGATATAGGTTTCGTGTAGTTGCGCGCGCGCCGCACCGAGCGGGAAGGCCTCGGTCTGCGCCGGTTCGACGACGGCGCTTTCCGGCTCAGCTTCGGCTACGCCATAGAACGGCTCTGGATAGTCGGCGATCGGCGCCTCGACGCGTGCGGTCGGCGAAAAGGGCGATGCTTCCGGCGTCAGGTACGGCCTGACGGCGGCGATGTGCGCAGGCGAGGGCCGGTTCAGGTTCAGCAGCGGCTGCACCATGGTTTGCGGGCGGAAGCTGGACAGGGTGGTCTGCGCCACGGTGGTGGCGGCGCGATGGCCCGCCGAGGCCAGGGCGTGTTTGAGCGCGCCGATGATCAGGCCGCGCACCAGATTGGGATCACGGAAGCGCACCTCGGCCTTAGCGGGATGGACGTTAACGTCGAGATCCTGCGGGTCGATCTCAAGAAACAGCGCCGCCAGCGGATGCCGGTCGCGCGCCAGAAAATCGGCGTAGGCTGCGCGCAAGGCCCCGGCCAGCAATTTATCGCGCACCGGACGGTTGTTGACGAACAGATATTGGTGCGCCGCATTGCCGCGCGAAAAGGTCGGCAGACCCGCATAGCCTGACAGGCGCACGCCTTCGCGCTGCTGGTCGATCAGCAGGGCGTTGTCGCCGAAATCAGCGCCGAGCAGGGCGGCCAGGCGACGCAGGCGGCCCTCGAATCCGGCGGCTTCGGCATAGAGTTTCAGCGTCTTCTTGCCGTCCAGCTCCAGCTCGAAGCCGACATGTTCATGCGCCATGGCCTGCCGCCGCACTTCTTCGGTGATGGCCATGTTCTCGGCGCGCTCGGACTTCATGAACTTCAGCCGGGCGGGGGTGGCGTAGAACAGGTCGGACAGCTCGACGCGCGCGCCATGCTCCAGCCCGAAGGCGGCGGGACGCAGGGGCGAAACACGTCCCGCGTCCACCTCAATGGCCAGCGCCTCGCCGCCTCTGACGCGCGAAACGATGTTCAGGCGCGCCACCGAACCCATCGACGGCAGGGCCTCGCCGCGAAACCCAAGCGTCTGGATATGCAGCAGATCCCACGAACCGTCGGCCTGCGGTTTCAGCTTGGAAGTCGCGTGGCGCTCTATGGCCAGTTGCAGATCGTCCGGCCCCATGCCGGAGCCATTGTCCTCGATCAGGATGCGCGACAAACCGCCCTGTGACGCTGAAATCGCAATGCGCGTCGCGCCCGCGTCGATGGCGTTCTCGACCAGTTCCTTAATGGCTGAGGCGGGACGCTCGACCACCTCGCCGGCGGCGATGCGGTTGATGGTGTCCTGAGGGAGACGCTGAATAATCGACATCACGTCTAAATAGCCGGAGTCGGAGGATGAGAGAAGGATCGACCACGGAAAACACGGAAAACACGGACATTCGAGAATAACATCTGCAAGCGACCGCTCTTGCGCATCATTATGTCATCCATGCCGCATGAAGCCGGATCTGGATTTCCGTGCTTTCCGTGGTTAAAAATCCTATTCCGGCTTTTTGAACACGAGGGCGAACCGGTCGGTATGGCCGCGGATCGCCGGGTCGAACACCTTGAGCGTGTGATCGTCCGCCGGATTGGCCAGGGCGTCCGAATCGGCGAGCAGTTCAAAACCCGCCGCCTTGAAATCGTCGAGGACGACCTGCTTGTCGATCCGATGCAGGCTGGAGGTTTGCGTCGTTCCGGCGCCGCGCGCCGTGGCGTGATCGACCACGATGACCAGACCGCCGGGCTTCAGCGTGGCGTTCAGCGCCTTGTCCATCGCAACGCCATTGGCGCCAGGTTCATTATAGGTGTCGTGATAGATCGTCCCGATAAAGATGGCGTCATAGGGCTTCGCCGGGACAGGCACCTTATCGAAATCGCTTTGCACAAGGTGGATATTGGGCCGCGCCTGCGCCATGGCTGCGCGCGCCGGACCTTGCTTGAAGGCGTTGTCCCACTGGGCCGGATTTTGCGAATCGACCGAACCGCCGCACACCGCCGCCGACAGCAGCATGCTGGAATAACCGCCGCCTGCGCCGAGATCGAGGACATGGTCGCCGGGCTTGATCCAGCTTAACAGAAAACGATCCTCGCTCTCGCGCACAGGGTCGAGCGCGGTCTGGTTGTCGGGCCGGTCGGGCCGGGCCAGAGCCGCCGCCAACCTCGTATCGACGGAGGCGCCGGGCGCGCAGGCGTCCTGCGCGTGGGCGAGGAGGGGCGATGCGAGCAGGGTGAGGGCAAGAGCGGATGAGAGCAGGATTTTCATAGCATGCCTCCGGCAAGGAAAAAGGGCGTTCGCATGGAACGCCCTTCTACAGAATTCGCCAAATGAATTTCGCGTAAGATTTAAAGACCCGGCAGTTTGAACTTACGTTCCGCCGGTCTCTGTTCGATGATGATCGGCTGATCGCCGACCAGCGCCTTCAGGCGGGCCTCTTCGGCCTGCGCGTCCACGGGCGTCGAAGCGTCGCTGCCGACAGAGGCGGCGTCGGTCGCCTGATTGGCCTTGGGCTTATGCCAGAACATCACCTTGTCGGCGAAGGACGGCTCCTTATAGGCCAGATCGCCGAATTGATCATCGACGACATAGCGCGCCAAAGGATCGGCCTTGTCGGCGCCCGCCTTTTCGACCAGCAGCTTTTCGCCTTCGGAGCGGTTGACCGCGTCGCGCTGGCCCAGAAGGGCCTGACGCGCCTGGCTTTCCGGCTGCAATTCCTGCGGGCGCGGCTCGCCCGGATTGGGCGGACGCAGCGCATAGTCGGGCGGCACCACCAGCGGCGCCTTGGTCACGACGCGAAATTCGTCCGGCACGACCTTGTTGAGGCCCAGGGCGTTCTTGGTCGAGCTGCAGCCCGCCAGTCCGAGGACGCCTATCCCCGCCAGCAACATTACGCCCGTCGCGACCTTCACCGATTTCATCATCTGCTCCAAATTGCCTGCCGGAAACCCGCCAGCAGGGGAAGTGATACTGTGTTTAACGCCGCCTGCCAAGCGTCCTTAACCGGCGTCAGGTTGCGACGCCTGATCCTTGTCGGCGCGCATGAAATGCCAGATCAGCAAGGCGACGCCAATGGTGATGCCGCTGTCGGCGATATTGAAGACCCACGGGAAAACGTGCGTCCTGGAAAAGTCCAGAAAATCGACGACAAAGCCCAGCCGCGCCCTGTCCAGTCCGTTGCCGATGGCGCCGCCGATGATCAGGGCCAGGGCCGCGACCAGCAGGGGCTGGCTTTTACTGCGCACATAGCCGATCAGAAACAGGGCGACGGCGAACTGGAACGTCACCAGCAGCCAGCGCCCCGCGCCCTCGGAACCGAACAAGCCGAAGCTGATGCCGATATTCTGCACATAGGTGAAGGAAAAGAAGGGCAAAATCGTGACGCTGTCACCCGGTTGCTGAAATCCGAGGCCGTGCAGCACCCAGAGCTTCGACGCCTGATCCAGAACAAGGACCAGCGCAGCCAGAGCCAGCGCGCGCAGGCCCGCCGTCGTGGTGGGCGCGCGCATATAGGCAGCGATCATCTCGGATAGCTTAGAGGACATGGCGTTGATCCCATGCCGCGACCGCTTCGGCGTCGCGCAAACTCAGGTCCGGGTAGCGCGGGTCTGAGCCGACTTCAGGCAGGATGCGCCATGAACGCTGGCATTTGCGGCCTTCGGCGCGGGCGAATTCGACGGCGACGTCCTTGATCTCCGGCAGGCGGAAGGCGTCATCCGGACCGGCATGCGCGATCAGGCTCGCCTGTGAAGTGCGGAAGACTTCGGCGGCGTCAATATCGATAAAGGCGGCCAGCAGGTTTTCGTCGGTGATGTAGACCTTCGGCGCGGCCTCCAGCGCCGAGCCGATCACCTTGTCCCGACGTTTTTCCTCCAGCGCTGCGGTCACGACCGACAACACCTGTTCGATGCGGCCCCAGCGGATCGCCTCCAGCCCATTATGCCACTCTGCCGGAACGTCCGGCAGGGTGCGGAACAGGTTGGCGGGCTGGTCGGGCCAGCGCGAGGCGTGCGCTTCTTCGCAGGTAAAGGTCATGATCGGCGCCAGCCACAGGGTCAGGCGCTCGAACAGGATGTTCAGCACGGTGCGGCAGGCGCGGCGGCGGATGGCCGACGGCATGTCGCAATAGAGGCTGTCCTTGCGCACGTCGAAATAGAGCGCCGACAGGGTCTGCGAGCAGAAATCCGACACCGGGCGAATCACATCGGCGAAGTCGTAGCGGTCATAGGCGTCGCGCACATGCTGATCGAGGCGGTGAACCTCGTGCAGGATATAGCGCTCCAGCGACGGCATGTGATCGTAATCGACGGCTTCGGCGTCCGTGTACCCCTTGAGCGCGCCGAGCAGGTAGCGCACCGTATTGCGCAGCTTGCGGTAGGCGTCCACCGTGGTTTGCAGGATCTGCTTGCCGATGCGCAGGTCTTCGGAATAGTCGGACAGGGCGACCCACAGGCGCAGGATCTCGACGCCCGATTCCTTGGCTACGTCCTGCGGGGCGACGACATTGCCCTTGGACTTGGACATCTTCTCGCCCTGCTCGTCGAGCACGAAGCCGTGGGTCAGCACGGCGTCATAGGGCGCGCGCCCGCGCGTGCCACAGGATTCCAGCAGGGAGGACTGGAACCAGCCGCGATGCTGATCCGAGCCTTCGAGATAGAGGTCGGCGGGCCATTTCGAATCGCCGCGGCCTTCCAGCGTAAAGGCGTGGGTGCAGCCCGAATCGAACCAGACGTCGAGAATGTCGGTGACCTTCTCGAAATCGTCGGGATTGTAGCCATTGCCGAGGAAGTCCGAATCCGGGCGCGTGAACCAGGCGTCGGCCCCGCCTTCGCGGATATAGTCGATGATGCGCTTGTTGACGGCCTCATCCTGCAAGGGTTTGCCCGTTAGCTTGTCAACATACATGGCCAGCGGCGTGCCCCAGTTGCGCTGACGGCTGATCAGCCAGTCCGGGCGCGTCTCAACCATCGAGCGGATGCGGTTCTTGCCCGCCGCCGGATAGAAGGCGGTGGCGTCGATGGCGTTGAGGGCGCGGCTGCGCAGACTGTCGTCGCCAACATGATCACCATCCATGCGGATAAACCACTGGGGCGTGTTGCGGAAGATCACCGGGGCCTTGGAGCGCCACGAATGCGGGTATGAGTGTTCAACCCGACCGCGCGCCAGCAGGTTCCCCGCCTCGATCAATTTCTCCATCACAAGCTTGTTGGCGTCGCCGAACTTGCCCGCCTTTTTACCCTCGGTCTCCATGACCTTGAGACCGCCGAACAGCGGCACATGCGGGTAATAGGCCCCGTCGGGATCGACCGTATCGGGGATCGAATCGAGCGAACGACCCGATTTCAGCCAGACGAGATAGTCGTCGGCGCCGTGACCGGGCGCGGTATGGACAAAGCCTGTACCGGCGTCGTCGGTGACATGATCGCCCTCCAGCATGGGGACGTCGAAGCCGTAGCCGTCATCCAGCGCGGCGAGGGGGTGTTGTAATTCGAGGCGCTCCGAGTAAGCGGCATTTGAATTCAAATGCACATCGCTCACGAATTCCCAAGAAGTAATCTTGGCAGCTTCTTGCACACTGCTCGCGAGATTTTTAGCTAAGATAAAGCGATCACCGGGTTTAGCCCAAGGCTCAAAGCCCAATGTTGAGGCATCTTGCATTTCGGTAACTTTATAAAGTCCATATGAAATGCTTGGATTAAAGGAGACGGCTCTATTGGCTGGAATAGTCCAAGGTGTCGTAGTCCAAATTAGCACCGAGGCACCTACAAATGGATGCTGAGACGGCGGAGCGCCAGGTGAAACTCCAGCGCCACTTCGATACACTGTTGTTACCGGAAACTTCACCCAGATCGTCGGCGAGACATGCGGGTGGTATTCGACCTCGGCGTCGGCAAGCGCCGTGCGCTCGACCGGCGACCACATGACCGGCTTGGAGCCGCGATAGAGCTGGCCCGACATGAGGAATTTGTGGAACTCCGCCGTCACCTTGGCTTCGGTGTCGAAATCCATGGTCGCATAGCGATGCTCCCAATCGCCCAGCACGCCGAGGCGCTTGAACTGCTCGCGCTGCGCGTCGATCCAGCCCGTCGCATAGTCGCGGCAGGCCTTGCGGAATTCGGCGGCAGGCACCTCGTCCTTCTTGCGGCCCTTGGCGCGGAACTGCTCCTCGATCTTCCATTCGATCGGCAGGCCGTGGCAGTCCCAGCCGGGCACGTAATCGACATCATAGCCCATCAGGAACTTCGAGCGCACCACGAAGTCCTTGAGGATCTTGTTCAGCGCGTGGCCGATATGGATGTCGCCGTTCGCATAAGGCGGGCCGTCGTGCAGCACGAACAAAGGCGCGTTCGCCGCCTGACGGCTCTTGCGCACGCTATGATAGAGATCGGCCTCGTCCCATTTTTTCAGCATTTCCGGCTCGGCCTTGGGCAGGCCGGCGCGCATCGGGAAATCGGTTTCGGGCAGAAAGACGGTGTCGCGGTAATCGCGGGTGTTTTCGGTATCGGACATGGATTAAGCGTCTGCGTGTTTTTAAGGACAGGGGCGGCGTGGATCATCCCGGCGCGTCGGCTTAGGCAGCGCGCGCCGGGCGTCAAATTCGTATCGCGGACCCGTTTATCAGCATGGAGGCAGGCTTTATCAGAGGCTCCCGCGCTTGCCTAGCTTAATGTGCTGCTGACGCCGATTGTCGCGCAGGGCGGTAGGCTTCTATCAGCAAAGGGAGCCGCGTTATGGCGAAAATCGACTTCAAGACTGAATATAAGAGCCTTTATCACGCCAGCGCCAGAGAGTTCGCGCTGATCGAGGTTCCGGCTTTGAATTATCTGATGGTGGACGGCGAGGGCGATCCGAACACGGCGCCCGCCTACGCCGCCGCCGTCGAAGCCCTATACGCCCTGTCGTACACGCTGAAATTCATGAGCAGGAACGCCTTTGGCCGCGACTACGTGGTCGGGCCGCTGGAGGGGCTGTGGTGGGCGAAGAACATGACGGCGTTTACGCGCCGCGACAAGGCCGCCAGGTCGTGGACCCTGATGATCCTGCAACCGGACTGGATCACGCCCGAGCATGTGCGCGCCGCCAAGGGCGAGGTGCTGATGAAAAAGGGCCTGCCGGGGCTGGAGAAGGCGCGGCTGGAGACGCTTGAGGAGGGGCTGTGCGCGCAGATTTTGCACGTCGGTTCCTATGACGACGAAGGCCCGACTCTGCAACGGCTGCACGAAGACTGGCTGCCCGCGCAGGGTCTGAAACCGGCGGGCCGACACCACGAAATCTATCTGAGCGACCCACGCAAGGTCGCGCCGGAAAAATGTAAGACCCTTCTGCGCCAGCCTGTCAGACCCATTTGACTCTCCTACAGCCGCGATGTAGTCGTTTTCGATCAAAAATGATCGGAAGCCGTCATGCGTCACGCTCTGCTCGTCCTGATGCTCTGCCTGTTGCCGGGGCTGGCGCAGGCCGCGGACTGGATCGGCGATCAGCCGCAACCCGGCGGCATGGCGCTGGTCGGGGCCAGCATCGTTTACGATCCGAACGACGCCCCCGTAGTGGGAATCGCCGCGCATGATCTGTCGGAAGATATGGGCCGCGTCACCGGCCATGCTGCGCCACTGAACACAGACGAAGCGCAGCAAATCTGGATCGGAGTCAAGGGCCACAGCAAACTGATCGACGGGTTGGGCGACAAGCTCGACCTGTCGAAGCTGAACGCCTGCTGGGAATGTTACGTCATCGCCGTGGTCGATCATCCCAAACCGGGCGTCGCTCAGGCGCTCGTCATTGCGGGGTCCGACCGGCGCGGCGCGGCCTATGGCGCCTATGAGGTGTCGCGCAGCATCGGCGTCTCGCCCTGGGTGTGGTGGGCCGATGTGACGCCTGAGCATCGCGACGCCCTCTATGTCACGGCGGGCCTGCGGCGTTTCGGGCCGCCGAGCGTGCAGTATCGCGGCCTGTTCATCAATGACGAGGACTGGGGGCTGGAGCCGTGGGCGGCCAAGACCTTCGATCCGGCCTACGGCAATATCGGCCCCAAAACCTATGCGCGCGTCTTCGACCTGATGCTGCGCCTGCGCGCCAATACGCTGTGGCCCGCCATGCATAAGGTGTCCAAGGCGTTCAACCTCGATCCGGCCAATGCGGCCCTGGCCGACCGCTATGCTATTCTTATGGGCTCGTCGCATGCCGAGCCGATGCTGAGGAACAATGTCGGCGAATGGACGGACGACCCGGAAAATTACAATTACGCCACGCACCCGGATGAGGTGCGCGACTATTGGCGCGAGCGGCTGAAAACCAACGGCCGTTACGAGAACATCTACACGTTGGGCATGCGCGGCATTCACGATTCGGCCATGGTCGGCGCGAAGACGACCGAGGAAAAGCGCGCCCTGCTGAACCGGATCCTGCACGATCAGCGGCAATTGCTGGCCGAGGAGGTCGGGCCGCCGGAAACCCTGCCGCAAGTCTTCGTGCCCTATAAGGAGGTGCTGGACGTTTACCGCACCGGCCTCAACCTGCCGGACGATGTGACCATCATGTGGCCGGACGATAATTTCGGCTATATCCGCCAGTTTCCCGATGCGAAGGAGCGCCAGCGCTCGGGCGGTTCCGGCGTCTATTATCACCTTGAATATCTGGGCGGCCCGGTCAGCTATATCTGGCTGTCCACCACGCCGCCCGCCCTGATCGGCGAAGAGATGGGCCGGGCCTGGGATCACGGCGCGCGTCGTATGTGGATCTTCAATGTCGGCGACATCAAGCCCGCCGAGATCGACATGAGTTACGCCTTCGATCTGGCGTGGAATGTCGGTGCGACGCGTAAACTGACGCAAAAGCAATGGTTGACGCAGTTTGCGAGCAATACCTTTGGGGCCGAACACGCGGCGCGCATCGGCGATGTGCTGGACCGCTATTACCAACTGAATTTCGAGCGCCGCCCCGAACAGTTGCAATGGTACTGGGGGAAGGGCGCTGCGCCCGTGGCCAGCCCGCTCGACGCCGTGGCGATCGACGCGCGCGTGGCTGCCTTCGATGCGCTGCGCCGCGACGCCGATGCGGCGTCCACGCACAGCGATGCTTATTTCGAGCTGGTCGGCTATCCGGTCGCGGCCAGCGCCCTGGCCAATCGCCGCTATTTCGCGCTGGAATGTCTGGAAACCGGCAAGCCGTGCAAGGTCTCCGGCGAAGCCGCCGCCCATGTCGCCGACGACGCGATCACGGCCTTGGACGCGCGTTATAATCGCCTGCAGGACGGCAAATGGGCAGGGCTGATCAATGAGGAGCCGGCGGATAAACAATGGTCGTTCCGCACCGCGCCGCCGCCGTGGCCGGGGACGAAACAGGCGCTCAACCCCGCGCCGGTCGAGACGGTGACGCTTCTGCCTTTTCCGCCCGTGAAAGGCTGGACACGTATCGAAGGCATGGGGCGCTTAGATTACGTGCTGCGCGCCGACTCGGTGGCGCCGCTGACGGTCAAGGGCGATGCGCGCGGCCGCCTGCGCATCGCTATCCTGCCGATCTTCCCGGCGGACGACGCCAAGGCCTGGCGCCTGAGCGTGTCGGTCAATAACGGCCCGGCGCAGATTCTGACCTATGCGCGCGACGATCTGGACAAGGGCTGGGAGGCGGGCGTTATGGCCAACCGGCTGGTTCAGGACGCAGGCGTCATCGACAGTCCTGCCAGCATCCGCATCGTTCCGCTCGATCCGGGCGTTATTCTTGAGGGCGTGGAGGTCGTTCAGTGATGGCGGAACCAGGCGCGCGCCTGCGCCGCATCTTCGGCGATGGCGGCCTTGAGCGCGTCCAGCCCGTCGAACTTGGCCTCCGGGCGCAGGAAGGCCAGCACTTGCGTCTCCGTCATCTGGCCGTAAATTTCCTCACTGAAGTCGAACAGATAGACTTCCAGCAATTCGACATCGCCGCCGACGCTGGGCCGCACGCCGATATTGCTGACGCCGTCGATCAGTCGCCCGTCGGCCAGTTTCGTGCGCGTGACATAGATGCCGTAACGAGGGCGCAGGTAAGCGCCCAGATCAATATTGAGCGTGGGGAAATCAAGCGTCCGACCCAACTTGGCGCCGTGCCGCACAACGCCCAGATAGGCCTGCGGGCGACCGAGAATGGCCGTAGCAGTAGCGATGTCGCCAAGCTGCAACGCTTCGCGCACCGCTGAGGACGACAGTTTGCGTCCGGCGGCGTCGCTCTGGCAGGCGGCGATCTCAGTGGTGAAGCCAAAACGCGCGCCAAAGGCTTCGAGATCGGCGGCGTGGCCTGCGCCTTTCGCGCCAAACTGGAAGTCGAAACCGGCGCTGACATGGCTCAGCATCAGGTGATCGCGCAAAATCAGCCGCGCAAACGCTTCCGGCGACAGGGCGGCCATGTTCGCATCGAAATGCAGCACATAGGCGACATCGACGCCCAGGGCTTCAAAAGCGCGCATCTGCTGTGACAGGCGCATCAGCCGGAACGGCGGGCCATCCGGGCGAAAATAGCTTTGCGGATGCGGATCGAAACAGATGACGGCGGCGGGACGACCGGCGGCTCTGGCGCGGCGCACCGCCGTCTCGATGACATGCTTATGGCCAAGATGTACGCCGTCGAAGCTGCCGATCGCCGCGCAGGCCCCGGTCAGCATGGCGTGATCCGAGGTGCGCACGCTGCGTAAATCGTCGCTGATGGTAATATGCACGATGCGCAGCCTTTGCGGGCGCAGGGCGGGCGGCAGGTGGGCGAGCGAAACGGGCACTTAGGTTTTAGGTCTCTTGGGCGCGATGACGACGGCGGTTCCGTCCAACATGGTCTTGCCGCGCACCTTGACAAGGGTGGTCAGCGTGACGTGACCGCTTTTTTCGTCGATGCCGGTGATCGTAACGATCACCTCGGCCTCGTCGCCGGGGCGGACGGCGCGCTTGAAGTTCAGGCTCTGCGACACATAGATGGCGCCGCGTCCGGGCAGATCGCCCGCCAGGGTCGCCGATATATAGGCGCCCAGTAGCATGCCGTGCGCGATGCGTCCGCGAAACGGCGACGCTTTGGCGAAGTCCTCATCGACATGGACGGGATTATGGTCGGTCGAGACGTCGGCGAAGGCGCGAATCGCTTCGTCGCTGACGGCGAAGACGCGCGTCGCGGTCTGCTCCAGCGATAATTCGTCAAGATAATAGCTCTGGCTCATGGGTCTGCTCTAATTGAGCGCCGCAAGCCTGCCAAGCAATTTTACTATTCGGGCCTGCGTCTTAATGTGCCGATTTGGCGCAAAAAAGTTCGCCGCTCAGGCGCATTTTGGGAAAAGTTCATGGTTAATGGAGGTTATATCATTGAATTTATATAATAAAATTCAATATCGCTCTTAACCTGAATTTAGCGTGTTCGCCGCATACTGGCCCTGTCTTGAAAGAAGGGCCTGCCTCTTGCGGGTTCACTTAGAATAAGTGGGGCGTTACAACATGGCCATCGATATGTCCATGCCGGTGCTGGTGGTTGACGATTATAAGACCATGCTCCGGATCATTTCCAACCTGCTCAAGCAGTTGGGCTTTGAGAACGTCGAGGAGGCTTCGGACGGCACCGAGGCGCTCGACAAGATGAAAAAGGGCTCCTACGGCCTGGTCATCTCCGACTGGAACCTGGAGCCGATGACGGGCTACGAGCTGCTGCTCAAGGTCCGCGCCGACGATGTTCTGCGTCGCACGCCGTTCATCATGGTCACCGCCGAGAGCAAGACCGAGAACGTCATCGCCGCCAAGAAAGCTGGCGTTAACAATTACATTGTTAAGCCTTTTAATGCGGCGACTCTGAAGCAGAAGATCACCGCCGTTCTGGGTGAATTCTAAGTCCCTGTCTGACTTTACTTTTTCGTAGGTTTACTATGGCTCTGCCGGCAGAAAAAAGGGACGAACGCGACGGAATCGATTTCGATTCGGTTCCGGTTGGCGAACTCGAACCCAAGCTGATCAATCTGATGCAGCAGTCCGAAGCGCTGGTCGCGCTGATGCGCGGCTTCTTCCAGAAGCTGGACAAGCGCCGCTCGGACGAGTTCCGCATCATTGCGGGCTATATCGCCAAGGCCAAGGAAGAGATCCGCGAAATGCGTCCGCACGACATTTCGCAGGAACGCATTCCGACCGCGGGCGCCGAACTGGAAGCCATCACCCGCGACACCGAAGCGGCGACCCACACCATTATGAATTCGGCGGAAGCCATTATGGGCGCCGACATCAGCGATCCCAAGGCCTACAAGGCCATGGTCGATGATGAGGTCATGAAGATTTTCGAGGCCTGCTCGTTCCAGGACATCACCGGCCAGCGCGTGTCGAAGGTGGTCGGCGTCCTCAAACAGATCGAGGAGCGCGTCGGGCGTCTGGCCAGCACGCTGGGCGTTGACGACGCCGATCCGAGCGAGGTTTCGGCGGAAGAAAAGCGCCGCCGTGACCTGCTGCTGAACGGTCCCGCCATCGGCGGCCCGGAAACCAAGCAGGACGCCATCGACGCCATGTTCGACGAAGCGCCCGCCATGGACAGCCCGGTCAAACCGGACGCTCTGGCGAACAAGGCGCCGGAAGCCCCGGCGGCCAAGGTCGAGGCGCCCAAACCTGCGCCGCAAACAGAGATCAAGCCTGAGGTCAAGACTGCGCCCCAGCCCCAGCCTGCACCCAGGGCCGAAGCCAAGCCCGCGCCGACGCCCGCGCCTGCGGCGGAAGAGGCGGGCAATTCTCAGGACGATATCGACGCCCTGTTCGACATGTCGCCCGAAGACCTGAACAAGACGAATTCTCAGGACGATATCGACGCCCTGTTCGACTAAGACTTTAAGACAGATACGACATCCACAACCCCGTCAGAGGGTTAGGAAAGATTTGTGATGGTGAGCGGGACGCGATGGCCGGGAGGCTTTCGCGTCCTTTCGCGTTAACGGGAATGAGGATGATGGTCGGGACGAGGGTGCGCGACATCCACAGCGGAGACTACGCCGATTGGCGGACGCTGTGGGACGGCTACAACGCCTTTTATGGCCGCAGCGGCGCCAAGGCCTTGCCGGAAGCGGTGACGCGGACCCTGTGGCGCCGACTGAATGCGCCGGACGCGCCGGTCCGCGCTTTGGTCGCGACCGATGGCGAAACCCTGTGCGGGCTGGCCCATCGGGTGTTTCACCTCAGCACCTCGGCGGCGGGCGAGGTCTGTTATGTGCAGGATCTCTATGTCGCCGACGGTGCGCGGCGCGGCGGCGTCGGTCGGGCGCTGATGACCGCCGCTTATGAAGCGGCGCGGGCGCGCGGCTGCGGGCGCGTCTATTGGCATACGCAGGAGACGAATCGCGTGGCGCGCCGTCTTTACGACCAGATCGCGCGCCGCACCGGCTTTATCGTCTATCGCAAGGAGTGGTGAGGCTCACCAGCGCAGGGCGTCGGCGACATATCTGGCTTCGGCGGTCTGCACGTCGAGCAGGGCTTTCAGACGCAGCGGATCGAGCTTTCCGGTCTCGTCCGTAGCTTCGAGCGCGTGAATACCGGCGGCGATGAACAGAAGATCCAGCCCCTGACCATTGGCGCCCAGCACGTCGGTAGGCAGGCCGTCACCGACCGCGAGGATGCGGCGTTTGTCATGCGGTTTGCCGGTCAGACGCTCACAGGCGGCGTAGCACAGATCGTAGATCGGCGCATAGGGCTTGCCCGCCATGATGACCGGGCCGCCCAGGCTGGCGTAGAGATCGGCCAGAGACCCGGCGCACAGAATGATCTTGTCGCCGCGTTGCACCACCTTGTCGGGATTGGCGCAGATCATCACCAGTTTGCGCTCGGCGGCGCGGCTGAGAGCATGGGTATATTGCTCCAGCGTGTCGTTCTCGTCGTCGAACAGGCCGGTGCAGGAGATGAAGGCGGCCTCTTCCGGGCGCGTGGTCAGAGCGATGTCGATGCCGTCATAGATGACATTGTCGCGCTCCGGGCCGAGCTTCCAGGCCGGCCCTTCGGCGGCGAATTTGCGCAAATATGCGCGCGTGGCGTCGCCGGAGGAAATGACCTCGGAAAAGCCGTCGTCATGGATGCCGAGCGAAGCCAGTTGTTCGATCAGGCTGTCGCGCGGACGCGGCGAGTTGGAGATCAGGATGACCGGGCCGCGCGTCTCCCTGAAGCGCCGGATCGCGTCATATGCGGGCGGGAAATGCTGGCGGCCATTATGCAAAACGCCCCAGATGTCGCAGAACAGGGCGTCGTAACGATCGGCGACGCCGGACAGTCCGGTTAGAAGTTCGGGATGGGGCATGCAAAACTCGCGCGCGGAAGATGGGATGCGGGCTGTTTAGCGGCTATAGTTGCGCTGGGAAAGGCCTATAAACGCTTTTGCCAGACGCTTGGATTGCGACTGGAATGAAAGCAGGCGAGGACGTGAATATCACCGCCATGTTCGCGAAAATAGATGACATAAGGAAATCGCGCCAAACGCGCACGCCGTATGGAAGAAATCGCTTGCGGATAACGCATAGGGTGCGCGGCTATGCCTTGTATCCGATCATCGAGAGTCTCCACAAAGCGCTGACCTAATCCCGGCATTTCCTTTTCATACCAGGTCTGCGCATCCATGACGTCCTGACGCGCCGCCAGCGTAAAAATTATGCCGGTCATATCAGCGCTTAGTCAGGTCGGCCTTCAACTGAGACCATGCGACGCCGTGCAAGAGATCGTCGTCAAGCGTCTGAAGACGACGTTCGAGCTCGGCGCGATGCGAGTCAGGAACTCCGAAAGTCTCATCGTCCAGACTGTCCCACAGATCACCGATCAGCTCCAGCTTTTCGACGGCGCTCATGCGTGTGATCTCATCTGGCGACAGTCTTCCCATAAAACCAGATTACCCCTAAACCAGTATGATAGCTAGGCGCGTCGGCGCATCTGCGGCAGGGTGGATTTGATAAAGCCCGCGGGCGGGTCGGTTTCGGCCAGCACCTGCTCCTTGATGGCGCGCGGTTCGCCGAACAGGTGGCCCTGGGCATAGCCGATGTCGATTTCGAGAATATCGACGACCTGTTTTTCGCTTTCGACCTTTTCGGCGATGACCTCAATGCCGTAGCGCGCCAGCAGACCGGCGTAATCGCCCGCATGAATATCCTTGAGGAATTTCAGCGCGGGCTTGCCCTCGACGTCGAGCAACTGCTCCAGCAGCAGAGAGGCGCCGATCTTGACATAGCGCACGTCGGAACGGTGCAGATCCTGTAGGTCGAAGTCGATGCTGACCACCTTGTCGATGGAGAAGCGGAAGCCGAGGTCGGCCAGCTTGGCCATGTTGCTGGCCGCGACCGGGCCGCGGTCCTCGAAGGCGGCCTGGCCGACCTCGAAGATCAGCGCGCCGGAGAGGTCCTGGTTGTCGGCCAGGAACTCCAGGAACTGCGGGAAGAAGCTCTCGTCGGCCAGGCTGGCCAGCGAGATGTTGCAGAAGATGCCGACCTTGCGGTCCTGCCGCGCCAGGCGCCGGACGATCTGCACGCAGCGGAACAGCAGCAGGTTGTCGATGGCGGCGACCAGGCCCTCCGGTTCGGCCACGGCCAGGTATTCGGCCGGCATCATCACCCGGCCGGTCTCATCGCGCAGACGGGAGAAGCTCTCGTAGAACACCGTCCGCCGCTGCGGCAGGCTCACCACCGGCTGCAGGTAGAGGTCGACCCGGTTGTCGGCCAGCGCCTCGCGCACCGTCTGCAACAGCGCCGACTCCGGCCGCCCGAAGCTGCGGCCGCCGTGGGCGACGGCCTGGGGCGGGGCGGCGGCGCGGGCGTCCATGTCCTCGCCCATGCGCGCCACCAGGTCCTCGAGCATGCGCAGCTCGGAGGTGAGCGCCTCGGTGGCCACCGCGGTCTCCTCCTGCAGGGTCTCGGACAAGCCCTTGAGCTC
>NZ_JBQCGA010000055.1:0-20196 GCF_051956075.1 Asticcacaulis sp. | reverse complement strand
TACGAGTTGCTGCGCAACTCTGGGGCGGCAGGGACGGTCAGCCCTGCGTGAAGGTGATGATCGGTCGGTCATCACGGATTGCGGCAGACGCGGACGCAAACTTTTTTGCCCAGCGCGTCTGACGATCAGGGAAGGGGGCGGATATGGCGATCTATCATCTGGCGATGAAGCCGGTCTCGCGCTCGACGGGCCGGTCCTCGGTCGCGGCGGCGGCCTATCGGTCGGGCACCAGACTAACCAATGAGCGCGATGGCCTGACGCATGACTACACCCACAAGGGTGGGATCGAGCATTCCGAGATCGTCGCCCCTGAGGGCGTTCATGCCGAATGGGCGATGGACCGCGCGCGTCTGTGGAATGCCGCCGAGTTTGCGGAAAAGCGCAAAGACGCGCGTGTGGCGCGGGAGTTCGAGGTCGCCCTGCCGCATGAGCTGACAAAGGACGAGCGGATAGAACTGACAAGATCGTTTGCGCAGTCGCTGGCCAACCGCTTCGGCGGGGCGGTGGACTTCAGCCTGCATGCGCCCGATGACGATATGGACGTGCGCAACCATCATGCGCACATCCTGATGACCACGCGGGTAATTGGCGAGGAGGGACTCGAAGGGAAGACCACGCTGGAGCGCGAGAACGCCTGGCTTAAGGCCAATGACCTCCCGACAACCGACGTGCAGCTAAAGTCGCTGCGTCAGGAATGGGAGGAGATGACGAACCTCGCCCTGGCCAGAGCCGGGCATGATGTGCGCGTCGATCATCGCTCGCATCAGGATCGCGGATTATCCATAGAGCCGACGGCGCATGTCGGCGTGCACGCGCACCAGATGGAGCAGAGGGGGGAGCAGGTCGAGCGGCAGCGGTTGGCGGAGGAGGCAAAAGCGCGCAATGCGGCCTTGATCCGCGAAGATCCCAATCAGGTTTTGCAGATCTTATCCGCTGAGAAATCCGTCTTCGATAAGCGAGATATTGCCCGCACACTGCACCGCTACATCAATGACGACCCGGCGGAGTTCCAGGGGCTGCTGGATCGCGTCATGGCGTCGGAGGAGTTGGTCAGGCTGTCCGACGGCAAGGACAACAGAGAGGGTCGCTTCTCCACCTCAGCCAATCCGCGCTATTCCACGCGCGAGATGCTGGACATGGAAACCGGCATGGCGCGGGCGGCGGCGGATATGGCGGACACATCGTCTCACAGGGTCGGTGATCATCATGTCTCCGCCGCCATCAAACATCAGGACGACGCGATCCAGCGCAGCGTCAATATCGACCTCGTGCAGGCGGTGGAGCGGGGAGACATCTCGCAGTCTGAAGCACAGAAGAGATGGAAGGTTGCGGGCCTCAGTTCTGAGCAGGTTGGAGCGATTGGGAACTCTGCGGCCTTGCAGGCCGAATTGGCCAATATCGATGTGATGACCGGCTTGAGGACGGCGAATTACGCGCTTTTGACCGGTTGCCAGCGCCATGCGCGTGTTATCGCGTCCACGGAGTTCATCGAGTGGGCGGTCGCGTTAGAGGCCAAATTCAATCAGCTAGAGACTTTAGAGAGGTAGGCCGTATTCTAAGTAATGCCGAGACCCTACATCTTCGCAATGGCGCTGTTTAAACGGAAAACCGGGCCCTACGGCGATTATCAATGTACCCAAGTGTGATGATGTGTCGGCAGTAGAAGCCCGGAAGAACGAATTATGCGCTCAAGAACTCGCTGCGGCTCGTTCTGGGGAAACGCAAGCGTGCGGCGATCCTGAAAATGCGGCGCTTCTTGGCAATCTTTGGAACCGTCTTAATTAGAGCTGTGGCCACTGATTTATTGGAGGCGAAATCCATGGTCTCACACTCAGCAAAATTTAGCACATGATCTAGCACACAATTTTTTCAACCGTCGCAAATGCAGAAATGATCAGGCTTTACCGATTTCCTGAAAAGGCTCATAACCTGAAGGTCGTCAGTTCAAATCTGGCCCCCGCAACCAATTATCAAACGAAATCAATACATTCTTAGCCTCCCGCGGGAGGCTTTCTGTGTTTCAGGCCATGCCCGGCTTGATCCAGTGCGTGAAGGCGTCGAGGAAGCCGGTCAGGAACTTGGCCGTACCTTCATTGGCGACCGTATCGTCGTCGCTCAGAAGGTCCGGTTTGAAGCTGATATAGACTTCCGGCGCGCCCAGAACGCGCATGCCGAGAATGACCAGGGTGGAGCGCACTTGCGACTGCATGACCGCCGTCCCCTGGCTGCCGGGGGAGGCGCCGGTCAGGGCGACGGGCTTGTCGGCCCAGACATTCTGGCCATAGGGACGCGAGCCCCCGTCGAGCGCGTTCTTGGTGACGGCGGGCATGGAGCGATTATATTCCGGCGAGACGATCAGCACGCCGTCCGCCGCCGCGATCTTTTCCTTTAACAGCAAGACCTTGGCAGGCGGTTCGGCCCACAGATCCTCATTATAAAGCGGCAGGTCCATATTGACATAGTCGAAGGCGAGGCGGCCCTCGGCCAGCTTTTCCAGCGCATGCGCATAGCGCTTGTTGATCGACTCCTTGCGCAGGCTTCCGACCAGAACGGCGATGTTCAGCATTTCAGGCTTCCTTGTTGAGTTCGTCTTCGACGGCGGCGATCAGGCGCGGATCGTCAACACCGACATCCGGGGCGAAGCGTTCGACAATTTCGCCGTCGCGCGCAATCAGGAATTTCTCGAAATTCCACAAAATCTCTCCGGGCGGGCTGACCGGTATGCCGAACTGCTCCAGCCGTTCGCGCATCGGCCCGGCGCTGACCGCCTCAGGCAGAGCGCGCGTCAGGGCGGCGTACAGCGGATGCTTGTCCGGTCCGGTGACGGCGATCTTGGAGAAAAGCGGGAAGGTCACGTCATAAGCCGTCGAACAGAAGCTGGCGATCTCGTCGTCGGCGCCCGGCTCCTGACCGAGAAAATCGTTGGCGGGGAAGGCGAGGATTTCAAAGCCGCGCACCCGGGTCCGGCGATAAAAGGCCTCCATATCGGCATATTGCGGCGTTAGCCCGCATTTCGACGCGACATTGACGATCAGCAACACCTTGCCGCGAAAATCGCTGAGCTGCGTCGGTATTCCGTCGATACGGCGCAATGAGAAATCTTCCAGTCCGGCCATGCTGTCTCCTTGCAGATTCAAAAAGGAGCTTATCCAGACCCAGGCGTGGCGACCAGAGCCTATGTCGTTCATCACCGTCTGTTGACCTGTTCTGCATTGCAATAGGATCGTCCTGCCGGTAAAAGCTCTACGACCACATACGAAAACCACTTGTAATCGCATAGGAAAAGCGAAAAGTGATCGGTATCTTAGGCGGACTGGCCGCAGGGGCGGTGATGACGGCGGGCGCAACGGCGGGGCCGCCGCCGGAGGTTCTTCAGGCGCAGGCGCAAACGAGCGCCTTTGCGCGTTTGCTGCCGGCGGACTGCATCGCCGATGGCGGCGACCGCTTCCTGCCGCGCCGCAAGCTGGTCGAGCGCGTCCTCAGCGACCATCCGATTGTCATTGACGCCGCGTCCTTTTCCGGGCCGGAACTGCCGATCGGTCAGCGCATCGCCAGGGCGTGCGACGCCAATGGCTGCCACGACGACGGCTATGGCGCGCTGAACAAGCTGGCGGCGGCCATGCTGGCGCAGCGCGGCGACGCGCAGTTTCAACTTGTCTGGGTGGGGCAGGGCGGCGAGCCGGAAGCGCCCGCTGACCGCATCGCCGCCTTCTACGATCTCAGCCGCGCCACCTATCGCATACGCTGCCTGGGCGCGCCGCCGCCGCCGCCTGTCGCGCCGCAGGTGGTCGCCGATCTGCCCGAAACGCCGCCCCAGGCGCCGGAGGCCGCGCCCGATACAACAAAGCCGGAAAAGGCGAAGCTGGACAAGGCGAAGCTGGACAAGGCCGACCGCGCCCCGCACGGCCTGTTCGGCGCCTTGTCGAAAATCCGCATCGCCTCCTCGATCGCGGAGACCGACAAGAGCGACTACACCAAGCGCGATCCGGCCAAGCTGTCCTATGTGCGCAACGCCGCCAATGACGACGCGGTCCTGTCGGTCAAGGCTGTCGCCGTAACGCCTGCGATTGCGAGCTGGGGCGACGCCGATGACAAGACTGACGGCTACGGCACGATCAAGCCGTTCGTCGGCTATGAGCGCATTTCCAGCCAGTCTCACAGCTCCGAGATCAACAATGTCGATCTGGGCCTGCGCGGCCAGTACCGCTTCGGCCAGTATGATGGCCTGCCGGCCTTCAACGGCGCCCTGAGCGCGGCCTATGAGACGGACGACCGGTTCAAATCCTCGCTGACGCGCATCGAGGCGACCCTGTCGCCGCCTTGGGCGGCGTGGCTGCGCGAGCGCCACCTGATTCAGGAAGGCAAGGACTGCGTCTGGTGCCAGAGCACCGGCCTGACCCTGACCACGGACTATGTCCATGTCGGCAATCCGGGCGACAAGTCGGCGCTGGACAATCTGCCGCAGTTCGCGCGCGTCGGCTTCGACGCGGGCTGGTCCGTGCAATGGAAGCCGCACCCCGACATGGCCAGTCTGGGCCTCGACGTGCAACTCGCCGACCGGCAGGACGTCACCGGCAATAATGCGACCGCGACCCGTCTGATCACGCGCGCCACCTATTATCCGTCGGCGGCCAGCCATGTCGTGCTGGGCCTGCAATACGACAAGGGCAAGGATCTGAGTTCCCTGACCCCCATCGACACCTGGATGCTCACCTGGGGCTACCGCCAGTAATGCGTCTGCGGCTGGCGACGCCGGATGACATTCCGGCCCTGCGCGACCTGATCGCAGACTCGGTCATGCGCCTGCAGGCGGGCGACTATTCCGAGGCGCAGCGCCGGGCGGCCCTGGGGACGGTGTTTGGCGTCGACACGGCCCTGCTACGCGACCAGACCTATTTCGTCAACGAGATCGACGATGTAATCGCGGCGTGCGGCGGCTGGAGCTTTCGCCGCACGCTTTACGGCGCCGACGCTATGGCGGGCAAGGACGACGCCCGGCTCGATCCGGCAGGCGACGCGGCGCGCATCCGCGCCTTTTTCGTCCGCCCCGGCTATGAGCGGCGCGGTCTGGGGCGCAGGCTGCTCGACGCCTGCGAAGCGGCGGCGCGGCAGGCCGGGTTCACGCGCGCCGAAATGGGCGCGACCCTGACCGGCGTGGGCCTCTATCAGGCGTGCGGCTATGCGCCGTTAGAGACGACGACGGCGCCGTTGCCGGGCGGACTGAGCCTGCCGATTGTGCGCATGGGCAAGGCGTTGTGATCCTTTACGCCGACGCGCATCTTCTCATCGCCGACAAACCGGCGGGCCTGCTCAGCGTGCCGGGACGGGGCGAAGCCAATCAGGACTGCCTGATCACGCGCCTGCAGGCCGACTATCCCGACGCCCTGACCGTGCATCGTCTCGATATGGCCACCTCCGGCGTGATGGCCTTCGGGCGCGGGCCGGAGGCGCAGCGCGCCCTGTCGATGGCCTTTGCCGAGCGCCGCGTCGCCAAGACCTATATCGCGGTGGTCGCGGGCCATGTGGCCGAAGCGGCGGGCGCGGTCGATCTGCCGCTGATCTGCGACTGGCCGAACCGCCCGCGGCAGAAGGTCGATCATGCGGTCGGCAAGCCCGCCCTGACGCGCTATCGCGTGCTGGCGCGCGGCGAGGGCGTGACACGCATCGCGCTTGAGCCAGTCACTGGCAGGTCGCATCAGTTGCGCGTCCATATGGCGGCGCTCGGTCATCCGATCCTCGGCGATCCCTTCTATGCGCCGCCCGAGGTTCAGGCAATGAGCGCGCGGCTTCTGCTGCATGCGGCGGCGCTGAGCCTGCCGCACCCGCACAGCGGCGAGACCCTGCGCTTTGAGTCGCCTCCGGCATTCTAGGCGCTGCAAATGGTCCCGCTCCCATCGACGTGAGCGTTTCTCGCAAGCGCGGCAAGTTTCTGAAACTTATGAAGTTACGCCTCCAGCCATGTCGGCGGCTGTGGCAAATTGGCGACAGGGCGGCGATTGACGCGAAGCCGACATAACGTACTATGGCCGCATAAGCCGCAAAGGCAGGACTCGCCACAGGTTCGAAACGTCACATGCCCCATTTCACGCCCGGTCGCCCACCGACCATCTACGATGTCGCCGCCCTGTCCGGCGTCGGCCGCACCACCGTGTCGCGCGTCCTCAACGGGGACGCCCATGTCGCCGAAGCGACGCGCGAGCGCGTGCAGGCGGCGGTGCGCAAGTTGCGCTATCGCGTCAACCCGCAGGCGCGGCTGCTGGCGGGCGGGCGTCCGCACGCCCTGATGGTCATCTATCCGGTCAATGACGAGGTCGGGCCGAATACCTGGTATAACTTGCTAATCGAAAGCGGCGCCCTGCGCGCCTGCGGCAAGGCCGGTTTGCAACTCATTATGCAGCAGGTCTTTCCGCATTCGCTCAGCAAGCGCGCGCGGGTGATGGAGCTGATCGACAATCACGCCTGCGACGGCATGATCCTGGCGCCGCCCTTTTCCGACGACGCCGAGCTGATCGCCATGATCAAGGCGCGGCACATGCCGCTGGCCTGTCTGGCGGCGGGACCGGCGACGCGCGACCTGGCGCCCGGCGTCGGCATCGACGACGAGGCGGCGGGCTATGACCTGACGCGCTACCTGCTCGATCAGGGCCACCGCCGTTTCGCCTTCATGGACGGGCTCAAGGACCATTTGTCGGCCAGTCTGCGCTATGCCGGTTTCCGCCGCGCCTTGCAGGATGCGGGCCTCGATCCTGACGAAGCCGCCACGGCGCGCGGCAATCTGACCTTTCTGGGCGGGCAGGACCAGTTGCCGGTCCTGCTGGCGCAGCGTCCGACGGCGGTGATCTGCGCCAATGACGACATGGCGGCGGGCGCTTTGTACCGCGCGCACCAACTGGGCGTGAAGACGCCGGATGAGGTCAGTATTGTCGGCTTCGACGACGCGCCGTTTACCCAGATGGTCTGGCCGCCGCTGACCACCATCTCGCAACCGGTGTTCGCCATGGCGCAGCGCGTGGTCGATATTGTTGTGCAAGTCATTTCCGACCCGCACGCGCCGGTCGATTACGAACTGGTCCCGCACCGGATCGTCAGGCGCGATTCCGCTGCGCCGCCGGCTTCAGGATAGGCGTCAGGCCACGAAGGCCGCCACGCCCTGATCGGCGCGGATTTCAAAGCGGCGCTGTGAGAAACAGGTGAAGTCGCGTTTCACCACCGTATCGACCGACATCCATTCGCCCAGCGCCATGTCCGGCGTCAGGGTCAGGCGCACAAAGCCGTTATAGGCGTCGTCGGCGGCCAGCACCTCTGCATTGCGCTCCGCCAGGGCCTGCGCCAGATGCAGGTCGGGCAGCCAGGCGTCGAGCCAGCGCGTCGGGCTGGAAATGGCGGTGACGCCCAGTTCGGCGGCGACGGGCGCGCCGCTTGCATCGTGCAACTGATTAGCCCAGGCGGTATGGCTGTCGCCGGAGAGGACAATGGCGCGCGCCCCGGCCTCACGGATCAGGCCGTAGAGCCGCTCGCGCTCCGCCGGATAGCCGTCCCAGGCGTCGAGATTGAACGGCATCGGATCGTCGCTGCCGAACAGGTCCATGAAGGTATCGAGCTTGCGCCGCGCCTCGTCAGGCAGGACGGCGGCGACGTCTTCGACGCGCACCGGCAGCTTGCGCACATCGGGGCCGTTGACGCGCGCCATCACCACCTGATTGCCGAACACCTGCCACCGCACCCCATCCGCCACCGAGGCGTTCAGGGTTTTTCCCAGCCAGTCGCGCTGCGTCGCGCCCAGCACCTGCCGCGACGGATCGTCGAGCCGCTGCCGGAACGTCGCCAGATCGGGCGTTCCATCCGCCAGATAGGTCAGGTCTTGCGCATAGTCGAGCTGTCTGGAGCGCGCCAGCAGCCGCGTCTCCAGCATGACCAGTTCGGCCAGATCGCCAAAGCGGAAGCTGCGATAGATGTCGTCGATGTCCGCGCCCGGCGCCGGATCGCGCACCGGCATCCATTCGCGCCACGCCCTGATGGCGGCGGCCTTGCGCGCCGACCAGTCGCCTTCGCCGGGATTATGGTTCTGCGCCCCGTCGCGCCACGGATTGTTGCAGATTTCGTGGTCGTCGAACACGCAGATCCAAGGGGCGCGCGCATGGGCGGCCTGCAAGTCGGGATCGCGCTTATATTGCGCATGGCGCGTGCGGTAGTCGTCGAGCGAGACCGTCTCGCGCATCGGCTCCGGTATGCGCATCAGCACCCGGCCATTGCCCATGCCGTAATCGGTCGGACCGGCGCCGTATTCATAGATATAGTCGCCGAGAAACACGACCGCATCGACCTCGCGTAACTCGGCAATGGCGCGATAGACGTTGAAATAGCCGCCCGGATAGAGGGCGCACGAGGCGGCGGCCAGCACAACGCGCTCGGTCCTGTCGGGCAGGGTGCGCGTCAGGCCGGTTGGCGAGATGATGTTCGCGGCGATAAAGCGATAAGCGTAGGACCGGCCCGGTTTCAGTCCCGCGGCGTAGATCTTGACCGTATAGTCGCGGCTTTCGTCGCACCACTGACGGCCCTGCGCGACCGGAGTTTGAAAGCTGTCGTCTTCGGCGATCTGCCAGACGACCTCCAACCCCGCCTCCAGCCCGCTGATCCGCGTCCACAAAATCACCCGGTCCTGCAACGGATCGCCTGACGCGACGCCGTGGTCAAAGCGCGGCCCCTTCACGACCGCAGGCGCCGACGCGCCCAGAGCGGGGGCGACGCCCAGAGTCCCGAACGCCAGCAAGGCGCGTCTGCGATTCATCACCATGGTTCGCCCCAACCTGTGGATAAACCGGCGGATAGGGTGTTTCGATGACAGGGGTTTGGCGATTGCGTGACGGTTTTACGTGGAAAATCTTAACGCGCTGAAACCTCTGCGGGGTTGAACCCTGGTCTGCGGGGCGTAAAAAAGACCTCATGCAAGGAGACGTCATGACCCAGCCGAAGATTCTGCTCACCCGTCCGTGGCCGCAAGGCGCGCAAAGCTGGTTGCAGGCGCGCTTCGATGTGACGGTCCATCCGGGGCCGGGACTGGATGCGGCGGCGCTGAGCGAAGCCCTGCTGGCCTATGATGCGCTGGGGACGGCGGTGAACGATAAGCTCAGCAAGGATGTCTTCGCCACGCCCCATCCGCGCGCGAAACTGATCGCCAATTTCGGCGTCGGCTATGAACATATCGACGTCACGGCGGCCAAGGCGGCGGGGCTGATCGTGACCAATACGCCCGACGTGCTGACCGAGGCGACGGCGGACATCGCCCTGATGCTGATGCTGATGGCCTCGCGCCGGGCGGGCGAGGGCGAGCGGCAGGTGCGCGCCGGACACTGGAAGGGCTGGGGCGCCAAGGCCCTGATGGGGCAATCGTTGCAAGGCAAGACACTCGGTCTGGTCGGCTTCGGACGCATCGCGCAGGCGACGGCGCGCAAGGCGCAGCGCGCGCTCGACATGCGCATCGCCTATTACAGTCGCCGCCGCGCAGCGCCTGAAATCGAGGCTGAAACCGGCGCGCGCTTTGTCTCATCGCTCGACGATCTGCTGGCGCAGTCCGATGTCGTCTCCCTGCATGTGCCAGGTGGCGCGGACACGCATCACCTGATCGACGCGGTGCGGCTGACGCGGATGAAGACCAGCGCCATCCTGATCAACACGGCGCGCGGCCCGGTGGTCGATGAGGCCGCATTGGCGCAGGCCCTGCTCGATCGGCGCATCTGGGCGGCGGGCCTCGACGTCTATGAGCATGAGCCCGTCGTGCATCCCGACCTGCTGGGCCTCGACAACGCCGTGCTGCTGCCGCATCTCGGCAGCGCCACGGTGGAGACGCGCGAAGCGATGGGCATGCGCGCGGCGGAGAATATCGCCTTGTTTTTCGCCGGACAGCCGCCCCGTGACGCCCTCTGAAGCGGTAACGGACGCGGCGCGCGCATGGCTGGCGCAACAGGCGCCTTTGGTTCTGGGCGTCTGCGCCGCGCAGGGCGCGGGCAAATCGACCCTGTGCGCCGAGGTCAAGACGCGCCTTGAGGCCGAGGGGCGGCGCGTCGCGGTGCTGTCGCTCGACGATCTTTACCTGTCGCATGCGGCGCGCGCCGATCTGGCGCGTCAAGTCCATCCTTTATTCGCTGTGCGCGGCGTTCCCGGCACGCACGATGTCGGCCTCGGCCTCAGCGTCCTCGACGCCCTGCGCTTGGGCGAAACGGCGCGTCTGCCGCGCTTCGACAAGGGCCGCGACGATCTCTGGCCCGAAACCGACTGGCCGGAGATCACGGCGCCCGACCTGATCCTGTTTGAAGGCTGGTGCGTCGGCGCACCCCCGCAGGCCGAGGCCGATCTGCACGCGCCGGTCAATGCGCTGGAGCGCGACGCAGACCCGGATGGGATATGGCGGCGCGCTGTCAATGACGCGCTGGCAGGGCCTTATCGCGAGCTATGGTCGCGCATAGACCGGCTGGTCTTCCTCGCCGCGCCGGACTTCGCCACGGTCCTCACATGGCGCACCGAGGCCGAACAGAAGCAGACCGGCCCGCGCCGGATGAGCGACTCAGAGGTCGCGCGGTTTGTGCAATATTATGAGCGCCTGACGCGCCATGCGCTTGACGTCTTACCCGAACGCGCCGATCTGAGCCTGCGCCTCGACGCTGACCGCCGCCTTATCGCGACGACTTCTTGACCAGGAACATGGCGGCGTCGGCCTCGGACAGCCACGCTTCGGCGGAGGCCTGACCGGCGAAGCCGCGCACGCCGAACGAGCCGCCGGTCTTCAGATAGAGGCCGTTATGCTCGAACGTCCCCATCATCAGCTCGGCCTCCAGCTTCATCGCCTTGACGCGCGCCGATTGCAGGTCGGCGTGACGCAGCAGCACGGCGAATTCGTCTCCGCCCATGCGCCCGACGCTGTCGCCCTCGCGCACATTGGCGTTGAGCGTCTCGGCGACATAGATCAGCGCCGCATCGCCCGCCGCGTGGCCATAGGCGTCGTTGACCGCCTTGAAATTATCCATATCGACATAGATCAGGGTCGCCTCTTCGCCATAGCGTTTGCAGTCGGCCATGGCGCGCGTCGCTTCGCGCAAAAAGGCGCGGCGGTTCAGGGTCGGCGTCAGCACGTCGTGATCGGCCTGGGCCTGCGCATTCTGTAAAAGCTGGTTCTGCCGCTCCAGTTGCGCGCGCAGTTCAAAGATCTCGGCCTGAAGATGCGCGACCGCGTCGCGCGCGCTTTGCGGCCATAGCGACTCGTTCGCGCTTTCAGCGGGTCTGGGCGCAGGCGTCAGCGCCGCAGCCAGTTTCGCCTGATGGTCATGCACAGGCGAGGGCGCGGCCTCAGCTTGCCGCTGATCGGCGAAATACTGCGCCAAAAGGTTCTGCATCGACGCAGTGATCGCCCGCGCGGCGGGCGGCGCGTCGTCGCCTGCGGCGGATGCAGGCGTCTGCGCGCCAGCCGGAAAGAGGTTGGATTCGAGGCCCATCTGTTCGGAAAGGTTGGAAAAAACGCGATCCGTTCTGGCCGCGCGTACAGGTTTTAAGAAAGCACGTAAGGCCGAAAAACACAATGCGTCGTCCCTGATTTATCAGCCTTAATGAAGGCTTGCAGTCATAGGCTTCGCCGCTATACTCCGCGCCTTTCCAAAAGGCGGCCCGCCCGCCGTGACAAGGACTTCGCCATGCCGTCCCGCCTCAATCCAGCAAGCGCGCCCGTCGCCATCATCATGGGGTCGCGCTCCGACTGGCCGACGCTGAAATGCGCCGCCGCCGTGCTGGATCAGCTTGGCGTCGCCTATCAGGCGCAGGTGATTTCGGCGCACCGCACCCCCAGACGCATGGTTGAGTTTGCCGAAGGCGCCAAGGCGGCTGGCTTTAAGGTGATCATCGCCGGCGCGGGCGGAGCCGCGCATCTGCCCGGCATGACCGCCTCCATGACCACCTTGCCGGTGCTGGGCGTGCCGGTGCCGGTGCGCGACGGCCTCAAAGGCATAGATTCGCTGCTCAGCATCGTGCAGATGCCGGGCGGGGTGCCGGTTGGCACGCTGGCGGTCGGCGAGGCGGGCGCCAAAAACGCCGGACAACTGGCGGCGCAGATTCTGGCGCTCAGCGATCCGGCTCTGGCTGAACGCCTCGACGCCTTCCGCGCCGCGCAGACCGACAGCGTGCCCGAAACGGTGGAGGACTGATGCTGAACGCGCCTCTGCCCCTGGGGGCGACCATCGGCATGCTGGGCGACGGGCAACTGGGCCGCATGCTGAGCCTGGCCGCCAGCCGCCTTGGCTTCAAGACAGCGGTGTTCGGCCCCGAAGACGGCGCCCCCGCCGCGCAGGTCTCGGCCTCGGCCATTGTCGCGAGCTATGACGATGAAGACGCGCTGCGCCGCTTCGCCGCCTCCTGCGACGTCATCACGCTGGAGTTCGAGAACATCCCCGCCGCGACGCTGGAATTCCTGACCGGCCTCGGCAAGGTGGTCGCGCCCGGCGCCCATGCCCTGCGCATCACTCAGGACCGCGTGCTGGAAAAGACCTTTGCGCGCGAGCAGGGCGTGGCGACGGTCGATTTCCGCGCCGTCGATACGCTCGACGATCTGAAGGCGGCGCTGGCGGCCTTGGGAACGCCGTCCCTGTTAAAGACGCGCCGCGACGGTTATGACGGCAAGGGGCAGGTCTGGATCCGAGACGCCAGCGAGGCCGAGGCCGCCTTTAACGCGGTCGGCGGCAAGCCGTCGATATTGGAGGCGAAGGCAAGCTTCACACGCGAGATTTCGGTGGTGGCGGCGCGCGGCTGGAACGGCGAGATGCGCGCCTTTCCGATCGGCGAAAACCATCATGTCAACGGCATCTTATCCACCACGCTCGCGCCCGCGCCGGTCAGCGACGACGTGACCAAAGCCGCGCACGACATCGCCCGCCGCGTGCTGCAAGGGCTCGACTATATCGGCGTGCTGGCGGTCGAACTGTTCGTGCTGGACGGCGATGTGCTGGTGCTGAACGAGATTGCGCCGCGCGTACACAATTCCGGCCACTGGACGCAGGAGGGCTGCGTCTGCGATCAGTTCGAGCAGCATATCCGCGCCGTGACGGGCTGGCCGCTCGGCGATCCGTCCGCGCGCTGCACGGTCGAGATGACCAACCTTCTGGGCGACGACATCCTCGACTGGCCGCGCCTCGCCGCCGAGCCGCAGGCGCAACTGCACGTCTATGGCAAGGCCGAACCCAGACCCGGCCGCAAGATGGGCCACATCAACCGGATCAAGTCCTGATGTTTCTGCTCTCCCTGACCTACAAGGTTCCGCTCGACGTGGTGGATCAGCACCTCGACGCCCATGTCGCCTGGCTCAAAGAGGGTTATGCGTCCGGCATGGTCCTTGCGTCGGGCCGCAAGGTTCCGCGCTCCGGCGGCGTCATCTTCGCCAAGGGCGCGCGCGAGGCCGTCGAAGCCTATGCGCGCCGCGACCCGTTCGCGCTCAATGGCGTCGCCGACTACACGCTCACCGAAGTCAACCTGACCATGACCGCCGAAGGGCTTGAGGGTTTGAAGGGCTAAGTGGAGTTTTACCGCAGATTTACGCAGATTTACGCAGATTTTTTGAGAGTTTGCGTGAACGACGACGCGACCTGGGTGGCATGACGACGCGCAGAGCGCGTCAATCTCGACGGACCGGACGTTCAACAGGAAACGTCCGGCGCTGATCAGCGCTGAAAAATCTGCGCCAATCTGCGTAAATCTGCGGTTCAAACAAAAAAAGGCGGCCCCTGACGAGCCGCCTTTCGTTTATCCTGACAAAGAAGCCTTACGCCGCCCTGAGCCGCTGGATGAACTGCGCCACCTCGCTGTGCATGTCCTCGGAGCGTTGCTCCAGATCGGCGGACAGGCTGAGCAGGGACTGAGCCGACTGGCCCGCGCCCTCGGCGCCTTCCTGCACGACGGTCATGTGCGCGGTCACGTCGCGCGTGCCGTCGGCGGCGCGGTTGGTGTTGCCGGCGATCTCCTGCGTCGCCGCGCCCTGCTGCTCGACCGAGGCGGCGATGGCGGTGGTCAGGCCGCCAATATCCTCAATGGTGCGCACAATGGCGCCGATGCTATCGACCGTCGTATGGGTGGCCGACTGGATTTCGGCGATCTTGGAACGGATGTCGTCGGTCGCCTTGGCGGTTTGTTGCGCCAGTTGTTTGACTTCGGAGGCGACGACCGCAAAGCCCTTGCCTGCTTCGCCCGCCCGCGCCGATTCGATGGTGGCGTTGAGCGCCAGCAGGTTGGTCTGGGCCGCAATGGCCTGGATCAGGTTGATGACCTCGCCGATCTGACCGGCGGCGGCGCTTAAGCTCTGAATGGCTTCTTCGGAGCGCGACGCCTCGCTGACCGCCATCTGCGACACCTGCGAGGTGCGCGCGACCTGCTGGTTGATCTCATGCACGCTGGCCGACAGCTCCTCTGTGGCGGCGGCGACGCTCTGGACGTTGTTGGCGGCGTCAACGGCGGCGTGGTTGACGGTCTGGATCAGCCCGACCGCGCGACCAGCGTTTTCGGCCAGGTTACGCGCCGATTCGGCGACTGTGCGCGACGAAACCGCAAAACGATGCGCCAGCTCGCCCATGCTCTTTTCAAACTCGCCCGCGATGCGGTTGCGTTCGGCGCGCATGTTTTCGGCGACGCGCATATCTTCTTCTTCCTGATGCGCCTTGAGCGTCTCGACCTCCTGCGCGCGGTCGCGCAGGGTGCGGATCGAGCGCCACAGCGACGACACCTCGTCCTTGCCGCGCGTTTCGGGGATGGCCGTGTCGTAGGCGCCTTCGGAGATGCGCACCACGCTGTCGGTGACCTGTTGCAGCGGGCGCGAGATCGAGCGGATGGCGACCCACAGCGAAGCGCCGATCAGCAGCAATATGCCCGCGGCGGCGATGGCCAGAAACTGCCCGGAGCGCTCATGTTTGTAACGCTGCATATCGGCCTGCGACTGATCCAGATTGCTCTGGATGTGCTTGACCATCGCGTCGATATTGGCCTGAAACTGCTTGCGATTGTTGCGGTTGGCGTCGTTATTGCCCTGTTCGTTGGCGGCCTGCGGCGACACCTGCGTGCCCAGGCGCGAGGTCTCGCTGCGGAAGGCGATAAACTCCTGCGCCTTGGCGTACACGCCGTCGAATTCCGGCAGTTCGCCCGGCTTGAGATCGGCCTTCCAGTCCGCCAGCAGGGCCTTGATCTGATCCAGCTCCTTGTCGATGCCCTTGGCGAACTTGGCGGCCTCGGTGGTGTCATGCGACATATAGACGCCGCGTGAATCCATGACGACCGCGGTGACGAGCCGGTTCAGGTGCTCGCCGCGATAGGCGTTTTCATGCGCCCGGTCGGCGCTAAGAAGCATGTGATTGTAATCATTGATGGTCATCAGGCCGAGACCGGTAATCGCCGACGCCATCAGGGCGAAACCGGCGACCAGCGCCAGAATGCGGAATTTGATCGTCATGAGGACAGACCTCCAGAAGGTACGCTACAATTTCGCCACAAAGTTAGAAGGTCGAGGTTAAGGGTTTGATAAGCGCGTTTGTTGTGCGCAAGCCCGCGCCGCCCCCTTGCCATTTGCTTCGCGGCGCAGCACAAATCGTCCTGAACGCCTCAGGAGAAAAAGACCATGAAAACCCGCGCCGCCGTCGCCTTTGAAGCGAAAAAGCCGCTTGAGATCGTCGAACTCGATCTGGAAGGCCCCAAGGCGTTCGAGGTGCTAGTCGAGATCAAGGCGACGGGCATATGCCACACCGACGCCTATACGCTGGACGGGCTCGATTCGGAGGGCCTGTTCCCGTCGGTTCTGGGCCACGAAGGCGCCGGTATCGTGCTGGAGGTCGGGCCGGGGGTCACCAGCGTGAAGCCGGGCGATCACGTCATCCCGCTCTACACGCCCGAATGCCGCCAGTGTAAATCCTGCCTGAGCCGCAAGACCAATCTCTGCACCGCCATTCGCGGCACGCAAGGTAAAGGTTTGATGCCCGACGGCACGACGCGCTTTTCCTACAAGGGCCAGCCCATCTATCACTATATGGGCTGCTCGACCTTCTCAAATTACACGGTCATGCCGGAGATTGCCGTGGCGAAGATCCGCGACGACGCCCCGTTCGACAAGGCCTGCTATATCGGTTGCGGCGTGACCACCGGCGTCGGGGCGGTGGTGAACACGGCGAAGGTCGAGCCGGGCGCCAACGCCATCGTCTTCGGCCTCGGCGGCATCGGCCTTAATGTCATTCAGGGCCTGAAAATGGTTGGCGCCGATCGGATTGTCGGCGTCGATATCAACGACTCCAAGGCCGAATGGGGCCGCCGCTTCGGCATGACCCATTTCGTCAACCCGACCAAGGTTTCCGGCGACCTGGTCGCGCATCTGGTCGAGCTGACGAGCGGCGGCGCCGACTACACCTTCGACTGCACCGGCAACACCAACGTCATGCGCACCGCGCTCGAAGCCTGCCATCGCGGCTGGGGCGAAAGCATCATTATCGGCGTGGCCGAGGCGGGCAAGGAAATCTCCACCCGCCCGTTCCAGTTGGTCACCGGTCGCGTCTGGAAGGGCTCGGCCTTCGGCGGCGCGCGCGGCCGCACCGACGTGCCGAAGATCGTTGACTGGTACATGGACGGCAAGATCGAGATCGACCCGATGATCACCCACAGCTTCGGCCTTGAGGACATCAACAAGGCCTTCGACCTGATGCACGCAGGCGAGAGCATCCGCTCGGTGGTGGTGTTCTGACGCCGCAACGTCTTTATGAAATACTTGTGCGAGCGGCTTCACTTTCGTGTGAATTTCCGTGCGCGTAAAGGTTAACCTGTCGGCGGAGGGCGCTATGAAGACACCAAAGGAAGGTGAAATGTTCACCATTGATTTTCTGTCTCAGCACCGCGTTTTCGGCGGCGTCTTATATTTCATCCGCCACGACAGCGCGGCGACCCAATGTCCGATGACCGCCTCGGTCTTCGTGCCGGACGCGGACGAGCAGCGCACTGACGCGCCGTTCCCGGTCCTGTACTGGCTGTCGGGCCTGACCTGTACGGCCAGCAACTTCACTGAGAAGGCCGGCGCGTACCGCAAGGCCGCTGAACTGGGCCTGATTGTGGTCGCGCCCGACACCAGCCCGCGCGGCGATTCCGTGGCCAATGACGAGGCCTACGATCTGGGGCAGGGCGCGGGCTTCTATCTCGACGCCACGCAGGCGCCGTGGAGCGCGCATTTCCAGATGGAATCCTACATCACCCGCGACCTGATCGAGATGGTCGAAACCAACTTTCCCGCCGATCCGGGCCGTCGCGGGATCAGCGGCCATTCGATGGGCGGTCACGGCGCCCTGACCCTGGCCATGAACTATCCGCACCTTTACCGTTCGGTATCGGCCTTTGCGCCCATCGCCTCGGTCCTGCATGCGCCTTGGGGTGAAAAGGCGATGAGCGCCTATCTCGGTCCCGACCGCGCGGCCTGGGAGCGTTACGACGCCGCCTTACGCCTGTCGCAGGGCAAGGGCGCGCCGTTCGACGACATCCTGATCGACCAGGGCCTCGCCGACAGCTTTCTCGACAGCCAGCTCATGCCCGATCTGCTGGAGCAGGCGGCGCAGGCGGCGGGCCAGCCCCTCACCCTGCGCCGTCACGCAGGCTATGATCACAGCTATTACTTCATCCAGAGCTTCATCGACGATCACCTGACCTTCCACGCCCGGCGTCTGAAGGCGTGAAAACGCCAAGCCATGCTTGACTTTGCGCGCCAAAGCCCGTAAACGCGCCGCTTCCGGTCCGAAACTCGTATTTGGGACCGGTTATAACGGGTGATCCTGAACGCCGCCGTTGCAATCGCCTTCCGCAAAGTGCGGGAAGCCGGCCAGGGTTGATTTAAAAGGTACGATATGTCCAAGCGCCACAGCGCCAAGTACAAGCTCGACCGCGTCATGGGTGAAAACCTGTGGGGCCGTCCCAAGTCCCCCGTCAACAAGCGCTCCTACGGCCCCGGCCAGCACGGCCAGCGCCGCAAGTCCAAGACCTCGGACTTCGGCCTGCAACTGAAGGCCAAGCAAAAGCTGAAGGGCTATTACGGCAATATCACCGAAAAGCAGTTCCTGCGCACCTACGAAGAAGCGTCGCGCCGGAAAGGCAACACCTCGGAAATCCTGATCTCGCTGCTGGAATCGCGCCTCGACGCGCTGGTTTACCGCGCCAAGTTCGTGCCGACCGTCTGGGCGGCGCGCCAGTTCGTCAACCACGGCCACGTCCTGGTCAACGGCAAGCGCGTCAACATCCCGTCCTACCGCGTCAAGCCGGACGACGTCGTCGAAGTGCGCGAGCGTTCGCGCAATATGGCCCTCGTCCTCGAAGCCCTGCAATCGCCTGAGCGCGACGTGCCGGACTATATCGAGATCGACGCCAAGGGCATGAAGGCGAAGTTCCTGCGCCTGCCGGAACTGGCCGAAGTGCCGTACCCGGTCAAGATGGAGCCGAACCTGATCGTCGAATACTATTCGTCGTAAGCCTCGGCCAGGACTGAAAAGTGAGACCCCGGAAGAGCAATCTTCCGGGGTTTTTCTATGCATTAAGGGCGGTAGAGGGGTATGAAGGAAGTTGGTTGTGGATCGTCAGTAGGAGGGGGCGATGTTCTTGACACGAAAATGTCTTCGTTGCGCTTTGCTGGTAATGTTCGCCATTATCTCATACGCAGTGCTTCTAGGCCCTGTGAGGGCGCAAACCTATACCGATGTCGATAATGAAAATAATGATCGGTGGTCAACGATCGCGGAGGTTATAGTCCGCGCGCATGTACCGGGACCGCCCATGTGGAAATTGAGCAAGGGCGGCGCCACAGTCTGGGTTCTCCCAATGATAAATCCCGTGCCAAAGGATTTGGCCTGGGATTCAAGTCGATTGTTGCGAATTCTAAAAATATCGGACGCTATATACATACCTAAGCCTGACAAACCCACAACGGTTCAAAAAATTCCCGCTAATGGTAAGTTGTCAGAATTTTTATCAAAAAACACATATAAAAGATTATTAAAAGTTATTGATAGAGAAAACCTGTCGCATAGATTTTTGCTGCGAATTAAACCTGCTTACCTGGGCGGAATTGTTTATAATCAAAGCTTATTGCAAAGGGGGTATATTCCTTGGCTTGACATGAATACGTTTAATAACGCAGTTCAAAAATCGAAAATCAAAATAATTGACCTGCCGTGGCATAGTCCTGAAGTAGGGTTTGAGTTTATGCAAAACGCCACTGTCGAACAGGCGGATTATTGCCTTAATTTATTCCTGGATAGCCTTGACCAAGTTGTATTGAAAGCTCCGCTTGTCGCAAAAGCGTGGTCTTCAGGTGATTTGCAAGCGGTTTTAAATGATTATAGCGCTGATCCTTACAATAAATGTGAATTATCACAGAAAAAATATGCGGACGAATACAAAATCATCGTAGACGATGAAGTCGTACATCAAATTCAATTACTTTTGAATGATAATCGCACTAACGTAATTGTTCTACCCCTTGATGACGTCCTAAAAAAAGAAGGGATATTTGATAAGTTGAGAGACGATGGCGTAGAAATTACCGCGCCGCCTCAGTGAAGGCATAGACGCCTCTATTTCCAGAATTGATGTAAGCCTGGCTCTAGGTGGGCGGAGGCCTGAAGCACAAACCGCCCATCTGCGCATTCCTCTCCTGTGAGGACAATCTATTTGAGGCCCAGCAGTTACGCCCCGATCAGCCCCTGTTCGCTGAGCGCCGTCTTCAACTCGCCTGACTGGAACATCTCGCGCACGATGTCGGCGCCGCCGACGAATTCGCCCTTCACATAAAGCTGGGGAATGGTCGGCCAGTCCACTGTCGAGGGAAAGCCGCCCAGCAGGTCATCGAAGCCATCGCCGCGGCTTTCGGCCAGCGCCTGCCAGGCCGGCACATGGTCGGGATGGGCGAACACCTCCATCATGTGATAGCAGGGCCCAAAGCCCAGCATTTCCAGCGCCAGCTTGAGCGAATGCGTTCCGGTCCGGCCAAAGCAGGTGCCATTTCAAGGCCATGGAAGGCCCCTTCCGCCTGCGGCACACAGCCTGGCACCAAAGCGCCCGCCTGGCACAAGCAACAAAAAAGCCCGCCATTGCTGGCGGGCTTTTTCTTTGTGCGGCCCTCACCCCTCGACAGGCTCAGGGTGAGGATCGGAGAACTTCCTC
>NZ_JBQCGA010000054.1:0-45541 GCF_051956075.1 Asticcacaulis sp. | reverse complement strand
CCCAGCCCCGCGCCGGCGCGCAATAAATGCCAGCCCAGCACCTGATCGTCGGTGCGCACGCCGAAGCTGTGCCGGGTGACATTCATGCCGCGCGCCTGAAAATTACGGATGATCATGTCGTCGCGGTCGAAGCCGATCAGGTCGAAATCGGGCAACTCATTAACGCCGCGCGGACGCCCGCGCCGCTCAAGATAATCGCGGGCGCCGTAAAGCCCCAGCGGCGTCTCGCCCAGCTTACGCGCGATCAAGGCCCCTTGCGTCGGATCGAACATACGGATGGCGATATCGGCGTCGCGGCGCAGCAGGTTCTGCGACTGGTCTGAGGCCACGATCTCGATCTCGATCAACGGCTCGTCGCGGCGCAGGGCGGCGATGACCGGCGGCAGGATCAGGTTCGACATCACAACCGACGCCGTAATCCGCACCGTGCCGCGCAAGGATTCGGTGCGGCCGCTGGCCTTGAGCAACAGGGCGTCGGCGGCGCGTCCCATCGCCTGCGCATCCTCGGTCAGGGCCAGCCCGGCCTCGGTCGGCTCCAGCCCCTGCGCCGAGCGCCGGAACAGCGTCACGCCGAGGCGGGTTTCCAGCTCGCGGATATGTCGGCTCAGCGTCGGCTGGGTCGCGCCGATACGCTGCGCGGCGGCGGACAAAGAACCGGTTTCGATCACGGCCAGAAAGGCGCGCAGCAGGGTCCAGTCGAGACTATCCATATTTGCATATCTAACATGCAAATTACCGCAATTTCCATGCAAATATAAATGAGCGATCCTGCCGTCATCGCAAATCAAGGAGATGACGATGAAAACGGTTCTGGTTCTGGGCGCAAATGGCGGGGTCGGCAGTGTCGCAGCGCGCGCCTTCAGGGCGCATGGCTGGCGGGTGATCGGCCTGGTAAGGCCGGGCAAGACGGCGGGCGAGGGCGTCCTGTCGGTCGCGGCGGACCTGTTCGACGCAAAGGCCGTGGCGGCGGCTTGCGGTCATGTCGATGTGGTGTTCAACGGGCTGAACGTCCCCTATCCGGTGTGGGCGGACAAGCTTTTGCCGACCCTGACGGCGGCGGCGGACATCGCCGAAGCTTTGGGCGCGCGTCACATCTATCCGGGCAGCGTCTATAATTTCGGCCGCCATATGCCGCCGCGCCTGACGCCGGAGACGCCGTTCGCCCCGACCACGCTGAAAGGCCGCCTGCGCGTATCTGCCGAGGCCCTGTTCCGTGAGCGCGCCGAGGCGGGGCGCCTGCACACAATCGTGGTGCGCGCGGGCGACTTCTTCGGCGATGTCGCCGCCAATAGCTGGATGAACGCTTTGGTCGCCAAGGATCTGCGCAAGGGCAAGCTGTCTTCGCCCGGCGGCTATGACACGGTTCACGCCTGGGCCTGCCTGCCCGATCTGGCCGAGGTCATTGTCCGCCTGGCGGAGGTCGAAGGCGATCTGGCCGCCTATGAGGTCTTCCATTTCGAGAGCTGGAACGTAACGATGCGGGACTTGCGCGTAGCGGCGGAAAAGGCGCTGGGGCGGCGCGTGCGCCTGAGCCGTTTCCCGCGCATCTTCTTCCATCTGGCCGCGCCGTTCGACGCCTTTATGAAGGCGACTTTGGAAATGCTCTATCTGTGGGACGCGCCGCACGGCCTCTATGACGAACGCCTGGCGCGGGTCATCGGCGAGACGCCGAGGACGCCGCTGGACCAGGCGTTGCGGTACTTAACCTAAGCTTCTTCCAGCGCCTCGGCGCGTTGCGACAGGGCGGCGTCGAGCGCGCGTCCGTCCCTGAGCCACAACTGTTCGATGTTTCTGGCGGTCGGATCGGGGAAGATGTGCGTCTCGCCGGCTTCGATGCCTTCCACGATAGCCTTGGCCGCCGACTCAGGCGTCGCCTTGTCCCACGGCAGGTCGCGCGCCATGTCGGTGTCGATCGGCCCCGGATAGACGCCCAGCACGGCGACGCCGCGCGGCTTAAGGCTGTAACGCAGGCTTTGCGTAAAGGATTGCAGCGCCGCCTTGGAGGCCGAATAACCGGCCATGCCGGGCGCCGAGGTCAGGCCGACCACGCTGACCACATTGACGATCACGCCGGTCTGGTCCGGCACGATGGGCGCAAAGGCGCGCGCAGCGCGGATCGTGCCGTAATAGTTGGTGTCCATATCGCGTTGCAGGACGTCAAGGTCGCTGTCCAGCACGTCGCCCGCGGCGGCGACCCCGGCATTGTTGATCAAAACGTCGATATCGCCTGCGGCTCTGGCAGCGGCGGCGACCGAAGCCTCATCGGTGATGTCGAGTTGCAGGGCCTGTACGCGCGCATCGCCGAAATCGGGCAGGGCGGCGGGGTTGCGCGCGGCGGCATAGACCTTGGCGACGCCCGCGCTTAAAAGCTGATGGACAAGGGCGGCGCCGATGCCGCGATTGGCGCCGGTGACGAGGACGATTTTTCCAGAGAGATTAGGCATGGCTGTGAGCCTTTCGTGAGAGCGTCAAAACGGCGCGTTGGTGTAAACCGATCTGTTTACACCGGCATAGGTAAACAGATCGGTTTACATTGTCAAGCCGCCGTGCTATAAAATTTTCTGCAAAGGAGATCACTGTGGCCGACGCCGCTGTTCCGAACAAAAAGCAGGAGATCATCGCCAAGGCCTATGAGGCCTTTTACGCGGGCGGCTTTCACGCCACCGGCGTCGATGCGGTCATGGCCGACAGCGGCATCTCAAAGCGCACCCTCTATAAGTACTTCCCGTCCAAGGAAGACCTGATCGAGGCGGTGCTGGACCGCTATGGCGAAGGCGTCGAGGCCTGCCTGTTCGAGCCGGCCAAAGCCCGCAACCCCGATCCGCGCGCGCAGATTCAGGCTCTTTTCGACATCAAGCGCGAGATGATGGAAGCGAGCGGCTTTCAGGGCTGTCTGGCCATGCGCGCGGCGCAGGAATTTGCCGGACGCTGCGGCCCGATCGAGGCGCGCGGCCAGCAGGCGGGGCGTTATATCGAACAACGCTTCACGCAGCTCTGCGCCGAGGCGGGCCTGCCCGATCCTGAGGCGCTTGGCCGCGAACTCAACAACATCTTTCAGGGCGCGGTTCTGGTCGCGCAGGTCCGGCGCAATACCGAAGCCTTCGACGCCGCGCGCGCCACGGTGGCGGCGCGGCTTGGCGACGGAACCTGAAACTAGAACTGCCAGACTCTAAAACTGCCAGACTCTAAAACTGACAGGCCGCAGGAACCTTGTCGTCGCTCCAGTCGGATACGGCGACCTGCGGGCCTGCGACACTGACGGGCTTGCCGTCCTTCACGCCCTTGCCGGTCAGCAGATTGACGTCGCAGCTATGCCCATTGTCGGGATCGAGCGTATCGTAGGCGTTGGCGGTTATGCCCGCCGCCACCAGCTTGCCATTACGCCAGGCCAGGGTGAGCAGCCGCGTCCAGTGATCGCGCCCGACCGCCTCATTGCCGTCGCTGACCTGCAAACCGCCCTTGTCCGTCAGTTTCAGTTCCGGCGTACTGCCGAACATGCCGCCATTATAGGCGATGGCGGGCGTATGGGCGGCCAGGGTGAAGCCGTTGTCGCCGCCGAACCAGACCCACAGGTCGGCGGCGCTGTCGTCATTATCGGTCAGAACCGCCCGGTCCATCACGCCGTCGTCGTTCCAGTCGCCGCTGACGGCGGAAATGACCGTCGAGGTCGGCGACGGCGCGGCGGCCATGGCCGGGACGGCGACAAGACAGGCGAGCAGGGCGGCGCAACGGAACATGGCGGTCTCCTTGACGTTATCGCGTCAGCCTACAGCATCGGCCCGTCCGCGCAAGGCGAGGCTTGCGGCGGCCCCGGATGCTTCTACAATCGCGGCCATGAGCGCCGCTGACGAAGACCGCCCCGAACGCACCTTACCGGTCGCCGCCCTGCTGATTCTGGCGGCGGGCATGCTCGACGCCTATACCTATGTCGGCTACGGCGGCGTGTTCGCCAACGCCATGACCGGCAATATCGTCAAGCTGACGGCGGCCCTGGCGCAAGCCTCGTCACCGGATCAGGGCTGGCGCGCCCTGCCGTTCGTCACGCCGATCCTCGCCTATCTGATCGGGGTCGGGGTCGCCCATGCGCTGAAGGAGCCGCCCTTGCGGCGACTGATCCCGTCGGCGGCGCGCGTCTCGCTGGCCGTCGAGGTCGTCTTTTTGTTCTGCGTCGCCCTGCTGCCCGAGCATATCGCGCCGGACATGGCGGTGGTGGCGGGCATCGCCTTCGTGGCGGCCCTGCAGGCGACCAGCTTCACGCGCATCGGACACCTTTTCTACACCTCGGTGACGACCAGCGGAAACTTACGCCATTTCGCCGAAAGCTTCATGGCCGCCTTCGTGTTCCGGCGCGGCGGCCCGGCGCCGCAAAAAAAGCAGCGGCGCGAGGCCCTGTTCTTCTTTACCCTGTGCGCAAGCTTTGTTCTGGGCGCGCTGATCGGCGCCGTGGCGACGGCGCGTCTGCATCATCCGGCGGTGTGGCTGCCGCTGATCGTGCTGACGGCGGCCCTGGCCCTGTGCCTGCCGTGGAACGAGTCCATCCGTCGCCTGTTCGCCGAAGATCGCTGAATTTCGCCTGTCAGCGCGCGAACCGGCTTCACATTGTCGCGCGAGAAGTCTAAGGTTTTTTTGAAGAATCTCGCCGTCTCATCCGCCGCAACGCGGTCTGGAGCCCCTGATGCAACTGCTTGGCCAGAACGTCAGCCCGCCGCATCTCAATGACCTTCTGCTGGGCAAGACGGTCAAGCGGCCTGTGCTGCGCGGCGTCGCCCTGTTCAAGCGCCATCTGCAAGGCTCCGAGGTCTGGTTCATCGTGCTGGCCACCGGGGTCGGCCTGCTGGCCGGCGTCATGGCGGCGCTCCTCAGCCATACGGCGCACCTGCTGCAATCCATCCTCTACGGGTTTTCGCCCGATCTGCGTCTGAGCGCCCTGCCGGAATTGCAGCCCTGGCATCTGCTGGCCCTGCCGATGGGCGGCTTTATCCTCGGCGTGCTGCGCCTGATCTTTCCGCGTCGCGCGCGCCAGCCGATCGACGTGATCGAGGCCAACGCCCTCTATGGCGGGCGCATTCCTCTGCGCGACAGTCTGATGGTGTCGCTGCAAACCCTGATCTCCAACGGTTTCGGCGCCTCGGTGGGCCTCGAAGCCGCCTATGCCCAGATGGGCGGCGGCATGGCGTCCAAGATCGGTCAGTGGCTGGACTTAAAGCGCGCTTCTTTACGCACCCTGGTCGGCGCAGGCGCGGGCGCGGCCATCGGCGCGGCCTTCAACGCGCCGCTGGCGGGCGCCTTCTATGCGTTCGAAATCGTGCTGGGCGCCTATACGCCTGCGGCCCTGGCGCCGGTGGCGGCGGCGTCGCTGACGGCGGTGGTCGCCGCGCAACTGATGCAGAACGAACCGTTCGTCATCGCCAGCACCATCGGACGCGACATCTCGCTGCCCGGCTATCTTCTGTTCGCCCTGCTCGGCATCATCTGCGCCGGAGTCGGCATCGTCATCATCCGGCTGGTGGCCAGCGCCGAGGCGCTGGTGCGCCGTCTGCCCATCGGCGATGTCTGGCGCCCGCTGGTCGGCGGGATCTGCCTGATGCCGGTCGCCTTCGTGGCGCCGCAGGCCCTGTCGTCCGGCCACGGCGCCATGCAGCTCTTTCTGGCGCAGCAATCGCTGATCCTCACGCTTCTGGCGGTGTTCGTGCTGAAAATGTGCGGTTCGGTGCTGTCGCTCGCCTTCGGTTTCCGCGGCGGCCTGTTCTTCGCGTCCCTGTTTCTCGGCTCGCTGCTGGGATCGGCCTTCGCCATGACGGTCAACCATATCTGGCCCGCGGCCAATCTCGATCCGACGAATTCGGCCCTGGTCGGCATGGCCGGGCTGGCGGTCGGCATTGTCGGCGGTCCGATGACCATGTCGCTGCTGGTGCTGGAGGTCACGCACGACTTCGCGCTGACGGCGGCGGTGGTGACGGCGGCCCTGTGCTGCTCGGCCATCATGCGCGAATATTTCGGCTATTCCTTCTCGACCTGGCGCCTGCACCTGCGCGGCGAAGCGATCCGCACGCCGCGCGACATCGGCTGGGTGCGTTCCCTGACCGCCGCGCACCTGATGCGCAAGAACCATACGACCCTGCCCGATACGATCAGCATCGCGTCTTTACGCGAACAGGTGCCGCTTGGCTCGACCAGCCGCGTCCTGCTGGTCGACGCGGCGGGCGACTATCATGGACTCGTTCTGACCGCCGAAGCCTATGGCGAGGGCGTCGATCCAGACGGCCCGGCCAGCCAGATCGCGCGCCAGACCGATGTTTACGTGCGGCCCGACATGGATATCGCCGCCATCCAGCGCGTGTTCGAACATTTCGGCGTCGATGATCTGGCCGTGGTCAGCGAAGACCACAAGCTGATGGGCCTTTTGACCGAAAAATATGTGACGCGGCGCTACGCTGAAGAACTGGAGCAGTCGCAACGCGAGTTTTTCGGAGAAAACTGAGGCCTTCGGCGTCCGTGGGTGGGTGGGAGTCGTCGGCCTGCCTAAATTCGGCAATAATCGGCCAAAAAACCCGCTTTTTTCGCCTTTATAACAAACTTCCCAGCGTTTCTTCGCTTACGCCCAGCGGCGCAGGCTGGCGCAGATCGACCGCCTGGCGCCTCAGCCATGCCGCCCAGCTTTGCGGGGATAAGATGACCGGTTCGCGGTCGTGAATCGCCGCCATATCCGGCCCCGCCGGTCGCGTCAGCACGGCGAAGCTCCATAACTCGCCCTCTGCCAGATAGGCCTCCTCCCACAATCCGGCCAGCATCAGCGGCTGGTTGTCGGCGCGCGCGACGCGGTAACGGCGGCGATGCGTCTTAGGCCCCGACCATTCGTAAAACGCTTCCGCCGGAACCAGCGCACGCCGATACCGCCACGCGCCCTTGAAAGCCGGTTTCAAATTGGCCTCTTCAACGCGGGCATTGAACGTCGCCGCCTTCCAGTCCTTCAGCGCGCCGCGATACCAGGACGGAACCAGTCCGAACCGCGCAGGCATGACCTCAAAGGCGCGGCTCTCCGGGTTTTCCACGACAATGGCCGCCCCCGCCGACGGCGCGACCCGCCGCGGCAAAACCGGCAGGGCGGCTGGCCTAACCCCCAGTAAATCCTGCAAAAACGCCAGTTGCGCCAGAGTATCGAACTGTCCGCACATGCCTTATCCTTCGTGCAGGGCGCGCGTCATGCGAGTGACGTCGCCCTGTGTCGATAGCCATATGACCGATTCGGTCGCCATGACGACGAAGGCTTCAAGACGCTTCGCTATAAAGGTCGGTTGCAGGCGCGATTCGGCCCAGTCGAGATGCGAAGCCTCTTCAATTTGGATCGTCGCGATAACATCGTGCAGGGCCTTGTCGCGTGTTTTCAAAAAGCGCAACTGTTCGCTTAAGTGGCGATGGACGGTCTGTTCGACGGCTTTGGTGCAGGCCATGATGGCGTTTTGCCCCATCAGTGCCGTCGCGCAGCCCAATACATATCCGCCAAGGCTCCATGCAGACATAGCGCGACACGGACGCGCCTGTCGCGACGGCATAGCCAGATGGAACTGCCGACAATGATCAATTTCGTGGCCGAGCATCTCGCTGAGGAAAGGGACGAGGTCTTTATGTAGCCAGCGCGCAATGTATATCTGCGCGCGATAAATACGAATGGCGCCATATTCGCCAGCGTGATTGACCTTGAGTATGCGGGTTATGGTCGCGCGCGCATGAATGGTAGACAAGGCATCGAACCGTCCGCACATAAGTTTCTCTCCTATGTGCGGACAATTCATGCCCCCCGCGCCCCCCGGTTTCAGGATCCGGAGGCTAAAACGGACCCTGAAACGAAAACGTGGCGTCAAACGACGTGGAAAATCAACCACATCCGCGCGGGGCGTGGTATCACGAGAATTCGTGAGGGGACGCAGAAAAGCCGCAATCCATCGCATTTCGTCAGGGTTGAATATGGCCGTCAACAATGGCGCGCACCACGGCGGTGACGCGGTTGCTGGCGTCCAGCTTGCGAAAGATCGAGCGCATATGGGTATCGACCGTATTGCGACTGATGCTGAGGATGACGCCGATATCATCGTCAGTCTTACCTGCCGCCACCCAGGTCAGGATTTCGCGCTCCTTGGGCGACAGGGAGGGCGCTTCAACCGGCGGGGCGGGACGGGCGTAGAGCCTTTTGAAGGCGACATAGAACTGGTTGCAGAAGGCGCCGATCAGGTCGCGGTGCGCCTCGGCGTCGTTGTGTGGCTGGCTGCTGGCCAGACCGACGCCCGCCTGCAGATTGCGTCGGCCATGGATCGGCACGCCAATGCCGCCATACAGTCCGGCGTCGGATTCAGCGATGCGCATAAAGCGTTTCTGCGCGTCGGAATAGATCGAGTTGCGCTCCAGCTCCTTCCAGGTGAAGGCCTGACTGCGCAGGGCCGCCGCGCGCAGCACCGGGTCGATGCCCGCATAGCCGCGCCGCTCATATTCTTCGTCCCAGTCCGTTGGATAGGTGCTGTAAACGCCCATCCTGCGCCATTCGTCCGGCAGGTCGAAATCGAGCGGCGCCGAAAAGATCAGCCGGTCATAGCCATATTGCCCGACCGCGCGCTGCAAGGCGGCGAACAACTCGTCGCCGCTGCGCGCCTCGGCGGTGTCGCGGATAAAATCTTCAAAGCGGTAGAATTGGGTGCGGTCGAGCATGTGCGTGCGAAAACTGGATAACAGGTCTGTAACATGAGCCGCCGCCTTCGTCCCGTCAATTCGCGTGAAAAGCTTAGCCGCCTTCGTTTTGCCGCAGCAGCATCATGCCGGAATCGCCATCGACCCAGGTGTCCTTATCGCGCACAATGGCCTGCGCGGGCAGCATCTGGGTGGCGACGCCCATGCCCGCCGTTTTGCGCACCGCCGTGCCGATGGCCATGAATTCGATCAGGCCCTGACCGATCTCGATCACATAGGTCTTGACCCCGACCACCTCCTGCGCGCCCAGCTCGTCGGCTTCGCGCTTCAGGCGGCTGATGCAGTGTTCGCGGGCGTCGTGAACCAGCTCGGTCAGTTCGGAAATCTCGCCGCGCGCCAGCGATTTCAGCGCCGAGAAGATGCCGCCGACCACGCCGAGCGAATAGATCGAGGTGGACATCAACAGCTTGACCGGCGCATAGCCGAGGCTGGCCATCGACCACAGCTCCTCGCCAGTCAGATCGGAGGAGGCGACCTGACCCGAAGGCAGGCCCGGATGATGCATGGCCGTGCCGGTCATGACCATTTCGTGCGTGCCCATCCATGGCAGCACGGTGGTGCGTATGCCGACGACGGCGTTGGCGCCGTCCGCCGCCGCCGCTTGTGTGATGCGCTCAAGCGCCTTGTGGCGCGTCTTGTTGAACACGTCGGAATATTCCGAGATTTCGCCGCGCGCCAGTTGCTTGAGCGCGCCGATCAGCCCGCCGCCGACCCCCATCGAATAGGCGATATTGCCAAAGACGTGATGGATCGGCTGATAGCCGGCGTCCATGTGGCAGTAGAGTTCCTGCGCGTCGCCCGCCGAGGTGAAGAAGGCGCCCGAGGCGCCATGCAGGCACGAGCCGATGAACAGAAATTCAGTATTGCCAGACAGGCCGCGCAGGTTGCCGGACACGCCTGCAACGCCGGACGCGCCATGGTTCTGCGCCTCGCGCGCCATGCGCGAAAAGGCGTGCATGCGCCCGTCCTGGATCGCCTGCGTCACCTGCGGAATCTCGCCGCCGAGAATATTGTTCAGCCCCGCGCCGATCGAGCCCAAAAAGCCCATCGAATTGACGCTGTTGCCGACCACCAGTTCGCCGGGCGTATAGCCTTTCAGCGCCATGCAGTAGATTTCGTTACCCGACAAACCCGTGACGCTGGCCATGACATTCCTCCGTGCCTTTCGCCAAAGGTGAAGCCGCGAAGGCGGTCTGTCAATCGCAATCGAAATGGCGGGATTTATGGCTTTCTTATGTGGGCGCGCCATTCACCACAGCACATCTTATACGGCTTCGATTACACTTACAGGCTGACTGAGATGTCGACGCCGGAGACCATTATGCCCTTCGATCCTCAACTCTATAATCGTCGTCCGTCGCGACCGGAGATGAGACGCGCGCCAGGACACGCACATGGGCCTTCGCTTAGCGAAGACGATAAGATGGGGCTGGTTCTGCTGATCGTCGCCATTCTGGCGTTTGGCGCTTACACACTGGTGGTGTTTACGGGCATTATGGGCGGCTCATGATCGCTAGAGGGGCTGCGCGACCTGCACCTCAATAGCGCCGGTCAGGGCGCGGTCGTCGGTGACGCGGGCGATGTCGCCAAGCGAGACCACGCCGACCAGGCGTTTATCGTCGTTCAGGACCGCCAGACGGCGAATCTGCTCGCGCTGCATCAGGTCGGCGGCCTCGCGGATATCGTCCTCCTCAAGGCAATAGACGATGCTTTCCGACATGACGTGAAGAATGGGCGTCTCCGGCCCGAAGCCGTCGGCCAGACCGCGCACGACGATGTCGCGGTCGGTGACGGCGCCTTTCAGTTTATCGCCCTCGCGCACGGGCAGGTAGCCGAAACCGCCATTGCGCATGATTTCGGCGACCTCCTGCAAGGTGGAGCGCGAAGTGGCAACCTGAAAATCGCTGGTCATGATGTCCTTGACGCGCATAAAAGCCTCCCGACGAAAGAACCGCCGCTCCGGTGACGGAGCGGCGTCGACATGGCTAAACCGTCCGGCCGCGTAACATCCGACCGAGCGCGATCAGGATGCAGGCGCCGATAATGCCGGCGATCAGATAGCCGATCACGCCCGCGAACATGATGCCGAACACCGACATCAAGGCGCTCGCGATAATGGCGCCCAGAATGCCGAGGACGATGTTCATCAACAGGCCCTGATTGGAATGCATGAGCTGTTCGGCGATCCAGCCGGCCAGCGCGCCGACGATGATGGCGGTCAGCCATCCGACAGAATTCGGTCCCATAAGACCCTCCTCTCTGACAGTCACCGCACCATTGCGGTCGGTCCAGCTTAGAGAGGAGATCATCAAGCTTATATACGGCGGGTTCACCGGAAAGTAAGGCGGCGGCAAAGGCTTGTGACCGGCATGAGCGGTCGCCGAGTCAAGGCGCTTGCATATTTTCGCCGTGAGCATAGCATCTGTTTCCAACCGTGACGAAGGGGGAGGGCGGCGGAGCATGATGCGGCCATTATATAGCGTGATTGCGGCGGTGGTCGCCCTGGCGGCGGCGCACAGCGCCCATGCGGAGCTGGGCCAGACAGCGGCCTCGATTAATCTGGATCAGCGCAGACTGGCGCCGCGCGCCATGAGCGTGCATGCGGTGCGCGCGGCGAATCGGCACGAGATGGCGCTGGGCAATGGCGGCGCGGTGCGCGAATTCACCAATACCGACGGGACCGTGTTCGCCGTGAGCTGGATGGGGCCGCGTCGGCCTGACTTGCGCCAATTGTTCGGAAGCGCCTATTTCCAGCGTTTTCAATCCGATAACGCCCAGACCGGCCATATCCGCATGCGCCGGGCCTTAGCCTCGACCCATGCCGATTTTATCGTGCGTACGGGCGGCGTCAGCAGCGCCCAATGGGGTTATGCGATTCTGCCGCAGGCGACGCCGAACGGCTTTGACATGCGGCAACTGACCGCGACGGATGCTCAGCCATGAAGCGGACATTGGGCGTCTTACTGACAGGTTTAACGCTTATCGTGCTGGCCGCGTGCGGCGGCGGAGGCGGTGGCGGCAGCAGTTATAGCGGGGGCTACGCCTCGTCCTCATCCTCATCCTCATCGTCTTCATCATCCAGCAGCAGCGCCTTCGCCAACAGCGTCGCCATGAGCGTCGATCTGTGGCCTGACGCCGCCACCGGCAATGTCAATATCGGTTATATGACGCTGAAAATCTGCGCGCCGGGAACCACGACCTGCCAGACCATCGACCACATTATCGTTGACACCGGCTCGGAAGGGCTGCGCATCGAAAACGAGGCGCTGAGCGCCGCCATGCGCGCGGCTTTGCCCGAGACGGTCAGCGGGACCGGCCATCTGGCGGAATGCTATCAATATGTTGACGGTTATGTCTGGGGCTCGGTGCGCAAGGCCGATCTCAGCATGGGCGACGAGCAGGTCGCCGGTATGCCGCTGATGGTGATTGGCGAGACCGGCGACTACGCCAGCGTGCCGTCGGACTGTACGTCCGGCGGCGGCAACGCTCACGACACCATCGCCGATTTCGGCGCCAACGGCATTATCGGCGTCGGCGTCCTGCCGAACGATTGCGGGGACGGCAGCTATTGCGCCGTTACGGTCGGCAATGGCTACTACTATGTCTGCCCATCGGGCGGCGGCTGCACGCAGACGGCGACGCCGATCTCGACACAGGTTCCGAACCCCGTGGCGAAGCTGGGGCTCGACAGTAACGGCGTGGTCATCGACCTGCCTGCGGCGACGCCGCTGGGGCAGAGGACCATGAGCGGAACGCTCTATTTCGGCATCGGCACGCGCGCCAATAACGCCATGACCGCGACTCAGGTTCTGACGACCAGCACGGGCGGGCTTTTGACCGCGACCTATAAGGGAACGGCGCTGAGCCAGAGTTTTATCGACAGCGGCACCAACTTCTATGGCTTCAGCGACAGCGCGATCACGCAGTGCACGGGCAATCTCAAGGGCTTCTACTGTCCGACCAGTTCACTCGACCTGACCGCCACATTGACCGGTAAGAACGCGGTCAACGCCAATATCGCCTTCACGGTCGATAATACCGAACAGCTCAATGGCAATTTCGCCGTACTGCCGGGACTGGCGGGCGACCCAAACGGGTTCGACAATCTGCAACCCTATAGCGACAGCTTCGATTTCGGCCTGCCCTTCTTCTATGGCAAGCGCGTCTATACCGCCATCTACGGGCGGACAGCGGGCGGTTATACCGGGCCCTATGTCGCTTTCTGAAGCCGTCGCCAGCATTAGGTTGCAAATGTGACGATATGGCGTAGGCTGCGCGCAACAGGGAAATATCATGGCCCCCTATCGGGATATTCGTTTCAAAAGCGCCGATGAGCGCCTGAACCTCTATGCCCGCGATTACAGCGGCGAGGGCGTGCCTGTGCTGTGCCTGCACGGTCTGACGCGCAACAGCGCCGATTTCGAGGCGCTGGCGGCGCAGCTCAGTCCGCGTTATCGCGTCATCGCGCCGGATGTGCGCGGTCGCGGCCTGTCGGATTATGACCCGGAACCGATGAATTACCAGCCCGGCGTCTATGTGCAGGACGTGTTCGCCCTGCTCAACCATCTGGATCTGGCGCGTTGCGTGGTCGTCGGCACCTCAATGGGCGGCATTATGGGCATGATTATGGGCGCGATGGCGCCGCAGAGCCTGATCGGGCTGGCGCTCAACGATGTCGGGCCGGAACTGGACCCGGCGGGTCTGGCGCGCATCGCGGCCTATACGGGCAAGGTTGAACCCGCGCGCGACTGGGCCGAGGCGGCGGAACGCTGCCGCACGAGCAATGCGCAGGCCTTTCCCGACTATGGCGAGGCCGACTGGCTGGCCTTTGCGCGCCGGACGTATCGTGAGACGCCGGACGGCCCGGCCCCCGCTTACGATCCCGATATCGCCGTCCCGTTCAAAGCCGCCGAAGGCGCGGCGCCGCCCGATATGTGGGGCCTTTGGGATGCGCTGACCGCGATTCCGATACTGGCGATTCGCGGCGGCCTGTCCGACCTGCTGTCGCCCGTGACGCTGGAGCAGATGCAGGCCCGGCATCCGGATTTGCGCGCGGTCATTGCGCCGGGGCGCGGCCATGCGCCTATGCTGGACGAGCCGGAAGCCGTTACGGCGATCATTGCATTCTTACAGGCTATGGAGACTCGCCTATGAAATCCGTCATCGTCGGTTGGGGACACACGAAGTTCGGTCGTCTGGAGGACAGTTTTGAGCAGATGATTCACGCCGTGGCGCGCGAGGCGCTGGCCGATGCGGGCCTCACTGGCGCGGATGTGGACGCTGTGTGGCTGGGCCATTTCAACGCCGGCATGGTCCCGGACGGCTTTGCGTCGTCGATGATTCTAAGCGCGGATGAGGGCCTGCGCTTCAAACCGGCGACGCGCTGCGAAAACGCCTGCGCGTCGGGGTCGGCGGCGCTCTACGCCGCGATGGACGCCATTGCGTCGGGTCGGGTCAAGGTCGCTCTGGTGGTCGGGGCCGAGAAGATGACGGCGGTCGATGGCGCCGAGGTGACGCGCGCCCTGGGCGCCGCCAGCTATCAGGCCGAGGAGGCGGGACTGAGCTTTCCGCAGATCTTCGCCAAATTCGCCCTGGCCTATCAGGCGAAGTACGGCGATCCCAGCGAGGCGATGGCGCATATCGCGGTCAAGAACCATGCGGCGGCGGTGCATAATCCTTATGCGCAACTACGCAAGGCGCTGGAGCTGGATTTCTGCCGCTTTGCGTCGGATAAAAATCCGGTCATCGCGGCGCCGCTGAAAAAGACCGACTGTTCGCTGGTGTCGGACGGGGCGGCGGCGGCGGTGCTGGTCCGCGAGGACATGGCCAAAGACTTCCGCCGCGCTGTCGGCTTCCGCGCCGCGCAACAGGTCAACGACCTGCTGCCCTTGTCGGCCAAGGATCTGACTGCGTTCGAGGGGCCGCGCCGCGCGTTCGACGCCGCCTATGCGCAAGCGGGAGTCGGGGTCGGCGATATCGCCTTCGCCGAGGTGCATGACTGTTTCACCATCGCCGAATTGCTGGCGGTCGAGGCCATGGGGCTGGCGGCGCCGGGCAAGGGGCGCGAACTGGTCATCGACGGCGGCACGGGCCGCAACGGCAAGCTGCCGGTCAATATGTCGGGCGGGCTGAAGGCCAAGGGCCATCCGGTGGGCGCCACGGGCGTCTCGATGCACGTCATCGCCGCCAAACAACTGACCGGAGAAGCGGGCGAGATGCAATTACCCGATCCGTCGCTGGGCATGATCTTCAATATGGGCGGCGGCGCGGTGGCGAGCCATGTGTCGATTCTGGAGCGGGTCGGTTAACTTCATCATCTTCCCCCTCTCCCCATGGTCATGGTGAGAGGGGGAAGACTAGTAATCCTTCGAATACCGCAGACTGACGCTTGTGCCGTTCACGCCGCCGGTTTGCGACAGCAGGCTGAGGGCGCGGCTGAGGGCGATCTGGAACTGGGTGGCGGTGAAGCCTTTTGTGTCGGTGACGATCTCGACATAGACGTTATTGGTCAGATACTTGCCCGCCGCAATGGATGTGCCGCGTCCGGTCGCTGCGTCGGCGCCGACCACGCGCAGCCGGTCGATGCCGGTGGCGTTGCGCAGCGCGCCGAGCGGGTTGAGATAGTCGGTGCCGCCATTCAGCCCGTTGACCGCCGAGGCCAGTTGCAGCGCCTCGGTCGGGGAGATATTGGCGACGCTCTGGCCGAACAGCATGCGCGACAGGATTTCGTCCTGTGGCAGGGACGGGGTTGAGGAGAAGCTGATCTGCGGGCGCTCTGCCGTGCCGGTGATGCTGATCACGCCTTCAATGTCGGAGATGTTGGCGCTGGCCGAGATGTTGAGTTCGGGATTGGTGACCTTGCCACCGTCGAAAGTGATCGTGCCGGAATCGAGATTGAAGGCGCGGCCTGCGAAGGTATAGTCGCCGCGAACCGCCTTCATCTCGCCGACGATGCGCGGATCGTCGCTGCTTCCGGTCACGCGCAGATTGGCTGACCATTCCGAGTCGAGGCCCATGCCGGACACGAAAACCTGGTTGTCGGCGCGGACGCGCACATCGAGCTTCCAACGGCTGGGCGCGCCGTTATCGGTTGCGGGCGGGGTCAGGCTTTCGCCCTTGCGATGCACGCCGTCCAGCACATTGACCTCGGCGGCGCCCTGTTTGACGACCTGATATTTGAACTGCGGCAGGCGCAGATCGCCCTTGATCAGCGGTCCGTTCTGCGCGTCATTGGTGACGTCGAGGGTGCCGGACACCACCGAATTGATCGCGTCGGAACGCGCGAGGCGGGCATTCTTCAGATCGGCGTGCAGCGCCATTGGGAAGTGCTGATCCGCGGCCAGACTGAGCCAGCCGGAGGCGTTGATGCTGCCTTCGCCTGCGCGTCCGGTAAAGCTGTCCAGCTCCAGACGGTTGGAGGTGAAGCGACCGCTCAGGGCGATCTGGGTGATGCGCGTGCCGAGCGTTTCGTTGTCATAGGTCAGGCTGTCGGCCTTGACCACGCCGTTCAGTTGCGGATCGGCGACCTTGCCCGACACGTCGGCGGCCAGGGCCACGGCGCCGGTCAGTTGCTGACGCGGCAGGCCCGCCAGCGAGAAGGGCACGGCGGCGGGGCCGTTATAGCGCACGCCGCCTGACAAAGAGCCGTTCAGCAGGCGTTTCATCCAGTCGGCTCCGCCATCCGGGGTCAGGCCGATCTGAACCCGCCCGATCACGCCGCCGTTCTGCCGGATCAGGGCGCGGACATAGTTGTGGCTGGCCAGGGCGTCCGGGTCGAGCCCGGCCTCGACCTCCATATCGACCGGTGCCGAGGCGACGGCGGCGGAGGCGCGCGAGAAGCGGCTGATCTTCAGCGTGGCGTGCGCATAGGGCAGGGCGTCGCCAGCCTGTTTGAGGTCGATGGCGCCGTTCGCTGTCCCTGTCACACCGAGATCGCCCTGGAACAGGTTGGCGACCGACAGGTCGAGGTCGTGCAAACGCAGTTGCACCGTCTTGTCGGCGCCGAAACGCCCTGCGACGTCGAGCTTGCCTGCGTCCATGACGAGGGTGGTAGGCGCCAGCGCCCAGTCCTCGCCGGATTTGACAAGCCGCGCTGGAGCCTCCGTATGGAAGGCGACGCCATTGGCCATGCCCTGCGCCGCTACGCGGATCAGGTTGGGCGCAAGCTGGGCGTTGGCGGCCAGATTGACCGGCACGCCGCCGCTGGCGCCATTGGCGACGGCCTGAACGGTTCCGTTCTGGCCGATCAGGGCGATTTTGGCGCGTCCGGTCGCCAGCGTGATGTCGTTATAGGTGACATTGGCCATCTGCACATCGGCGTCGATCTTAGCCTGATCGCGCAAAACGACGGTTCCGTCGATCAAGGCGCGGCCGATACGGATCGGCGTCGGGCCGGGCACGGTGAACTGGTTGCCGACCGCATGCACCGTCGCGGCCTGATCCTGACCGGCGGCGTTTAATTGCGCGGTTCCGTTCAGCCCGGCGCCCGACAGGTCAAGGGTTCCGGTCAACGGCCCGGCTTCGCTTTGCGTCAGCCTGCCCGCCATGCCGATGCCTGCGAAGTCGGCGTGATGAATGTCGATGCTGAGCGGCGTCTGCGTGAGGATCAGCGCGTCGGCGTTGAACGGACCGTAATCGCTGCCGCCTTCGGCCTTGACCGCATAGCCGTCCTGCGCGCCTTCAAAACTGGCGGTCACATTGACGACTCCGACGCCCAGCCCCGGTTTGGCGGCGTGCAGCACGCCCTGCAAGTGGTCGAGCGTTCCCGAAAGCGTCAGATCAGCGGGGCCGTAATCGGCGCTCTCGGCGTTCGCCTTGAAGGTCAGCGCGCCTGACCTGGCCAGTCCGCCTTCGCCGGTCAGTGTCAATTTTGGCGCTATCAGCTTCAGGCCGCGCACCGCGATGGCGCCGTTGGTCGCATAGGCGTAACCGCTGCTGACCGTGGCGTCGCCGCCCAGCGCCTTGGCCAATCCATCATTGAAAATTTTCGTCGTGCGCGCGTTCAGCGTTCCCGATGCGCTCAGTCCTGCCCTGCCATAGGCGAGCCTGACCTTCGTGCTGGCGTTCAGCGTGGCGATGTTCTGGACGGTATAGTCGTTCAGCGCCACCTGCGCGTCGGCGCCGTACTGGCCCTTACCGACATCGCCGGAGACGGTTCCCGTCGCCTTGAGACGGTCGGATTGCAGTTTCAGCGTCTTGCTGCTGATCCTGCCATTATCGAAACTTAGTTCGCCGTCGAGCTTTACGTGCGTCAACAGTGGATCGACCTGCGCGTCGATGCCAGTCAGGCTGTCCAGCCGCGCCTTAAGCGGAATGATCAGCGCGGCGCCGTCCTTATGGCTGTGGCCCTGCGCGTCGAGACCCGTCAGGCGGATGGCGCCGAGGCCGAAGCGTTTGGCGGCGATGTCGTAGTCGATCTTCGGGGCGTCAAAGGCGCCGTTGAAGACCAGATCGGCGTGCAGATCGTCGGCGGTGAAGTCCTTGCCAAGCGCCTGCGGTTGCAGGAGCCGCAGGTGCGCCTCCAGCTTTTTGAAACGGTTATGGCCGAGATTGACCACGCCGAGCGCCTTGAGGTCGAGCGCCTGCGTCGCCAGAGCCAGGTTCAGATCGAAGACGCGGTCCTTCATCTTTGCGGTGGCGTCAAGATTGACTTGCGGCTGAAGCAGGGCAACGGATTCGCCGCTGAGGAGGCGGTCGGGGTGGGCGGCGCCAGTGATGTGGAAGACGCCGTTCCGGGCGGTGACGTTGAGATCGCTCAGCGGATCGACGCCGTACTGGGTGACGAAGCGGCCTTGCCAGTTCGCCCAACTGCCCTTGCCCGTCAGGTCGGCGATCACGGGCTTGCCGAGGCCAAGCAGCTTGTCCGCCGCGCCGTCTTTCGGAGCCAGCGCGTGCGCGTCGATGTCGAGCTTGTTGGCGTCTGGAACAGCGTCCACATGCAGGCTGAGCCGGTCGCCCTTGTCGCTGAGCGCATCGAGCGAGATCTGGGCGCGGCGGTGCAGGATATGGGCGGCGCCGCCGAAGCGCAGCGTGTAGGGCTGGCCCGCCACGGCTTCGTCCAGCACCAGCGCCCCGACCTGCACGCGATTCAGGTCGATGCGCAGATCGGGCAGGATCGGGCCGGATTTTTCCGGCTCCTGCGACGGGTTGAGGACCGGCTGACGCAGCACCTCGATGCGTGGCGCGTCGAGATCGCGGATATCGACGTGCTTGTCGAGATAGCCGAATGGGCGCCAGTCAAGATTGACGACGGGCGCCTGGATGAACACGCCCTTGGTATCCACGATGCGCAGGCCGTGAATGGTCATCTTGCCGTACAGCGAGCCGTCGATGCGGTCGATCTGGAATTGCAGGCCGGAATTGAGCTTGACGCCGGTGGCGAACTGCACGAGCAGGCGGCGGCCCGGCGGGGTGTTGAGCGCGGCCAGAAACACAGTCAGCAACAGCAAGAGGCCGCCAAGAATGACCGCCAGGCGCTGAAAGACACGGCCCGAGTCTATGTCTTCAAGACGAAAACCGGCCTTGCGCGCGACCTTTTCCGCAGTCTCTCTGACCGGATTGGCGGACTCAGCGTCCTGCGGCAGGGGCGATTCCGGTGCATCGTCCGTCAGTCGCAAGTTTTTTTTCTCAGAGAACTTTTTTTCAGGGGGCTTTTTCGCCATGTCCGGCCTCCCTAGAAGCTCTGGCCGATGCCGACATAGAGCGCCACGATCGGATCGCCCTTATGACGGTTGATCGGGGTGGCGACGTCGATGCGGATCGGGCCGAAATTGGTGTAGAGGCGCGCCCCGATTCCGACGCCGAAACGCAGGTCGGAGAAGGACGGCGTGGTCGAGGCATAGGCCTGGCCCGCGTCGATGAACGGCACAATGCCGATATCGCCGACGCGGTAGCGCGCCTCGATACTGGCTTCGACCAGGCTGAGGCCGCCGGTCGGGTTGCCGCTGGAATCGACCGGTCCCAGCGCCTGATAGCCATAGCCGCGTACGCTGCCGCCGCCGCCCGCATACAGCCGCCGCGACGGCGCGACATTGTTGAGGCCGCCGCCGATCAGCGTGCCCAGCCGCCCGCGCAGCGCAATGACCAGCTTGGCGCCGACCGGGTGATAATAGCTGGCGTCGAAAATTTCGCTGACATTGGTGCCGCCCGCCGATAGCGAAATCTGCGGCGTGGTCTGGCTGCTCAGGCGGTAGCCGGTGGTCGGATTCAACAGGTCGTTGGAGCGGTCGTAGCCGTATTTCACCGGCAGATCGAGATAGTAGTAGTTCTGCCAGACCGTGCTGGCGTTGTGGTTCAGGTCGTTGGATTCGCGGCTGGCCTCCAGATTGAAGCCGTAGGACCAGGTCCAGACCTTCTGCCATAACGGCGTCGAGACGCGCGAGATCGAGCCGGACAGTCCGGCGGCGTAGGCCTCATAAGAATCGTAAATGTCGTGACTGGCGGTCAGGCTCAGTTGCGCCGTGCGGTCACGCCTTTTGGCGTTGGAGCGACGCAGGGTCGTGGTCAGGCTCTGTTCCTGCGTGCCGAGCGCGCTGGTCACGATCAGCGCGCCTTCGGGTGGGAACTTGTTGCGGTTCTGCCAGCTTCCCGTAGCGGTGAAGCCTTCGCCGGTCGAATAGCCGATCTCGGCGGCCAGGGTGTGAACGGGACCGGCCTGCTGATGCACGAGCAGATCGACATAGGACGTCCCGTCGGGCGCCTTTTCATCCGTGGCGACCGGTTCGACCGAGACACTGCGGAACAGGCCGGTGGCGACGAGGGCGTCGCGCAGATCGTTGACCTTGCGGTTGTCGTAGAGGTCGCCGCGCGAGAAGCGGGTCAGTTCGCCGACGTGCTTTGGACTGAAGGCCAGCTTCCCGTCGCTGCGGAAGCCGCCGAAACGCGACCGGTCGCCGGTATCGACATGCAGGCTGTAATCGCCGGTGGCGTTGGTCGGATCAAGCGCGATGTCGCGCGTTCCGACCTTGGCGAACGGATAGCCGTTTTCCTGCATGGCGACGCTGACGCTGGCCTCGGCGGTCAGCACGTTATCGGCGACGATCGGCTCGCCTTGCGTAAGCGGCAGGGCGTTGCGGATCAGGTCGGGCGGCTGGGTCGGGTTGGCGTCTATGCTGATCTTGTCGAAGGTATAGAGCGGGCCGGGAACGGCGACCAGTTTCGCCGTGACGGGGCCGTTATTATCCGGCGCCGCTTTCAGCGTCGTGGTGACGGCGGCGTCGAAATAGCCGCGCGAGGTCAGAAGGCGCAGGATCAGCGCTTCGTCCTCGGTGGCGCGGGCGCGCACCATGGCGACATTGGCGGCCTTGCCCTTGCCGTTTTCGAGCGCGCTGAGATCTTTGAAGGCGCTGGCGACGCCCGCCTTTTTCAGCCCGTCGATTTCGGTGGCGTAGCGGATTTCCGGCTCGGTCTGAGCCGGGGCGGCGGCCTGCTGAGGCTGAACGTCATAGCCTTGCAACGGCGGCAGGGGCGCGTTGAGATCGGGGTCGTCGCTGGCGCTGACCGGCGGCAGGGCGGGGGCTTGCGCGGCGGGTTCCGCAGATTGCGCGGCGGTTTGCGGCGTAGGCGCATTCTCAATCGGCGTGGTCTGCTGTGGCGTCGAATCATCGAGCGCGGGCAGGGCGGCGCCGAACGCCTGGTCGCTGACGATGGGCGGCTGGGTCTGCGGCGTTTGCGCGGGAGGCTCTGCAGGCGCCGTCTGGGCCACGGCGGGCGCGCTCAACAGGGTCAGCAGCGCCGTCGCGATTGACGATACGGCGCGTAAAGACGAAGCATGTGCAAGGCGATACAGGATGGCGGCGCTCGTGAACCGGAGGGAGGAGGCGAAGACGCAAGGCGTCTATAGACTTGCCTGTATTAAATTTGCACAAAAAAGCGATATGGAAGCGAAAGACGCGCGGCGGAATTTGACCGCAAGCGGCGGAGTGTGGCGGTTCGGGCGCAGCGTTAATCTGGCGTCATGTCGATTGCAGGACTATATCTGGAGCGCGCCATGACCTCTTCCGTCACACACCCTGTCGAAACCGATCCGCGCTGGGACGCGGTGCTGCGCCGGACGCCGGACGCTGGCTTTGTCTATGGCGTTATGAGCACGGGAATCTATTGCCGCGCCTCCTGCCCGTCGCGACGGCCAAGGCCGGAGAATGTCGTCTTCTTTGCAAGCCATGATGCGGCTGAGGCGGCGGGTTTGCGCGCCTGTCTGCGCTGTCGTCCGCGCGGCGAAGACCTCGCTGTAAAGACGGCGGCGATCATTGCGCAGGCCTGCCGCCGGATTGAGGCCAGCGACGCCATGCCCCGGCTTGATGATCTGGCGCGCGAGGCGGGCCTCAGCCCTTATCATTTTCACCGCCTGTTCCGCGCGCAGACCGGGGTGACGCCGCAGGCCTATGCGCGGGCGCAGCGCGACAAGCGGATGCGGGCCGCTCTGGACGGCGAAGGCTCGGTGACCGGCGCCATTTACGCCGCCGGATACGGTTCGGCCAGCCGCTTTTACGAGGGCGCGACGGCGCGGTTGGGCATGACGCCGGGCCGTTACCGCAAAGGCGGGACGGGCGAAGTCATCCGTTTCGCCATCGCGCAGTCCAGTCTCGGCGCCGTGCTGGTGGCCGAGAGCGACAAGGGGGTGTGCGCCATCAGTCTGGGCGACGATGCTGAGGCGTTGACGCGCGAAGTGCAGGACCGGTTTCCGGCGGCGCGGCTGACGGGCGACGATCCGGCCTTCGACGCCCGCGTGGCGCAGGTGGTGGCCTTTGTCGAGGCGCCGCGGCTGGGGCTGGACCTGCCGCTCGATATTCGCGGCACGGCGTTTCAGCAGCGCGTCTGGCAGGCCTTGCGCGCCCTGCCGCCGGGTAAGACTCTGAGCTATGCCGAGCTGGCGCAGCGTCTGAAAGCGCCCAAAGCGGTGCGCGCGGTCGCGGGGGCCTGCGCCGCCAATACGCTGGCTGTCGCCGTGCCGTGCCACCGCATCGTGCGCAGCGACGGCGGCCTGTCGGGTTATCGCTGGGGCGTGGCGCGCAAGGCGGCTCTGCTGGCAAAGGAACGCGATGCAGGCTGAACTGTTCGATGCGCCGGAGGCGGCGCCGGAAGGGCTTTGCCTGCTGCGCGGCTTTGCGCTGGACGCCGCGCCCGATCTGCTGGCCGCCATCGCCGCCGTCGCAGAGGCGGCGCCGTTTCGCCGCATGACAACGCCGGGCGGGCAGGTCATGTCGGCGGCCATGACCAGTTGCGGCGATCTGGGCTGGGTGACCGATCGCAAGGGTTATCGTTACACGGCGCGCGATCCTCTGTCGGGTCAGACCTGGCCCGTCATGCCGGACCAGTTGCGCGATCTGGCGGTTACGGCGGCGAAGGCGGCGGGGTTCGGTTTCGCGCCCGATTCCTGCCTGATCAACCGCTACGAGATCGGCGCGCGCATGGGGCTGCACCAGGACGCCGACGAGCCCGATGAGACAGCGCCGATCGTGTCGGTGTCGCTGGGCCTGCCGGTGACGTTTTTGTGGGGCGGCCTGCGGCGCAAGGACAAGGCGACGCGGCTGGAGCTGCGCCATGGCGATGTTGCGGTCTGGGGCGGGGCGATGCGGCGCGCCTTTCATGGCGTGACGCCGCTGAAAGCCGGGCGGCATGAACTGACCGGCGGCCTGCGTTACAATCTCACCTTCCGTAAGGCTGGCTAGGAAAACGCCGGAGTCGCTTCGTCGGGCGGCAGTTGCATCAGCTCGAACCAGTAGGATTCGAGGCGCGAGACGACATTGTCATAGGTGTCGCTGCTGACCGGTTTGGTGATATAGCCATTGGCGTGACGGGCGTAGGCGGCGCTGATGTCGGTGTCGGCGCTGGACGAGGACAGCACGATGACCGGGATGCGGCGCAAGGCCGGATCATCCTTGACCGTCGAAAGAAAATCGCGCCCGTGCATATAGGGCAGGTTCAGGTCGAGCAGGATAATATCTGGACGCGGCGCGTCGGCGTATTCGCCCTCGCGACGCAGGATGCTCAAACCCTTCTCGCCCGATTCGGCGACCGTGATGTCGTTGGCGATGCGCGCCCGTTTGAAGGCGCGGCGCGTTAAGACCGCATCGCCGCGATTGTCTTCTATCAGCAGCACCTGTGCGCTGCGATCCCGTTCGTTAAGTCGAGTCATCCATCCCGCCCGGTTCTACCGCAGGACGATTTGCGCCCATTTTTCGGCGCCCTGCAAGTCATTTTCCGCATTATGCACCGAAGTCGACTCTGGCTCTTGCCGTGCGGGCAAAATCGGGAAAGACTGGCGCCGAACAGGCAGGAGACGATCATGACGCAGCATAACGGCGGCGATATGTTCATGCCGCACGGCTATTGTTTCCTGTGGAAACCGGGCGTGCTGTGGCTGCACGTCCTGTCCGACGCCGGCATCGTCCTGGCCTATTCCGGCATTCCGCTGGTGCTGCTCTATATCCTGCATAAGCGCCGCGACCTGCCGTTTCAGGGCGTTTTCGCGCTGTTCGGCGCCTTTATCCTGCTGTGCGGCTTCACCCATCTGCTCAATATCTGGGTGCTTTGGCATCCTGACTATTATTTTGAAGGCGTGATCAAGGCGCTGACCGCCATAGCCTCGATCGCCACCCTGATTGCGCTGATCGTGCGCATACCGGTGGCTTTGCGTCTGCCCAGTCCGCGTCAACTGGCCGAAACCAACGCCAAGCTGGCCGATCTCTACCAGCAAAGTCAGGAACAGGGCCGCGCCGCGCTCAGCGTAGTGCTGGACAATGTCACCGACGGCATCATCACCATTGACGAACGCGGCCATATCGAAAGCTTCAACGCCGCCTGCGCTCAGATGTTCGGCTACAGCGCCGACGAGGTGACGGGGCGCAGCATCGCCATTTTGATTCCCGAACCCGATCAGAAGCCGCATGAGGGCTTCGTGCAGGACTATCTCGGCGCCGGGGCGTTCAGCCGCGAAATGACGGGACGGCGCAAGGATGGCCGCAAGTTTCCGCTCGATCTGTCGGTATCAGACTATCAACTCGGCGGACGCACATACTATATCGGTATTCTGCGTGACATCACCCGCGCCAAGCAGGCGGAGGCGGCGCGCGAGCGGTTGTTGAAACGTCTGACCGATTCCAACACCGAGCTGGAGCGCTTCGCCTATGTCGCCTCGCACGACATGCAGGAGCCTTTGCGCATGATGCTGAACTTCAGCCAGATCGTCGCGCACGACTATGCTGACAAGCTTGATGATGACGGACGCGAATATCTGAAAATCATCGGCGATTCCGCCTGGCGGATGCGCGACATGGTGCAGGATCTGCTCGAATATGCGCGCATGGGCCGCGAAGGCCTGACCATTGGCGAGGTCGATATGCAGGTCGAGATCAATCATGTGCTGGAAAACCTGCGCCAGCTCATTCTGGACAGCGGCGCCGAGATCACCAGCGACCCGCTGCCGAAGCTTCAGGGCAATGCGGTGCAGATCATGCGCCTGTTTCAGAACCTGATCGCCAACGCCATCAAATATCAACCCGAAGGGCGAACGCCGGTCATCCATATCGCCGCCGCCGAGGGTGGGGCCTACTGGCAATTTTCCGTCACCGACAATGGCCTCGGGATCGACGAAGCCTTTATCGAGCAGATTTTCGAGCCGTTCCGCCGGCTGCACAACTGGGAATCCATCAAGGGGAGCGGTCTTGGGCTTGCGGTGTGCAAGCGGATCGTGGAGAATCATGGCGGCCGCATTTGGGTGGAGTCCAGGATGGGAGAAGGCAGCCGCTTTCATATCTCCATCGCCAAGTCGCTGAGACTCGCGCCGGAACCAGCCTCGTATCAGGGAGCGTGACATGCTGAACCTGCTTATCCGCGAAGGCCGTCCGGCCGAAATCATGCTGATCGAGGACAATCGCGGCGACGCGTTGCTGACCGCGCGCGCCTTTCGCGACGCCCGCATCGACAATCGTTTGACGGTGGCCGACACCGGCGAGAAGGCGCTGGCCATGTTGCGGCGGGAAGGGGCTTATGCGCTGTTCCGCCTGCCCGACATTATTCTGCTCGATCTTAACCTGCCGGGCGTCAGCGGTCAGGACGTGTTGCGCGCCATCAAGGACGACGACGCGCTCAAAACCATACCCGTTGTGGTGTTGTCGTCGTCACAGGCTGAGACCGATGTGGCGCGCGCCTATGACCGCCATGCCAACGCCTATGTCGTCAAGCCGGTCAGCATCGACAAGTTTCGCGAAGTCGCCGCCAGTATCGAGCAGTTCTTCTTCATGCTGGCGGTGCTGCCCGGCGGCGACGCCGCGGCCTGAGCCGGGCTTTCACGTCGGGGCTTCAGATCGGGGCTTCAGATCGGGCGCTGAGACACAAATGTAACAGCAGCGCCAAAAAAGCACATAACTTGACCTTGCGGCAATCTTGCCAAATGCGGCCAAAAGGCGGATGGTTTCCGTTGACGGAAAGGTCAACTCTGCGTGACCGCCGAACTTATAAAATTCGACAGGGTAGCCATGAAGAAAGCTTTTTGCCTGACGCTGCTGGCGTCCACCGCCCTTTTTGCGTTCGCCGCCGGGGCCAACGCGCAGTCCTATGACCGCCTTGTCAGCTTCGGCGACAGCCTGACCGACAACGGCAATCTCTACACCGCCACCGGACAGCCGCCGGCGCCGTACAATCACCGCTTCACCAATGACAAGACCTGGGCGGAATATCTGTCGGGAAGCATGCTCGGCTATTTCACCCCGGCGGCGGGCGTCAATTCCGGCAGCATCAACTTCGCCTGGGGCGGCGCGCGCGCCGACAACGCGGCCAACAGCAACGGCCCGATCCCGTCCAGCTACCAGCAGATTCAGGCCTTTGTCGCTAAGGGCGGCAAGTTCGGCGCCGGGGACGTCGCCAGCCTCTGGGCGGGCGCCAACGACCTGTTCCAGGCCCTGCCGACGGCGGCGTCCAATCCGGCCACGGCGCAGGCCTATATGACCGGCGCCGCCCAGACGGCGGCTGGCTACGTCGCCACCGAGACCGGCATGCTGGCCGGGGCGGGGGCTAAGACCATTCTGGTCATGAACCTGCCCGATCTCGGCGCCACGCCGCAGTTCAACACCAATGCCAGCGCCTCGGCCCTGTCCAGCTATTCGGGCGAGACCTTCAACGCCGCCCTGCATGCGGGCCTGTTGCAGGTCGCCGGTTCAGCGACCGGCAGCAATATTGTCGAGGTCGATATCTTCTCGGCCTTGCAGACCATCGAGGCCAATCCGCAGGCCTATGGCTTCAGCGACGTCACCCACGCCTGCATCACGGTCGCGGCCTGCGTGACCGGCACGGCGGCGACGCAGAACGGTTATCTCTTCTGGGACGGCGTGCATCCGACCGCCGGCGGACACAAGCTGATCGCCGCCCTGACGGCGCAATATCTCTATACACCCGCCTTGACATCGGGCGTCGGCCTGTTCGCGGACGAGAGCTATGAAACCCGCCGCACGACGGCCAATGACATGACCAACCTGCTGCATGCGGCGCGCGACGGCGGTTATTTCGCGCAGGTCGTCGGCAATGACGGCCAGCGCAACCGCTCCGTCAGCGTGCAGGACATGATTGGCGGCGATATGATCACCACCGACGCCAAGGCCTATGATTACCGGCAGGCCGGGATGCGCGCAGGCTTTATGCGTCCGTTGAACGCCAGCTCCAGCCTCGGTTTCGGCGGCACGGTGGTCAGCGGCGACACCAAGGGCTTTATGATCAAGGCGCGCACGCTCGATATCAGTGTTGACGCCGCCTATGACTGCCGCTCCGGCCCGGTCTTCATTACGGCTTCGGCGGGCGCTGGCGCGGGCAGCTACTCCAACTATCAGCGCGAAACCCTGTTTGGCCCCTACACCAATGGCCGCACCCACATCGGGACCAGCGCCTATTCGGCGGCCGTGCAGGCGGGCATCGACCACAAGCTCGGCGACTGGACGATCACCCCGCTGGCGCGGCTGTCCTATGTCGCGGCCACCATGCAGGGCTTTGACGAGTTCGGCACGATCGCCGCGGTCGGCTTTAAGGACCGCAAGGTCAATTCGACCAATGGCGCTGTCGAATTGCAGGCGGTCGGTCAGATCGCGCCCACTGTGCGCGTCAATGGCGTGATCGGTTATGAGGGCGTCCTCAGCGGCGACGAGGGCGATCTGCGCGGCCAGTTGCTCAACAACACCGCGCAACCCTTCACCATGGCGATGGGCAATGTCGAAAGCCCCGGCATGCTGGCGGGAATCGGCCTGACCGCAGAGGTGGGCGGTTTCGATCTTGGCGCCCAGTATCGCGGAACCTTCGGTTCGCACAGCCAGAAGTCGCAGTCGGCGCTGATCTCGGTCAGCAAAAAGTTCTAGTTCGCGTATCTTTCGAGCCAAGCCTGATCCCGCGCCCTTTCGTCACAAAAGGGCGCGGTTTTTTATGCGCGCAGGTCAAGGAGTCTGCCCGCCGCCGTCAGTTGCGCTGTGGTGGCGGTCGCCGGGTCGAGCGCCGCCTTTCGCGAAGGATCGGAGGCGGCGTTGACGTCGTAAGGGCCGGATTTGGGATGCGCCGGGTCGATGTGCTTTTTGGCGTAATCGACATCCGTGCAGTTTTTGCAAGTAAAGCCGTTGACCTGCACCGGATGGGGATAGTCGCCGCTGATTGCCATAGTCGCCCGCCTTTTGCGTCGTTCCCAGCCTATTACGACCGCCTTTCACAAAGGTTACAGCAGCGAAGCGGAAATATTGATCATCAGGGCCAGCACGGTGGCGTTGAACAGATAGGCGATGACGCAGTGAAACAGGCCGGTGCGGCGCATGGCCGTGCTGGCGAAGGAGACGTCGGCGGTCTGGCCCGACGTGCCGATAATGAAGGAAAAGTACAGAAAATCCGTATAGTGCGGCGCGTCCTTGCCGGGAAAGATCAGGCACGGCGTCTTATCATTATGGCGCAGATAATAGCCGTGCGCGTAGTGAAAGGCGAACGCCGTGTGGATGAAGGCCCAGGAGGTCAGAAGGGTCAGGGCCGCCAAACCGACATGTACGGCCTTCATCAGGCCGGTGACGTGCTGGGTTGAGGCCAGTTCGAACACGATGGCGGCGAAGCTCAGCGCAGCGGCCAGCACCGACACCAGCAGGATCACGCCCTCGCCATCGTCATAGAGGTGCGCGGTGCGCGTCAGCCGGTCGTGTTCGGCGGTGAACATCGCATAGAGCGCAAAGCCGAGATAAAGCAGGGTGGTGACGTTCCAGCCGATCAGCAGCGCCGTGGCCAGCCGGAGAGGCGTTACGCCGGCGACGACAACCGCCACAAAAGCGCCGATCAGAGCCGTGATCGGCAGTTGCGGCTTCTGGCGCAGATAGCGCAGCACATAGAGGTCGAACAGGCCGCGTTTCGCCGGAGGTGCAGGCTGGCTCATGAACCGTATTGATCCTTTGCGGGCGTCGGCGACATGCTCGGCTATGACCGTAATAAGTCCGGCAGCTTACCATGACCATAGTTTGCGAACACAGTACAGATTTGGCGGCGTCGCCTGAGGCGGTCTTCGCCCTGCTCGACGATTTTGAACGCCTGCCGCAGTGGCACGGCCACTGCGAAGGCCTGGCCAAGATCGGTCCCGGTCCGAATGTGGCGGGCGACCGGCTGCGCTACGCCCATTGCGAAGGCGGCAAGCATCATCTGATGGACGGCGTGATCCTCAGTCACGACGCGCCGTACCGACTGACCTGCCGCTATTTCGACAAGTCGATGCAGGTGATTGTCGATTTTCGTCTGGTGGGAACTGAGACGGGAACGCATCTGACGCATCGCATCGAGATCACGCCGCACACCTTGATCGCGCGTATAACCTCGGCGCTGATTGGCGCCAAGGCCGATGCGCAGGCGCGACAAGCGCTCGACAATCTGGCGCGGCTCCTGTCGCGTCAGATGGCGGCCTAAAGGCTCGACAAGTACTAAGAAGAGGGCTTTAACTGACGCATCGTATCGACTGAGACAGGTTTGACATGCGCCGCCCCCTCACTTCGCTTTTGCTCGCCGCTTCGGCTTCGCTTCTGGCGCTTGGCGCCGCCCACGCCCAGGACAAGGCGCCGTTCACCTATAAAGAGATGGTGGGGCTTGACCGCATCAACGGCATGAAGGTCGATCCGAGCGGGCGCTATGTCGTCATCGACGCGCGCGCCACCGACGTGCAGGCCAATAAGGGCGTGACATCTTTGTGGCTCAAGGATCTGAAGACGCCTGACGCGCCGGAGGTCAAGCTGGCGGCCAGCGACGGCGGCGCAGGCGACGCGCAGTGGAGCCCGGATGGCAAGACGATCTACTTCCTATCCTCGCGCGGCGGCTCATCGCAAATCTGGAAGACCGACCTGACCGGCGGAGCGGCGACGCAGGTGACTGATTTGCCGCTCGACGTTTCGGCCTATCGCCTGACGCCGGACGGCAAGGGGATCATATTGTCCCTGGCGGTCTTCCCAGAGTGTAAAGGCGATGAGATTGCCTGCACGGTCCAGAAGCAGGACGCGCGCAAGGCCGATAAGGCGACCGGCATGGTCTATGACAAGCTGTTCGTGCGCCACTGGGACACCTGGGCGGACGGCACGCGCAACCATCTGTTCTATCAGGCCCTTTCGGGCGGCGATCCGGTCGCGCTGACCGATGGTTTTGATGGCGACGTTCCGTCCAAACCGTTCGGCGACGAGGGCGATTTCTTCATCTCGCCGGACTCGCAGACCGTCTATCTGTCAGCGCGTCTGGCGGGCAAGACCGAGCCGTGGAGCACCAATTTCGATATTTACAGCGTCCCCGTCACCGGCGGCGCGATGACTGACCTGACCGCCGCCAATCCGGCCTGGGACGCGGCGCCGCGCGTCTCGCCCGACGGCAAGACCCTGGCCTATACGGCGCAGAAGCGGCCCGGATTCGAATCCGACCGCTTCGACATCATGCTGCGCGATCTCAGCAGCGGCAAGGTTACGCCTCTGGCGCCGGACTGGGACCATACGGTCGCCGGACTGCAATGGGCCAAGGACGGCAAGAGCCTGCTGGTCGATTCTGACGACCACGGCAAGCACCTGCTGTTCCGCGTCGAGGTGAAGACGGGCAAGGTCACGCAGCTCTCAAAGGACGGCGACATGGTCGCCTATGAGGAGACGCCGCAGGGCCTCGTCTTCCTGAAGAACAGCCTGAAGCGTCCGAACACGCTTTATCTCGCCGCGAACAAGGCGGCCTATGTCGATGACGGCGCGAAGAACCTCACCGCTTTCGACAGCGTTCTCGATACGCTGGCCGAGGGCGATTACCAGCAGTTCAAGTTCAAGGGCTGGAACGACGAGGACGTCTATGGCTATGTGATGAAGCCCGCCAATTATCAGGAGGGCAAGACCTATCCGGTCGCCTTTATCGTGCATGGCGGGCCGCAGGTGGCGTTCGGCGACGGCTGGTCGTTCCGCTGGAACCCGGAAACCTATGCGGGCGAAGGCTATGCGGTGGTGTTTATCGACTTCCACGGCTCGCCCGGTTATGGCCAGGCCTTTACCGATTCGATCTCGCAGCACTGGGGCGACCGCCCGCTGGAAGACCTGCAAAAGGGCTGGGCCTATGCGCTGGCCAATTTCAAATTCCTCGACGGCGATCGCGCCTGCGCGCTGGGGGCGTCGTATGGCGGCTTCATGATCAACTGGATCGCCGGGAACTGGCCGCAACCGTGGAAGTGCCTAGTCACGCACGACGGCGTGTTCGATTCGCGCGCCATGGGTTACAATACCGAGGAGATGTGGTTCGAGCATTGGGAGCAGGGCGCCGATCCGTATGACGATCCGGCGGCCTACGACACGTTCAACCCGGCCCTGCATGTGAAGGACTGGAAAGACCCGATGCTGGTCGTGCATTCCGATCAGGATTTCCGCATTCCGTTGGCGCAGGGCATCGGCGCCTTCACCGCCTTGCAGGCCAAGGGCATCGACTCCGAATTCCTGCGCTTCCTCGATGAGAGCCATTGGGTGACCAAACCGCAGAACTCTCTGATGTGGCACAAGACGGTGTTCAACTGGCTGGCCAAATATCTGAAGCCGGAGGATAAGTGATGCTGTCGCGCAGGGGGGTGTTGGCGGGCGTCGGCGCGCTCAGTCTGGCGGGCTGCTCGCCCAAGGTGCGTGAGGCGATCGGCTTTGCGCAACGCATGGTCGCCATTCAGAAGCGCCACGGCGGCCAGATCGGCGTCAGCGCCCTGACGGGTGCGCAAGGCGATGGCGGCAATATCAGCATCGAGTCGGATCAGCGCTTCGCGCATTGTTCGACCTTCAAATGGGTGCTGGCGGCGGCGATCCTGCAACAGGTCGATCAGGGCAAGCTAAGCCTGAGCAAGGAGATCGCCTACAGCGACAAGGATGTGCTGTCCTATGCGCCGGTGACCAGGGCGCATGTCGCCAAGGGGCGAATGGCGGTGGCCGATCTGTGCGCGGCGGCGGTTGAACTGAGCGACAATACGGCGGCCAATCTGCTGCTGCCACTGGTTGGCGGTCCGGCGGGGTTGACTCAGTTCGCGCGGGGTCTGGGCGATGCGGTGACGCGCTTTGACCGCAACGAGCCGGAGTTGAACAGCAATCTACCGGGGGATCAGCGCGACACCACGACTCCGGCGGCGATGGCCGGCCTGCTGCGCACGGTGTTTACCGGGACGGCGTTGAAACCGGACAGCCTGACCCGGCTCAAGGGCTGGATGGTGGACTGCCAGACCGGCAAGGCGCGCATCCGCGCCGGGGTTCCGGCGGGCAGCGTGGTCGCGGACAAGACCGGCACGGGCGCGAACGGCGCGGTCAATGATGTGGCGGTGATCTGGCCTCCCAAAGGTGGACCGGTTTTTCTGGCCATCTACACGTCGGGCGGAAATCTCGACGACGCCGGGCGCGAAAAGACCATCGCGGACATTACCCGGCTGGTCTTCGATACGCTGGGCTTTATTTCCAAACTGGATTCGTCTTCTTCATAGGGCGAGGGCTTCGCGCCACACGTCGATGGCGACCAGTTTGGCGTTGAACAGGGACCAGTCGTCTTCGACGGCGATTTGTGTCCAGATCGCTTCGATCTCCTCATAGAGCAGGGTTTCGGGATCGGGCTGCTGCAGGCGCGGATGGGGCAGACGTTCTGGGCGATCGCGCGGATAGCCGTTCAACAGGGACTTGAAAGAGTCGAAGTCTGCGCCCTGATAAGAGGCGGCGCGCGGACTGGTCGTGAAACGGCCTGTCATGGCGTCATAGATCAATCCCTCGAAACTGCCGTCAAATCGCAGCTCCTGCGCCAGCTTGAAAAAGGCCGCGACCAGAGGCGCGTCATTCCCGGTCGGGATCACGCCGAGACGCGCGCAGATCGCCTGCTCCAGTTCGCTTTGATAACGGTCCGAGAAGGCGTTTAAGCTGGCGATCAGCGGTTCCGGCTCTGTGATCAGGGTCAGGCAGCGGCCCAATTGGCCGAGATTCCACAACACGGCGTCGGGCTGACGGTCATAGGCGTAAAGCCCGGAATGGTCGAAATAGGCGGCGGTGAAGTCGGGTTGATAGCGCGGCAGGAAGCGGTAGGGTCCATAGTCGAAGCTCTCGCCCGTGATGTTCATGTTGTCGGTGTTCAGCACCCCATGCACAAAGCCCGCCGCCATCCAGCGCGCGGCCAGTCGGGCGGTGTTGCTGACGACGGCGTCAAACAACTCGGCGGCGTTTGCCTTATCCGGGTAATAGTGGGCGCGGATGAAGTCGACGAGCGCACGCATCGTCGCGACGTCATTCAGATAGGCCAGCCGCTCGAACGTGCCGAAGCGGATATGGCTGTGGCTGAGCCGGACCAGCACGGAAGATCGCGTCGGGGACGGCTCGTCGCCGCGCATCAGCGCCTCGCCGGTTTCGATCAGCGACAGCGATTTCGAGGTCGGCACGCCCAGAGCCTCCAGCATGGCGGTGGCCAGAACCTCGCGCACGCCGCCCTTGAGCGTCAGGCGGCCGTCGCCGCCGCGTGAATACGGCGTGGTTCCCGAACCCTTCGTGCCGAGATCGAGAAGCCGGTCAGCGTCATCATACATTTGAGCGAACAGAAAACCGCGTCCGTCGCCGAGATCGGGATTGTAGTGGCGAAACTGGTGGCCGTGATAGCGCAGGGCCAGAGGCTGCGGCTGGTTATCGGGCAGGGGCTGAAAGCGTCCGAAATAGCCGACCCAATCGGCGTCGCTTACAGTCTCCAGCCCGATACTGTGCGCGGCGCGGGTGTTGCGGTAACGCAGGATAGTTTGCGGAAAGTTCGCGGCGGCGACCGGATCGAACAGGTCAAGGCCGCTCTGGCTCAAAAGGGGTGCGGGGCGATAGGGCATGGCTTGCATGTCGGCGCAGCGGTCGCATGAGTCAAGCTCTTGTCAGCGCTGTCATTCGCGCTTAGCCTGCGAAAAAAAGAGGAAACGCCATGAAACATCTTCTGCTCGCCACCGCCGCTCTGGCGCTGGCCGTACCCGCATACGCCGAAGGCTTTTTACACGCCAGGGATCAGCAGATTGTCGATGGCGCGGGAAGGCCTGTTCTGCTGCGCGGCATGGGGCTTGGCGGCTGGATGCTTCAGGAAGGCTATATGCTGAAGGCGGGCGGCCTGCCGCAACACGCCATCAAGGCGAAGATCGCCGAGCTGATCGGGCCGGACAAGGCCGAGGCCTTTTATCAGGCCTGGCGCGACAATGAGGTCACCAAGGCCGATATCGACGCGATGGCGTCCTGGGGCTTCAATTCGGTGCGCCTGCCGATGCACTGGAACCTGTTTATGGAGGATATCCCCGGCAAGATCGTCTGGAAGCCGGAAGGCTTCGCCATGATCGACCGGCTGATCGCCTGGTGCAAGGCCAATGACATGGTGATCATCCTCGATCTGCATGCCGCGCCGGGCGGACAGGGCAATGACCTGCCGATTTCCGACCGCGATCCGGCCAAACCGTCGCTATGGCAAAGCCCGGACGATCAGAGCAAGATGATCGCCCTGTGGCGCGAACTGGCGCGGCGTTATCATGATGAGCCGACGATTGGGGGCTTTGATCTGCTGAACGAGCCGAACTGGGGCTTTCAGGACGCTTCCGACAAGAACGGCTGCAAGGAGACGCAGAACGCTCCGCTGCGCGATCTCTATGTACGCACGATCAAGGCCGTGCGCGATGAGGATCAGAACCACCTCGTCATCATTGAGGGCAATTGTTGGGGGAATAATTACAAGGGTTTGATGCCGCCGATGGACGCTAATCTGGCGCTGAGCTTCCATAAATACTGGAACTATACGACGCCCGACACGATAGCCGACTTTGTCGCGATGCGCGCCAAATACAATGTGCCGCTATGGAACGGCGAATCGGGCGAAAACTCGAACGACTGGTTCACCCATGCGATCCGGCTGGAGGAGGATAACGGCATTGGCTGGTCGTGGTGGCCGCTGAAAAAGATCGGCATCAACAACCCGCTCGAAGTGCGTCCGAACGCCGACTATATGAAGGTATCGGCCTGGCTGAGCGGCGAGGGGCGAAGGCCTGATGCGGCGACGGCCGAGCGCGGCCTGATGACCCTGGCGACGCAGGATGTCCGCTTTGAGCATAATCCGGTCCATCAAGATGTGATCGACGCCATGTTCCGCGCTGTGCACAGCGATGCGGCCGTGCCTTTCGTCAGCCACGCGGTCGGGGCTGAGGGCGCTGTGATCCGCGCTGCCGATTATGATCTGGGGCCCGATGGCGTCGCTTATCACGACACGGTGTCGGGCAACTACTATGTCTCAACCGGCGGAGCGCATACGACGGGCAATGATGGCGGCGTCTATCGTAATGACGGGGTGGACATCGCCGACACGCCGGATGGGCCTGTGGTGACGCAGGTTCAGGCCGGGGAATGGCTGCATTATACGCTCGATGCCGCCCGGGCAGGCCGTTATGCCGTGACGGTAGAGGCCAGTGACCCGTCGGCCTTCAGGATCGAAACCGATCACGCGCCGTCGTCGGGTGTCGCGGACCTGCAGGCGGGCCGTAATGTGCTGGTCGTGCGCGCCGTGAAGGACGCCGACAGTTTAAGCGGCCTGCGCCTGACGCCGCTTGCCCAGCCATGACAGCAGGGCGGCGCCGACGCCCGCCGAGAGCAAGGATCCGGCCATGACGCCCGACTTGACGGCGATCAGGCCGCCTTCGTGGCCGCCCTCGAACGCCAGAGCCGCCATGTAAAGGCTCATGGTAAAGCCGATGCCGCACAACAGGCACACGCCGTAAAGCTGGGCGCGCGTTGCGCCGTCGGGCAGGCGCGCCAGCCCCACGATGATAGCGGCCAGACTGGCCAGAAAGATGCCGATCTGCTTGCCGACGAACAGGCCCAGCAGCGTGCCGAGAAAGCGCGGGTCGATCAGGCTGGCCCAGTTCATGCCCTCGAAAGAGAAACCTGACGCCGTGAAGGCGAAGAAGGGCAGGATCAGATAGGCGACGTAAGGGTGCAGTTCGCTGGCTATGTCCTTGACCATGCCTTCTTCGCCCGGATTGGCCGGATCGATGCTGACGCAGAAGGCTGCGGCCACGGCGGTCAGGGACGGGCTGACCCCGGCCTTGAGGCTCATCGCCCAGATGGCCAGGAAGAACAGCATATAGACGAAGAAGAAGCCGAGGCGCGTGCGCGGGAACAGATAGCGCAAGGAGGCCATCGCCGCCAGCAGGGCGACGACGACGCCAAGATACGCCAGGTCGAAATGCGAATTATAGAAGACGCCGATAATGATCACCGCACCGAGATCATCGACAATGGCCAGGGTCAGCAGGAAGACCCGCAAACTGGACGGCAGGCTCTTGCCCGCCATGCCCAGCACAGCCAGCGCAAAGGCGATGTCGGTGGCGGTTGGAACAGACCAGCCGCGCAGGTCGCCGCCGTCGATCAGATTGACGCCGAGATAGACGAGCGCGGGAACCGCCATGCCGCCCAGCGCTGCTACGACCGGCAGGGCCAGTTTGCGCGGGCTGGACAGGGCGCCGCGCACGATCTCGTACTTGATCTCAAGCCCGACGACGAAGAAGAAGATGGCCATCAGCCCTTCCTTCGTCCATTCCAGCACGCTCTCGTCGAAACGCCATAAAGGTCCGACGTCGATCTCGAAATGGTAGTTGATGAAGCCGAAATAGGTTTGCGCCCACGGCGAATTGGCCCAGATCATCGCGATCAGGGCGCACAGGGCCAGAAGGAAGCCGGAACCGGCCTCCGTCTTGAGGAAATCCAGGGTGAATCGGCTCAGGGCGGCGGGTGTTCTCATGCCGGTAAATTAGAGCCTCATGCCTAAAAGTGTAAGCACTTTTAGGAAAAACATGAGGCGTCTTAGCAAGCCTCATGCCCAAAAGTGTAAGCACTTTTGGGAAAAAACTTGAGGCGTCTTACCAGGCCTCATGCCCAAAAGCGTAAGTCCTTCTGGGCATGAGGCGACCGATTATAATCTGAGCTGGCCTGTTTCAATCGTATTGATCAGGGCGGGCGTCAGCGGCTCATAACCGCCCTTGTCGGCGCAGACAAACAGGGGGTCATGCACGCGGTTGGGGTCGAAACCTTCGCTGACCAGGTCCATCTTCTTGTATTTGAAGGTGCCGGTGGTCTCGACCTCGGTGAGCAGGCGCACGAAGACCGGGCGCGCATAGACGGGCAGGTGCGAATCGACATGCGCCTTGAACGCCGCCAGGTCGAAGCCTTCGCGTGTGATCAGCGAGACCATGCCCGCCTTGCCGTCGTGATTGATCAGCGGCACGCCATAGACAATGGCCTCCTCCACTCCCGGCGCCGAGGCGCAGTATTCGGCGACTTCGGAGGTTGAGACATTCTCGCCTTTCCAGCGGAAGGTGTCGCCGATGCGATCGACAAAATAGAGATAGCCGTGCTTGTCCTGACGCATCAGGTCGCCGGTGCGGAACCAGGCGTCGCCTTTTTTCAGCACATCGGTGAGAATCTTCTTTTGCGTCGCGGCCTTGTCGGCATAGCCGGAATAGGAGTGGCGCACATCATGGCCGATAATGCCGATGGCCTCGCCGATCTCGCCGGGCTTGCACTCCTGACACAGGCCGTTCATGCCGCGCACCGGCATTTCGCTTTCGACGTCGAAGCGCACCAGCCGGACATTGAACTTGCCGCGCAGGATTTTCGGCACGCGCCCGACCGCGCCGGGCTGGCCGTCGAGATTGAACAGGGAGACATTGCCCTCGGTCGAACCGTAAAACTCGACGATGGATGGAATTTTAAAGCGCTTCTTGAAGTGGTCCCAGACTTCCGGTCGCATGCCGTTGCCGAAGGCCATGCGCACCTTGTGCTTCGTCTCGTCATCGGGATTAGGCGAAGGCGGCGAGTTGACGAGGTAGCGGCACAGTTCGCCGATATAGACGATATGGGTGACGCGCTCTTTACGCACATCGCTCCAGAACTGGCTGGCCGAGAATTTGCGCTTGAGCAGCACGCAGGCGCCGTTCATCAGCGCCGCCCCAACGCCGCACAGTCCGCCCGTGGCGTGGTACAGCGGCAGAACGCAGTAGATCTTGTCCTCCGGCGTCATATGGCTGAGACCGGCGAAGGCCTGCATATAGAGCTGGGCGCGGGCGTTGGAAATCTTGGCCGCCTTGGGCAGGCCAGTCGTGCCGGAGGTGTAGATATAAAGCGCGACGCTGCCGGCGGTCAGGCCAGCGCGCAGGGCGGGGTCGGGGCGGACGCTGGAGACGCCTTTGATCGCCGCATCGAGGCTGCGGCAATGCTCGCTTTCGTCCTCACGCGGCAGGTCCAGCACCCACAGGGTCTGAAAGCGCGCGATCTGGCTTTCGATCTCGTCGAAAGCGGCCTTGGTGGTCATATCCACCAGGGTCAGGCTGGCCATCGAGATGTTGATGCAGTGCGCCAGACCCGAACCGGTCAGAGAATTGTTGATCAGGGCGGTGATGACGCCGACCTTGTTGAGCCCCAGCCAGATGGCGATGTAGTCGCTGCGGTTGGGCATGAACAGGGCGACCGTATCGCCGGGCTTTAGGCCGCGCTGACGCGCCCAGTGGGCGTAGCGGTTAGCCAGCATGTCGAGCTGCTGATAGGTCATGGACTTGCCCTCGAAGCTGAGGGCGGGACGAGTCGGATGCCTGTCGGCCACCGCTTCGAAATCGTCGCAGACCAGATTGTGCGAATCCGGTGAAATCTTATTCACCCGACCCAGGATGCGGATCAGGCGTTTCAGGAAGGTCAGGTCACGTTTGAGATTGGCGAACATACGCTGCGAACTCCCTGTCTGTCTCTTTTATGCGTTCGGAGGACTGTACCAAACTTTACGGAAACGTCAATTTTTGAGCAAGCCTTCGATATGGGCGACGCGCGACGCTCTTGCGTCACGCGCTGCATTTCTGTAACCCGGCGAAGATCACAGGAGAATGAAACTTGACCGTCGCTGACGCCATGGAACGCATTTACGAGTCGCTGGCCAATGATAATGCCGAGATCGACGCCTGCATCAAGAATCTGAAGGCGGCGCTGGCCGCGGAAGGCCTCAAGGAAGCCGTGGTCGAACCGACCCGTCTGGCGCAGAACAACCGTCAGGGCCGCAAGCTGATGCAGTCCTATTTCCGCAAGAAGGGTGTGACGGTCGTTTTCGCGGAAGCTTAAACAGCTTTTTTCCGCGAACGCAGCAGAAGGGCGGTCGCGGCCAGCATGGCGACGGCGCCAATGGCGGTGTCCGACCACATCAGGTCCGGCGTGTTTTGTGTAATCAGGGCAGGCGCGCCTTTGAACACGTCCTGCGCCGACACAACGATGATGGCGCCGAACAGATTGTTCATGAAGTGAACGCCATAGCTTAGAGACAGGCTGCCGGTGCGGATCGCCATGGTCGTGGCGACGAGGCCGAAGATTGTGGCGCCGACCGCCTGGGGGATGCCGTTCGGAATGTGCATGGCGCCGAAGACGAGGCTGCTTAATACGATGGCGACAACCTGATTCTTGGTCGCCAGCAGCAGGCTTTGCGACAGGTAGCCGCGGAACACGAATTCCTCGGTGAAGGTCTGGACCAGCAGGCCGACAATGGCGACGAGAACCGCAACGGGCGTCAGGCTCAGACTGAGGTGAAAACCCTTCGGACGGATCACATAGTCGATCAGGGTCAGGACAATCAGAACGACCAGCCATACGCCCATGCCGGTCAAGAAAGATCGCCAGCTCCAGGCGCCGCGTATATCGCTGAATCGCTTGCCGTGCATCAGACGGATCGCCGCCCAGAAGCCGAACAGGAACAGGGCGAAGGTCAGGCCCTGACTCCCATAGAAAACAATGGGGTGCGCGGCGGACTGCATGTCGCCGGTGATGCTGGCTGGCAGCCAGTGCAGCCAGATCGGCGCGGCCAGCAGGACGGTGATCGTCACGATCGCGATCAGGATCGCCAGCGGCCACGCCACCAGATAACGCCACCAGTTGGTCTTGCCCCGGCGGGCGAGGTCGAGCCAGATCATTTCGTCACCATGTGCTTTTTCACCGGCTGGCACACCACCAAACGGACGGGGATGTTGCGCGCTTCGCAGGCGGCGCGGGTCATCTGCTGATGGTAGGTCAGAGGCGCGTAGAACAGGAAGCTGCCCGCAATCAGCAGGCTGAGGGCGCACAAGATGCTGAAGCGGTGTTTGTCCAGCCAAGGCAGGCGCCGCATCAGCAGGCGGAAGGTCAACGCCGCCAGCATGAAGGTCAGGGCCAGGCCGATGAAATAGTGATAGATGTACATCACCCTTTGCAGGCCCAGATAGATATGGATGCCCATGAAGACGGCGTACATGGCCAGCAGGGCCTCGCTCAGATCGAGATCGCGCGTCTCCTGCGGCGTCTCATCGCGGAAGCGGCGACGGACCACCAACACCAGCGCGCCGACGACGCCCAGCAGGCCCAGCCCCCAATTGACCGGATTGCCCAGCATCTGGGTGTAGGCGGTGCGATGACCGTCGAAATCCCAGCGATAATTGATCGCCTTGGCCATGAAGGGCCACAGGATCGGCTGTGAGCCGTTCGGTTCGGTCTTCACCTCGCCGGTGAAGTCGTGCTTCATGTATTGATAATAGCCGTAAGTGGCGTGCCAGATGACTTCGGGCGACAGGCCGCGCTTATGGTGCAGATAGTCCTGATAGACCTGATCCATATAGCGCAGGTCGCGCTTGCCCGCTTCGGTGGTCGGATCGGGGGCGTTCGGATTGAAGACGACGTGCAGGCTGAAGATCAGGATCAGCATAGCGAAGAAACCGGCCAGCACGGTCCAGCCGCGCAAAAATTGTCGCCAGAAATTTTCGCGTGTGCGCTCATCCCAAAGGGCGCGCAGCAGGCTCAAGGCGCCAAGGAATAACAGAGGCAGGGAGTTGACCTTGCACATGAAGCTGAGGCCGCACAGTACGCCAAAGCTCAGCCAGGTCACAAGCGGGCGTTTCGGTTCGCGCCCGAATGTGTGCAGCCAGACCAGCACAGAGCCGAGCGTGAAGGTCATCTGATACGAATCGAGATGGGCGGCGCGGAAATGCACGATGTAGGCGTTCTCGAACACGAACAGCAGCGAGAAGACAAAGGCCTCGAACGGCTCCTGCACAAGCCTGAGCATGATCAGATAGAATAGAAGCGCGCCCGCCACCGCGAACAGGGCCGAAGGCAGGCGTATCCAGGTGAAGTCGTAGCCGTCCGGCACGACGCGCGTGTCGATCTTCTTGACCTCGGCCAGATGATGCAGGTTGAGAGTCTTATTGGCGCCCGACAGCTTCAGGCTGGCGTCCATGAACATGAAGGCCAGCGGCGGGTGCGAGGCGTATTGCGCCGTGCCTTCTTCATAGCGTTGCGCCGTGGTCAGATAATAGCTTTCGTCCCAGAAGGCATGGTTGGGATTGTTCAGGTCGCGCAGGAAATTGAAGCAGGCCAGCACCACAATCAGCGCGCCCAGTATCCACCGCAGGCTTGCATCGTCGGCGTTCCATAATCGGTCGAAAAAGGACGGCTTATGCGTAGGGTTGGAAGGGGCGGATGGCATGAGGTCTCCGTCGTTTCGCCTCTTATGCCCCATTCTCGCGGCCATGCCTATAGCGAGAAAACCAAGAAAAATCGTCCGTTGATTGCATTAATCATAATGCAACCTTTAGTTGTTATTGTCATTTTGTGTCCCGGAGGCCCCTGAGACCGGGACACATGCGGGGCGCGCTGGTTTACTCCCCTTGTCCGGCGCGCATATCACCCGGCCCGGAGCTGCTGGTCACAGTTCCGGGCCGGAGTTTTCTTATGTGCGTAACCGATAGCCGGTCTTGAATATCCAGGCGATGATCGCAATGCAGATCGCCATAAAGCCCAAAGTCATGCCCAGGCTGATCGCCATATTGACGTCGGCCTTGTCGTAGAAGGCCCAGCGGAAGCCGTTGACCAGATAGACGATCGGGTTGAACAGGATGATCTTCTGCCACAGGGCGGGCAGCATATGGATCGAATAGAAGGTGCCGCCCAGAAAGGTCAGCGGCGTGATCACCAGCAAGGGCACGACCTGAAGTTTCTCGAAACCGTCGGCCCAGACGCCGAGAATGAAGCCGAACAGGGAAAAGGTCAGGCTGTTGAGCATCAGGAAGACGATCATCCAGACCGGATGCGCAATGTGATACGCGACGAACAGGCGCGCGGTGATCAGGATGACGACGCCGAGAATCAGCGATTTCGACGCCGCCGCCCCGACATAGCCGAGCAGGGCCTCGATCACTGACACTGGCGCGGACAAAAGCTCATAAATCGTGCCGGTAAAGCGCGGCAGATAGATGCCGAATGAGGCGTTGGACACGCTTTCGGTCAGGATGCTGAGGAGAGTCAGGCCCGGCACGATAAAGGCGCCGTAAGATACGCCGTCCACCGTCGTCATGCGTCCGCCGATGGCCGAGCCGAAGACGATGAAATAGAGCGAGGTGGACAGAACCGGCGCGGCCAGGCTCTGAAACAGGGTGCGCCACATCCGGCTCATTTCGAAGGTGTAGAGCGCGCGGACGGCGTAAAAATTGAACGAACTCATGCGGCGCGGGCCTCGACCAGGTTGACGAAAATATCTTCGAGCGACGAGCGTTCGGCATTGACGCCGGAAAAGTCGATTCCCTGCTGCATCAGGGCTTTGAGCGCGTCGGCGACGCCGGTATCCTGATCGTGTCCTTCGCCGCTTAAGGTAAAGCTCAGGGTCAGACCGTCTTCGCTCAAATGCGTCTCCCGGCCAATGTCCGGCGGCGCGGCGAGGGCCTGAGTCAGGGTGATCTGCACGCGGGTCTGGCCGAGTTTTTTCATCAGGTCGCGCTTGTCCTCGACCAGGATGATCTCACCCTTATTGATCACGCCGATACGGTCGGCCATCTCCTCGGCCTCCTCGATATAGTGGGTGGTCAGGATGATGGTGACGCCCGCTTCGCGTAGGCGGCGCACCATCTGCCACATATCGCGGCGCAGCTCGACATCGACCCCAGCGGTCGGCTCATCCAAGAACAGGATGGTGGGTTCATGCGACAGCGCCTTGGCGATCAGCACGCGCCGCTTCATGCCGCCGGATAGGGTCGCGATCTTGTTGTTGCGCTTGTCCCACAATGATAAATCGCGCAGGATCTGCTCGATCAGTTTCGGATTGGGCGGCTTACCGAACAGGCCGCGCGAATGGCTGACCGTGTGCCAGACCGTCTCGAACATGTCGGTCGCCAGTTCCTGCGGCACCAGGCCGATGCGGGTGCGGGCGGCGCGATAATCCCTGGCGATGTCGAAGCCGTCGGCGATCACCGTGCCGCCGGTCGGCCGCACCAGCCCGCAGACAATGCCGATCAAGGTGGTCTTGCCCGCGCCATTCGGGCCAAGCAGGGCGAAGATTTCGCCGCGATTTATGCTGAGATCGACGCCTTTCAGCGCCTGAAATCCGCCCTTATAGGTCTTTTCCAAGCCTGTTATGGCGATGACCGGTTCCATGCTGTGTCCTGTACGGTAAGCTGTGCCGCCTCCATATAGGCGCGCCCTGCCAGAATGCGACAGGGGTATGGCAAGCGGATGATTCATGTTCTATATGTGTTCTTATGACAAGCGATCTTTTCGGTGACGCCGAGCCTCAGGCGAAAACCTTATCTGTCGATGATGCGTCCAAGCCGCTGGCCGACCGGTTGCGCCCGCGCGCGCTGGATCAGGTGGTCGGGCAGTCGCATCTGCTGGGCGAAGGCGGGGCGATTTCGCGGCTGGTCGAGCGCGGCTTTCTGCCCAGCCTGATCCTGTGGGGGCCGCCGGGCGTCGGCAAGACGACGATTGCGCGCCTGCTGGCCGAGGCGGCGGGCTACGAGTTCCAGCAGATTTCGGCGGTTTTTTCGGGTGTCGCCGATCTGAAAAAGGCATTCGAGCAGGCGCAGGTCCGGCATCGCATGGGGCATCGCACGGTCCTGTTCGTCGATGAGATCCACCGTTTCAACCGCGCCCAGCAGGACAGTTTCTTACCCTATGTCGAGGCAGGCGTGGTGACCCTGATCGGGGCCACGACCGAAAATCCGTCGTTTGAGCTGAACGGCGCGCTTTTGTCGCGCTGTCAGGTGTTTGTGCTGAAACGGCTGGATGAGGCGGCGCAGGATGAGATCATTGCGCGCGCCGAAGGTCATATCGGCCATAAATTGCCGCTGACCGACGAGGCTTACGAGACGCTGAAACTTCTGAGCGATGGCGACGGGCGCTATCTCCTGAGCCTGATCGAATCGCTCGACCATATGGGCTTTACCGAAGCTTTGAGGCCGGATGAACTGCTGGCGCAGTTGCAGAAGCGGCGTCCCAATCACGACAAGGACCGCGAAGGCCATTACAACCTGATCTCGGCCCTGCATAAGTCGGTGCGCGGCTCGGACCCGGATGCGGCGCTGTACTGGCTGGCGCGGATGCTGAACGGCGGCGACGATCCTTTGTTTATCGCGCGCCGGCTGATCCGCATGGCCTCAGAGGACATCGGCAATGCCGATCCGATGTCGCTTTTGATGTGCCATGCCGCGCGGGATACCTATGAGGTGCTCGGCTCGCCTGAAGGCGAACTGGCTTTGGCCCAGGCTGTGGTGCATATGGCCTCGGCGCCGAAATCGAATGCGGTCTATACCGCCTTTAAAAAGGCGACGATGCTGGCGAAGGAAACCGGCCATCTCGACCCGCCCGCCGTGATATTGAACGCGCCGACCAGACTGATGAAGGAAATCGGCTACGGCAAGGGCTATATTTACGACCCGGACGATCCCGACGGCTTTTCCGGCCAGAACTATTTTCCCGACGGCATGAAGCGACCGGTCATCTACGACCCGGCGGGCAGCGGCCACGAAGGCAAGGTGCGGCAAAGACTGGACTACTGGGCCGACCTGCGGCAAAAAAAGCAAAAGGCGCGGGGCGAGGGGTGACGGCGTAAAGGGGGAGTAAACAAATGGGTACGCTTTCAATCTGGCATCTTCTATTTCTCGTCATACTCGGCTTGCCGGGCTTTCTGCCATTGCTCGTCAAGCCCTCCGGGCCCAACCGTTTTGGGCCGCCTGCTTCGCCCGTGAAATTCTCTCAGGCCTTCAGTCTGTGTATGCGGAAATATGTTGATTTTACCGGCCGGGCCAGGCGATCCGAATATTGGTGGTTTTATCTTGCGACTTTTTTGATCTCCTTAGTGATCAGTTTTGTCGTAAGCTTAGCCCGCTTCATTCATCGTAACGCGGTTCTCATTTCGATTTAGTTTGGGGTTTATACGGTCGCACTTTTCTGTGTCGTGTTTTTCGCCACGCGCTTGGGACTGATTTTCCTCTGATCGGGTTGATGGTTAGGGCGACGTC
>NZ_JBQCGA010000053.1:0-243166 GCF_051956075.1 Asticcacaulis sp. | reverse complement strand
CCAAACGGATATGTCAAAGATGGACATGACGAAGATGGATATGTCCCATATGAAAGGAGGCGATCATGTGCACTAAAATCGTGCTGGTGCTGAGCGTCGCTCTGGCATCTGCCGCCGCTGCGGCCCATGCCGACGATATGTCGGCTCATATGGGGGCAGGTCACGAAGGGAGTGTCTTCCACGCCATCCGTCTGGAAACTGATTTGGGCCGTTATGATGGCCAGAGCACCAGAAGCTGGGATCTGGATGGCTGGGTTGGCGGCGATGACAACAAGCTGTGGCTGAAAAGCGAGGGCGAACTGTCGGGCGCCAAGACCGAGCATGCCGAGGTCTGGGCCCTGTACAGCCGTAACATCGCAACCTTCTGGGATGCGCAGATGGGCGTGCGTCAGGATGTACGCCCCTCAGGCGTCCGCGAGGGGCACAGCTACCTGGTGGCGGGCGTCAATGGCCTGGCGCCCTACTTCTTCGAGTCCGAGGCGCATGTCTTCGTACGCGATGACGGCGCGATCAGCGCGCGGCTGAAACAGGAAAACGAGATCCTGCTCACCAACCGGCTGATCCTGAAGCCGCAGGTCGAGGTCAATTTCAATGGCCGCAAAGACCTCGATCAGCATCTCGGCACCGGCCTGACCGACGCCAGTCTGCAACTCCAGACCCGTTACGAGATCACCCGCCAGTTCGCGCCCTATGTCGCCGTGACCTGGCAGACCAAGTTCGGCCAAACCGCCGATATGGCCCGCGCCATCGACGAAAAGCCATCCTCCACCCAAGTCACCGCTGGCATCCGCTGGCTGTTTTAAATCTGAAAGGACAATCCCATGAAAACCCTTATCCGTACGGCTGTCATCGTTGCCGCTATCGCCGCGCCCTTTGCCGCCACGTTTACGGCCTCTGGCGCCTTCGCTCACGCTCGCCTGATCAGCGCTATGCCGACCGACGGCAGCACAGGTGCATCGCCATCCATGATCATGCTGACCTTCAATGAAAAGCTGACGCCAAAACTGTCGGGCTTTGAGGTCGCCGGCGCGGACGGCAAGGCGCTCGATCTCAAGATCATGACGGCAGGCGGCGGCAAGGCGATGCACGCCATGCCCACGCACAAGCTGACCGCCGGGGCCTATAAGGTCACCTGGCATGCCGTCTCCGATGACGGTCACCGCACCGAAGGCGCGACCAGCTTTACGGTGAAATAGCATGGACGGGGCAGCTCTGATCGGCGCGGACGTAGCGCGCTTTTTGCAATATTCCGGCGCGTCCGTGCTGTTCGGAACGGCCCTGTTCCTGTTGATCGGCATGCCCGCGTCGGATAACGGGCATCGCTGGTCGAGGTCTTTGTTTCTCGGTGCGGCTGTGGCGCTGGTGGCGGGCGCGTGCCTGTCGCTGGCGGCGCAGTCGGCCATGATGAACGGCGTGGCTTTGAACGCCCTCACCGGCGATGATGTCTGGCTGGTGCTATCGGCCACGCAATGGGGCTATGCGCTGGCGGCACGGTTGGCCTTCAGCTTGATCGCCGTCGTGTTGGCGGTTCTGAAACCCAACAAGGCCGCCCTGGTTGTGCTGGGGGCAGGGTGCCTGATCAGCTTTGCCTATACCGGTCATGGCGCGGGCGATGACGGTCCCGCTGGAACGGTGCATCTCATCAATGACATGGCGCACAGTCTGGCCGCAGGCGTCTGGCTGGGCGCTCTGGCCGGATTCTTTATCCTGCTGAGACGTCCCGACGCTGTGGATGCACCTCAGGCGGCTATCCTGGCTAAGGCGCTGTCGGATTTTTCGCGCATCGGCACGGCGTCCGTCAGTGTTCTGCTGCTCACCGGCCTGATCAACAGCGCCTTCCTGATCGGTCTGGCAGGCCTGCCCAAACTTTTAAGTTCCGCCTATGGCGTGCTTTTGAGTGTAAAGTTGGTTCTGTTCGTCATCATGCTGAGCCTGGCCGCCAGGAACCGATTTTACCTGACGCCGGATCTGCTGGCTGCGTCAGATGAGGCGTCACGGCGCAAGGCGATGTCGGCCTTACGCCTCAGCGTCACACTGGAAACTCTGGCTGGCTTAGCCATCCTCGCACTGGTTGCGGTTTTTGGCATGATGGAGCCGCCTGCATCGATGTGAAAGCGCACATGGAACGCATCTTGCAGTTTCGCTTTTTACACGAACGCCTTTCGCCAAGCTGGCACATAGGAAAACGGCCATGCCTCAGAACCTGAAACCCTTGACCGCCTTGCGTTTCCTCGCTGCCATGTGGGTGGTCTGCTTTCATTTCTGGCCGAATCTGAGCGCCGTCATGCCCGCCTTCGTGGCCAAGGGCTATCTCGGCGTCGAGCTGTTCTTCGTCCTGTCCGGTTTCATTCTGAGCCATGTCTATCTCGAAAACTTCAAATCGGGCCGCTTCAGTTACCGCAATTTTCTGTGGGCGCGTCTGGCGCGCATCTATCCGCTTCACATCGCCATTATCGCGGGGCTGGCCCTGCTGATCGGCGGGCTGGCGGTTGCGGGCGTTCATGCCGGTGACAAGCTCATCATCTGGTCTTCCCTGCCGGCGCATCTGACCCTGACCCAGGCCTGGGGTCTTGCCCCCCTGGGCGGCTGGAACCATCCGTCATGGTCGATCTCTGCTGAATGGTTCGCCTACCTTACCTTTCCGGCTTTTGCCCTGGCCGCCAGCCTTTTGTGGAATCGCCCGCGTCTTGCCGCCATGCTGGCCGCCGTCCTGCTGGTGGCGATGTACATTGTCTTCCCGATGCTGACCGGCCTTTCGCTGACCAGCGCAACGATCCTGTGGGGAGCGCTGCGCATCGTACCCTGCTTCGCGCTGGGCTGCGCCATGTGGTTGATGTGGCGTCACGGTTTCGTCGCTTCTAGGCCTGCGGCTCTTGCACTGAGCGCCGTTTCAGTTGCGGTGCTGATGGGCGCGATCATGACGGCCTGTCCTGACTATGTCATCGTCCTGGCCTGCGCAGGTCTGATCCTCGGCCTTGGCGCCGCCGCGCATCACGGCTCATCCCTCTTGTCGCATAGCGCACTGGTCTATCTCGGCGAGGTCAGCTTCGCGGTCTATATGGTCTGCATCCCCTGGCAACTGGTCTATGTTGAAGGCCTGCAAAAGTTCGCTCATATCGATGCGTCCCATATGCCTGTGTTTCTCTGGCTCGGCCTCTTCGTCGGCGTTATCCCTGTAGCTATGCTGGCGCACCATGGAGTCGAAAAGCCCATGCGCGACCTGATGCGCCGAGTGCATTTTACGAAACGCCAAAAGGTCGATGTCTGGTCGCGCCTGCGTCTGCAACCTGCGCGCCCGGCTGCAGACTAGGCTTCACGCTGAGCCTGGCCTCGACGGTAGAGAAATCGGCTTAGCCTGGGACAGGCCCGGCAAGGCCAGAGCCTTAAACGCCTGGTCAATCTCGGCCGGATCACCCTTTGCCCCCGCGTCCAGCCACCAAGTCAGAACCGACATGAAGGCGCCAAGCAGGAATTGTAGTCTAAATTCGCGCTCCACAGTCGACGTTACTTGCGTAATCGACAGGTCTTTTCGAAGCTGATCCGTCAGGATATCCCTAATTGTGCTGAGGGCGACGCCGCCGCCGGAACTTCCAGCAAGCGCCCTGTAGATGTGCAGATGATCCTTTGCATGTTCAAACATTGGACGGCTGAATTCAAGGGCTTCACAAGACACATTCGCGTCTGCCTGCCGTTGGCGGTGTGCTTCCAGTTCGCGCCTCAGATGTTCCAGCCCGGAGCGTTTGAGATGCTCTTTTCCGGTGAAATGAAGATAAAAGGTTGATCGGCCGACGTCTGCCGCCTTGCAGATGTCCTGGATGGAGACAGCATCATAGCCTTTTTCGGCAACCAACTTCAGGAACGCATGCTGCAGGGCGCGACGTGTTCGCACGACACGTCGATCCATGCTGACGGAATGGGGCTGTTTTGCTGAACTGTTCATGGAAAAAGTCCAATATCAGACTGAAGGTCCTGAGGGTCTGGCAACAGATATTGAACAGCTTGTCCAATAACGTACCATTCGTCCAGTTAAGTTTTCCTGCGGAGCCGGCAAGATGGATCACGAACACATGCGTCGCCTGCACAGCGGCAAAGGAGCCAGTTTCGAGAAGCTTACCTACCAGATCGCTTTAATTTCCAAGGCCCTGATCGCCAATGATACCTGGTTGTTCCGCTTCGAAAAGCCGGAAGGTTTTATCTACCGCGCCGGCCAGCACGCGCGAATGAGCCTTCTGAGTCCGAAGAGGAAGGAATTGGACGGGACCTTTCGGTTCTGGTCGTTTGCCAGCGCGCCTTTCGAAACTGACCTGGCGTTTGCGGTCCGGATGCGGCCCTCCGCCTTTAAGGCGGAACTGGCTGATTTGCCGGTCGGGATGCGCGTACAGATCGACGTGTTGAAGAATGTTCCGCATGGCGCCTTCGCTCTGGATGACGCGCTGACACCGATCGTTTTCCTGGCGGGTGGCATCGGCGTCGTCCCGGCTTATTCCATGATCAGGCAAGCCTTGCACGAAGGCTCCAAACGTCGCCTGACCTTGCTTTATTCGAGCCGGACGGCTGACGATGCTCCCTTCCTGCAGGCCTTGAAGCGTCTCGCTGTCACTCATGACAATTTCCATTTCATCCCGACCCTGACCGGCTCTGTTTCATCAGGTCAATGGGAAGGCGAGACAGGCCGAATCTCTCTGGACATGGTGAGGCGCTATATTGCCAGTCCTGATGAACAGGTATTCTACATCTCCGGCCTGAAAGACATGGTGCAAGACCTTAACGCAATGCTTGTGCGCTCCGGCGTCAACGCGACAGCTATCCGATCCGAAGAGTTTGGCGCCTTCAGTCCCTCCCGGTTAGCAAGGAAGGGCCACAAGGGCGGTTTGACGATCATCGGCACCGGCCTTCTCGTTCTGGCTGCCTTGGCGGCCCATCTGACGCCGGTCTGGTTGCTGACAGATAAGCATCCTTTGGCATGGATGAAGGGTCACCCTGTCTCAATGAGTGTCGCCACGCTCGTACTCATCATTATACTGATGAAACTGGGACTTCTCATGTATCTAAAATCTAAAAATCGTCGGCTGCATTGACGCCAGACCGTAAAATATGCCCTCCATCTTGAAAGCCGAATAAAAGCACTTTTTGAAACCCAAGAGCGTTTCGCGGACGCCATCGATTCTCGTCAAGAATGGGTTAGATTAAAGATGTCCGCTTTTAGCACTGGCCCACCGGCTGACATGTCCGGAGAGGGGCGCACATACGACTCTTGGGGCGGCAGCGCCGATGGCGGTTTGTTCCCAGTAACGGAACTCCACAATCGACGCCTTCGCTGCCTCTGCCACTGATGGTTCATTTGTAGGCGGGGATTGCGATGCGAGCTGCGCGAACTCCAGATCCGAAGGCGCTCGCCTTCCCAAGCATTGAGCAACTTCTCACCTCTGATCGGGTGGTTAAACTTCCAGCCCTGACGCATCTCAGGCTGGCGCAGACGGCGATCGATTTCGAAGCCCTTTGCCAGTCGGAATTGCCCCAATCATTGAGGCGATTTGCCTTATACGCATTTCGGCCAAGGCAGGCCGCTGCGTCGCCGGTCGTTTTGAGTTTCCATGGTCGCCAAAGATCTGGCAGATAGAGGCAAATCGTCGGCCGTCCGTCGTTGGCGGTCAGTGTAGCGATGCGGCACAAGGTATACGTGATCCGCTGCTTCGAAAGGTTAAGACCATGCGCCTCGCTCACGTCACTTTCACCGTCGCCACCGACGCCGTAGGCACCGCCCTTGACGCACTTCTCAACGAAACGGCCATCGTACGCGGGATGAAAGGCTGCCGCGCCTTCATTCCATTCGCTGATCCGACGGTCAGCGGCGGGTTGGGTGTGTTACACGAATGGGAAACCGCAGAGGACTTCGCTGCTTACCTGGCGTCGCCCCGCTTTACTTCGGTCAATGCTACCCTGCGGCCAATGATGACGACCGCCCCCGTGAGCCGTCGCTTCGACGCTGATCAGGTACTCAATGTGAACTAACGAATGACGCCTGACGCCTATTGTTTTTCCAAGCGCTTTGAACCGGCTGGCCCGGCCGCTTTCCATATAGACCGGCACTACCTCGTCTACGCGCTTAGCGGAACCCTGCGGCTGGAGGCGCAGGGCCTCCGCTGGATATTGCCACCAGCCCGCGCGGCTTTGATCGCCGCCGACCATCCTATCCGGATTTCCATCTTGACGGCGGCGACCACGGCGTCTGTCCTGTTTGCTAAAGACTTCATGCCGGCGCCGCGCGAGTCCGTTAGGGTCTTCGAGTTATCGCCGCTGGCCCGCGAACTGATCGGTGAGTGTCGCACCTGGGGAGCAGAAAGCGGTCCGCTCGATTCCTATGCGCGGCGGTTGTTCGATACCTTGGCCAGTGTTGTGCTTAGATTGGCTGACACACCCAGTCCCTTTGTGATGCCCGTTCCGTCGTCTCTGGCGCTTCAGCGCGCCCTGACCATGACTGAAGAATTGACCCATGCGCAACCCAGCTTCGCAGCTATTGCGCGCGCCACTGGCCAGTCGCCGCGCGCCTTGTCGCGCCGGTTTGCAGAAGAGATGGGAATGACGTGGCGCCAGGCCCTGCGCCGCATGCGCCTGATGCAGGCGGTCGAAGCCCTGGCCATGTCAGACGCTCCGGTGACCGAGATTGCGATGCGCGTCGGTTATGCATCTCTGTCGGCTTTCAACGCCGCCTTTCGCGACCTACTCGGTATGACTCCGACCAACTATCGGCGCTCGTTCCGTATAACCGCGCGACTGTAAAATGATCGCTTAGGGGCGTAAAGACGAAGCCCATTTGTGTGGGCGAACAGAAATTGGCTTTGGCCTCGACTAACGATGCGACCGCTTCCCGCGCCAGAGCTCCAATATGGATTTCACCCTTCTGCCGTCAACCATATGCGTCGTCATGACATATGGCTCCCTCCAAGCTGGATCGAAATCGCCTCCTCATTGGCGAAGCCTCCGGCCCAATAGTTAGCCAGTTGTGAAAGTTTTCCTTGACCCAAATCGCGTCTCGGTCAATACTTGCTCACATGGCTAAGTATGAGACAGAATTGAGCAGGTCGTTTTCCGCGCTGGCGGATCCGACCCGGCGGGCGATCGTCGGGCGCCTGTGCGATGGCCCCAAATCCATAAGCGAACTTTCCGAGCCATTCGAAATGGCCCTGCCATCGCTGCTCAAACACGTCCGCATCCTAGAGGAAAGCGGGCTCGTAAGCTCCGAGAAGGTCGGCCGGGTGCGAACCTGCAGGATCGAACCCCACGCGCTTCGTGCGACCGAATTGTGGATACGCCAGCACATTTCCGCCTGGGAGGAACGGCTTGATCGCATGGAAGCCCATATCGAGCGCATGAAAAGAAAGAATTAGGGCTATGAGCAAACCTTCGAAAACAGCCAGTTCGCCCTGGCGCGACTGGCCGATCGACCGTGAAATCGTCCTGAGCCGCGTAATCGATGCGCCGCGGAGCGTCGTGTATTCCGCCTGGACCGACCCGAACCAGATACAGGAATGGTTTGGGCCGGAGGGCATGACGATCGAAACCAGGGAGATCGACCTCAATCCAGGCGGAACCTGGCGATTTGACATGATCGCTCGCGATGGCGCGCGCTACGCCAGTCGCATGGTTTTCCTGCGCATGGAAGCTCTCGCGCTTATCGAGGTCGAGCACGGCAGCGATAACGAAAACGACCCTGGCAAATTCAGAATGCTCATCACCTTTGACGAGCAAACTGACGGCAAGACGGTCCTCACGCTACGCCAAATGCATCCATCCAAGACACGCAGAGATACCGTCATCGGCTTTGGAGCCGTCGAATATGGAGGGCAGACGCTGAAGAAACTGGCTCGCCACGTTGCGAGAGTTACGTCCAGATGAGCTGCGCCACAGCTTGGCAACCACACTAAGAAGGGAACGAATAATGGCTAAAGTAAAAGTTTTCGGATTTAGCGTCTCGCTTGATGGCTTTTCCGCAGGCGTTGAGCAGAGTTTGACCCACCCGCTTGGCATACGGGGTGATGAGATCTTCCAGTGGTTTTTCCCGACGCGGGCTTTTCTGGAAATGCTGGGAAAAGAGGGCGGTGAAACGGGTATGGACAACGACTTCGGCCGACGCGCCATGGAGGGTTTCGGCGCCTTCATCCTCGGTCGCAACATGTTCGGCCCCATTCGCGGGGCGTGGCCGGACGACCAATGGAAAGGATGGTGGGGTGACAACCCGCCTTACCACGCGCCAACCTTCGTATTGACCCACTATCCGCGACCGCCGATCGAGATGTTGGGCGGTACGAACTTTCATTTCGTCACCGACGGTATCGAGTCGGCGCTGCATAGGGCGCGCGAAGCGGCAGGCGCAAAGGACATCAAAATCGGCGGCGGCGTTCAGACGGTAAGGCAATTTATTCAAGCCGGCCACGTCGACGAAATTCACCTCGCAATCGCCCCCATCGCGCTTGGCCAGGGCGAGTCGCTCTTCAGCGGCCTAGATCTTCGCGCCCTGGGCTATCGGACGGTCGAGCATGCCGCGACCGACAGAGCCACGCATATTGTCCTTGCGAAATAGAGGTGTCGGTTTTGCGCGGTCGGCGCCCTACGCTTTCAATATTTCGCGCTATGCACCTCAATAGCAAATCCTTGGCGTGGGAAGGTCCTCGGTCGCCGAACAGCAATGATGTCCGGTTTCAGGCGGACAATGCAACCCGCGCCAACATGTCCGGATTGGGGCGCGAACGCGACAACATGACGTTCGGCTCGATTTGACCCTAGACGGCCAAAGAGCAAGTCGACCAACGTGTTTAAGCGGATATTATCTCTGCCTTCGGAAATAATCGTGCCTGTCGCTAAAAATGTATTCTTGCCGTAATAGTCGTCCTTCTGCCTTTATTTTAAAGACCGTACGGGCATGGGAGGCTATCAAAATGGACAAGATCAGAAAACGTCGGGTCTTTCACGCGCGGCATTTACGGCTGGGTCTGGTTTGGGCTTTGATACCGTGTATTTTTGCGTTCGATACCCTGACCAACTACGAAATCGCCGGTGCGGTCTTCTACCTTGTCGTAATTCTTCTGGCGGTGGGACTTTTATCGACGCGCGGCGTGATTGCTCTGGCAGGCCTATGCGTGGTTCTGACTGTATTGAGTCTCGCCATGACCCCTAAGGGCAATCTGAATGTGGGGCTTATCAATGCAGGGATCAGCATTGCGGCGATAGGCATAGCCACCTTCCTCGCCATCAGGATATTCGTGGCTGAGGGGGCGGCCAACGAGGCGCGTTCGCAACTGACGCGTATCGCTCGCATAACAAGCCTCGATGCCTTGACCACCTCCATTGCGCACGAGATCAATCAGCCGCTCGCCGCGATCTTAACGAGCGGTCAAGCCGGGCTGCGCTGGTTGGAGCAAGGGTCTGCCCATATCGACAAGGTTCGCAATAGCCTCGACCGGACGGTTATCGACGCCAAGCGGGCGAGCGACATCATCGCCCGCGTCCGCGCCCTGGCCAAAGGCGGCGCCTCGGTGAGAGAAAATGTCAGCCTGAGCGAAATTGTCCTAGATACGCTCAACCTCGCCCGGCCGGATATTTTGCACCACGCTATCGAGGTGAACATGGATATAGGCGATGATCTTCCGCTTGTCCTGGCGGACAGGGTGCAACTCCAGCAGGTGATCAGTAATCTTATTCTCAATGCCATCGAGGCCTTGAAATCCGCGCCGGTGCAGAACCGAACGATTGAAATCCACGCGCGCACAGACACACATGACGAGGTCGTCATTTCCGTCAGAGATAACGGTTCTGGCATATGTGAAGACGTGCTGGACAAGATATTCGACCCGTTTTTCACCACCAGAGACGAAGGGATCGGAATGGGATTGACCATCAGCCGCTCCATCGTGGATGCTCACGGCGGGCAGATGTGGGTTCACCCGAATGTTCCCAGGGGGGCAAGCTTTTACTTCAGCCTGCCTGTCAGGAGCGACACAACGACATGAACCCCGCGCGTCCCATGGGCCTCACCGATCCGGCGATTGTCTATGTCGTTGATGATGACGCCTCCGTTGGCGAGGCGGTGACCGATCTACTGGGATCGGCCGGGCTGACAGCGCATCTGTTCCCGTCGGCGGAGGCCTTTCTGCAGGCGGATCGGCCAGATCTTCCCTCCTGCCTCATATTGGATGTCCGTATGCCCGGCATGAGCGGGCTGGACTTACAACGCCAGTTGATGGCGTTGGATCAGGCCATGCCGATTATTTTCATGACGGCGCATGGCGATGTTCCGACATCTGTGCGGGCAATGAAGGCCGGGGCTATCGAATTTCTGACCAAGCCCTTCAATGACAACGACCTGCTGGATGCTGTGCACGCCGGTCTAGAGGCAGATAAGCTGTATCGATGCCAGTGCGCCTGCCTCGCCCAACTGCAAGAGCGCTTTGCGCGTCTGGACGCCCGGGAAAAAAGCATACTGAATCTGCTGGTCAGCGGCCTGCTGAACAAGCAGGTTGCCGGTGAACTCGGCGTTAGCGAAATCACCGTCAAGGTGCGCCGGCGGCAAATTATGCAAAAAATGCAGGCTGGCAGCTTCGCCGATCTGGTTAGAATGATGGAAACGCTGCGCCGAAGCTGAATTGATCGCCTCGGGGCCGAGGACGGTGACCATTTTCAGAAAGACAAGGCCTTCGAAGGCAAAGAAGGTCGGCGGTCGAGATCATGGCGTCCTATCCTCTAATGGGAGCGCGCGCGTAGCGACAGGCGCTTCATTTGGCGTGTTATGATATGAGAAGCTGATTTGGCGACGTGATGGGCAATTCTTATGAAAAATCGGGCTTCGGTACGGTCCATCCAGCCCCGCAGAAAGACTGCGAGGGTCATTTGAAGAAGGCGTCTGGCGCACACGAGCAGAGCGGCGGCGACGAAAAGCTCGCATCGGTCCCGGATCCGGATGACGAACCGCGTCATGTCGCTAACTCTATTGCCATCTAAAGCGGACGCCGACGACAGCCGCATCGTTCAGGCGGCCGTCGCCGCCGGGATTGCGCACATATTGAAGGTCAGGCTGCACGGTGAGGTGATCGTTCAGATCCCGCTGATAGGTCAGTTCGGTCGTCGTCTCAGTCGCGCGACTCGCGTCCGAAACGGCGCGGAAGGGCGCGCCAAGATGCGCCTGCATGATCGAGACGCCGACCCGATCCCTGGCCGGGCCGAAGACGCAGCCTGTGCAGACAAGGCCGCCGCCGATATACCGGTCGAGCTTCAGGACGCGGTCATTGGCGATTCCAGCCCGCAGCCAGCCCTTCAGCCCCCGGTCGCCGTCGCTATCGTCGCTGATCAGGCTCAGACCGATCTGCGCATAGCTGCCCTGACGGTGGCTTAAGCCGCCTGCGTCCAAAGTCCGCGTGGCGATGGTATAGTCCCAGTGACCGAGCTTGACGAAGCCATTGCCGAAGCGATGCTCCACCTCCACGATACGCTGCAAGCCTTCATCCTTGCGCAGGCGAAACGATACGAACACCTTTGGATGTTCCGGGTCGCCGGGTGCGCCGTCGAACAGGCCCGCCCTAAGGCTTGTCGCCTGGGTCATCCGCCATTCCGCCACGACGCCCGGCCCCGTGACCGGGAAGATCGACGGCCCCGCCTGTGAATAGTCCGGCCCGATGCCGTCGGAGGAGTTGAGGAACAGCGATCCAACCGGCTGGGTGTCGAAAATGCTGTTAAGATTGATCAATCCAATCGTTGTCTGCCAACGGCTATCGCGCGACCTGTAGTGCGCCCAGGCCTCGAAGAGGCGCGCGGCGGGCACTGCGTCGATATTGGAAACGGTTTGCAGATCGCCGCTGTAACGGCTTGAAAAGCCGCCCCCGCCATCGACCAGTACATAGGCGAAGGCGTCCCAGCCCCGGTTGCCCGACCATGCCGCAGTGAGATCAAGATTATGCATGACCTTTGCGCCTCGGCGCAGACCTCCGCCGGTATTGTCTAGGACGTCGACGGTCATTGCAGGCGCGACCGCGAATGTGTCGGCGCTGGCGGCGAACGCAAAAGCCGAGAAAAGCCCCGTCAAGGATATTATGACGACAGGCGCGCGCCTTCGAAGGCATGTGTGAACAGCAACCATGGGCGACCCCCATAAAGCTCGGGTGCGGAGTTTTACGACCTGGCGAAATGCCTGCGGATAAACGTGGAAAGAACGACCAGCAGGAGAAGCGCCATCACGACCAAACCTACAAATATCTGATCGCGTGTAGGCTTCCTTGCACGACGCTTGGAACGACGCTTTCGCATGGCTATTCGGGGTTCTCGAGACTGAACTGGTCGGCCGCCTCGTCATAGGCGAAGACTTCGGCGTAGCGGCCCCACTGGATGACGGACTTCAACGTCAGTTCTGCGAACTCTTCTGACATAAGGTCTTCGAGCTCGTCACGGAACCGGCGGGCGGGCGCAAGGTGACTGGCGCGTTCGTCCAGCACGCGCCGCACATGGGCGGCCAGCGGCACATAGTTGAGCAGGTGGCGCGCAAACAGGCGCTTGCGGTCATCGACGGCGGCGTCGGCAAAGCGCCTTGCGTCCGGAGTCAAAGTCAAGGAGCCGCCTTCCAGTTCGGCGAAGCGGAACAGTTGCAGCACTTCGGCGATTGGGAACAGTAGGTCCGCCTCGTACTGAGTCTCATGCGCCAGCCGGGCGAGATCGGCCTTGCCATTATAGGGCTCGGCGGCCACGGCCTCCATGAGACCGGCGAGGGTATTGGTGGAGACGCGCGGCAGGGCCATGCCAATACCCATGCCGGGGAACAGGCCCTCACGCGGCTGGTCTCCGACTTTTTTCTGCGTCATGCGGCGATAGATGTCATCGACCAGAGTGCGGAAGGCGGGCGCTTGGCGGTTGCGCGGCTGGGGCAGATCGACCCGGATCTCGGCGACAATGCGACCAGGATTGGACGAAAACACTAAAATGCGGTCGCACATCAGCACCGCCTCTTCGATATTGTGGGTGACCATAAGGATCGACTGGATCGGCATGCGGCCCTCATACCAAATGTCGAGCAGGTCGGTGCGCAGGGTCTCTGCGGTCAGCACGTCGAGCGCCGAAAACGGTTCATCCATCAAAAGAATCGACGGGTCGACGACCAGGGCGCGCGCCAGGCCGACGCGCTGACGCATGCCGCCGGACAACTCCTTCGGGTAGGCGTTCTCAAAGCCATCGAGCCCGATCAGGTCGATCGCGGCCAGCGCTTTCTTGCGCCGGGTCTCCTTATCGACCTTTTGCGCCTCGAGTCCGACCTCGACGTTTTCCAATACGGTCAGCCATGGAAACAGGGCGAAGGTCTGAAAGACCATCGACACCGAAGCCGGTTTTTCGCCGATGCGGTGCGGAAAGCCGATCATGCCCTCGCTGGGCTTGATCAGGCCGGCAATCGAGCGCAGCAGGGTCGACTTACCAGAGCCGGAGCGGCCCAGTAGGCCGACGATTTCGCCTTCTTTCAGCGACAGGTTGACATCGTCAAGGACCAGCAGATCCTTGCCGCCGGACTTGCCATAGAGGTGTCGAACCTTGCGGACGTCGACGAGCGTACGGGCGGGTTCAAGATCGAGGGGCATGGGCTGACCTCCTAATTGATGCGCAGACGACGTTCGGCATAGGCGTACATGGGCCGCCAGACCGAGCGGTTAAAGGCAATGACGAGAATGCTCATCACGGCGATGCCAAGCGCGACGCGGGCATAATCCCCGTTCGCAGTCGCTCTGGCGATGTAGGCGCCGAGGCCATAGGCTTCGAGATGGGTCTTGCCCCAGTCCACGGCCTCGGCCACGATACTGGCGTTCCATGAACCGCCAGACGCGGTGAGTGCGCCGGTGACATAGTAGGGAAAGACCGCCGGAAGGGCGACCTGGCGCCACCATTGCCAGCCGCGCAGGCCGAACATGTGCGAGACTTCCTTCATGTCGCCCGGAATGACGCTGGCGCCGGCGATGACATTGAACAGGATGTACCATTGGGTGCCGAGGATCATCAGAGGCGATAGCCAGATGTTCGGATCGAGTCGCAGGCCGACCACCAGCATGGCGACGACAGGGAACAGGACATTGGCTGGGAAGGCCGCCAGAAACTGCGTGACAGGCTGCAAGCGCTCGGTCCAGGCCGGACGAAGGCCAATCCATACCCCAACCGGAACCCAGACGAAGCTGGCCAGGGCGATCAGCACAGCGACGCGCGCCAGTGTCGCCAGCCCCATGCCGATAACCTGAAGCAGATCGCTCCAGTTCAGGCTGTGGGCGATATAGCGCGTCACCTCAACGACACTGATCAGGCAGATGAGGCTGACCAGCACGATCCAGCCGATGTCGAGCCAGCGGTTGGTTCTGGCCGAAATCTCGATATGCGGCGCGGTCGGCAGCGGCACGTTGCGCAGGCTTGCCAACGCCTTGAAGGGGTGGCCTATCAGGCCAAAGGCTTTGCGCAGCAGACGGGTGCGGTGGACCAGGTCATAGAGCCAGGATTGGGGCGCCTCACCCGACGCGGTTTGCTCGAAGCGGAACTTGTCCGCCCAGACGACGATGGGGCGGAAGAAGACCTGGTCATAGATCAGGATGACGATCGCCATGGTCACGACGCCCCAGGCTACTGCGCCAAGGTTTTGATGGGCGATCGCAACTGCCAGCCATGATCCGATTCCAGGCAGGGCGATGCTGGTATGGCCGACCGTGATCGCTTCAGAGGCCACGACAAAGAACCAGCTTCCCGACATGGACATCATCATGTTCCAGACAAGGCCGGGGATGGCGAAGGGCAGTTCGAGCCGGATAAAGCGCCGCCAAGCGGAAAAGCCGAAATTGCGCGTCACTTCGTCAAGGTCGGATGGTAGGGTGCGCAGCGACTGATAGAAGCTGAACGCCATGTTCCAGGCCTGGGCGGTGAAGATGGCGAAGATGGCTGCGCATTCCACGCCGAGCTGGCTGCCCGGAAACAGGTTCATGAACATGGTGACCGTAAAGGTCAGAAAGCCCAGCACCGGCACGGATTGCAGGATGTCGAGCGCGGGCACGATGATCATTTCGGCCTTGCGGCTGCGCGCGGCCAGGGTAGCGACGATGAAGGTAAAGACCAGTGAAGCGCCCAGAGCCAGAAACATGCGCAGGCTGGTGCGCAGCGCATATTCGGGCAGATGCGACGGATCGAGGCTGACTGGCGTGTTCTTGAGCTGAGACAGCGGCAGGCCCATCTGCTGGGCGCCGTGAAGCACCAGAACGGCCAGACTGGCGAGCAGGACAAAGGCGGCGACGTCCGCCCAACCCGAACGTATGGTGGCTGGCGTCAGGCGAGCAAGAGGATGCGCGCCTTTTGCGTCTTCGAAAAAGAATACCATGGTTCACCTGGGTATAAAGAGGTCGCCGCAACGATCTCCGCAGGTAACCAGACCCGGCCGGCGCCTATACGAAGCCGTTACGGCTGTAGGGATCGACTACTGTCGCTGGGCATGGGTTCGGAGTTCCTTGAAATGTCGTGAATATGCTGATTTCGACGACGTGCGCGCTTTAGAGGTCGTTCATGGTTCAAGTCAAGCTAAGACACAATGAGTATACCTTCGTATAATTCGTGCGATGTCGCAGCGGGTGCGAGAACCTGCGAGAATTGGGCAGGAAAATCAGGCGTTCTCGCGCGGGCCTTCGTCGCAACTTGGCTGTTGCATATTGCCCTATCAGAGCTGGCACCCGGAATATGTAGGCTTGGATTGGTGGTGTCGTTCCCGTGCAGAAATGTCCGGTTTGTGGCTCTTCGCGAAAATGATGAAAAAGTTCGCCTTTTAGCGTGAAAGCGACGGCAGGAAAGATTTGAGAGTTGACTTTAATTTGATGATTGGCTAATTATCAAATCATGAACATGGTATTTAAAGCCCTCTCCGATCCTACGCGCCGTCAGGTCCTGCAACTCTTGCAGAAAGGCCCAATGAGCGCAGGTGACCTTGGCGATCATTTCGACGTCACGAAATCGACTATGTCAGCGCACTTCGCGGTTCTGAGGGAAGCGGGCCTTGTCGATGTCGAGAAGGCCGGTAAATCCGTCATCTATCATCTAAAGCTTTCGGTGCTCGAAGAGGCGCTTCTGGGCTTTGCCCATTCGTTCGGTATCGGCGGGGAGACTTCATCGCCAGGCAAAAATTCCAAGGTGGAGGCATCCCAATGAAGATTAACAATGAAATCCTGGTGGGCCTGGTTTGCGCCGGCGCCATGCTGCTCATATCGGTGACCACGAAACTCGCCCATGATCATGGCCTTGTTGACGGTGATGTCGTCCAACGCGCTATTGGTATGAACGGGCTGCTGGTGGCGTTCCTTGGCAATCGCGTACCTAAGAGGGTCGTGCGATCCGCTTGCGCGCGGCAGGCGATGCGGGTTTCTGGTTGGTCGCTGGTTTTGAGCGGTTTACTCTACGCTGGCCTTTGGGCTTTCGCGCCAATCTCAGTGGCCGTGGCTTACGGAACAGGCGCGCTCTTTGCGGGGATCATTTTTACGCTTTGCTATTGCGTTTGGCTGGACGGACGTACTCGGTGCCCTGCCTGAATTTAGGCGCCATTAAACTTCAACGAGGGGATCTCATGAAAAAGCTTATATGGATGGCAGCGGGCATCGCCCTGCTGGCAGGAGAAGCCGCGCGCGCCGAGGACGCCGCTGGGGACTGGGCCGGCGTAATCGCGGGGCAATTGCATATCGTTGTGCATCTGACGCGCGGGGGCGACGGCAAACTTACCGGCTCGCTGGAAAGCCTGGACCAAGGCGACGCAAAGATTCCGCTTGGCACCGTGGATTCGTCTTCCGGCCATCTGAAGTTTACAGTGCCGCCGGTTAACGGAAGCTATGAGGCCACGTGGAACCAAGCTAAAGCTCAGTGGACCGGCACCTGGCGTCAGGGCAGGGACATTCCTCTTGATCTGCATCGCGCCGGGGCAGCGGAAATCTCCGCGCCCAGGCGCCCCCAGGAAGAGGCGATAGCCCACGGGCAGATGCCTTACGTAACCGAACAGATCAGTTTTACCAACTACCAGACGGAAGGCGTAACCTTAAGAGGCGCTTTCAGTAAACCAGCCGGCGCCGGTCCATTTCCGACTGTAGTGCTGATTTCCGGGTCGGGCCCGAATGATCGCGACGAGAACCTGCTGGGGCACAAGCTTTTTCTGGTTCTGGCCGACTATCTCAATCGCCAGGGTTTGGCCGTCCTGCGCTACGACAAGAGGGGCGTCGGGGAGTCTACCGGCGATTACGCTACCGCGACAACGGCGGATTTCATCTCCGACGCCTTGGCGGCGACGACGTATCTCAAGACACGCAGCGATGTCGATCACCATCATGTTGGTCTGATCGGGCATTCCGAGGGCGGCCTCATTGCTCCAGCCGTGGCTGTGTCCGATTCTGGCGTCGATTTTATCGTTCTCATGGCCGGAACTGGGGTGCGGGGCGACGAGGTTCTGCTTCGTCAGGGCGAGCTGATAGAACGCGCCAACGGCGCCCCAGAGGCCTTGGTTGCCAAGGATGCGGCGATGCGTAAAGCCGCCTTCGACATCATCGAATCTTCGATCGATCCGGCCGATGCACGCATTAAACTAAAGGCTGGCGTTGAAAGAGCGGTCGCTAACGGAGCTTTCACGAAGGAAGCTGGCGACCAATATGTAGCCGCTTTGACTACACCGTGGTCGTACTCATTCCTTCGTTACGACCCCGCGCCCATTCTGCGAAAGGTGCGCGTCCCCGTTCTAGCCATTGGCGGCTCGCTCGACCTCCAGGTCGAGCCCCAGGAAAACCTGGCGGCAATCAAGGCCGCACTCAGCGAAGATTCTGATGTGACCGTAAGAGAGCTGCCAGGCTTAAACCATCTGTTCCAAGAGGCTAAGACGGGTTCTCCCGCTGAATTTGGCCGCATCGACGAAACACTGTCACCAAAAGCACTGCAGATCATAGCCGACTGGTGTTTGGCAAGATCAGGCCCAAAGTCTCAGTGACCCCGACGTCGCCCCCTGCTGTGATCCGCGTTGGCGGAGACAATCGAAATCCAATGACCGCTTTCGGGCGCGAGAGATGTGAGATCCGCCAATGACCGCAATGGGGCGCTCAACCGACTTGGGTGGGGATGTCGTCGCCATTGTAATTGCTGACGATAACGCGATTGCGGCCAGTCTTCTTAGCTTTGTAGAGGGCAGCATCGGCCGCCTCCAGCAGGGCGATCGGCTCGGTAGTTTGCTTCGTTGTCGCCACGCCGATGCTAACGGTCAAATTCAAATTACCGCTGCTTGTCTCAAAACAGGTTGAGGCGATCACCTCCCGTAGTCGCTCTGCAACATCCACAGCGCCAAGCGAATCCGCCCCTGGCAGGATTGCCGCGAACTCTTCGCCGCCGATGCGGAAGACTTTGTCGAAAGGACGCACATTGCGCCTCATGGCATCCGCAATTATTGAAATGGCCTGATCCCCGACCGCGTGGCCATAGGTGTCATTGACGCGTTTGAAGTGATCTATATCGACAGCCAGGAGCGCGGTTTGTTCGCCAAAGCGCTTCTGTCGCGCGCTAACCTCGACCATGGCTTCGTCAAACGCGCGTCGGTTGCCGAGTTTTGTCAGGCTATCCTCATGCGCCAGCGTCGACAACGCTTGTTCTGAGTCGTGGATGCGACCGATCATCCGATTAAACTCTTCGGCGACACGTTGAAGTTCGGGCGGTATTGCAATTTCGATCCGATGAAGGCGATCACCCTCCGCGAAGCGTGATGCACCTGCAACGAGTCGATCGACGCTGCTAGCCATAACACGACCAATTAAATAGGCGCCGGCAACTACCATCTGAAGCGACAGTACCGCTGCAATGGCCGCGATCCAGATCGCATGATCGTAGGCGCGAACGGCAGTGTCGTGGTCATTGTCAAGATCCGCCGCCAAGCGTTCATGAATAGTCGTCAACTTATCGTTGGCCGCTGAAATTTCGTCTTGAAACTGGCGTTGGAGCTTCAGTTCTTCAGGCGTAGCGGGGAGCCTTGCTTCTGCAATAAGGCTGGTCGCGTACTGATCGGCGTCCGCCCAGTTTGCTTGTGCCCGCATCAATAGAGGACGTAACGACGGCTCGCTCTTAAGCGCCTCACTCACAACGGAAAATTCTCGTTCGATCGTTTTTCTTTGAGCGCGATACGTGTCGAGTGATTGATAATCTCTAATTTCGACGTAGTCATCAATTGCAGGGTGGGTCTCCAGGATCAGTACACGCAAATTCTGAACTGGCAGAATTTCATGACGCTGACGCTGTGCGACGTCGCTGAAAGGACGGATCACCCCCAGGTCAAACAGTACAAAGCCGCCGATCGCTGAAACGGTCAATGGGGCTAGCGCCATGCACATACCCAAGGCGACCCAAAACCGTAGAGATTTTCCCTGAATGAATTGAAGCAACACTTCCTCCGACACCCACATGCAGTCCGTTATGATGACAGAATTTCCTGTACAAACGGTTGACCTCGATGTTGCCCCATGTCTTGATCCGGTTGGCAGGAGAAAATTGGGGCGGCGATGACCGCTTACGGGCGGTCAGGTAATTAACTCGACATATGGCCGCTCTGGAGGCCATTGCGTCGTCGGGCCTGCCTTGCTTCGAAGGGTGCAAGGGCGTCGCTAAATCGTTAACGTTCGTCACAATTACCGAGGTCTCTGAGTGTGATGCCTCTACGCCGAAAGAAGCCGTAGAGCGTCTCGATCCGTGGGACATCTCAGGCTTTGACCATTATAGTGAGCTGGCCCTCAATGCTGGATTTGAACAGCTGAACCAGGCTTTCGACTCTGGCAGCCGGGAGGTTCCGCTTTCGCTCTGGCCATGTCAGCTTTGGGGCGCGAGGCGGCCTATGAATACTTTGAATGTCGGCATCATAAACTTCTGCCCGGCTGAGTCGATTTTTGGAGATGAAATCCAGGCAGCCTGTTTCGAATTTGTCTGAAATTCCATTCGCGCTTTTTGGCTTCATGGGGAGGATCTCGCAGTGAATTATCGAGCCCTGAAACGACTAAATGGGGCGCCAATGTGAGATGGAATTCAGTCGCATTTCTGCGCGGTTACGTCTGGAGGATAAGCTTTGTTGCGACGGCCAGATAAGGCTTCAGCCAACATATCCTGATCGAGTTCGCCCTGCCAGCGGCTGATGACGATGGTGGCCACCGCATTGCCGATGAAGTTGGTGACGGCGCGGCACTCCGACATAAAGCGATCGACGCCGAGAATGATGGCGATGCCGGCGACCGGCACGGCGGGGATGACCGACAGGGTCGCCGCCAGCGTGATGAAGCCCGCGCCGGTGACGCCCGCCGCGCCCTTGGAGCTGAGCATGGCGACGCCCAGCAGCAGCAATTGCTGTTCGAGGCTGAGATGGGTGTTGGTCGCCTGCGCGATGAACAAAGCCGCCAGCGACATGTAGATGTTGGTGCCATCCAGATTGAACGAATAGCCGGTCGGCACGACAAGGCCGACCACCGAACGCCCGCACCCGGCGGCTTCCAGCTTCTCCATCAGGCTGGGCAGGGCTGATTCCGACGACGAGGTGCCGATAACCAGCAAAATCTCGCTTTTGATGTAGGCCAGAAGGCGCAGGATGGAAAAACCGTTGAGCAGCGCGACGAAGCCCAGCACGACGAGGATGAAGACAAGCGAAGTCGCATAGAAGCTGCCGACCAGCGCGGCCAGATTGACGATGGCGCCGATGCCGTACTTGCCGATAGTGAAGGCCATCGCCCCGAAGGCGCCCAGCGGCGCCAGCTTCATCAGGATATCGACGACGCGGAATACGGCCTGTGAAAAGGCCTCCAGCACGACGAGGGCCGGACGCGCCCGCTCGCCCGCCATCGAAAAGCCGACGCCGAACAGGATGGCCACGATCAGCACCTGTAAGATGTCGCCCTTGACGAAGACGCCGACGAACGAGGTCGGGATCAGGTCGCGCAGAAAGCCCGTCACCGTGGCGTCGTGCGCCTTGGCGACATAGTCCTTGACCGAGTCGGTGTTCAGCGTCGCCGGGTCGATATTCATGCCCGCGCCCGGATGCAGCACATTGGCTGAGATGACGCCGACAATCAGCGCAAAGGTCGATACGACAAGAAAATAGCCGAGCGCCTTCAGCGCCACCTTGCCGAGCGCGCCCAGACTGCCCATGCCCGCAATGCCGGTGACGATGGTCAGGAAGATCACCGGCGGGATGACCAGTCTGACCAGTTGCACGAACAGATCGCCGAGCAGTTTGAAGCGAACCGCAAGATCGGGCGCGAAATGGCCCAGCGCGACGCCTGCGGCAATGGCCATCAACACCCATAGATAGAGGCGACCGCTCCGGTGCGGGCGCGCCGCCGTTTGATCGGAATGGATGTCAGCGATTATGGCCATGTTGGCGCCTTTGTCAGGGGGCGCGCCGCAGATGCACGCCCGGCATTGGATGTGATCTATTGCGTTCCGGCAACCAGAATGCGGAAGCTGCCGGGGATGATGTCGGGCTTTCCACCTGCTTCAGACGCTGGCGCGAGGTCGGCGACCGGTAGATAGATACGGCCGCTGTCCGGATCGAGCGCGATGGTGCGTGCGCCGGGAATGGTCTTCAGCGTCTGAATCACGCGCGGCGCGCCATTTAGCGCGATAACGCTTAACGTGCCGTCACGGCAGGGAATATAGGCGAGCTCCCGTCGGGCGTCATAGACAGCGCCATCCGGGCCCTCGCCGATGGCGAGGGTGGCGACAGCCGCGCCGGTGCGGGTATCGGTCAGACGGGCCACGCCATTGTCGCAGGCCGACAGCACCATGTCGCGGCCATCAATATAGGCCATGCCGGAGGGGCTTTCGCAGCCCTCGAGCAGATAGACGTCCTTCACGGCCAGTTTTTCGGCGTCAAGAACGACCAGTTTGTTCTTGTCTTCGAGGTGGGTGAAGACAAGGCCGCCGCCATCTGTGGCGCTGCCTTCCGGAGCGCCCGGAACGGAGATGCGGCTGGTGATGGTCATGGCGGCGGGGTCGATCACATCCACCTCTGCGCCCGCATTATCGAGCACGAAGGCCCTGGCTGAGGCCGGATCGTAAATCGCGCCGTCGGGCTTGGAGGCGGTATCCAGCGAAGCGATGAGCTGGCCGGTATCAGCGTCAATAAAGGACGCCTTGTTCGCTGCGCCCTGGGTCAGGAGCAGGGCCTTGGCGCCGGGCAGGGGCAGGGCGATATGGGCGCCGTTACTGTCGGCAAATTCCGCCGCGACCTGGCCGCTGTTAAGGTCGATGCGGACAAGATGCGCATTATGCGCAACATAAAGCGCGCGGCGGCTGGCATCGAGGCTGGCATAGTCCCAGCTACCCTCGCCACCCACCGCGATTTCACTAAGAATTTTTATCTGCGGCGCAGGTTGCGGGCTGGTTTCGGCATGGGCGGATGCCGCCATTGAGGAAAGCAATAGTGCGAGCGCGGCATAGACAGACTTTGACATGATGATATTTTTTCTGAGTAAAATGGAAGGCGAAGTCAGTTTTAACATGCGAAAATGATCCGACACTGAGTGAACAATTAAAGATGTTTCGAAAAAAAATCATATAAATATCAGTTGATCATTATGGCGTAACCTACACCGCGCACATTGCTGATAAAATTGCGATGAAGCTTCCTGCGTAAGGTATAGATCGAGACCTCGACCGCATTGCTGTCGGGCGTTCCGTCCCAGTTATAAAGTTGTTCTTCCAGTTCGGCGCGGCTCATGATGCGGCCCGGCTGCTGTATCAGCAGGAAGAGGATCTGATATTCCCGCGTGGTCAGATGCACGGGTGCGCCGCCTCGCTTGACCTGCCGCCGGGCGGTGTCGATCACAATGTCGCCCAGGCAGATGCGGCTTTCGCTGCGGCCTTCGCGACGGCGCTGCACCGCTCGCAAACGGGCTGTCAGCTCGGACAGTGCGAAAGGCTTTACGAGAAAGTCGTCAGCGCCGTTGTCGAGATGGCGGACGCGATCTTCGATCCTGTCATTGGCGGTGATCAGCACGACCGGCAGGCGGGAGCCCTGCCTCAGGGTGCGCAGCACGGCCTCGCCGGACATGGCGGGCAGGTTGATGTCCAGTATAGCGGCCTGATAGGGATGGACGCTAAGGGCCTCGACGGCGCTTTCGCCGTCTTCGACCCAGTCAGGCGCGTAACCCGCCTGAGCCAGTCCGGCGCAAAGCGCGCGGGCCAGCATGACGTCATCTTCGGCAAGGAGCAGGCGCATGTGTTCAGTATCCGCCTTCGCCCAGTTCATCGGCGACGGCGGGGCCGGCTTCATCTCGGACCGCCTTCTTGTCGCTTGTCACCTTGAGAAACGCTGGATTGCCAGCCAGCCCGGCCCGCACGCGCGCCATGCTGTCCTCGCGCATGGCCAGAGCTTCGTCATCGTGGTAACGCAAAAGGATCAACGACTGCCAGGGGCGGTCGATCGGATAGGTGCTGAAGTGGATTTCGTAACCGTTCAGATCGTGGCTTTTCATCAGGGCGTCGAACTGCAGGTCAATCGGACGCAGATAGTCCTTATAATCGGGCAGAGGCGCGTGGACGTGATAGGGTACGACCAGAAAAACCTGTGAGGCGTCTTCTTTGCTTGAGGCGCCTGAACCGGCGATCGTGCTTTGCGGCGTGGTGACGATCTTGCTGACCAGGCTGGCGGCTTCGGGCGCAAGGCCCGCAGGCGTGGCCGCTTCGACGGTTTTCCAGCGACCGAGGGCCGCGGCGTCTGGGAAGGTCAGAACCTCCATCGCATCCCATTGACCGGCATCGGCATAGCGGGTGAACAACAGGCGGTAAGAGGACAATAGCCCCGACTTGCGCCAGGCTTCCAATCTCTGAAGCTGTGTTTGCGCCAAACTGGCGCGCAACGAAGGGCGCTGGTTGGGCTGGGTATAGAGCTCGATAACCAGCCCCGATGAGGGTTGGGCGGCGTGGGCTGCGCTGGTCATTAAGCCCAGGCTGCTAGCTATTCCGACTGCACACGCCAGATGGCGGCCAAAGATAGGCCAGATGCGGGACATGATCTTCCTCCATATATTTATCTTTGATCAGACTCTAGGCCGAGAAGCTGTCATCGGCTTGTTATGGGTTGGCCGCGTCATGCAGAGTCTTTAGTGGCGGCGCATCCGGGCTTTCGGTTACGAAGCGGTCCGTATAGGTGGCGGCGACATCGATGCCGCGATAGGTGGGGTTAAGCGCTGCCATGGCCTCCAGCTCCATGCGCGCCCCATCGGACGGCATCAAACCGTCGCCGTCGAACATCAGCTTGTCGCTGACGAGGCGGGCGACATAGGCCTGCGGATCGGGACCCTTATCGGCTACCGGCAAAGCCGCCGCGATTTCGGCGGCGCTGTGCGCACGGATAAAGGCCAGAGCGCGCAGACAGGCGTTTACCAGATGCTGCGCCTGATCGGGGTGCGCCTCGACCCAGCCCGTTGGCAGATAGAGGCTGGTCGACGGATAGAGCGCGCCGAGGCTGGCCAAAACGCCCGCGCGCGAATTGAAGTCGGCGTAAACGAAGGCGGCCCCTGACGCGACATAGGCCGAGGCGTCGGGCTCATGCGCGACGACCCCGTCCGCCGCACCATCGACAAGAGCCTTCGCCATATCGGTCTGAGAGGTGGGTTTCAGAGCCACGTAGTCAGCCAGCGAAAGCCCGTCGTGCAGGATCAGCGCGTTCATCGCCGTCGTCTTGCCGGAATTCGACCCACCGGTAAAAATCCGCAGGCCCTTCAGGTCCGCGGGCGTCCTTACCCTGTCCCTGAGGCGGCTGGCCAGAAGCAGTTTTTCTCCCGGCGAGATGCCGAGCACGACGACGGCTTCGGTGTCCAGCTTCGCGTCGGTGCGGGACATGAAGGTGTGGTGATAATAGGCCACTACCCCGTTGGCGCGGCCATCGCCGAGCAAATCGAGCGGCGTCGGCTTGGCTGGGGCGTCGAGGAGGCGCACATTTAGGCCCTCATCATGGAAATAGCCGAGACGTTCGGCCAGCAGCACCGGGAGATTGCGCGTCTGTGTCACGCCATCGACGGCGAGGGCGAGCTGATATTCCGCACGTGGCGCAGCATCCGCGGGGTGGGCCAGCAGCAGGCAGGCTAAGGCGCTGAGGATCAGGCGTCGCATAAGGGCTCTCCGTTTAATCAAAAGGTACGCCAATTATGGCTTTGACGATGGTGTGGTCACGACTCGCGCCGTAACCCGCGCCAAGGCCCAGTTCCAGATCCCATTTGCCCAGCCTGCTGTCGGCAACGAGATATGCCGCCTGATCATTGGCGGCGAAATGGCCGAGGCTATTGACCGGGCCCATGCCATTATAATTTTCCAGGCCAATCGTAAGGTTGCGTCCGATTTTACGGGTGACGCGTGTGGCTATTTCCAGCGTTGTTGGCGCCGACTCCGGCCCGGAAATCTTGAAGTCGAGATTGAGATTGACCGCAAAGGTCCACGGGCCGGAACGCTTGCCGAGAATGCCTTTCAATTCGCCATTGTAAGGATTGACGTCCAGCTTGCGCCCGACCTGGCCGACTTCGAGATTAAGACCGGAAAACCAGCTCTGCCCCGGCTTTTCCGGGGTGATATACTTGATGCGGAATTTCACGCCATCGGCGCTCAGCTTGCCCTGTGAGCTGACATCGGCCAGCGGCAAATACATGCCCAGCTCGATATTATCGGTCAGGCCATAGGCGAACTCCGGCGTCAGGCGCAGCCGATGCAGGGGGGACTGTTCGCCCGCATAGTCTGGCGCGCCATTACCATCGACGACATAGTTAGCATGAACATCGAGGCCGAAATGTCCGGCCTGACTCATATCATCCATATAGACCTGAATTTCCTCATCGGCAGCGTGGGCCGGATGTGCAATCAAAAGGAAGCTCAGCGTCGCAAGCAGCGCGGTACCTGTGGAGCGCAAGGGTTGGACCAGAGGCAAGACGTGGGTCTGGGCGGGGCGCATGGGTGTCTCTTTCGGCTTTCAAAGATCGAGAACAAGCAGAGGGCTTCTGGCCCGGGAACAGCACGGCGTCATCTGATCGTTACGGGCATGTTCTGCGGGCGACAGGACGACATCGCGGTGTTCGACCTCGCCCTCCAGCACCTGAGTGAGGCAGGCGCCGCATACGCCCTCCGAACATGAGGTGGGAATACGCAGTCCATGCTGTTCAAGGGCCGCGACGAGGGTTTGATCGGCGGCCACGTCCAGCACAGCCCCCGAACTGGCCAGCTTGACCTGGAAGGGCAGGTTGACGGCGTCGCTGGCGGCGGCTTTGAAATATTCCTGATGGATATGATCTTGCGCCCAGCCCGCGGCGGCTGCCCGGTCGCGCACGGCCTCAATCAGGCCAGCCGGGCCGCATACATAGATGTGGCTGGCCGGATCGGCGGCGGCGAACACGCGATCAAGATCGAGATGCTCACCCTGGTCATTGCGGTAGAGGTGGGCCGCCTGCGCGAAGCCGGAGCTGGTGATGCGCTCGGCGAAGGCCATGCGTCCAGCGGTGCGGGCCGTATAGTGGAGTACGAACGGCGCATCTATCGCGGCAAGGCGTTCTGCCATGCACAGGATCGGCGTGATGCCGATGCCACCCGCTATCAGCACGACGGGGCCTTCGATATGGGTGAGGTGGAAATGGTTCTTTGGCAGGCTGACCTTGAGTATATCGCCGGTTTGCACACGCTCATGCAGACCCTGGGAGCCGCCGCGTGAATCGGGCGTTTTGAGTACGGCGATCAGATAACGGTGCGTCTCCCTGGGGTCGTTGCACAAGGAATACTGGCGCGTCAGGCCCTGTGCGATCTCAACCTCGATATGCGAACCGGCGCTGAAGGCGGGCAGGGGCCGGCCGTCCGTGGCGGTCAGTTCGAAGCTGACAATATCTTCGGCCTCGACCTTGCGGTTCACCACGCGCAAGCAAAGGCTTGGTGTGGAGCTGGCTTTGGCGGCATTTTTACGTAGCCATTTGCGTAGATAGGGATTGGCGCCCGTATAGGCCTGAACCGGCACGCAGAAACATGCGATCACGAGCGCGAGCTGATAGACGATGCCGCCGACCAGACCAGAATGCAGGGCCAGAATGTACAGATAGGCCTTTCGCCCGGCCGACACGCCTGTGGCGTAGGGCGCGGCCCTGAGCAAATGGCCATCTGCGGCAGCGAAGAACAGATAGGATTTGGCCTCGATATGCGGTGCGCTACGCTCGATCACCTCGACCTTGAGCGCGCCCTGACCGGGCTTGGGCGGGCTGATGGCCATCCAGGTCATGTCGGGCATATGGGTGCGTACACCGTCATCGAGGGATTGCCACGATGTCATGTGCGCGCCTTTTGGCATGGCGATCTTCGGCGGTTTTGGGGCATCGGTCGTGGAGTGCGTCGCCCAGGCCAGTGGCAGGCGCGCCCAGTCGAAAGCGATGGGCAGGCCCGTTACGGTCAGCAAGAGCAGTAGCGCCGTGGCCCAGATGCCGATCACCTTGTGCAGGCTCAGTTCGCCCGCCAGCCCCTTGAGTCGCGGATTGAAGACAAGCGCGGCTTTCAGGTCGGCCGGGCGGCGTGGCCACCATAGGATGACTCCGCCGACGATCAGGATCAGGGCGAAGGTCAGATCAAGTATACCCGCAATCGTGCGGCCATTGTGGATGAAACGGAAGCGATGCCAGCCGTCCAGTGTGCCGAAAAAGCCGCCATAGGCATTTTGCTGACCCAGAATTTTCGCCGTGCAGGGATCGACATAGACATAGGTTTTATCTTTGAACAGCACGGCGGTGGAGGTGGCCGCCTCGGCGCGCAGCTCTATGCTGTCGAGGCCCTTGCCAGGATGGGCGTTTCTGGCGCTGGCGACCTGGGTGTCAAGCGGCAGGGGACTGGCGCAAACAGAGGCGCGCACCAGATGAGCGTTGAGCTGATCCTCGAAATGACCGCGCATGACCACGATCCCGCCAGTAACAGCCAGAAAAACCATCGCCAGTCCGGCGGTCAGGCCCACCCATGTGTGGAGCCAGGTCAGGGATTTTCGAAAGCGGCTGTGCATTGGGATGAAGTCACCGGCTGGGTTGCGGAGATAAAATAGCCGTGACCCTCCCTAAGGCAGTCCGAAAGATCACGGCTCAGTTTGCGCCCGGTCACGGGAGGGGTAAATGCCCTGCGGGCCGGAACGCGGTAAGGGCAGGCAGGTGGGGAGGACACCAGCCTGCACGAACCCTAGAAATGCGTTCTCAGTGTCAGTGTCATGGTCTCCGGCTCACCCGGCATGATCGCGATCGCGCTGGAGGCGCTGGCGTAATAGCGAGTATTGAACAGGTTGCTGACCTTCAGGGTGAGATCGACATTGCGGATTGTATAGTAAAGCGCCAGGTCGGTTATCGTATAGGCGGGCATGGTCAGGGTGTCGGTCGAGGTGGCGGTGGGCAGCAGGCCATTGCGGGCGCTGACATAGGAGACACCCAGTCCAAGGCCCAGACCGTTGAGCGCGCCTTTAGTTATATCATACCTCGTCCAGATGTGGGCGTTGTCCTTGGGCACATTGGGCAGGAGCGCGCCGACCTGATTGGCGATGTTCGACTGGCTGACGATGGAGTCGAGGTGTGAGTAGCCGAAGAGGATCTGCCAGTTGGGAATGGGCTGGGCATTGATCTCCAGTTCCTGCCCCTTGGATTCTTCCGCGCCGAGCTGTTCGGCGCAGGTGCCGAGCGGGCAGGTAAAGGTGTTGATCACATGCTTCTTACGAATATCGAAACTGGCCATGGTGAAGCGCAGGCGGTGATCGAGCAGGTCTGATTTCAGGCCGACCTCGACGGACGAGGCTGTAGTCGGTGTAAAGCTGTACTGGCCGTTGATGTCCTGATTGGAGGCGGGCACCGGCACGAAGGAGGTCGAGTAACTGGCGTAGAGCGACCATGATTTGGTAGGTTCGTACACGATCCCGGCCATCGGCAGGGCGTCGTGGTTCGAGCCGGACTGAGTTGGCACATTCGGCAGCTTCAGCTCGGCAATCGTGAAGTCTTCCTTTGAGTAGCGCGCGCCGATCATCGCCTTCAGTTGCGGCGTGAAGGTGATCAGGTCAGAGATATAGACGCCGAAAGCATTATTGGTGGTCAGGCGGTCATTGAGATTTTGGGGGGTGTTGCTGTTGACGGCCGGATAGGTCGAATAGTCGCGCGCCAGACCATGTTGCGGGTCAAGCACCGATACGGTCAGGGAGTCCGTGCCGGTATTGGGCGCATTATAGAACTGAGTGCGGTCGAAGTCCGAGGTTTCCCTGCCCCAGTTGACCCCGGTGACCAGCTTATTGGCAATGCCGACAACGTTGAAATCCCATAAAAGGTTGGCGTCGCCGAACCCGTAGGTCCGCTTGTTGATCTGGCCGCGCACACGGCGGGTAAGGGTCAGGCCGTCAGCGGAGATCTTGTTGACATCAAGACCGGTCGCGCCGTCTTCGTGATTCACATAGCGATAGCTGAGATTGCCATGCAGACTGGTCGAAAAATCGTGCGTGACGAACAGGCTGGCGGTCGCGCCGCGTTCATACTGGCTGTCGCCCGGCTCCTGATAGGTGGTGTTGATCGGCGCCACATTGGCGATCAGGTTACCGGGAGCCACGAGATAGGAATCGTAGTGCGTCTTCGTGCGGCGATATTCAAGCTGCAGCGTTGCGCGGGTTTCGCTGCTCATCTCCCAGGTCAGGCTGGGCGCGACATAGACCGGATATTCGAAATCGTTATCACGGAAGCCATGCGTGCTGCCGCCCTGGGCGACGATGCGGTACAGAAAATGCTTATCCGTGCCGGGAACGGGCCCGGTGGAATCGACGGCGATGGCGCCGCCGCCCTCATGGCCGTAACCGGCCAGGCTGGCATCGCCTGTGGCTTCGATTTCCGTGTGCTGGAAACGCTCCGGCTTCTTGGTGACGATATTGACGAAACCACCGGGCTGAACCTGGCCATAGAAGATCGAAGCCGGTCCCTTGACGACCTCGACATGGTCGGTGCCGATGGTGGGCGGCGAGCCGAAACGCACGGTCAGGCCCGGTAAACCATCCGTCATGATGGCGTTGCGGTCGGTGGCGGCGGTCTTGAAGCCGCGCAGAGTCATGTCGTAACCCGTATTGCCCGCACGCTGCACGCCTGTCATGTACTTGTAGAGATCAGCAACTTGCGTCACTTCAATGGCGCGCATGAATGAGCCGGAATAGGTAGCCACCGTCATCGGCGTGTCCATGACCGGAATTTTCAGCTTGGTGCCAGAACTGGCGTTGCGGTCGAGAAACTTGCCGGTGACGACGACCAGGGTGGTGTCCTTGTCCTTCGATGCATCGTCAGTCGTTGTCGGGGCGGTTGCTCCGGCAGTGGTCTGGTCGGCTGTTTGGGCATGGCCAGTGAGTGGCGGCCACATCAGCGGCGTCGCCAGCCAGACGCCTATCAGCAGTTTTGTACGGGTTTTCATGTTTAGCCTCCCTGCCGGTCATCGGAGAGTCCGCCGTGACCGTTGTTATCGTGTTTTACGCTTTGTCCAGAGGGCCGCCATGAAAGCGACAGGAAATCAGACTGCCTGTGCTGCAACCGCGAAGAACTGGCATATTCTTCTATGTTACAGAGGAAGACATTCATTTCGGCGTCAGTAACGGCAAGCATGCCCTCTGGCACGATTGGCTGTAGCTGACGGTCGTTTCCCTGCTCTCAGGCGATAGTTTACTTCGCCCCTTGGTTAGTGTTGAGACTAGCGACTCAAGCTGTCACATAGCTGTCGTCAAAATTCTCCGAAAAATTTAAATCAACCTGTCTCAGCCCCGATGTTCACCGGATAGAGCCGCTTTGACGCGCACGGCGCTTGCAGGCGCCGGGCTGGCCGCAAAAGGCCGGCTGCACAGGATACCGATCAGGGCGACGACGGCGGCGGCGCTCAGCCACAGGCCCGGCGCGGCCTTATTACCAGTATAGGCGATCAGAGCAGTCGCAATTGCAGGCGTAAAGCCGCCCAGACAGGTAGCCAGTGAATAGGCGAGGCTGAAGCCGGTGGCGCGAACGCGCGGCGGCACGACTTCGGTGAGATAAACGACGGTGGCGCCATTATAGCTGCCGAAGATGAAAGACAGCCATAGCTCTACCAAAAGAAGACGCATGAAGGACGGCGCTGTTGTCAGCCAGATCAGGGCGGGGTAGGCGGTAAGGATCGCCAGCAAGGTCATGGCGATCATGATCGGCTTGCGCCCGATACGGTCGGACAGGGCGCCCGACAGCGGCAGCCAGATCAGGTTGGTCACACCGACGCAGACCGTGACCAGCATGCTTTGCCACACCTTGAGGTGCAGAACGCTGCGACCGAATGTGGGGGTATAGGCGGTGATCAGGTAGAAGCAGACCGTCGTCATCATCACCATCATCATCCCAGTTATGATGATACCAAAATGGCGCACGAGCGTGCTGCCGATCTCGGCAAGATCAGGATGATGCGGCGCGGCCTCAAATGCGGCCGTTTCGCTCAGAGATGCTCTCAGCTTGAACAAAAGCGGCACCAGCGACAGGCCGATGAGCAGTGGAATGCGCCAGCCCCAGGCCGAGATCTGGCTGGCGTCCAGAAAATGATTCAAGGTCAGGCCAAGGAAGGCGGCGAAGATCACCGCCACCTGCTGGCTGGCCGATTGCCACGACACCCAGAAACCGCGCGTGGCAGGTGTGGCCATTTCCGACAGATAGACCGACACCGAACCGAGTTCGACACCTGCCGAAAGACCCTGCAACAGGCGTCCGCACAGCACCAGAACGGGCGCCAGAAGGCCGATGCGGCTGTAGCCGGGCACGATGGCCAGCAAAAGCGTGCCGACCGACATCAGCGACAGGGTGAGAATAAGGCCCTTGCGCCGGCCAATCCGGTCGGTATAGGCGCCAAGCACGATCGCGCCCAAAGGACGCATCAGGAAGCCCGCGCCGAAGGCCATGAAGGCGGCCAGCAGCGAAACGAGCGGATTGCCCGATGGGAAAAACGCCTTGCCGATGGCCGCGGCGTAATAGCCAAAGACCATGAAATCGTACATTTCCAGGAAGTTGCCACTGGCGACCTGGAGCGTGGCCTTCAGGCGGACACGGTTTTCGGCTGTTATCAAAAGTGTCAAGATATTCGTCCCTGTGGACCGCTCAGGCGCACCGAAGCGCGCGGCGGTCGTGATCCGGAGGCCTGATCTGTTGGCGTGGTGTCGGCCCTGCGCCAGACCCTAGGCGTTCAAGCTGTCATGAAGCTGTCAGGTCACTGTAAAATTTACAGTTCGGAGTAAGAATCAGGCGTATTCGCCATCGGCTAACGGGAAATCGACGACGACACGCAGACCTTGGCCATTCTCGGGCGTCGAGAGGGTGATATGTGCGCCCAGCGTATCACCCAGCGTGCGCGCAATCGCCAGACCCAACCCGCTGCCGCTGTGATCGGCGTCCGGCGACAGGCGGATGAAACGCTCGAAGACCCGCTCGCGGTCAGCGGGCGGAATGCCGGGGCCGTCATCCTCGATGCTGACCCGCGCCCGTCCGTCCGCAGCAAAAACGCTCAGAGTCACATGTCCGCGCGGACGGTTATAGCGGATGGCGTTGTCGATCAGATTGGTGATCACTTCATGGGCGAGAGGCTCGTCCGTCATGGCCCAGACGGGGTAAGCCGGGGCTTCCAGCGCCAGATTGACCCGGCGTCGCGTCGCCATCATGGCCAGATCAGAAGCCGCCTCCTGCACAAGCTGCGACAGGTTGCAGGGCGTTTGCGCAGTCGGCAGGGGCGTCGCTCCATCGACGCGGCCAAGCGCCAGAAGCTGCGTGACCAGCCGCTCAAGCCTGTCAACGGCCTCGTCTATGTCATGCAATGAGCTGCGGGAGGTCTTGTCGGGTGGACTGGCCTTTTTCAGAAGGGCGACATGGCTGCGCAGCACCGAGAGAGGCGTGCGCATCTGATGCGAAGCGTCGGCGCTGAACCGGCGCACCCCCTCCACCGCCAGATCGAGGCGATGCAGCAGGGCATTGAACGAACTGACCAGTCCGCGCAGCTCGGCGGGGGCCTGCGCCAGAGGGATCGGCGTGAAATCCTGCGCATTGCGGCTGTCCATCGTGGCGCGCAGGCGCACCAGCGGATGCAGGCCCCAACGTATCGCAAGCGGAATCAGCACCAGAACCAGCAGGATCAGCGCACCTTCCAGACTGCCGAGAATCCAGAGTATATGACGGGAAATCACAGTTCGCCCGCTGGTCGTCTCAGCCACCTCGACCACGATCAGGCCATTCAGCCGCGGCAGGCGACGCGCCTCGGCCACTAGGCGAATGGGCTGGCCGCGATAAACGTCGTCGATAAAGGTATGTTCGCCATCGGCAAGGCCTGCGCCGATCAGCGGCAGATCGGCATAGCCGGTGATCACCTGCCCCTTGTGGTGGATGGTGTAATAGACATTATCCTGGGCGTTGTTTTCCAACATGCCAAAGGCAGAAGGCGGCAGGTCCAGCGTAACCTCGCCCTTGTCGACGGCCAGGGTTTCGGCAATGGCGTGCGAGGAGGCCAGCAGGATGGTGTCGCTGACGGTCGTAACGGCATGGCGCACCGAGATGGCTCCGGCAATGCCGAGCGCCAGCGCCAGCAGCACCATTGGCACAATCAGCCCGCCGATTAGCCGTCCGGTCAGGGACGGCGAACGCTCCGCCGGAAGCGCATGACTGTTGACCGCCTCGGCCATCAGCCCGGATCCAGCATATAGCCAAGTCCGCGCAGGGTGCGGATCTGAGGGCCGTCGGGCTCCAGCTTGCGCCGCAGCCGCGCCACATACAGTTCGATCGCATTGGGTGCGACGTCATCGTCGTAATTGAACACTTCGGCGGCTAACCGCTCTTTCGGTACGACCTTGCCAGGCCGGGCGATCAGGCGCTCCAGCACAGCGCGTTCGCGACGGCGAAGATTTATCTCGCGGTCATTGACCGTCACGAGGCCAGTTGTGGCGTCAAAACTGAGAGCGCCAATCTGAATAACCGGCGAGGCTTCGCCCGTACTGCGCCGTAGCAGCGCGCGCATCCGGGCTTCCAACTCCATCGGATCGAAGGGCTTCAGCAGATAGTCGTCGGCGCCGAGATCCAGTCCGCGCACCTTGTCGGTAACCCTATCGCGCGCCGTCAGCATCAGGACCGGCACTTTTTCTCTGTTCTGACGCAGACGCGCCAGCACATCAAATCCGGTCACGTCCGGCAGGCCGATATCGAGAATGATCAGCGCATAAGGTTCGTCATGCGCCATGTCGAGCGCGTCCTGCCCATTGGCGGCCACATCAACGGCATGTCCTGAGGCGGCGATCAGGCTGCTCAGGCCACGCGACAAGGCCGCATCATCTTCCACGACTAATATACGCGCCATGATCCGTTCGCTTCTTCCGCCCTGCAGGGGCGCGCCGCCGGTTTTCGCCATATAGTTTTGGGTCTGGTCTTGCGCGCCGGATCATCGTTATATGCCGCAAGGCTGCATGTCCAGACGGACAAGAGGCGGCCGCGGTGGCTCAGGGGTCAGCTATGAAGCGACGCAGTTTTCTGGGAATGATGGCGGCGACGCCTGCGCTAGCCCTGCTGGAAAACAGCTGCTCACCCGCCGCGCCGCGCAGTCAGGCCTATGCTCGCAGCTCCCATCATCGCCTCGCTGAAGCCCGGCGTGAAGGTGTCGTGACCGTCTATTCCGCAACCGAAAAGACGAAGATGCAGCCACTGATCGATGACTTTCAAAAGGCGTTCGCGCCGATCCGCGTCGATTACGTCAACCTGCACACCATAGAACTCAATCGCCAGATCATCAAGGAAGGTGATGAGGGCGCCGGATTGGCTGACATTGCCTGGAGTTCGGCGATGGATCGTCAGATCAAGCTGGTCAATGACGGTTATGCGCGCCCGTACGAATCCCCTGAAGCGCGCGCCTTGCCGGAATGGGCTGTTTGGAAACGACAGGCCTATGGCGCGACAGCCGAACCCATCGTATTCGCCTATAACAAGACCTTAATGGACCCCGCCGATTTGCCTTCGACACACGGGGCATTTGTCGATCTTCTGACACGCAAGCCGGACACGTATCGCCGCAAGGTGGCGACCTATGATCCTCTCGCCTCCGCTGCCGGCTATCTGTTTCTAAGCCAGGACGAACAGGCCACGCCCGATACCGACCGGCTGCTGCACGCCCTGGCCGATGTCGACACGCAGCTCTATGCCGCTAGTCAAGAAATGGTCAGCGATCTGGCCGCCGGAAAGCGTCTTCTGGCCTATAATCTGATCAGCTCCTATGTGTCGGAACAGGCCCATGCCCATAGCCCCATCGGCCTTGTAGTGCCGCAGGACTACACGCTTCTCATGTCGCGGATCGTGTTTATCCCGCGTGTGGCCCCTCATCCGAACGCGGCGAGCGTTTTTCTAGACTATCTGTTGTCAAAGCGTGGTCAGAGCCAGTTATCAAACCTATTCATGAACCCGGTGCGAACCGATATGACTCAGGGCAGCCTTCTGGAAACCGCACATGGCGAAACGCGCGGTATACGTTTGGGACCCGCTCTACTGGTTGGGCTAGATAAGCTCAAACGTCGGCGGTTTGCCGAGCGCTGGCGCGAGATATTCCCATATGACGCTGCGGCGCAGCCCCCGTCCGTGACCGGTGATCAGGTTTGATCCATTGCCTCAAGGTATGACAGGTTGTTGACAGTAAAACCGGGTCACAGTGCCTGACAATGCGAGAACAGGCGGGACCATGACAACAGGCGAGACAATCACAGCCATTCATTACGATGCGCGTACACGCGCCTATCACTGGACAAGCGCCGTTCTGGTCATTGTGTTGTGGGTGATGGGGCGCACAACCGGCCTTCTGCCGCGCGGGCCGTTTCGTGTCGACGTCTGGTCTGTCCATGTGCTTTTGGGGTTTGGACTCGCGGCGGTATTTGCCTTGCGTCTGGTCTGGCGTTTTGGGTCAAAGCGGCAAGGGCCGCTACCGGAGCGGGGCCTGCTTCGTAAGATCGCCAGCATCGTGCACTCAGGACTTTATGGTTTGTTGGCTGCGGTTGTGATGCTTGGGATTGTCAATGCTTTCGCACGCGGCTTCCCGATGTTCAACCTCGTCAAGTTGCCCGAAATCGGCCTTGGCGCGCTCAAGCATGATGTCAATTCGTGGCACGATCTGGCGGCCAACATTCTAGCTGGCATAGTTGGCCTGCATGCGGTGGCCGCGCTCTATCATCACCTAGTCCTGCGCGATCAAACCCTTATGGCGATGCTGCCTCACCGGTCTGACATTTCTAATCTTTGATCCAAAGCCTCGACAACATTATTCCCGAAACTCTATTCTCTGTACCCCTTAGGACCTCGCCGGTGACGGTCGGCTTCTCAGTGACTGAACCTCGTGTTGGGCTGGTTTGACTGACCGCGTAGGGCGATAAAAGATAAATGCAAGGGGATCCGTCCTCAACATCACCTCAGGTCGCCCGGTCCGCCTCAACCTTGAAAATACCATTGCTTTTATAACCTGCCCAGAAGGCTTATCGGTCGAAAGATTTGTTTGACGAGGTCGTTTTCCAGAATGGCGAAGCGGTCTGCATGATCTCCCAGGCGACTCGGAACGGAAGTTCGGTAATTGTGACCGAGGTTAACAAGCCGTACGTGCATTCAACTGGTGGCGTGATGAGGCACTTCCGCCTTTTATTGATCTGCCACTGCACCAGCTTCATTTCTTCTTTGGGCGCTCAGGAGCCACGCTCTTAGTCTGGCTTAGAGCGTGGCTCGATGTGCCATTACCGAGACCCCAAAAGCGACGAATGCTCAGTTTATGGTAACGACGGTGTTCGAAACCCGAGGCGTTATTCAGTCGGAAGTTCCTCGTGTGATCTGCGCAGGGCTGTTCCAGAGGGGATCGCGCTGACGGCCTCGTAATAGCTGATTAGTTCTATCAGTGTACGGGTTTTGACCTGCGGGATCAGCCTGCGTAATTGCGGCAGTCGGCTGTAAGGTATCGACGGCCAGAAATGGTGCTCCCAATGATGCCAGCTCAGGTGGGGCGCCAGAAGCGGGCCTTGCCACCAGTTCAGGTGTAGGCGTTGCGTGGTGTCGGTGCCCTGATGCTCAATCCACATACGCAGCCGGAAAAACATGATGAAGCTGGTCAGCAGCGAGACGTACCAGATGAGCGGAACCCACCAAAGACCAAGCGCGATCATCGTCCCCGTAAAGGCGACATGCCAAAAGGCGAGCCAGAGATAGGCCCTCAAGCGCGTGGGCTTCGAATATTCGAAAATGATCTTGTAGTCGATAAGACCGCCGCCGATGAGATCGCGCGCCGCAAGCATGAGGACGTCAGGCAACTTCGCAGGCAAATCCCACTGGTTCGCACGAAGGCCCTTGTAGACGATTTCCGGATCGCGCTCGCTACCCAGATCGCGATGATGCAAAATGTGCAGATTGCGATAGCCGTCGCCTGTCAGCCCAAGCGGCATCCAGGCGAACAGATCATTGGTAAGGTCGTTCAGACGCTTGTCGTAACAGATGGTGCAATGCGTGCCGTCATGGCCCAGGAGCGCCAAAGCATGCTGACGATTGCCAACGATGAGGACGGCCAACGGCGCCAGCCACCAGGCATGTGACACGCCGAGCGCGCAGAAGGTAAGCGCGATGACAATCCAGTCGAGCGCGCAATCGCGCGCCCATGTCAGAGGTATGCGCCGACTCAGACGCTTGAGGTCCTGCGGCTTGAGGTAGCCGTTGATAGTGGTGTCGCGATCGTAACCCATCTTGTCCTCCCGAAAAGAGCAATCCGTCGGGAAGGCTATGTGAAGGATGCGCATGGACCATCACGCGCGCGCGTGACCTGGATAAAATTCCCCGAATAGGCGAGCGATCGTAAGAATGCCCTCGGGCGTGACGTGGTTAACGCGGTTCACGACCCTCATGTTTTTGCACGAGAAAAGGGGCGTAAAATGCTGTTAAAAGCCAATGGGCATCACTTCGAGGACTTCATCGAAACCACTAACAACATTTATTCGGTCGACCAGCTGTTCGATCGCTTCACCGAGGCGATGCAGACATACGGGTTTGATCGCATCATCTTTTCGGTCCCTCGCGATCAGGATTTGCCGGACGACGACAACCGGATCGGTCTGTTCCAGAACTATCCAGACGACTGGCAGAAATATTATGCCGAGAAAGACTTCGCTCGCATCGATCCGGTGCTGCAGGCGGCTGGCACCTACCCATGGGCGTTTCGCTGGCGCGATATCGAACGTTCACACGCCCTGTCGAGCCGACAGATCCGCTTCTTCCGTCTGGGGGAAGAAGCTGGCCTTCATAATGGCGTCGGCATACCGCTTCACGGCGACCGGGCCCAGATTGCGGGCGTGGCCCTGGCAACCTCCCAAAAGCTTGACGCCTGCCGACCAAGCCTTGACCTCGTGTCCGCCTACTGCAACCAATTCTACCTGTCCTTTAAACGCCTGCGCCACAGGCGCGAAAAACCGGAGGCGATCGTTGCGGCCCTGTCGAAAAAAGAGCAGGAGATTCTGCACTGGGTCGCAACGGGCATCAGCGATGATGAGATCGGTCGCAAGCTGAATATCAGCGCCAACACCGTCGACACCCATTTACGCCATATCTACCAAAAGCTTGAGGTCAATAACCGCGTCGGAGCCGTCGTGAAGGGCATATTGGCGGGATTGATCCACCTGTAACGGCCTGAGTGAGCCGGTGGTCACGCGCCCGCGTGATGTTTGCTGCGATCGCCCCGGTGTTGAGTGTGCGTGTCCAATTAGGGAGGCGCACATGATCCGGGCTATTTCTTATCGCAATATGACGTCACGCGGCGAGCTGTACTTCGGGCAGTTTCGCCTGCGGCACCAGGAGTTTATCGACCGCCAGCACTACGACGTCCACTCCTTCAACGGCATGGAGTTCGACGAATATGACACACTCGCTTCGGTATATCTGGTTTACACCGAAGACGACAAAAACGTGCTCGGCGTCAGCCGCCTGACGCCGACGCATCTGGGCTGCATGCTTGCCGATCATTGGCCCGATCTTGTTGAGGATCACAGCCTTTTGCATGATCCGAAGGTATGGGAAGGGACGCGGTTCTGCATCGATAAGAACCTGCCGGCGGGGCAGAGACGAGCCATCTGCCATAAGCTGGCGTGCGCCTACGTCGAGTTCGGGCTGGCCAACGAGATTCGCAAGATTGTCGGCCTGATGCCGACCCTGATCCTGCGGTCGGTTTTCGAACGCTCCGGCGTGTCACTGGACCGTCTCGGACCTGTTCAGGAGATTGGCGCACATGCGCGCATTCAGGCCGCCGCAATCGACATTAACCGCGATCAGTTACGCAACGTAAACGCGACCACAGGTATAAGCGGCGTGCTTGATCTTGACGAGGCAATCGTCGGCCCCGTGGGAGCTGAGACCGAGCAATGCGCCGCGTGAGGATCTGAAACGCGCAAGAGTTGCAAAATCGCCGAAAGTGTTGCAAGTGACTCGCAAGTGCAAGCGTGGCGCTTTCCGCTTCCGAGGCCAGAGAGACTATCCGAATGCAGGCAAGCAGAGATTTTGTGGATCAGGTCATCGGAAGTCAGATCTCAAGGCGGCGGCGAACGCTGGATCTTACCGCTCAACAGGTTAGCGATCTGCTCGGCATTCCGATTGCGGATTATGAAGACATCGAGGCCGGTCGGTGTCAGGCGACACCTGCCATTCTTTACCATCTCGCCAGACGCTTTCATGTCACACTGGGTTATTTTCACGACCCGGACGAGCCCGTAGGGCCAAATTAAGTTGCGGCATCACGAACCTACGTGATGCCGCACACCGGCGAATAATGCTGTGTTGGCGAGGTGAGCCACCCGGCCAAAAACAAAACATGGCTGCGATCAGGACTCACGCACATGAAGGAGGGTCTCATGTCGTTAAAAGTCGCTACCGCTGAAACTCAAGACGCACCACAAGTCGACGAAAAGGGCAACACCGAAAACATGGCGCAGCGTATCTTCGTTGCGCTGGAATTTCTGTCTGAAGAGGCGCGCCGGGCGAATCTTCCGCATTTAGCTGAGGTGCTAAACCAGGCGCTTGGCAACGGGCTTGAAGCCCACGTGTCACGTTTACGCGCGGCCTTACAGGCGCGGATGTTCGAGACCTAAGCGCTTTAGGGGAAAATAAGCCCCGCCGTGATCGCCTTGACGGAGGCGGCGACGCGGCTGTTGACATCCAGCTTATGGAAAATGTGCCGCAAATGGGTGTCCACTGTATTACGCGAAATGCTCAGCTTGTCGGCGATATCGTCATCGGTGCAGCCGTTCGCGACAAAGCACAGAATCTCGGATTCCTTCGGGGTCAGGAAAACGCAGTCTGCGGATCCCTGACCCCGAACGGCCAGGCGCTTGAAGGTCACGTAGAATTGCGTGCAATAGGCGTTGATCAGATCCAGGTTGGCGCATCGCTCATCGTCATGTCGCGACGTGGCCAGCGCGACGCCAGCGATTTGCGCGCGCGAACCGCGAAACGGAACGCCAACGCCGTTGTGCAGCCCGGCTTCTTCCCCTAACCGCATAAATCGGGTCTGGCGGTCGCTGAGCTGAAAATCGCGCTCCAAACCGGACCACTCGAACGCCCAGTCATACATCCCCGCCGCCCGTAAAACCGGATCAATAGCTGCGAAGCCTTTTTCATCATAATAGGCCTGCCAGTCTTCCGGATAATTATGGAAAAGGCCAAGTCTGTTCTGCTCTTCAGGAACGTCCAGGTCACGCGGCACGGAAAAGATGATGCGGTCAAAGCCCTGACGCGCCATAGCTCTTGTAAAGAGCTCGAACAGCCCTTGCGTTGTCCTTGCGCCTGTGCAGTCACAGACAAAATCTTCAAAGCGATAGGTTTCGCCAAGATGTCCGCCGATAGCCTGGAAATGTCCCATTTAAAACTCGTTGCACGCGAATCGTAATTCGATAATGTGATTAGGCGGCATGGGCGCGCCTGGGTAGAATAAAATTATTGTTTCTTGCTAAAATTGTGAATCGGTCTATTATAGCGCTTTTGTTTCGCGAATCAGGCCTTTTGCTTCGCGCCCGTTTATGACTGTGCCCGCGTGCTGAACCGCGACGTCAACGTCGCCAAAAGTGTGACCGCGGCGCGCAAGGACGCCGCGTTTGACCATTGCAAGGGGATCTAAATGCCTTTCGACGATAACGCGCCGAATCCGGTTGATGTCCACGTGGGCGCGCGCGTGCGCCTGCGCCGTAAGTTTCTCGGCTTAAGTCAGCAGGGTCTTGCTGATGAAATTGAGCTGACATTCCAGCAGGTGCAAAAATACGAGCGCGGCTCAAATCGCATCAGCGCGTCGAAGCTGTTTGCGATCGCAAAGGTGCTGCGCGCGCCGATCAGCTATTTTTATGACGGATTGGGCGAAGCCGTTGCGGGTTTCAGTGAATCTGAGTCGGAGCAGACGGCGAACTCTTTCCTTTTGACGACCGAAGGTATTCAGCTCGCCGAAGCTTTCCCTCGTATCATCAGCCCCAGGCACCGGCGTAAGATCCTGGATCTGGTTCGCACCCTGGCGGATGACGAAGCGTAGGTCAGCGGCGTCAGCACCGGACGTCAGCACCGTGAGCTTTGCGCGGTTTCTGGCGGACGAGATGGAGCGCTGGGGAAGGGCTGAGCTAAAATCGCTCCCAACACATGAAAAGCTTCGCATGACGTGCCGTCGCTGCGGTCTCGTACAGACGAAAACCGCTGGCGACCTCTTAAGTGAGGGCCATGTCTCCAACGCCACTCTCAATGAGATCGGGAACAGGTTAAAGTGTCGGCGGATTAGCTGCGGCGAACGGCTGTGCGTTCGGCGGGTATGAATCGGCGCCTTGAGCAATAGCAGGAGCGACATTAGGCGCCCACAATGCGCGTAAAGATTGTATTAGGCGAATCCTGATTTCATTTTTGGATGTCGATTCCCAGATGGAAAACCAGGAGATCCAGAAGATGCCTGATACCCTTGCTGTTACGCGGCGAACGGACGACCAGGTCGCTGAATTTGTTTTAAAACGGATTGATGAGCTTCGCGTCTTTGCCGCCCAAATTGGTGAGGATGAAGCCGTAGAGCAATTGGAAGACGCGTTTAGCGGCGTGTTGAACCGGTATCAGGAGCGAAAGATTCAAGCGCTAAATCAAGTCCTTCAACACGATGAACAACGGGCGGGGGTTTGACAATGTACCTTTCAAGAAGTTGGCATCGCACGTTCGGCTGACATAAGACAATTATAGAACTCCACATCCTTCAAAGGATCGTAGTCTATCGAATGTCTTCTCTTGGGACTACTTAACCCCTAGAAGATGTCGCCTAAAGGAGCGCAAAGCCATCGTCCTACTCCAAGCGTCGTAAATCCAGGCCACGCGTCTCTGTGCCGTATCGCACAAACAGGGCCAGCGCCGTCAGCATCGGCGCGGCGATCAGAGCGGCGGCCAGACCCAGTGGCGGCGCCAGGGCGAGGATGCTGAGGCCCTGCGCAAATACGCCGCCGCCCTTGGTGCAGGCCGCGATCCAGCCCGTGGCGCGGCCGCGCACGCGCAGCGGATAGCTTTCGGAGGCGTAGGGCAGGAGGATGGCGATCACGCCGTTGGAGCCGACGATCAAGAGGGCGACCGGCAGCACCGGATTGGGCAGGAGATGCGCCTCCAGCGCCCAGACGCCGACGAGGCCCAGGAGAGTGACGAACAGCGCTGCGGTCAGCGCGCCGCGTGTGCTCCAGCGGCTGTAAAGCCATGTGCATATGAACACGGTCGGAAAGGCAATCAGCGCCGATTCCGCCAGCAGCTTTGACGACACGGCCATCGAATAGCCCTTGGCGACCAGATCGTTGGGCATCCACAACAAAAGGCCGAAATTGATCAGGCCCCAGCCGAGCGCAGCGATGGTCAGGGCCGCCGTCTTGCCGATCAGGCCCGGCGTCCACAGCGTCTCGTCCGGGGCGTCGTGGTGGCCATGGTGGTGGCTGATGATCTCGGTCTCGTCTTCTTCACCTTCGGCCAGCCTGTGGCTGTGCGTGCCGAACAGGCGCATCACCTTGTGCGCCTCGGCGTCGCGTCCGCGTGCGAGCAGGAACTTGGCCGATTCCGGGATCAGGCCGCCCATGCAGATCAGCAGCAGGCCGGTCGGCAGGTTGAGCAGCCACAGGATGCGCCAGCTCCATACCGGCGTCAGCCACCACGCAAAGCCGGACGCCGCGAAATAGCCGCCGACCGCGCCCAGCCCTCCCACCAGCACCAGCGCCCAGCCACGATGGCGCGACGGCATTGTCTCGGCCAGCAGCGCATAGGTGGCGGGCAGCATGCCGCCTGCGCCCAGCCCCATCAGGAAGCACATGATCATGTTCCAGTTCAGCGACGGCATGGCGCCGCAGATCGAGGTGCCGACGAACACGACCGAGGACAGCAGGATCGACGCCTTGCGCCCGTAGATGTCGGCCAGCATGCCCCACAGCACCGAGCCCATGGCCGTGCCGACCAGGGCGAAAAACGGCACCAGGGCGGCGTGCTGCGGCGCGACCTGATATTCGCGGATCATGCCGGGCATGACGAAGCCGAGCGTGGCGGGCTTCATCACGTCGATGATCAGCGCGACCACCAGCACCGCCATCAGCCGCCAGTGCGCGGGGCCGAGTTTTGCGTCCTCCGGCGCGACGACCGCGATATGCGCGGCGGCGTCCTTCGTCTGGCGGATGGCGCGCGGCAACAGGCCGTAGCCGGCGACGCCGACCCCGATGATGATCATGTACATGCCCGCGATCATGTCGGGATCCATCGGCATGCCGGCAAGGCGGAAGCCCATGGATTGACCCATCATGAACATCGGAATGTGCAAAAGCACGCCCGTGGTCACCAGAATACAACCCAGGCCAAACGCCCATACGCCCTTACGATCGAGAAAAACCCGCGCGTCCATATTCGCCCCATAGTGTTTTATAAATCAAAGGCAGAGTTTCTTTTATAGTTAAATAAAAAAATTCAACGAGTTGATGAATTTTTCCTTGCAACGAGTGTTGCTACATTGGCAACATTCAGGCCTTGTCAGCTTTTGCGCCTACCGACGCCACATAATCGGACGGGACATGCGTGCCGCGCCGCGCCAGCTTCTCGGTCATGATGGTGGTGCGCATCAGAAAGGCCGAAACGAGGAAGGCCGTGACGCAGCCCGCGATCAGGGGCAGCAGTGGGCTGAACTGGCCGGTGATTTCGAGCGCGAACAGAATCGAGGCGAACAGGGCGCGCGACGCCCCGGCGAAGCAGGCCGCCATGCCGACCAGCCCGGCCATACGCAGATCGACGATGAGGCCCGTGGCGTTCAGGCCCTGACCGATCAGCACGCCAAGGCCGCCGCCGATGGTGAAGATCGGCGCCAGCGTACCGCCCGATGTGCCGCTACCCAGCGCGATTGACCATGACAGGAATTTCAGTACGCAGAAGACCAGCAGGGCGGTTCCCAGAAACGTCCCGCTCAGAATGCGCTCAATATTGTCGTAGCCGACGCCCATTGTATGCGGCGAGACGAGACCGACCAGTCCGACCATAAGGCCGCCTATGGCGGGCCACCACATCCAATGCAGCGGCAGCTTCTCAAACAGGTCTTCGATCAGATAGGTCGAGCGCGCAATGCCAACCGCCAGCACGCCCATTACAAGGCCTTCGAGAGCATAGCCGATGAGGGCGGTTTGGGATGCGGCGGGCAGAATGGGCGCAGCGAACACAGGTGCCACGCCGAACAGCCACGGGCGCAGCCAGATCGCGGTCAGCGCCGCCAGGGCGATGGGGATGAAGGAGCGGGGGCGGAACTCGAACACCAGCAGTTCGATGGCCAGCAATATGGCCGAGAAGGGCGTGCCGAAAATGGCGGTCATGCCCGCCGCCGCGCCCGCCGCCAGCAGGGTCTTGCGCTCATGGGCGCTGACATGGATCAACTGGCCCAGTAGCGAGCCGAGCGCGCCGCCGGTGGCGATGATCGGGCCTTCCGCCCCGAATGGTCCGCCCGTGCCGATGGCGACGGCGGCGGACAGGGGTTTTAAGAAGGTCATGCGCACGGGGATGCGGCTGTCATTGGTCAGGATCTGCTCCATGGCTTCGGGAATGCCGTGGCCGCGAATCGCCTTCGCGCCATAGCGCGCCATCAGGCCGACAATCACCGAACCGATGACCGGAACGACGACGATCCACACGCCCAGCGGGCTGCCTGCGGGCGAGACGAGATCCCCGGAGACGCGCCCGTAGAAGACGAGATTGGTGATCAGCCCGATCAGCAGCATCAGAAGGCGCGCCACCGGCGCCACCACGGCGGCCAGCCCCATGCACAGGGCGCAGATCAGCAGGCTGCGGACGTCGAGCGCGCGCGGATGATGCTCGACATCGGCTTTTTCTATCAGCGGCCCTATGCCCAGCGACAAAGGCAGGCCGGGCGTGGTCGAGGCCTTTTCCAGATCGTGCTGCGGGTCGTGGGAGCTCATGACGCATCCTGTGAAGGCGATTCAAAAAACAGATGCGGGGCCTCGTCGCCCAAGCCCGCCGTGATAATCAGCGCGCTCAGCCCCTCCGCTAGAGCGGCGCGTTTCTCGGCGGGCAGGTCGGCGATGGCGGCGACGAGCGCTTCCTGCGGCGTGGCCGCATCGTTCGCGATCAACTGCTCGCCCTGCGGCGTCAGCCGCAATTCGACGCGTCGCCGGTCCTGCGCCGCCGGTCGGCGTTCAATCAGGCCCCTGGTTTCCAGCCGCGTTACGACTTCCGAGACGGTGCTTTGTTGTGTGTGAGTTGCGGCGGCCAACGCATTGACCGAGACGCCGGGGCGGCTGTGCAGGGTTTTCAGGATAAAGACCTGCGCACTGGTCAGGCCTGCCTCGCGTTCATAACGCGCCGAGGCGCGGCGCAAGGCCTGCACGATCCGGCGCAGTGCGTCCATGATCGTTTGTGACGGATCTGTCTTCCGCATATCTTATCAGCTCCAAATATATAGGTGCCGATATATATTTCCATCTGGATTGTCCAGTGGGGATGTGATTTCGGGGGAAATAGAGGAAGCCGTCGGCGCGTGGGTTCAGCCTGGCCTGCCCGAGGTAGGATCGCTATATCTGGTTAAGAGAATTTCACGGTGACGCGCGGCGCCCGCTAGTCGGATTTGCGGCTGACGCTAACGGCTGCTAGTCTTCGGACAGCGGGGAGTTACACGTACCCGAAATGTCAAACGTAATTAATATATTTCAATAAGTTATATTTATCGTACATAATTTGTATTATCGGTAGCAAGCTGTCTTGCCGCACAAATAATTTCCCATAATTATTATTAGGCGAAAATTTGCAACATATTGATTATATTGTTTTTATCTGCCGCTTAGGCTCTAACCGCGTCGGTTTGGCCAGTGCGATCCGCGATCACTTAGGCCTTCATACGCTGACGTGCTTTGGCATAAAAATAGCCAATGACATTGGAGGGTTTTGTCGCAAAAATTTTACGACTTTGGGAGAATTTCGCGCCTTTGGTTTGTGAAGGGGATTCCATGTTCAAAGGTCGCCATTTCGACCGTTCGGTCATTCTGCTGTGCGTTCGCTGGTATCTGGCCTACGGCCTCAGCCTTCGGAACCTGGAGGAAATGATCCTCGAACGCGGCATCCGGCTCGATCACTCAACCATCCATCGCTGGTGGTGCGCTTCACGCCACAGCTGCTCGAGGCGTTCAGTCGCCGCAAGCGCAGCGTCCTTGGCAAATGGCATCTGGATGAGACGTATATAAAGGTCGGTGGCGAATGGCAGTATCTCTACAGGGCCATCGACAAGGCCGGCGCCACGGTGGAATTCTACTTCAGCAAAAACCGAGATCTTGCTGCTGCCAAACGCTTTATGTGCAAGGCCTTGGACCGACATGAAAGGCCAATCCAGATCACCATCGACGGATCTCAAACCAACCGAACAGCGATCCTCGAGGCCGATGTCGAAGCGAGACTGAAAGTGTCACAGGCAGAGATCGCCGACGAACCGATCAAGATCCGCAACAGCAAATATATGAACAACCGTATCGAGCAAGATCACCGCAGGATCAAGCGCCGCGTCGGGCCCATGCTTGGCTTCAAATCGGCAATCTGTGCCGACATCATCCTCAGTGGTATTGAGCTCGTGCATATGATCCGAAAGCGGCAACTGGAGCCGATCGACACCGGGACTCTCACCTTGGCCGATCAGTTCGATAGCCTCGCGGCATAATTCACAATGTCAACTGCCGTACTCTACCACAGGCCAACGTTTGCGACAAAACCTTATGCTCAATCTTGTGTCGCGATACGTGCCTTTTTTGCCGGGATTTACCCGACCTTAGTATCTCGATTGGCCATGGCGGACCTAGGGCTAATCCAATCTAATGTTTGCGACGTCGTTACGGATACAATAGCACGCCATCATCTCCGATCTTAATAACGACCTTCCCGGAAGCCATCTTAAGTCGCTCGGCGGGAGCCCCGGTTGGATTATCGGGATATGTTTTTCCATCAAATTTGAGCTTGGCTTCATAGCCCGGCTGGATACCACCGCCCTGCACCCAAACTCCGAGATCGGGATGTCCATTCGTCCATGTGGACAGGACGCGTATCGGACGCCTGACCAAGTCAATATCGCCAAGTACTTTGTAGGATGCAGCGCTAGTTTCCAATACAACCATCTCGCATCCGCCACTTCGGCAATAATAGCCCTCGGAGTCAGAGACATATACAATAATCTCTTTCCTTTTTATGCCTTTGAGTTGCACATCAGCAATGGATACCTTCGTTGTTCTGCGAGGGGCTTCATGTGCCCCCTTCATATAGTTCTGCAAAAACAACTTCAAATCGTCGTCGAGCCCACAATGAGTCGCTGGAGATGCAAAAGCAGGCACACTCGCTAACGATAGCCAGAAGACCAAAAGTGCCTCCAAGGCTGTAGTTTGATTTACTTTTATCCGTTGTTTCATAAAAGGCTCCCTGTGGCTCCAGCTAAATTAAGCCCACAATGACCACTTTACCCACCCTTGAAGCAGGATTGCAGCCCGACTACGTTACTCCCGTAATTGTGACCAGTAGTATGTTGATCATCTGCGTTCGGATCTGATGTAAGATGGCGAGGGCTCATATTGTATAGATCGGCCGCTATTTGTGTTTTCTGATCAGATGTCAAATTTGAATACTGTCTTGCCGATGAATAGTTTGAGTTTAACATTCCCGCAGCGTAATTCGCAGCGAATGGAACATCCCAAGCTTGGGCATGGGTAACGCCCGGCCGATTCGTCAATTGGAACACTCCCCACCCATTGTCATAAGAGTCTTTGTTCTGAAAGTCTGTTTCCCTTACGCCTATGGCAGCCAGAAGACTAATATTAATATCGTTATTCGATGCCGCATTTCCCAAAGTCGCCCACGCCGCATATGCACGCGAGACACCAGCTTGGTCTCCTCCTGCAGTTCTCAACGCAGCCTTACAATCATGCGAATTACGAGGCGCAGGCTTAAGGATAGCGCCTCCTCCCACATTATAGGGGTTATGCTGTCCCAATTCTGGGAAGGACTGAGACGGGTTCGTACCGGAACAGTCAACTGTCCAAGATTGGTTTATCTGGAATGATAAATTACCGTTTCCGTCATCGCTGGTAGGGCCTGCGGTATTAAATGGTTGGACGGTGCAGCCATTTCCAATATCGTAGACTGGCCCCCAGCCAGTATATTGACCTGAAGGATCCAGTGCATTTATCGGATCGTCATGGACATAAGCATACCAGTTCAGTCCGTCGCCGTAGCCAATGGGATCGGTCTGCATGAAACGGCCGATGGCAGGATTGTATAAACGGGCCTTGTAATAATACATGCCGATTTCCGGCAGCCAGACTTGACCCGTGTATTGGAAGCGACCCACATTGCCCCCACCCGGTAGGCCATACTCGCTGTACACATCGACATTTGACCCAGCCTGAACGATCGAGCCTTGGTTGTCCGCGAACAGCCAGCGCTTGTCCGAGAAACTCGAGCCTTCATACCAGATCACAGGTTCGTCCTCGCCGGGGCCGAACACATAGCGACGAAGCAGATTGCCATTGCCGTCGTATTCGGCGATCAGGCTGTCGCCGTCATAGACGAAGCGCGTCGTGGCGCCGTTCTTGGCGATACTGTAAAGGCGGTTCTCGGCGTCATAGGTCAGAGTGCTGGTTACACCCGATTGCGTAGCTGAGGCGAGAAGATTGTTGGCGTTATAGCTATACACGCCGCCGCCGTCACTCGTGGTGTTGCCGCGCGCGTCGTAGCCGAAGTTTGCGCCATTGATATTGGCGACCTGGTTCAGGCCGTTGATGCTATATGAGATGCTCTGATTGGCGCCCGGCGTGTAGCGGAAAGCTGTGTTCGTCTGAGTCCGAGTCTTGATCTGGTCGGCCTGGGTATAGGTGAAGCCGTAGGTGTTGGATGGCTGCGTAAGTCCCGTCAGACGCGAAGTATTGTCATAGGCATAGGTCGTCGTCTGGCCGCTGCTCCGATACATGTGGGCCCGGCGACCGTAATTGTCGTAGTCGTACGCTACTTCGGCGCTACCGCCGTCGATGCCGATGCTGGTCAGTTCGTCGCCGTCGTCATAGCCGTAGCTCACATAGTGCCCGTCGGGCCAATAACGTTGAGTTAGGCGGCCGATGCCGTCATACTCGTAGGCGACAACCGCGCCGCCAACGGAATCGTTCGACTCCTGCGTTAGCCAGCCCAAGGAATTATAGGCGTAGTTAGACGTATGACCGTTATTGCTGTGTGACGTGACCTTGCCGAAATTATTGTAGGCAAAGCTTTCGCTCACCGCACCGGACTTCGAGGACACACGCCCCAGTGGATCGTAATAGAAATTGATGGTTTGGCCATCGCGCAGAATCACCTGGCTGACGAGATTGTTGTAAAAGACTTTCTGCTCGCAATCGCTCGTATTGGGCGTCCCTCCCGCGCTGGCTGTCGGATAGCAGGCTTTCGCCATGCGATCGAAAACGTCGTAGGTATAGGCGGTCTTGTTACCTTTGCCGTCTAACACCGCCGAGACCAGACCGTTGGTCGCATCATATTGCGTGGTGTCCGTGCTGGCAGCCGCCGTTCCGTACGCGCTTGTGACGGAAGTTACAGCGCCGGTGATATCGTAAGTGTATCTGATGATGCGGTCATTACCGTCGGCGCCTGCAGAGCCCAGGGCGCAAGCATCTGTGGAGGTGATAGAGCTATAAACCGACGCGTTCAGCCTCTCGGCAACGCAGTTGGTGCGGTAGAGATTGTCGTAATTGGTCTGCATCAGATGCGTCAACGTTCCGCCATCGTACTGACGTGCGGTGGTCGGCAATCCGGTCGTCGTGCTATAATCGGTCGTCACCGTAGTCAGGACCGACATATTGTTGATCAAATCGTTGTAAGTCGTTCCGTAAGTCGTGCCGCTCTCTGTTTTAATAACGTGGCCGTCGCCATCGTAGGTCAGGCGTTTCGCGAGGCGGGGGCGGGCGCCTGCGCCGTCAGGGTCGGGACTTATCGTGCCAACGAGTCTGTTTTTCTGGTCGTAAAAGCTATAGGCGCCGTCCGACTTTCCAGGCGCGACTGAATAGATGACGTTGCCATTGTTGTCGTAGGTAAGGCTCGACGTTTGCGGCAGGGCGCCATTGCCTTCGCTGGTCGTTTGAGACGTCGGCAGCACATTAGTCGTATTATAAGCGATTGACGTCTTCGCTTCATCGGTTCCTCCGACACAAGTCGCGAGGTCTTGGGTCATGCACTGAGACGCACCGCTTAATTCCCAGACCGGCGCTTGAGCGACAAGGCTGCCGGAAGCATTCTTCGCGTACGGCGTTACCTGGCTATAGCTGTAGCGAACCTGAGCGCGAACGCCGTTCACGGCAGGTTTGGTGACCGTTAGAACGTTGCCGCTATTGCCATCATAAGTGAAGTCCGTGCGAACGCCATTTTCATCGACAACATAGTCAGGTTTGTTGCAGGTCTTCACATTGGAGCAAGTCGTCGGGTAGCTGGCCGTTTGCGTCAGAGGCGTTCCGCCGCCTTTCGGAAAGACGCTGATGGTGGTGATATTACCCCGACTGTCATAGCTGTACTGCGTGTAGCCGCCTGTCGGCGTCGAGCCGCTCCAGGTTGCGTCAGGCGCGATGACCTGGGTGACTCGGCCATTGCTGTCGTAGGCGTACTTTGTGGTTCGGCCCAGCTCATCCTGATCCGAGAGCAGGTTCCCGGTCGTTATATCCACAGTCACAATCCTGTGGTGCCCGCTGACGTCGGTCACGGTCGTCGTCTGGACATTCCCGCTGACTGAATAGCTGTAGGTCCAGTAGGTTGAGCCGACCTGGATTTTCGTGGTCTGGAGTGTGTTGCTATCGACCGTAATTGACTTGGTCACGCCCGTTGGCGTGACGATCGAGCCTACATAGCTGTTCTGCGGTCCGGGCCAGTTTCTCGTCAGCAGCGTCGTATTGTTGTAATCTTTGTAGAGCGACGCGGTTCCGGAACCCGGCGTGAGACTCAGGGTCGGCCACGAACTGGCGTCCGCCGCCGTACACGAAGCGGCCGCCGGATCGCAATAATCGTCGCTCGTGTTGATGATGTAGGCCTTGTTGATATAGGCGTCGTAGGCAGCGCGCGTCGCCTCATACTTGATCATCCAGCCTTTTGAGCTGACGACCGCGCTTAGAATATTTTCGGTATAGGTCGGCGGCGTCACATTCGCCGGAATATTGAAAACATAGGGCGTGTAGTAGAGCGTTATCTGTTCCCCGTCCGGCTTGATCATCTGGGTCATCATGCCGGCATTGGCCTGAGCGCCATTCGTCTGGCTTAAAGAGGAACTGAAATAGATCTGTGTCCCGTCCTTGAGCGTGTAGATGCACGGTCCCGTCTGGCAATTCAGAGCGTCAACCCCGCCCACAACGGGCGTATAGGTATTGTTGCCGAGGGATTTGAATTTCTCGCTCGCGCCGCCGATGCTGACGGTGAGGTAGCTTCCATTGGCGTCGGAGGAACTATTCAGCACGCCTGTCCAATTGTCGATAAAAATCGCGGCGTCGCCGACAGGGGCTACGTTGATACCAGCCGTCGAGATCGACGGCGCCGGGTACATGAATTTACCGCTGATCAGATCGACTCCGTTCGAGTCGACAGAGCGTATGACGGGGGGAGGCAGGATGGATGTCTGCGCCAAAGATGAACTGGCGATCAACCCTAAAGAGAAAACACCTGAAATGACGGCAAACAACTGAAGAGCATGACGCTGAATGCGCATGTGTCCCCCTCCCCTAAATTATTATTATTTTCAGGAGTACGGCAGCTATTGTCGGTTGTCAATGCACACTTTTAGCGCTAACAATTCCCCAAAGAATGATCATAAGGGGGGAAAAGATGGCGAAATCCGCTTATCTGGTGGCGTCCGTAGTGACCGGGATATTTGCACTGGCAGCTCCATGCTCAGCGCAGGATACAACAACCTACACCTATGACGAGACGGGGCGGGTGACGACCGTGACTCATCCGTCGGGGGCGAAAACTGGATATCAGTACGATAGCGCGGGTAATCGGGCGACAGCAGTTACGGCGCTTGACGGAAACGTGGTGATGCCAGGGACACCTACGCAGAACCACGCACCAACATGCTCCAGCACAACAATCGTACTAACCGGCCTGCCCTCTTATGCTACTGCGACAGTGAGTGTCACATCCTCTCAGATATTAGCTCTATGTTCTGATGCGGATGGGGATTCCATGTCGGTTACGTCTCCGACCCTGCCTGCATCGCAAACGATTCCTCCCGGAACCACGCAAGTTAGTTTTCCATTTACGGTGTCAGATGGACATGGCGGTACTGGCGTCGGCTCCATTACGTATCACCGGCCTTGAGCTCGAACGTCCGCAAGCAACATTTCTCTTCCCTTCTAAAAAACGAGGGTTTTAGAGAAGGTCGCTCCCGGCCTTGTTCGCCCCCTCCGTGCCAACGTCAGTGAGACAAAGACCCGCCGGAAGTTTACCCTTGAGGGCGCTGATGGGATATCACTATGGTTATGCCGCGCATTACACCCGACGAATACCCTGCAGCCGCTGGCGCTGAGACCGAGGAAGGCCGTAGGCCGACGCTGGTTTCGGCGCCAGCGGCTGCGTCCCCTGAACTATCTGCCCCGCGCAGGCGGCGCAAATTCACGGCTGGGGAGAAGCTGCGCATTCTGGGCGAAATCGATCGCGCTGCCGGCATTCCGGGGGCGATCGGCGCCATCCTGCGGCGCGAGGGGCTCTATTCCTCCGCGATCACCGATTGGCGGCGGCAGCGCGAGGCCGGCGCCTATGAAGGCTTAAGCCCGGTCAAGCGCGGGCCCAAACCCGTTGCCGCGCATCCGCTGTCCGCCGAACATGCCCAGTTGCAGCGCGCCTACAAGCGCCTGGAAAAGCGGTTGGAACGAGCCGAAGCTGTGATCGACATCCAAAAAAAAGTTGCTCTGCTGCTGGGTCTGTCGATCACGGACGACGAGAAATCCTGATGGAACAACTGGCGGCGCTAAAGCCCAATTCCGGCATTCTGGCGGCGGCCTGCGCTGCGCTGGGCGTGTCGCGCGCGACTTTCCATCGCCGGCAGGTGGCAGCGATCCGACCGCTTGCTGCACGCAAGCCCCGACCGACACCGGCACGCGCGCTGCCACCACCAGAGCGGCAGCGCGTCATCGCGCTGCTGCGCGAACCGCAGTATGTCGATCTTGCGCCTGCCGAAATCTATGCCACGCTGCTCGACCAGGGCATCTACCATTGCTCGATCCGCACCATGTTCCGCATCCTCCACGAACATGCCGAGGTCCGCGAACGCCGGCAGCAACGGCGACATGTGGTCTATCAAAAGCCCGAACTGCTGCCGCAAGGGCCCAATCAGGTGTGGTCCTGGGACATCACCAAGCTGATGGGGCCGCAGAAATGGACCTACTTCTATCTCTATGTGATCATTGACATCTTCAGCCGCCGCGTGGTCGGATGGCACGTCGCCGACACCGAAAGCGCCGCGCTGTTCAAGCCACTGTTCCAGCAAAGCGTCGCCAAACATGGCGTTGCCCCCGATCAGCTCACCCTCCACGCAGACCGCGGCCCAGCCATGACCGCCAAGGCCACCGCATTCCTGCTGGCGGACCTTGGCGTCACCAAATCCCACAGCAGGCCCTATACCTCGAACGACAATCCCTTCTCGGAAAGCCACTTCAAAACCCTGAAATATCAGCCGCAGTTCCCAAAGCGGTTCGGCTGTATCCAGGACGCCAAGACCTTCTGCCGCCACTTCTTCACCTGGTATAACCGTGACCACCATCATCTCGGCATCGGCTTGATGACCCCAGATCAGGTTCATTATGGCCAGGTCGATGAAATCTACGCCGCCCGACAGACGATCCTCGACCAGGCATTCCGGCTGAACCCAGAGCGCTTCGTCAACCGGTCACCTCAGCCACCGCTCAAACCCACCGCCGTCTGGATCAACCCGCCAGCCCAAAAGGACGAAATGCAAGCTTAATCTCGAAATCCGGCTGTCTCACAATCGTTGACACGTTCCGCCGACGAGATCGCTTCTTTAAGCCGTTTCTTGAAATGGTCTCCGAATAACTCCAACCTCTCCGGGAGTTTTAGGAGGGAATCAGGTTGATGGAAACGCCGCACAACACCCTGCGCCGTGTCGGCCATCCGCAAGAATGGCAATTCGGTGCCAGTGACAAATAACGGTATCGTCGCCGGCGCGGTCAGTTAACGATTTGCACCTGAGCTTGTCTTCCTCATTTTGGCATTCCCCTACCTCAAGACGGAGTCGTTCGGTCTCAAAAAGCGTCTCAATGCCCGCCCGTATCGCTCGCCCAGACGGGGCTCCCTAAGGAATAGATGACGAGATTTCCGTCATTTTGCAGCGCCAAATTACATCCTGATGTAGATTGGGCTCCCGACGACCAGCGCGTTATGCCGTCTTGATAGACCGCAAGTCGACAATCCAAGCCGAAGGCTGCGAGATTTGCGCCTGATCCGTTCGTTTGCGACGACCATAGAGCGCTGTTGCCCTCATACAGAACCAGATTGCCGTCGCCTTGCATCAGCAGCCTGAAGCGACCATCAGGCGAGGTAATCGATTTGTCGACATTCAGCACAAGCACCTTTCCGGTGTTCGTTGACCAGATTGGGACGTTCTTTGCGCTGGTGATCGTGGCTGCGCCATCATCGGTTACGGACAGGCTTGAGCCAGGATTTCCCGGTGTGCCGCTGTCCCAATAAGCTTTGTCGCCATAGACAACGAGATTGCCGTCGCCCTGCATCGCCATCAGGTTGGAAGATGTCCCGTTCGTCTGACTGCTCCAGCGCGCAACGCCATCGGTGTAAAGCACTAGGTTGCCGTCTCCTTGCATGATCAGACATGTGTGACCGTCCGGCGAACAGAGGGATTCATTGGCATGAAGATACCTGACTGTATTTCGCGTTTCAGTTTGGATGCGATTTCCAGCGCTGTCATAGCTGTATTTGTCGACAGAGCCGTTATCGCTTACGACCTGAGTTAAGCGACCTAAAGCATCATAACTGTAAAGGGTCTGGCTGGCGCTGCCGACGCGCGCTTGTAGAAGCCCTGCCAAAACAAATAGAAGGCATCGCCAAGCTTTTCGGCCTTTCGGCGCGATGTGTTTGAGTTTCATCATTCGTCCCCCTTCATGGGCCCCTCAGGCCCCGCTTATAGACCCGATATCCGTCAGTGCGGTCAGAACACCCGCCATCAGGCCGCCAATCAGCGCTCCAAGGCCAATAATCAGCAAAGGCCCCAGAAGCTTGGAGCCCTTGTCGATCTTGACCAGTGCAGCCGTCTCTTCGCGCTCGCCAGCGCGCATTAGCATCGGACCAAGCGTGCTGGAGGCCTCGCCAACCTCACATAGACGAACAATGGTCTGCGGCAAGCCACGAACCTCTCGAAAGGCGTCGCTCAAGGTTCGTCCCTGACGGATCATGGTTGAGACGATATCGGTTCGCTTACGGGCCTCAGTGTTCGCCAGGCTTCGCTGACACAGCCGTAGCGCATCCAGAATGCTGGCGCCCGACTGGAGGCTCTCGCCCAGAGCGCGGGAATACCCGCCATAGACCAGAGAACGCGCGATGGAGCGGAGCGGACCATCCAGGAGCCATCGGTCGGTCCAGGCTTTCAAGCCGCCAAAGCGCCACCCGAGACTCACCGCAATCGCGGCCATAAGGAGGGCCGCCAAGAGATAGGGCCAACCATATCCAAGCCCCTGACTGATAGCGAAAATGAACGAAAAATAGATCGGCAGTCTTTGACCGTTATCGAGCAAAAGCGGCGCGATCGCGGGGACCACTACAAGAAGAATGATGCTCAGGGCGGCTATGGCGCTTACGAAAACGAAAGCGGGATAACTCAAGGCTTCAAACAGTTGCTGGCGAATCTTGCGGCGCATCGCCAAAACGCTGGCCGCGCTGTCGAGGCCCGCGGAGATGTCCCCCCTCGCCTCGCCCGCTGCGATCAGTCCGCGCAGATGGGACAGGGGTTTGGGAATGACCGGCGCCAGGGCCAGATCCAGACTGGATCCGCCCAGAATGGCCTGTGACACCAGCCTCAGGCCCGCGGTTTCCTGCCCTAGCACCCCCAGGGCCGTGCGGATATCCGCGCCGGCGCGAAGCAGAACCGCAAGATTGCGAAACAGGTCTTCAAGCTCCTGATCGGTGATGGATTTGCGCCTAAGCCGACGTAAGAGGCTATATCCGTGGTCAGCTCTGGATTTGGTCGCCTGCGCGGCATCCGTTCGGATCAGGAGCGGCGACAAATTCTCCGCCCTAAGGCGCGCATAGGCGTCGGCTTCGCTGGACGCGTAAATGCTTCCCTGTTTGGACTTGCCGTTCGGTTGCACGGCCTTATAGCGAAAGCTTACCAGGACGCTCATGGCTCACGCATCCATGATCATGAGGATTTCTTCAAGCGTGGTCTCGCCAAGTTCGATCTGCCGGAGTCCTTCCGCCGCCATGGAAATCTGCTCGGTTTCGCGCCACCAAGTTTTAAGGGTCTCAAGATGCGCGCCGGCGCTGACCAGTCCCAAAAAGCGGTCATCGCTCCAATAGCCTTCGGCCAAGGCGATGCGTCCTAAATAGCCCGAGCCACGACATTTGGGGCAGCCTATTGGCTCGAAAGCGCGCGCAGGAGCGGGCTGACCGAGACGGCGCGCCAGACCCATCAAGCCCTCGCTGGCCTCGCAAGGTTGGCGACAGGCCGAGCAGAGCCTGCGCACCAGGCGCTGCGCCACCACGCCTTTCATCGAAGCCGCCAGTTGGTAAGTTTCAATGCCCATATCATGAAGTCGCGGCGCAACCGCAAGAGCGGTATTGGCATGGACGGACGCCAGCACAAGGTGCCCTGTCATGGCCGCCTGCACGGCGACCGCCGCCGTCTCGGCGTCTCGGATTTCTCCGACAAGGATAACATCCGGATCCTGGCGCAGAAAGGAGCGTAGGCATGTGGCGAAGGTCAGGCCGATGCCGCTTTGCACCTGGGTCTGCGAGACGTGCTCAAAATGCCGTTCGACCGGATCCTCGACGCTCAATATCTTTTTACCCGAGCCCTTGAAGGCCGCCAGCAAGGCGTAAAGCGTGGTCGTCTTACCCGACCCCGTCGGGCCGGTAACGAGGAAAAGACCGTGCGGCGCGCTCACGGCCTTGTCGAGAAGCGCGACGATATGAGGCGGTAAATGCAGTGAGGCGATATCCTGAGGGGCGCTGGCCCGGTCGAGAAGTCGCAGCACCGCGCTCTCGCCGAACACATTGGGCGAAGTGGCGACGCGAACATCAATCGAGCGCCCGGCATTGATGAACGAGGCGCGCCCGTCCTGAGGCAGCCTTCGCTCTCCAACATTAAGATTGGACAACACCTTGATGCGTGAGACGCAAGGGCCTGCCAGATCGGACGAGACGGTCATGTAATCGATCATGCGGCCATCGACGCGCAAACGGATCAAGAGATCATTCCGTCTGGGCTCGAAATGGATATCCGAGGCGTTGCGCTCTACGGCGGCGGCAAAGGCCTGAGTCACCAATTCAACCGCCTTGCCTTCAACACCGTGATCTTCAACGAAAGCCATGTCGCGTTCGACGCGGCGTTCATCGAGGAAGCTATCGCTTTGAATCTCATAAGCGTCCGCATCGAAGGCGCGCCGCCAGTCGCCCAGCCGCGCAACAAGGAACCGCACGTCGCGCCCGGTGGCGAAGCCCAGGCCGGCGCGCATTTCATCATCGAATGGATCGCAAACGGCGCACACCAGGGTTTCACCGTCCAGGCGGATGGGTAAGGCCCTCACCTTGCGCAGAAATTCCTGCCCCACGCCGACGTCCGCCAAATCGACTATCGGCGGCTCAAGACCCAAATCCCAGACGGGCAAGCCGGTTACCGCCGCGTAGGCGGTGGCCAGATCGTCATCTGGCAGCAGGCCCAGTTGATTGAGCACCTGCTCAAGCGGCTGGCCGGTGCGATCGGACACGACCCGCGCCCGGCCGACGGCTTCGGGCGTGATCAAGCTCTCCGTGAGCATGCGGTCGAGAACATCTTCGCGAACAAGATCGAAATCGGACATCGCGCCCCTCCCCCTATAGTCATCGCTTAATCTCAATGCGCAATCAATAGACGTTCAAAGCCAGCCGGAGCCAGCATTATAAAAGGCGTCACATGCGCTTTCCCGAAACGGCTTTGCACGATCAAAAATGGTCTTTGAACACAAGGTAGGTCAACATCGTCGCCGCCGAAAGCATGGGCCCAAACGGTATGGCGCCAGCCTTTTGTTTCGACCGGATTGGAACCACAGCCAGTCCTAAGCAAGCGGCGACACACATCATCACCGGCGTCCCGTTGTGCAGGCCCAGCGCCAATGCAGCGACAAGCTTCACATCTCCCCAACCCAGCATGGACTTTTGACGCCTCCGCTCAAGTATAAGCTTTAGCAGAGACAAAATCAGGACGCTCAGAGCGGATGCCAGAAGCCCTAACCCAAGTTCGTTTTGCCTGAAGGCAAGTAGTGCGCTGACAGCCGCAATCGGTATCGTGAAAACATCCAGCAACCGATAGGTGCGCATGTCCACGATCGCAGTCGTCAGAAGCAACATGGCGAGCGCGCCCAGAAGCACCCCTTCCAACCCAGGCCGCAACCACAGGCACAAAGGCAAGAGGACGAGACCAGTGCTTTCGGATACCGGATGCAATGGATCGATCTTAGCGTGACAGGTCCGGCACCTTCCCCGAGACGTCACATAGCTAATAATCGGAACAGTCTCGTAGACGGAAAGCTGCCTCCCGCAGCCGTCGCAACACGACCGCCCATGCCAGGGATTGCGCCCATCGGCCAGGCGTACCGCTGCGGTCGCAGCGAATGCGCCGATGCTCGCGCCAACGAGCGCAGCGGCCGAAAATTCGATGACAACGGCGCTGTCAGGCACGCCCTACTTCACCGTCTCGGTAATATCCTTGTCGGCCCCCTGCCCGCCGGGCTTGCCATCCGCCCCCAGAATGGTCACGCTCGCGCCCTGATCTGAGATCGTATAGACGATAGGCCGCCCCCAAGGGTCGTTGATCGATTTGTCCGATTTCAGGTAAGGCCCAAGCCAGCCATCAATTCCGGGATCGGTAACAAGAGCTTTGAGACCTTCCTGCTGCGTCGGGAACCGACCGACATCATCCTTGAACATTTCAAGCGAGGTCGCCGTCGTATCCAGTTGCAGGCTGGCCGTCTTCGCGCGGGCCCGACCGAGCTGGCCAAGCAGCGACGGCGTCAGCACCGCGGCAATCAGGGCGATGATGACGATCACGACCAGCATTTCGGTCAGGGTGTAACCGCCTTCTGGATCGTCCCGAAGCTCGCTTTCGATCACGGCTGCGTTTTCAGGTACCGGCATGTCGGCGACTCCCCCAGGGCTTTCTCGTCTTGCGACACTATTGCGTAAATATGCGATGGATCACCTAAAAAGCGCACATCTTCCTCAATGACGCGATTGCCGCTGACCGCGCGCAGGCGCCAGACCTCACCGTCATGGCTGCCCGACGCAATCAGTCCGACCGGCTTTGGAAACGCATGATCCGGCGGCGTCTGACCGACCTCGGAAAATAAGGTCTTTCGACAATCCTGGTTTTGCGTTTGCCCTAGCGCTTCCGGGCTCAAGGCGGTGTAGTCGGCCAGAATCTTGGGATCAATCTTTTCGATCTGGCCCAATGGCCATTTACGCGCCTCCTGCTCGGCGCGGACATGAACCGTCATCGTCCCTTGCGGCGTCGCTATCGCCTCATCCCGCGTAACGGTCGCCGCGCCAGAGATCATGGCGATATGCGCGCCCGTGCGCAACAGCGCCGTATTCATCGCCTCCTGCTGCTGAGCGCGATAAAGGGCGCGTTTAGCGGATCTCGCCTGCGATGTCGCCAGCGTGATCATCCCCGTGCACAGGATCGAAAGCGCCGCGCACAGGATAATGGCTGTGAGACTGGCGTAGCCCGCCTGCGGATCCTCATGGCGTGGCATGGTTCGCTGACACGTCAATAAAGCCGCTGCGCATCAGATCCCGTAAATCGGCGCTGAGATTACTGGTCAGGGCCGTGTAATCCGACTGATCGCGCATGATTCGGGCTTTAAGAAGAATGATCAGTTCGGTCCGCTGGCCACTATTCGTCTGCCCTTTGAACAGACCACCGATAAGCGGAATAGACTTCAAGCCCGGCACGCCGTTGTCGCTGGTGGAGTCGCTGGAACTGATCAGCCCCCCAAGAGCGACGACGGCGCCCTCGGGCACGATCAGGCTGGAGGCGAGCTTGCGTTGATTGATGGTCGGCGAGTCGATGCCGGACGTTACCGTTTTAGCGACAGAGCTAACCTCCTGGGAGATGTCGAGGAGGATGCGGTTTCCATTGGTGATGCGCGGCGTCACCTTGAGCAGCACGCCTGTGTCTCGGTAATCGACAGAATTGACCAGCGGCGCCGTACTGGTCGTGGTCGACTGGGCGGACTGTACGACCACGGGCACCTGGTCGCCAACCTGCAAGGTCGCCGGGGAGTTCTCAATCGTGGTGATCTTGGGCGCCGAGACAATCTTGACCTTGGACTGAGAACTTAAGGCGGTTAGCGCTGCGGAGATATCGCTGCCGACATAGGTCGCCGAAAACCCGGGCGCGATCGGGGAGAACGACGTGGAATTGGACGAGTAGTTGCTCACCGTCAGGTCGCCATGCGAGGCAAGCTTCGACCAGTCGATGCCGTAATTGAGGTCCTTATTAAGCGTGACCTCGACAATCGAGGCTTCGATAAAGATCTGCGCCGGCTCGCGGTCGATATCCTGCAACACCTGCTGCAGGTGAACGAGAACCGCATCGGGCGCGTCGATGATCACCGAATTGGTGTCCTTGTCGGCGACAACGCGGATATTCTGGCCATTGGCGCTCATGGGCTGAGAGCCCTGAGCAGAAGCCGCCGCCAGCCTGGAGCCCGCCGCTTGACCGTTCGTCGTTGAGGACGAATCTACCGGCGATGCTGAGGGCTCATTCGCGCCTGAGCTGATGCCCGCGACCGCGCTGAGTGTCGCAGCGAGGCTTTCGGCCGAGGCACCCTTAGGATGATAGACGAACACCTTCGTCGCCATATCCTGCGACGGCACATCCAGGCGGCGGATGAATTCGCCGACCTGGTCGAGGGCCTGGCTGGACTGCGAAAACGCGAAAATACCATTGAGCCGCTTCATAGGCGCGATGGCGACGCTCGACGTCCCCGACGCCTTGAGGATGCTGCCGAGATCGTCAGCCACATCCTCTGCGCTCGCATTGCTCAGATTGAAAAACCTGATCCTCGAATCCGCCAGCGTGCTCTTGTCGAACAGGGCGATGGTCGTCAGGGCGTTATCAAGTTCTTCCGAGCGTCCGCCAAGGATGATCAGGTTCAGCTTGTCGGATGAGAACAGGACCAGATTGGAATCGGACACTGTGCCCAAGGCTTTAGCGATTTCGCTGGCGGAGCCGTAATTGATCGGCACCGCGCGGACCTGATAGCCGACGCCGGAGGGGCGTGACGCGCCGGTCGTGATCTGTCCGCCCACAGCCGCGGTCTTACGCGATTGCAAGACGACTGTATCGCCATCATGCGTCATGACCACATCGTACTGCGCCAGCGCCGTTTCAAAGGCCGCCAGGAGCTGCGCGCGCGTCAGGCGTTGCTCAATGGTGAAGGTCATCTTCCCTGTCACGCCTGGCTCAACGCGGTAAGCGACGCCGAGACTGTTGCCCAGGATTTCCTGGGCGACCTGCGAGATGTCCGCATCCTTGAATGCGAATATATAGGTCTGCTGGCCGGTTGCGGCATAGGCGCTCGCCGGAATAGCGGCGCCGAGCGCCAGAGGCGCAGAAAGCAGGCTAACACTCAAGGCCGCCAAACTCGATCGAAGACGCAAACTCAAATCCTATCCCCCGGCCGCCGACGACGAGGCGGAGCCTTGCTGCGTCGGCGCATCATTGATGCTGACAATGCGTTCGCCCAAAGGCGTGTCGAAGCGCGCCGAGGTGGCGGTGACGTCCGTCAGTTGCACATCGTCGCTCACCTGCCCTACGCTGATCCAGGCGGGCTGGCCTCCGTCGATTGCAACCAGCGCCGCCTTCCGGCCGGGTGAGATCGACAATCCGAAAATCTGAAACGTTTTATCCTTGTACGCCCCCACGCCCGTGCTCATGATGAAGACCGGACGGCTGCTCAAAAGCGTGACGTCATCGTTGACCGGATTCAACGAAGATGGCGCCTCAGACTTCGGCTTGAGCGCCGCAAGCGCATCCATTCGGCTGACGTCCGCGCGCGTCGGATCGAACAATAAGGACAAAACAAGGACGGCGATGACGCCGCACGCGCTCACCATCAGATAGGGCTTCAGCTTTTCCATCGACAGAACAGACGCCCCTCTACATCAAGGTCCACTGAACTGGTCTCATTGCGCAAGGACAGGGTATCGAGGAACAATCTGGGTTGGTAACGCTTCAGCGCCTGCAGGCCGCGCATCGCCTCTTCATAGCTTCCGCTGCCTTTGAGGGTCAGTTTGTACGCGCGTAAAGGGAAGCGATCACCCGCCTGACCGGCGTCGGCGATATCGAGCGCCTCGACCTTCAGGCCGCTGTTCATCAAAGCGTTGGTGAGTTGGTTGCGCAAAGCGTCATCGACCTGTCCGGCGCACACGGAGCCCGCCGGAAACGACGTCAGATCGCCCCGCGCGTCGGTAGCCGAGCGGATGCTCTTACTTTGCGCCTCCAGGGCCACGAGGCGCGCCTTGGCGTCCGTCGGTCGTGATAGAAACAGGACGCCGAGCCCGACCAGAGCCAGCAGGCCAGCGACGCCCCAGGCCAGTAGGGGAATCTCCATCGACCGGGTTTGGGGCCGTCTTCGTGACGACAAGTAGTCATCGATCATGAACCGGCTCCATCTTCACTGGCCGACACCCAGAGCCACACGCCCTTGCGCACAGGCTTCGTCGCCCTGCGCAAGGGCACAGTGGCGTCATTGACGGGTGAGGATGTTCCCCGCGCCTCCACCGCCCAATAACCATGGTTCCAGTAGAAGGCGTCGATCCGGGCGTTGGGATCACGTTTCAGGCTCAAGGTTTTGAGATCATCCATCGCCTGATCGATCGTCCGATTGCGCACGCCAAGATCCTCCAGCGCCAGCGCATCGGCATGGGCGCGGCGCGACCGTTCCGCCTGATGCGCCTGCTGCTCCAGGCGCGCCTCCAGTTGCGTGAGCTGATCGGCCTCTGCGGCGCGGCGATGCAGGGCCAGGCTCGCCATCGCAATCAGGCCGACCAGAATCACGCCGCCAAACGCCAGGATCTGGGCCCGGTCGCGACTCTGCGCAATTTTGCTCGCGCGCGAGGGCATGTCGATGGTCAGAGTCTGCCCTTGAGCCTCGACCTGGAATTTGAGGCCCTCGCGCAGATCGACGCCGCGCAGGTAGATCGCGACGAACCTGCCAGGTTCATTCCACGCCCAGCCGCTGAGACGACGCACGATCACCGTGACATCGTCGCCAGATAAAGGGGATGTGTGCTGCGCCTCCAGCCTTGCAGCGCGTGTCTGATCCCACGGCCAGGCCGGCGGCGCTGTGACGACGCGCGTGAACGGCTTGAAGCCTGTCCTTTGTGGGATGTTGAGATCGTTCATGGCCCCGCGCCCTGGTCCCCCTACCCGCCCGCCGCGCTCTTTTGATCTTCGCTCAAGGCTCGGCAGGTTCGGGAAATCATATCAAACTGGCAATCGGCTCCCTGTTCAACTGGTAATTTAACAATCGCCAAAGTTTTCCCCGCTGCACTGCGCCATATAACGGCCTCAAGACGACGGGTTTCGCCGGGTTTGAGGTTCTGAATCGGCCAGGCCTTAAGGCTCTCGCCCTGGCTGACATAGCTGAGATCGCCTTGAGGGACACTGAGATGGCAATCGTGCACGCCTCTCTGAACGCTGGGGTCGCACGGATAGCCTATCGTCTTGACATCGCCATCGATGCGGTCGTCTTCGATCGGTTGTCGCGTCAGGAGCTGGGTTTCCAGATTCGCGGCGAAGGTCTTGACGCCTCTGGCCTCATTGCGCGCCGCGACCAGCCTTTGGTCGTAGCGCGAAACGAGCTTCACGGCTGCGAGCAGGCCAGCCATCGACAGGCTGATGATGAGCAAGGCGACCAGCATTTCTGTCAGGGTGAATCCGGCATCCGGGGATTGAGCATCGAAGGTCATGAGGTCGACGGCTCGCACCAACGCGTTGCCGTCATGCGCCATATCTTGTGCGGAGCGCCTTGGGTCACAGTTGCATCGAGTTGGCAAAGCTCGACGCGGTCCAACTGCAGACTTGTCACGGTGACGTCAGTGGCGAGGTCTCCGTCCCGTCCTTGATAGCTTCCCGGACGCGATGGCGCCGTAGCCAGGGCGTGGACTAGAGCAAGACGGGCGGCATCAGTGCGGCGCGCGGCTTCGCGCGAATGACGGGCAATCCTCAGCGCGCTTAAGCACAGGGTTAGCGACAAAGCGATGATGGCGACGCCGATCATGGCGTCGACCATCATAAAACCCGCATCCGCTTGTGACCGCCCCCGCATCGCCTCTTCCCAACTGCGCTCCAAGAACACGCAGATTTATCGTCATGAGCGTAACAGATGGCTTCACAATCAGCAATCAAGCGTTGTAGATTGCCCCTATGGGGGATGTGCAAAAAAAGCCGAAACATAATCTCAGACGGACGCTCGCCGTGAGCGCCTCGGTTCTGCTGCACCTTCTTCTCTTCACGGCCTTTGCCATCTCTTCAAGCAAGACGGCGGAAAGGGACACAAAAGGCGAAGGGCAAGCGGACGTGGAGGGCTTCCAGCTCGATCTGGTGGGTGTGCACCACCCTTCCGACGCCGCGCCGAGTCAGGTTCAAGCGCAGCAGCCGACCCCACAGCAGGACGCCCTGCAGGCGTTTCAACAAATGGCGGATCAGGCGACACCGCGCGACGCCAGGCCGAGCGATTATGGTCTCTCTAAACCGCAGCCGAAGTCGCTAGCCCAGGTGTTCGGCGCCGACCCATTCCAGCCGTCTTCGCCCTCCGAGCCGAGTGAAGCCGCCAAGACACAGAAGGCCTCCCACGTTGAGGTCAATAACAGCAATAACGCGACGATGAATGACCTCTGGAAGGCGATTGAACCCTGTTGGCGGCGTGTGGCGGATAAGTCGACGCAGAGCGTTACACTGCAGGTGAGTTTTTCGCCATTGGGGAATTTGGCAAAGCCGCCAACGATCCTGCGTGCACCGGGGACGCGTATCGATGATAAGCTATTGAGGTCAGAGAACCAGGCGATTTCGGCTTTGGCACAATGTGGGCCGTACCTGATGGCCTATGGGCAGCAGGATGTGAAGGTGGTGTTTCCGAGAATTTAGCAGAGAAATGAGGCTCTACTTCACTTACGAGCGTGTTCTAGAGCGTTTTCCTATCTGAATGAATCGGCGGGGGTTTTCAAATCAGCGTGGTTCTGATTCAAACTATCTGCCGGAGGGAGGCCGGCGGATATGTCGAAAGCCCTTTCCGTAGATCTTCGAGAGCGGGTTCTGGCGGCGGTCGCGACCGGCGCAACGCATCGCGAAGCGGCCGATCGCTTCGGTGTCAGCGCGGCCAGCGTCAGCCGGTGGCGTCATTTACAGAAGCGTCAGGGCCATTTGCGGCCAGGCCCGCTTGGCGGCGACCGGCACTCGCACCGGATTGAAGCCCACGCGGGGCCGATATTGGCCTGGCTGGCCGAAAATCGAGATGCAACCCTTGCTGATTTGCGTGAAGCTGTTGCCGTGATGGGGGTGATCGTTAGCCAATCGGCACTGCATCGGTTTTTGGTTCGTCACGACCAAACGCGTAAAAAAAGACTGGCCACGCCATAGAGCAGGACCGTCCGGATGTATTGCAGCGCCGCCGTTGCTGGTTTGAAAGCCAACTCGATTTGGACCCTGAGAAGCTGGTCTTTATCGACGAAACATGGACGGCGACAAACATGACGCGTTCGCACGGGCGATGCAAAAAGGGGCAGCGCTTGCGCATGGGTTTTCCACACGGGCACCGCAAGACGACGACCTTTATCGCTGGACTGCGTCTGGGCGGCATGGTGGCGCCGATGGTCTTGGACGGCCCGATCAACGGCGGTTGGTTTGAGGCCTACGTCGAGCAGATCTTCGCACCAACCCTCAAGCCGGGCGACATTGTGATCATGGACAACTTGTCCAGTCACAAGCGCGCCGCCGCCAGAGAGCTGATAGAAAATGCCGGCGCCAAGTTGGCGTTCCTGCCGCCCTACAGCCCAGACTTCAATCCAATCGAAAAGGCCTTCTCCAAACTGAAGGCCCTTCTCCGGAAGTCCGCCGAACGCACCGTCGACGGTCTATGGGCTGCCATCGGCAATCTCATCGGCCACATCACACCAGCAGAGTGCAGGAACTACTTCACCAGCTGCGGGTATGATCCAACATGAACGGAAAACGCTCTAATTGCCGGCTCCTGCTCTGTTTGAGAACCATTTGCCATCTCCCTCCCACAGAAGGGAATCAGCGTTCGCCACCAATGCAAAATCACGAACGAGTCAAAGAGCAAGCAATCTGGTATTGCGGCGAACCAGTGCCGCGCCGTTGCAATCCGCGACATGAACCTGGATCGTATTCTTTGCCAAATCGAGGCCGACGGTGTTAAACTTTTCCACGGACGCTTCCTCTCTTGCTTAGTCCCCAATGACCGTTCTGGCACTTTGATGCCGTCGAGTGGGGGCGTCCACCCCATCGCTTACCTAGAATCAATAAATTCCAAGCCCATCTCCTAGCTCATGCGCTCGAGTGTCGGGCATCCAATAAGAAAGACGTCCCGGTCCGAATCCCGGAATAACGTGAGACGAAAATGTGATCTCGCTCGCTTTCGACAGATTGCAACCCGTATAGAGTTTCTCAGAAAGAAGCTGCTTTGCTTTAGGTGACAAGAAGATACATGTCACCAATGGCCAGACCATAAAGAAATCTCCGCCGTCCCATTGCTTAGTGTCAAGGATCTTTTCTGGGTGGGTGGCGCCAGTATAGCGAAGAAATCCACAGGCGTTGCAGGATCTGGTTTTATCAAGCGTAATGCCTGACGCTGGGTCAGCCATTCCACCCCATCCCGTTACCACAATCTCCCATAACTTAGGGGGTATATTTTTATTGTTTTTAAATCTTGCTTCGACTGGTCGAACTTCAAAGCCAGTCACATTTTCCTCCCGGAGTTCTTTTAAGACGTGATCTTGAATTATCCACTCCGAATACCACGTTCGAATAAAATCTTCGGGGGAATCATCTTCAAGTATTACATGAAGATCGGAAAGTCTTTTGCCCCCTCGCGTGTGAGCAGGGTCAACAGGACAATGGATTTGTTCTATATCCATTGTATCGTCCCATTCAGCTTGCGGAGGATTATTTTCGGGGCGGATAAGCCAAAAATCCGAGATTATAAGTGTCATTTTCCAGGTACTCCAAAATCTGCCCGCATTTTGGCCAGTTGATCTAAAACGTCTTGTTGAGTGAAATTTCTATTTTGTGCGAAAAAATTATCCCAAACGCCATTCCAACTTGACGCAGCCTTGCCAGCGTGGAGCCCCGAACCTGCAGCCCTATGCTCCGCAAAGGTGAGTGGTACTTTGTAATCTTCAATATCTAGCCCGACTTTTGCAAATTGTTTGGCGAATTTTCGGGGTAAAAGATGATGCAATTCAATTGCAAGCATGCATTTGCTATTATGCACGACCAGGTGGTCTTTGCCTACGAGGAAGGTATGCAGGTCCATCACTTCGAGGTTATAGGTTTGCTCGACTTTGCCGGAGAGCTTGATTGACGCGAGGGTGAAGGCCTCTCCTGTTGCAGTGGCGATCTGGTCGCCCGCCTTCAGATCTTCGGTGTGGATCCAGTGGCCGTTGGTCGTGAACCAGGGGTGGTCAGCCGTGGCGCGGAAATTGTCCGCTTCACCATGCTCGCCCTTGAACACCAGCGAATAGGTCGGCTTCGGCTCCGGGCGGATCAGGCCTCTGACGGGCTCGCTGACGGTTTTGCCGGAATGCTCATCATAGGCCAGGACCAGATCACCGACCTTGATGTCTTCGATCGGGACAAGCCCTTTCGGGGTTTCGACTTCCGTGCCTTCAACGAAGCAACCACAGCCTGTGTCTTTCAGCGCTTTGAAGACCAGCCCGCCGCCCTTGGCAAAGATCTTCTCACCCGGAATAAGCGCCGCCGCCGTGAGCAGAGACGGATGGCGCGCAAAATCATAGAGTGATTTCAGCTCCCCACACTCCGGGCACAGGAGTGTGACGCCAAGATCGACGCCCGCGCTCAGCCAGGGGTGTTGATTCGTCCAGTCGTCATAACTGTCGGCCCAGCAGCCCATCCTGTTGAGAACATCGCCGCCGCACGGGTTATGGTCTGGCCTGTGCCCGGTGACAATGATGATTGGAGTACATACCGCGCCGGTAGCGTCCGTATCAATACAGTTGCCGGTTGCAGTGACATCCCCGCTCCCATCCAAGCCGCTGGAATCCGAGCCATTGATCGGATCGCCGTGGACGTAGTCGTACCAGTTCATGCCATCGCCATAGCCGATGGGGTCGGTCTGCATGAAGCGCCCGAGGGTCGGGGCGTACATGCGGGCCTTGAAGTCATAGATGCCCAGTTCCGGCAGGTAGATCTGGCCCGTGTAGCGGAAGCGACCGGCATAGGCGTTGTTGCTTGAGGACGGCACGCCATAGGCGTCATAGGTGTTGACCGCCAGAATATGGCCTGAGGCGTCGGTGACACCGACTATCGAGCCGCGCTCATCGGCCATCAGGTAGCGCTTACCGATCGGGGCGCTTTGGTACTCGTACCACACCAGCGGTTCATCCGTGCCCGGCCCATGCACGTAGCGGCGCAGGAGATTGCCCGAAGCGTCGTATTCCGCGATCAGGTCGGTTCCATCATAGAGGAACTTCGTCGTCACCCCGACCACGGTATAGCTTTGCAGACGGTTCTCCGCGTCGTAGGCGAAGCTTACACGATTGCTGGTCGAGGTCAGCAAGTTGTTGGCGTTGTAGGCGTAGCCAACGGAGCCATCGGAAGCCAGATTGCCCCGCGCATCATAGCCCAGGCTCGAAGCGCCTGCGGTCGTGATGCGGTTCAGGCCATCGATGCTATAGCTGGTCGTATTATCCGCCGTCGGATTGGCCGCAGCGTAAGCGCCGTTAGAATTCGTCCGCGAGGTGATCTGGTCGGCCTGATTATAGCCCAGGCTGACTGTATCGCCCCCGCTCACCGCCGGAAGCGTAAGCGTCTGCAGACGCAAGGCGCCATCATAGCCATAACCCGTCCCATAGCCGCTGCCGCGGCCAAGCCCTGTGCGACGGCCATAGTTGTCGTAGCCGAAGCTGGCGATCTGCGCCGAGCCGTTCTCATAGATGCCCGTCAGTTCGTCGCCATCGTCGAAGCCGTAGGTGACGAAGAAACCATCCGGCCAGGTCAGGCGCGTGCGCTTGCCGTAGGCGTCATATTGATAGGACACCGCGCCCATCGGTTGTTGGTCGCTCATCAGCCAGCCCAGAGCATTATAGGTGTAGGTCTCAGACGCCGATGACCCGCCCGTCGTATTGTTGATGTGGGTCTTTACCTGATCGAAGTTGTCATAGGTGAAGCTTTCGCTCACCGCGCCCGATTTGTTCGAGACGCGACCGAGCGCATCATAGCCGAAGGTGATGCTGGCATTGTCGCGCAGGGTGACCGTATTGACCAGCGATGTCGCCTGACTGACCCCCGTCACCGTCGTCGTACGATAGCTCTGCTGTTCGCAGTCCGTGGTCGAGCTGGCGTGGCCGGCGCCGACAAGCGGATAGCAGGTTTTAATCAACCGATTGAAGCCGTCGTAGAAATAGCTGGTCCGGTTGCCCTTGGCGTCCTCGACATAGCTCAATGTCCCGGTCGAAGTCGCGCTGGAGGCGTCATAGGCCTTGAGGACATCCGTCCGCGCCACGCTCGTGCCATAGCCGCTGACCATGCTGACAAGCGCGCCGGTGACCGGATCATAGTTATAATGCGTGATGCGGTCGTGCGAGCCGTCGGCGTTGGTCGTGCCGAGCGAACAGGCTGAGGACGGCAATGCGCCATAATCAACCGGATTGAGACGCATCGCCTCGCAGCTCAGGCGTAACATATTGTCGTAAGAGCGCTGGGTGACGTCCTTGGGCGTCCCCGCATTGCCAATAAAGTGTTGCGCGACGGTCGCCTGACCATAACTGTTGTAGACGTTGGTGTCGCGCTCCTGCACAGTCATGCCGTTCAGGGCGTTGATATCCGTGCCGGATGCGGTACCCGTATCGACTTCAACGGCGTGGCCGTCAGCGTCATAGTAGGTGCGTGTCGCCGGGCGATTCCGCGGTCCGGTCCCATCTGGATCAGGGCCGATCGCGCCAATCACCCGGCCGAGGCCGTCGTAAAACTTATAGGCGGTATCGACCGCTCCTGGCTTGGGACCATCGACCGTCGCTACGTCGCCGTTGTCGGTATAGCTGGTCGTGGTGGTCTGCGCGAGCGATCCATCTCCCAGTTGAACCGTAGAGCTGTTGGGCAGCAGGTTGGTCGACGTGTAGGCAATGGTTGTCTTCTGCTCATCAGCTGCACCCACGGCGCAGGACGAACCGGTCCAGTTCGAGCTCATGCAGCTCGACACCCCCGTCAGCCGCCAGACCGGAGCCTGAGCCACAAGACCGCCGCTGCTGTTCTTCACTTGCGGCGTAAGCTGGCTGTAGCTGTAACGGATCTGAGCGGTCACCCCATTCACGACCGGTCTCGTCTCAGTCAGAACGCCGCCGTGTCGAATATCATAGGCATAGTCCGTGCGAACCCCATTTGGGTCGATCACGTAGTCCGGCTTGTTGCAGTACTTGTAATTGCCGGTCGGGCTGTAGTCGCAAGAAGGAAAGTGGGCCTGAGTTACGAGCGCCGCACCCGCATTGGCGACGCCATTGGTCGCGCCATACTTGGGGACGACTAATGTATTGATGACATTGCCGCGGCCATCGTAAGTGTAGGCCGTATAGCCGCCTGTTGTTGCATTCCCATCAGGCGCCACCACCTTGAGCAACTTCCCGATCGTAGGGCTTGATGTACTGGTGTCATAAACATAGGTCATGACCCGTCCGGCTTCATCAGTTGTCGATTCAACGCCGAATGGGCCGACTGTCAACTTTGTCGTGGTCCCATTGGGCGCCGTCACTGTGGTCTGGGACGGATTGCCGTTCGACCCGATCACATAGGCGTAGTTCCAGGTCGAGCCGCCAGTCGACACCGACACAACCTGACCTGATGTATCCGATCCGTTGTAAGTTATGGTCTTGGTGACGCCATTGGGAGAGGTCAGCGTAACAACATTGCCATTGATTGTGTAACTGACAAGGTTCGTGCCGTTGCGAGCTATTGTGGTGGTCGCCCCGTTTGTCGACAGAGTCGCGTACGGATAGCTCGCGCTAACTGAACACGACGTCGCCTGAGGATCACAATAAGCCGCCGCGCTATTGATAGCCGTGATTTTGATGACCTTATAGTTGGCATCGACCTCATATTTGAGCATCCAGCCCAGCGTGCTGCTAACCGATTTGATCGCCTTCACCTGGTTTCCGACCATGTAATAGGTGTAGGTCAGAACTTCGCCATCGGGTTTGGTCACCGTCGTCATCGTGCCGAATTGTGTGGCGCTGTTCAAGGAACGGTCGTACGTCGCGATCGTGCCGTCGCTCAGCGTCAGGTGGCAAAAAGCGCCAGGTGACGGGGTCAGTGTAGCTCCATCACAATCCAGGCGGGTGCCGTTATTGTAGTAGGGGCCATTATTGGTAAAATCGAAATTTACAGTATTGTTGAGGGCGTAGCCAATGTAGTGACGGTTCGTCACTCCGCCCAGGCTGGCATCCAGATAAAAATAATAAACGGGGCTGGAACTGCCTACGATTGTCAGGTTCAGCGTGCCGACATTATTGTCGGAACCATTGAGACCGGCAATGCGCGATAGGCCGCTGCCGGCGCTGCCAATATCGACATTAAGACCCGGAAGCGTAAACTTGCCGGTCGTCAGGTCGACCCCATTCGAGTCAACTCTGGCGATCACCGGCGGCTGAATCAGGGTTTGCGCGGCAACCGAACCCGCGCCGAGGATGCCTGAAATAGCCAGCGCCAACGCAGCCAATTTGGCGCGCACGGATTTATGGCTGAACATGCCGAGAAGCCCCCCAATTTTAATTTACATATGATTTGCATATTTACATATGCGACATTGCACCATATCCTGAGCAAAATTCCTGTCAAGCCACAACTCAGGCGATATAGGCAGGCGGTCATTAAAGAGGGGGGATCGGAATGCGTTGCATTCATGCGCTGTTCATCGTCGCGGCACTATCGGCCACGCCACTTGCTGCGGCGGCTCAGACCACGACCAACAGCTACACCTATGACGATCTTGGACGGCTTCAGACCGTGACCTACCCTTCGGGCGCCAAGACCGGCTATTCCTATGACAATGCCGACAATCGAACCCAGGCTCAGACCGCGCTGAACGGCGTGCTCGGTGGCGGACCGAACCATCCGCCAATCTGCGTGACGCAAACCATCAACATTACCGGCGTTCCAACCTATGTGCCGTCGATTAGTGTCACAGGCACACTCTCCGCGCCATGCAACGATCCCGACGGCGATGTCCTAACCGTCACAAGTCCCACCTCAGCGCCCACCTTCACGCTTAGCGCTGGCCAGTCCTATTCCTACAATCTCACCGTCTCCGACGGTCACGGCGGAACTGGGACCGGCACCATGGTCTATCACAGGCAGTAGCTCCACCATCGAAACAGCCATCTTCCGTCGCCTCACAGGATTACGCCCATGCGCGCCATCGTCCCGCCCCTGCTCGTCTCAGCTCTTGCGCTCGCCTCTCTTGCCTGCGCATCCCACGCCCTCGCCCAGGATCAGCCCGCCGTCACCTGCAAGGATCTCGTCATCCCGATGAACGGGCTCTCACCCGACACAAAGGTCAGCTTCACCCTCTCGCCGGACAACATCCTCAAACAGTGCGTCTCATCAACCAGAGCCCCCCTCACCCTCACTGACCCCAAAGACGGCGTCACGCTCAGTCCTCAGCCCAACACCCAGCACACAATCCCCTTCTCCGTCACCGATGACAAAGGCAACACCGCCTCCGCCAAGGTGATCGTCTCAAGACAATGAATTTACGACCTCGTTCTGGCTTTATCGCCGCAACCTGTTGCACAGTAACGGCGTTGCTGGCGTCCAATGCTAACGCCTATCCGAAACCCTCGTCCAATCCGGCAGCGGGCGCTTAAATTCACCGTACGCACCTTCGATCACAAGACGTTTTCGCCGGCTCAGATGGCGGGCAATGACGTCCTCTTGAACTACTGGGCGACCTGGTGCGGACCGTGCCCTTACGAACTGCCTGTGATCGACGCTTAAGCTCTGCGCGATGTGAGACCTTCGCGCCCGCCCGCCGCCCTACTCCACAGCAGGCGCCAGTGACATTTCTATCTGACGCAAACCACGACACCTCTAATCGGCCTAGACATTGTGTGTGGACAGAACGACGGCATAGACGGCCTGCACCTGCGTCATCTTTATCGTGCAGCGCCATGGTTGAGCGAGGAGATCCGACCCTCGACCATTATTAGGAAAAGTGACATCATTAATAAAATTATGTGTCTGAAGCCTTTAGCCTGAAAGGGTCACAAATATATCTTTTATTCAATATGTTGCAGGATATTATGATAGGCCCGCCCTGTCGACTACACTGCCTTTTTGGACATGAAAATGTTGCAAATTTGGCTCTTTATAAAATGTTATTTTATTGACGAAACTTCATTGTTGCCAACTGGTTCGCGCGGGTCGATGGTCGTGGCGCGCTTTCTAACGGATCGCCCCCGACAAACCACCGCCCGAAAGCGCGACACAAAAGAACAATGGACCGCCAGTGAGGGGGTGGCGCTCTTGATGAGGAAAATACCTCAGGGAGAGGAAAAATGAGTTTGTCACGTAACCGCACAAAGTCTGGCCTTTGCTTGGGCGCTTCCGTTCTAGCGCTTGGCGTAGGTCTTGCTATGGCCGGACCGGTCTTCGCCCAGGATGCGAATAAGACAGGCGCCGGCGACAGCACAGTTGTCGTTGTCACTGGCCAGCGCGCAGCCCTGAAATCTGCGCAGAAAATCAAGCAAACTTCGGATGAGGTAGTCGACTCGATTGTCGCCGACGATATCGGCAAATTGCCCGATCGCTCCGTGACGGAGGTCCTGCAACGCATTGTCGGGGTTTCGATAAGCCACTCGTACAATGATATTGCAGGCCACACCGACCCCGAGCACTTCGCCGTTGAGGGCAGTGGCGTCACCATTCGCGGCATGACCTATGTGCGTTCGGAAATCAATGGCCGCGACAGCTTCAGCGCCAACGGCGGGCGCTCGCTAAGCTTTGAGGATGTGCCACCTGAACTGATGGCGGGCGTAGATGTCTACAAGAACCCATCCGCCGAACAGATCGAAGGCGCGATCAGTGGTCTTGTCAATCTTCGCACCGCGATGCCATTCGACTTCAAAGGCATGAAGATCAGTGGCGCTGTCGGCGCCAACTACGGCGAACTGGCTGGAGGGTCAGCCAAGCCATCAGCATCCTTCCTGTTTTCGAACCGCTGGCATACAGGAGTCGGCGATTTCGGCCTGCTTGTCGATTTGGCGCACTCGGAAACACAGACCCGTACAGACGGCGTTGAGGAGTTTTCATTATACCCGCGAATTCAAAGCCTCGAAGCGACCACCAATGCAGCCAACTCGGCCTGGCTTCCCGCGGGCAAAACCACTTGGATTTCCGCAGGCGGCGACTCCTCCTGGCGGACGCTTGCCTACAACCGCAAACGTGACGGCCAGTATCTCGCACTGCAATGGCGCCCTAATGACTCTGTTGACACGTCGCTGACCGTATTCCGCTCGTCTTACAAGTTCCATTGGGACGAAGACGCCTTCTTCGCGTCGGTAAATCCGTACAATCTCGTACCAGCAGCCGGCACAAATTTCATCATCAAGAACGATATCGTCGTCGCGGGGACGGAGGCTGATAATGCTGACAATGGCGTTCCGTTCAATGACGACGTCCGATCGGCTGATCGTATGTCCACGACAACGGACTCGTCATGGAAGATCAACTGGGACGTCAATGACAAGCTGTCTCTGAAGTCGGACCTGCAATATGTCTACGCGTCAACAAACAGTGATGACTTCACCGTCGCCTCCGGCGTGAATATACCCTACGAGACCTATAATTTAACCGGAAGATTTCCGACGGCCTCGGTCGACACCGCCTATCTGACCAATCCCAATAATTATTACTGGGCCTTCACCATGGACGGCCTGAGCCGCGCCACGGGCAAAGATTGGTCGTGGCGCGGCGACGCTGACTATGAAATCGGAGACGGCTTCCTGAAATCGTGGCGCGCCGGTATGCGGTTCAGTGACCGAAGCGCTGAAACCGAGCTTTCTGAACCCGGTAACGGCTACAATTGGGCAGCTGTGTCCCAGACCTGGATGCTTGGCTGGCACGAGCCAACTCTTGCTTACTTCAATCTGTTCCCTGCGCCATATAAGACGTTCAGCTTCAAGAACTACATGAACGGCGCAACCAACGTGCCGTCGGCCGTCGTCTTCCCGGCGACCTCCCTGGCCAACGGCTGGCCGAACACATTTGCGACCTTGCAGAGCTTCCAGACCCAGCTTTGCCAGCAACTGGATCCAAGTTGCGTCAATGGCTGGACTGCGGCGTCTTTGAGCGGCGATCCCTCCAAGGGCGGCCTGAATACACAGAGCGAAAAAACGTCCGCGGCCTATCTGACGCTGCGTTTCGGGTCCGACACAACTTCAATCCCCTTCGACGGCAATATCGGCGTCCGTGTCGTGAAAACCGAGGATAAGGCCGACGGGTACATGACGCTCGCAAGCTTCACACCCGATCCCAAACTTCCTGCCGGGAACTATTCCTCCTTCACTGGCTTTAGTTCGCCCATCCATGCCTCAAACAGCTTCACCAATGTCCTGCCCAGCTTGAATCTTCGCTTTAAGTTTACGCATGACCTTCAGGCGCGACTGGCTTTATCGAAAGGCATCTCAAGACCCGATTTCTCACAGCTCCAGGCGTTTACTTCCTTGGGAACGAGTATCGATTCCACATCCAATGTTCAGCAGTTCACCGGCTCAAGCAGTGGCAACCCGAATTTAAGACCTACAAAGTCGGACAACCTGGATTTGACGCTGGAATGGTACTTCGCGCCGACCGGCTCGCTCACAGGCGCGCTGTTCTCCAAAAACCTGAAGGATGTGGTCATCAATCAGATCTTCAATGTAACGGAAAACGATACTGCGGGTAACGCGCACATCTTCTCTGCGACAGGTCCGATCAATGGCGCCAGCGGCACGATAAAGGGCATGGAGGTCGCTTACCAACAGTACTATGACGACTATCTGCCTGACTGGGCTAAAGGCTTTGGTCTGCAGGCGAACTTTACCTATATCGATAGCCAGCGCAAGCTGTATACCCCCGTGACCGGCGCCTATTGCGATTCAACCAACAGCCAGACCGCCAACCTGACCCTCAACCTCAACGGCTGCGATACGGACGGTCGGACCTTCGGCAACCTGCCTTTGCAGAACCTGTCGAAATATGCCTACAACCTGGCGATCCTGTACGACAAAGGTCCGATTTCGGGTCGTTTGGCCTATAGCTGGCGCAGCCGGTATCTGCTTGGCGTCAACGTAAATGCGGCGAATGGGGGCAACGGCACGAATACGGACGTCAGCAGCCCGAATTACGGTAAGCAGAACATTCAGTTTGGTCTACCTGTTTATGGCGCCGATTATGGGCAGTTGGATGGCGGGATCTTCTACAAGATCACCGACAAGGTCACTTTGGGCCTTGAGGGACAGAACCTGCTCGATTCGACCTACAAGGAACTCGTGCAGCAACACGTTGGGTTCCATGGTCTGGCTTGGTACAAAAGTGGTCGCAGCTTCTCAGCCCAGATCCGCATGACGTTCTAAAGCTTGATCGGCGGGTCACTTCCCAACTGCCGATCAAAACCGCGACGCTCGGCCCGGCGTTACCGGTTCATGTTAAAGGGCTGCAACTTGCCCTCCCGCGTCTAACACAGCGGGAGGGCGCTCTTTTCGGGAATTTCTGTGACCAGACCCATCGAGAAAATCGTCATCGTGGGTGGCGGCACGGCCGGGTGGATGACGGCCGCGCCCCTAATTCAGCGCCTAGGGAGAGCCTGCGTTATCGAGCTGGTTGAGTCGACGGACATCGGCACTGTCGGCGTTGGCGAAGCGACCTTGCCGACTGTGCGGTATTATAACCGCAGCCTGGGCATCGACGAGGCGGACTTTATCCGCAAGACTAAGGCCAGCTTCAAGCTGGGCATTGAATTCAGAGACTGGGGTCATGTCGGCAACCGGTTCTTTCACGGGTTCGGGGATTTCGGTCCCAGCATTGAAGGCCGCTCGCCCTACATGCACTGGCTCCGACTTAAGGCGGCTGACCCAAATTTCCCCGATTATGAGGAATGGTCGGTAGCCACAGTGCTTGCGCGCCAGAACAAGTTCACCCACCCAAGCGGCGATCGTCCTTCGGCGAGCAACGCCTATACCTACGGCTATCACCTCGATGCGTCGCTTTATGCGGCCTACCTGCGGGACTTTGCGTGCAAGCGTGGCGTGAATCATACCGAAGGCAAGATCATTGACATTGATCTCGATGCCGAAAGCGGTTTCATCCGCGCGGTCCGTCTCACGGATGGTCGCCAGATCGCCGGTGATCTCTTCATCGATTGCTCCGGATTCAAAGGCCTGCTTATTGAGGGCGCAATGAAGGCTGGTTATACCGACTGGAGCGAACAGTTGCTGTGCGACAGCGCGATTACTATTCCTTGCGCGCGAAAGGACCCGTTGACGCCGTTCACGACCTCGACGGCAAAGCCTGCAGGCTGGACATGGCGCATACCGCTGCAGCATCGAACGGGCAACGGGCATGTATACAGCAGCCACTTTATGAACCACACAGATGCCGAAGAGCTTCTCCTGGAAGGTCTTGACGGCGAAGCGCTAGCATCATCCCGCCGTCTGCGCTTTACTCCAGGACGACGCAACAAAGCCTGGATCAATAATTGCGTCGCGATAGGGCTGTCGAGCGGCTTCATAGAGCCACTCGAATCGACGGCGATCCGGCTGATCGAGAGTGCGGTCGCTGGGCTGTTGGAAAATTTTCCGGATACGTCATTTCGCCCGCAACTAGCCGCCGAATTCAATCGGCAAACTGCATTACAGTATGAGTCCATCCGCGATTTCGTGATCATGCACTACAAGCTCACGGGCCGCCGCGACTCCGCATTCTGGCGCCATTGCGCCGAAGGTCCCGTCTCTGGGGCGTTGCAACACCAATTGGATACCTTCAAGGCGACCGGACGTGTCGTCGTCTATGATCCTAACAGCTTCACTGAACCGTCATGGGTGGCGCTCTATCTTGGCCTGGGCTTGACGCCGGAAAGCTACGACCCCTTCATCGACCTGCTGGATGAGCACGAACTTCGCGAGCACTTCCTTAGAATTCGACAACTGATCAGGCAGATGACGGCGAGCACTCCGCTACATGGCGACTATATCATGCGTCATTGTCTGTCAGACACGGTAGGCTGATCGAGTCTCAAACCTAAATCCGCATACTTGCGCGAAGATGGTCACCTTCGAGTCAAAAACCTGCAGGTTCAGGTCATCAGCAAATAGGGGTAAATCCCGGCAAAGGTACGTATCGCGACATAGTACTTGGCGCCTGCAATGAAGAAAATCGGGGGCTGGAAGCACTGCTCGATTGATCGCTTCCTCCTCTGCCATCTCTTTATTGCGTCATTGCGCCGAGAAGCCTTTGGACTTGCCTTTCCGTTTAAGCCAGCAGGTATATAGCCACATTGCAACGCCGAAAAGGGTTCCGGCAAGCATCCATACCGGGATTCCGATCAACAAAGCCGCAATATTGAGTCCTTTTCCGGTCAGGACGTTAGAAATCACGGGCGTAGCAGTCATGCCGGCGTACATAGCCACGGCCCAACTGAATCCCGCGAGAGCCCAGCGGTACTTGGTTCCGAATTCCGTGTGGTTCACGACCCTTAGCGGCCATTGCAGTATAAGCGTGACCGCGCAAACAACTAAAAACCCTGGAATGTATGCTGCTATCATATTGAAGCCCCCTTAGCGTGCCTTGCCTTGCTGCTTGAACGTGCGAAACGCACCAACTGCTACCAAGACCATGAACAAGACGGAGAGAGCAATCCCAAGGCTGCCGCCTGAATAGCAGAGCAATTCCCAGACGAGGCTCGTGACGCCCAGGATTACCAATATCGCCGATAGCGACTTCCCAACAATTTCCATGCTCCCCCTATCAGATATCTGGGGGTTGAGTATGGACCGCATTTGCTACCATGTCGACCCGTCAAGAAATGAGCGCCATAGGAATTTAATTGCCCCACTGGAGGCTTTCGGGCTGTAAATCCGTCAGCCTAGAGATTGCTTCCTGGAGTTTTTCCAGCGCCTCGCTGACGTCGAAGAGCTGGTCCTCAATGTCGTGGGCGAGATCGAACACCTCCGACGCGCCGCCGGCAAAGTCTTCGTTGACCACTTCCATCGCAAGGCCAGGCTTTTGTCGCAAGAGTCTCGTGCTGGATGTATCCTTCGGACAGGTAGAGCGACCTGAACTTGTTTATGTCGTGGGCCTCAGCGCGTCGAGAAAGTCGCGCAGCCGTCTGCGGCTGGTCAGGGTTTTGCCACCGGCAAGGGCTTGTGACGCGGCGGCGAGGGTAAGGAGGGCAAGCGACAGGGCGGTAACAGGGTGGAACGACGGTTCATGGCGACCTCGCTTGGTGAATGCGACCTGGAAGATGAGGCGGTTGGCTCGGACCGCCTCAAACGCTGTCAGTACATGGGACGCGGATTAATGGGATTGGGGGGCACAGCCTGCATCACGTCCCAGTGTTCGGCGATTTTGCCGTTCTCGACGCGGAAAATGTCGACGATCACCGTCTCCGGCATATCGCCCGACTTTGGCTGGACGACCTCCGTCATAACCAGATCACCCTCGGCAATGACCCGCTTGAAGTCGACCTTCTGCTTCGGCCAGTGGGTGATTCCCATGGTTTCGAGCAGTTGTTTGACCGAGTCACGGCCGTCCTTCATGGACGGATTATGCTGGATATAGTTTTCGGCCCAGTAGCGGTCGACCGCCGTAAGGTCATGATCGCCGAACAATTCCTGATAGGCTTTAATAACCAGAGACTTGTTGGTCTGGGTCAGGCGGTATTGCGCAGCTGCAGCCTTGGCGCTGATCGTCTTGGCGTGGGCCAGGGCCGGGGTGGACATGGCGGCGACGGCTACAAGCGCCACGGCGAACGATTTGAAGGTCGTCATGTTTGTCTCCTTAGATTTGATCAGCCGAGCGCGCGGGCGACAAGAACCGTATCGACATACTGCTGCATGCGGACGATCTTGCCGTCTTCCAGGCGGTAGAGATGGGCGAACGGCGCCTGCATGGACTTGCCGGTCGCGTTGTTGGTTCCGGAATAGCCGCCGAAGGCGGCGACCTGGTCGCCGTCTTCGAGATAGGTGTGGACTTCGGCGCGATAGCCGGTCCACTCGCTGCCGAGGCGCTTGAAGACGCCTTCGACGATGGCCTGCGGACCGACATAGGCGCCGGCATAGGGAAAGCCCTCGGTCTCAGTCCATTCCACGTCCTGCGCGAGAACGGTCAGGAGATTGCGGCCGTTATCCTCTGACGAGCCCTCGTAGGTGGCGCGGATGATGTCGAGATTCCGGCCCATGGCTCAGCCCCACTTCATGTCGCCGGTGGCCACCTTCGAGCCGATATCTAGAGCCACATCCATGCCGAGGCCGGGGAAGCGCGCCTCCATGGCTGCCTTCAGCGACGCCGAGCCCTTCGCCTTCGCCAGTTCCTCGTCGAAGGCCGCCAGATAGGCCCGGGTGTGCGCGACGCCCGACAGGTCAGTGGCGACTTCAGGCCCCATATGGCCGGGGACGACGATCGCGGGCTTACGGGCGGCGATTCGGTCGAGCTCGGCGATCCAGGCGGCGCGGCTTTCCTTCGTCGGCGTGTCGGCCGTCCAGACGTGAACGCCCGAAAACACCAGAACGCCGCCGAATACTGCCTGCAGGGACGGCGCCCACAGATAGTAGCGGTTTCCCAACCCTTGCGCGGTCACGATCTCGACGGTCTGCCCGTCGACCGTCAGGGATTTGCCCTCGAAGGCCTCCGGTATGACGATGTCAGCCAGGCTCTGCGGGCCGTTTTCCTTAAGCTGCGGTCCCCAGACGGCGAGCTTCTTTTCGACACTACCATTGATGGCGGCGATGGTCGAAGGCGCCGCCAGGACCTTCGCGTTCGGGAAGGCCTCCTTGATCGGCTTGAGGCTGAAATAGTAGTCGGGATCGGACTGGCTGATATAGATGATCGTCAGGGTCTTGCCGGTCGCCTTGATGGCTTCCGCCAGGGCGCGGCCGTCGGGATAGGTGAAGCCTGCGTCGATGAGCAGCGCTTCCGTCGGGCCAGAAACCAGCACCGGCGCGCGGAAAAAGCCGTTGGGACCGGCCGGGAAGGCCTTCCAGTCCAGTTTCGCGGCTGCGGCGGACGCGTCGCTGGCCGACGTGAATACGGCGGCAAGGCCGGTAGCAAGAGTCGATGTCATGACAAATCTCCTGGAGAGCATGGAAACCTCGGGGGAAGAAAAAGGGTGGACGTCAGGCGTGGCGGGTCCACGAGCCTGTCAGGTTGAGAAAGGTCAGATCCGGTCGAATTTCAGCACAAAGGCCATGGCTCCGAAGCGGGCTTCGCAGGTGTGACCGAGCGCCGGGAAGTTATTGGTTGGCATGAGCCCTCCATTAGCTATGCGGCGCGCCGAAGGTCTTCGGTCAGTTGCTCGAAATCGGTGAAGAGGGCATTGGTGCGCAGCAGATGGCGACCTGCACCTTCACCGACGACTAAGGCGGGCACGCCGTTTGCGCCGAAGCGGGCCATATCCGCTCGCGCTGCGGCGACGGTCTGCCTGTAAGCGGCAAGGAGGCGTTCGACCGGGTTGCAGATTTGCACGGCTGCTTCTGTAAAGCCGGCGTCGCTCAGAACATCGGCGACAACCGCCATATCGGAATTATTCCGTCCGTCCACATAGCGGGCCCGTTGCAGAGCCTTCAGCGCGACGATCTGGCCGGCGGGATCGGTCAGGCCGACGGCCACAACCGCGAGCGTAGCCGGCGCCGAGTCGAACAGGCCGCCCGCCTGATTGAGGACATTCGTGCGGTAGGCTTCCGAAAAGACCTGCCCGGTAAGGCGCTGGATTCGCTGGTCGTTCTGCCAGGCATAGGCGGCGAACTGCGCATCCATCGGTCGGGCGTGGTCACCGGCGAACAGGCCGGTCGGCGCCAAGGCGATCGTCACGTCCTCAAGGACCGAAAGACGTTCCAAGGCGGGCGAGGCGCCGTAGCACCAGCCGCATAACGGGTCGAAGAGGTAGGTGATCCGCATGATCTTGGCTCCGTGTGGTGACAGGCCACTGGGTACGCCTTTTTCATTTATGGATAAATGACTATCAAAACGACATACTGTGTTAGAATGGCATACAATAAAGAAAACCCACCATGGACTCAATCAACCTTAACCGCCTTGCCTATTTCGCGGCCGTCGTCGATACGGGCTCGTTCACCCGCGCCGCCGAACGCCTCGGGATCACTAAGGCGGTCGTTAGCCAGCAGGTCGCCCGGCTTGAGGCCGAATTGCGGACAAGCCTGCTGTCGCGAACGACTCGCCGCGTCGAACCGACGGAAGCCGGGCGTCTTTTCCATGCCCGGTGCCTGATGATCCTGCGCGAAGCCGAGGACGCAGTTGGCGAGATGGCCGAGGTCAATGCCGCGCCAATGGGCCTCTTGCGCATAGCGGCGCCGACCGACTATGGCGCTTTGAACATCGCGCCGGTCGCCGCCGAATTCGTCAAGGCCCATCCGGCCTGCACCGTAGACCTGATGTTGTCCGATAACCGGCTCGATCTCGTGGCGCACCAGATCGACGTCGCCATACGCGTCGGCTGGCTCGATGATTCCTCACTTCAGGCCCGACGGATCGGGTCGTTCCGGCAACTGCTGGTGGCCTGCCCCGAATTCGCGGCCGCTTCGCCAGTGGCGACGCCGGCCGACCTAGCGGCATTGGCTTTCATCGCCCATGGCGGATTGCGCGATCCCCTGTCCTGGCATTTCGCCAAAGGCGACTTCGACCGGCAGACGGTCCATCTGCACCAGGTTTTGACGATCAATTCGACGCCGGGCACGTTGTCTGCGGCGCTTGCCGGCGGAGGACTGGCCGTGCTGCCCGATTACCTTGCCCAGCCGTATGTGACACAGGGCGCTCTTGTGCATGTCCTGCCGGAATGGTCCCTGCCGTCAGGGGGGATTCACGCCGTTTACCCTGCCGCACGCTTCCGCCCGGCAAAAGTCTCGGCCTTTGTGTCCTTGCTGAGTAGGGCGGCCCCGAAGCTGTCATGACCGCGAAGCGGCAAGCCTGCTAAAAGGGGGGCTTCCCGCCCGCTTCAGAACTGTTGGCCGACAAGGGATACGACGCCGACTGGTTTCGAGAGGCGCTCCAACAGCGCGGCATCAAGCCCTGCATACCGCCCAAGGCCAATCGCAAGGTGATGATCCCTTACGACAAAGCGCTCTACAGGTGTCGGCACAAGAGCGAATATATGTTCGGAAAGCTGAAAGACTGGCGACGCATCCATACCCGCTATGACAGATGCGCACACACCTTCTTCTCAGCAATTGCCATTGCCGCAACCGTCATCTTCTGGCTCTAATCAATGAGTCCTGGGCCTAAATGTATGACAGCCGCCCCAATCGCCTTAGGGATCGAGCCCACAGGGTGGAGACCCAGAAGGGGCCACATCGTTGACGAAGAGCCTGGCGTCGGGCTCTGTCGGCGCAACGTCCAAGCTTGCTGCCTCGCTAGGCAGTCTACGCTGAGAACTCGCACGAAGACGCACAAGCGTTTGTAAAGATTACATAGAATTGAATTCTAAGGTCTCCGCGATGATATCATAACCATCGCCCCGGTAATAAGAACGATTCAATTCACAGCTACGCCCATCCGCAAGGAAACTGCGCCTCTCAATGAACAGACCTGGGGCGCCTGCCGTCACCTTCAAACTCTCGGCCTGATCCGGCGTTAAGGCTACGGCGCGCAACCGTTGCAAGGCGCGCACCGGTCGATGTCCCGTCTTCTCCAGCGCAGCGTAAAGCGAGTCTTCGACCACATCTATCGATCCCAGACAAAACATGGGAACGCAGGTGAATTCCAGCGCGACCAGGTTGTCGTCGGCAAAACGGAGACGCTCAAAGCGACACACAATTTCGCCAGGTGAAAGACCGAGCGCCATGGCTTCCTCAGGCGAAACAATTCCCTCGCTCTTGTTCAGCCAGTGCGAACCCGCTCGGCGTCCTCGCGTCGCCATATCCTGAGAAAAGGACGAAAGGCTCGAAAAGCTCTTTTCCATCCTTTGCAGCACAAAAGCTCCCATGCCGCGCCGCCGGACGATCAGATTTTCTGCGACCAGCCCCTCCATCGCCTTACGAACCGTGATGCGCGATACGCCGAATGCTTCGGCGACCAAGCGCTCCGGCGGTAGGGCCGAACCTGGCGGCAGGACGCGTTGAACAATGGCGTTGCGCAGACGAATTTGAAGCTGCAGATATAGTGGTGTGACGGCATCGGACGTTAGGCGCCCAATCAGTTCAGGCAGATCGATGGCGGATGCGACGTCAAGTACGGTCGGATGCGCGGTCATGCAGGCGCTCCTTGCAGAAGGTCGCGATCATTCCGGCGCGCCAGCAGCAGCGCTCCTTCAACGGCGTCATTTTCCGGGCGTGTCAACAGGGTGCGGATCGCCGGATTGAGCCACGGCTCGATCGGATCGGCCATACCGCCGATGAGCGCTATGCGATCGGCGCCTAGGCTGCGCAAACGCGCCACGTAAAGTCCTATCTCGTCGGCGACATCCTGTACGAGGCGCATGGCGACGATATCGCCGCTGAGGGCGTGCGCGATGATCATGGGGGCCAGCGCGCCGTAATCGCTGGGCGTCGCCGTGGTCACAAAGGCGATGGCGTCCGCCGCCTTGCCGCCGAGATCGGAGATAAGGGCGCGCGTCATGGCGCTGGCCGGAGCGATCTCGTCGAGACTGCGCAAAGCGGCGCGCAGGGCGGCGCGGCCCAGACCTGCCGCCGAGCCGTCATCGCCGACCTCGAAGCCCCAGCCGCCCAGAGAACGACCGACGCCTGCGATGAACACATAGCCTGCGCTGCCCGTGCCGGTGATCAATATGCCGCCGTCTCGGCCTGAAAACGCGCCGAGGCATGCCGCATGCGCGTCGCTGGACACCGACATGGCGCCGAAGGCCGGACCAGAATCCATCGTCACCTGAGCGCTGGTCGAAGACGACACGCCTGCCAGGCCCAACCCGATATGAATATCGGGCAGGTCGGCATGCGACAGGCGGGCCTGCGCTAGGGCCTGATCGACCGCGATCATGATGTTGCGCCAGACCGTGCCCATGCCGAGCCGGATATTGGAGGCGCCGCCCATGCCTTCGCCAAGCGTCTGACCGGCGCGGTTTTGCAGGCGCGCGCGGCAGCGGGTGCCGCCGCCGTCAACGCCGATGAAATATAGAGGAGGATTGGTCTGCATCGTTTTTTGCGCGCCCTTGGAGCGCGACCTTTTCATGGCTCAAATCTTGATGATGACGTTCTTGCGGTCGAGCGCCCAGGCCAGCAGCCAGCAGGTCAGCATATAGGCGATGGCGCACAGAAGGGTTCCCACCGGTCCCGGCGCCAGGGTCTGGAACACGCGCACGCCGATCCAGTCGTAAAGGCCCGTATCCGGCGGGACGCGGATCAGTTGCAGGACCACGACGAACAGTTCGGAGAACAGGTAGATGGCCAGCGGATTGCGCCCGAAGATCTCGCAGAAGCGCATGCCCGGAACCCGCTTGCGGCCCTGGCCCCAGATCTCGACATAGGCGATCAGGAGGGCGATCACGATCAGGTCTATGCCCACGGTCAGGGTGACGAAGCTGGAGGTCCAGATGCGCTTGGCCAGCGGAAAGGCGAGGCTCCAAAGGAGTCCGGCGGCGCACAGGGCCACTCCGGCCACGGCCAGCCGCCGCACGAGCATCGTCTTGTCGCCCTCCTGTTTCAGGAACCAGCGGATATATTGCCCTGCCAGAAAGCCAGCTATGACATTGACGATGGCGGGCATGGTGCTGAGCAGACCCTCCGGATCATAGCCATGCCCCTTGGCGTACATGTGCGGCAAGCCGAGTATGGCGCGGTCGAGCATGGCCGCGGCATTGCCGAGCGGCGTGAGCTGCGCGCCCGGCTGGCCGAACGCCATCAATATGCCCCAATAACCGAACAACAAGCCAAGGCTCAAGACGAGCAGCCAGCGCCACGATAAGTAGCGACAGGCCAGCGCCGCGATCCCGAAGCACAGGGCGATGCGTTGCAGCACACCCATGATGCGCGTTTCCCCGATCGGGTTGAACGCCCAACTTCCATCGGCGAGACGATGAAAGAACGGGAACCAGTACATCAGATAGCCGAGCAGGAAGATCAGGGCCGTGCGTCTGGCGACCTTCAGCAGATAGTCGCGTTCGGACATGCCTGGCTTCATCGCGAAGCTCATGGCGTTGCCGACCGCGAATAGGAAGGACGGAAAGACCACGTCGGCGACGGTGAAGCCGAACCATGGCGCGTGTTGCAATATGGCGAAGGGCGTTGCGCCCGCCCCCATCGTGTTAACGACGATCATCACGGCGATGGTCAGGCCGCGAAAGACGTCGAGCGCGCGAAACCGCACCGGTTTCATGGCTTCGCTCATAAGATCACTCCCTGTTCTGTTCTGGTCATGCGCATCAGCGCGCGCGCATCGCCCACCGGGTCGGTGGGCCGCGACAGCCCCTCCCCGGCGTTCGATTTCACCCAGTCATGCTCCCAGACGATGACGGCGGCGGTGAAGGCGTCCTGATCGAATGCCGTCTTCGCCGCCGCGCTCTGGCGCAGGACGTCGAAAAAGCGCCGCCAACGCGGCAGGTAGAAGCTGGCGTACATGCCCTGCCACGCCTTGGAGGCATAGTCGTTGAGATTGCCTTTGCCGCCCCAGACGGTGATCTGGGCGCGCGCGTTTTCGACATAGGCGGCCTTGTCTTGCGGCGTGTCGCCATAGTCGCGCGCCGCTTTTGTCCAGCTAGTCAGTGTGTCGGGTTGGTGGCCGAGCAGGGCGTCGAGCCTGAGCGCCAGATCGCCAATGGCTTGATTAAGCGCGTCGCCGCGCGCCAGATCGCCGGACGCATAGGCCCTGATGGCGGCCCCGATGCGTCCGTCGATCTCACCGCTGACATAGTGGCGCACGGCTTCGATGAGGTCGAAGACGAACAGGTAATTGTCCTTCAGGTCGTCCGCGCTCAGGATCAGAGCGTCCACCGCCTGCCCCAGCTCATGATGGTCGCCGGGAATTTCGCCGAAGTCGACGGCGTCGAGGGTCGGTCGCTTAAAGAACAGGTAGGCCCCCGCCCGGCTTTTCCACCAACGCGGGGTCCAGTAGCGCGTCTGATAAGCCGCCTCGATCAGTCTGTTCCAGGCCGCCATAAGGCCCGGCGACGGCGATTGACCATAACGGGCGCGCAGATACGCGTGAAGCCAAGCGTCCTGGCTGTCCGCCGCGTCGCCCCAAGCCAGATCATAGAGATATTCATAGACAATGGAATTAGTGTCGAGCCCTTCAGGGAAGACGCCGAAACCGCTCAAGTTGCCGGTGTCTTCGCGCCGGGTCAGGGCCTGCAGGTCGTCGCGATAGAAGCCGAGATCGCCATACATCGGGTTCGAGCCGCCGTAATTATGCACATAGCCATAGATCCAACTCTTGCCCCTGAAGGCTTCGGCGCGCGTCCAGACATCGGGATAGCGATCATTGCCGATGTCGAGAATCATCATCTTTTCGTCGGGAACCCGGCTTAAGAACGCGGCGATAGCGTCGGCGGCCCAGAAGGCCTTATCGGCGCCGAACAGCCAGCCCTGCATCACCCAGACCGCGCCGGGCCGCGCCTGCGCCACCGAAGCGTAGAGCGCGGCCCCGTAATCGGCCAGACGCTGCGCCTTCAGGGCCGGATCGAGCTTTGCCGCCGCCTCGGCGTTGGCGGTGGCGTCGCCATAGCTGCTGTTCGCCGCCGCGCGCGGATCCTGCGCCACCGGCGGCAACATCTCGTTAAAGGCGTCGGCCAGATAGTGCGTGCCCGCGCCATAGACCTCCGTGTAGAGGTCGAGAAAGCGTCCGGCCAGTTTCGCGAATAGGGGATCGGCGGGGTCAAGCCACCAGGTTTCATGAAAACCCTCCCAGGCGCGCATGCGGTAGATCCGCGCCTCCGGATGCTTTTCCGCGAAGGCCTTTGGCACATAGCCGCCGAAGGCGGGCAGGACCGGCGTCATGCCGAGAGCGCGCATCTGGGCGAGAATCTTTTTTTGCAGGTCGCGCTTTTTCAATATCCATGCCTGCGGCAAAGGCGCGTCATAGCCTTCGATATTGCCCATGCGCTGCCAAGGGGTGAAGGCAGGGCCCGAAAAATAGGCCGCCAATTCGGCCTCGCTCAGCCCCTGCTCGCGCCACAACGCCTGCCAGACATATTCCTGCCCCTCCATCGCCAGCGGCAGGTTGATGCCATGCAGCGCCATCCAGTCGATTTCGCGACGCCAGCGCGCTTCGTCCCACCACGGAGTCGTATAACCAAAGGTGCAGGTGTTCATATAGGCGCGATACCGGAACGGGCTTTCCCGCCGGACGCGGCCATGATCGGCCAAATGGCGCGGCAGGCTCAACTGATCGCCTTCCCAACTCATCGACGCCGCGCCGGTCGAGGTCAAAAAGCTGTAGGCGCCGCGCGTCAGCGCCACCGGATCGGAGCCCGTTATGCTGACGCGACCGCCCCTCGCCTCGGTCTGGTGCCACGGCCTTGCGTCAGATGCCGACGCGAGGCGAAGCGTGAAACGGTCGGATGCGGCGCCGATAAACCGCCGCAGAACCGCCTGCGCGGCCTCCGTCCCATTTTCCGCTCGCGCTGAAAACGCCGACAGACCCGTCGCGGAAGCGGCGAGTCCGGCGACCAGGAATTGGCGTCGATCAATAGGGGGCATGGACGATCCTCTTATTTGCCGGTTTGCCTCGCCGACCTGTCCGGACGCGCCGGGGAGAACGGCGGGTCCGGACAGTACGCATGGCGGCCTTAGGGGGATGCGACCGCCGATCCTGAATCTACATCTTGTATTGCAGGCTCAGATAGTAGGACGGGCCGACCACGCTCGTCATCTGCCAGCGGCTCTTGATGTCCTTATACGCCTTTTCCAGCGCGTTGGTGACGTTGAGGCCGCCGAACGAGACGCTCAGGCGATCATTGATATTATAACCCAGGGTGATGTCGTACTGGGTGCGGCCTTCGATGGTGTGGTTCTCGGTCGCAAAGAAGCTTTCGGCGCTGGTCTGGTTGTAGGCGCTGCGGTAATTGGCCGAAATGCGGGCGCTGAATTTGCTGTTTTCCCAATAGGTCGTCAGGTTGACCGTGTCCTTGGAGAGGTTGGCCAGATAGAAGCCGGTCGCTTTCGATGACGGTGTGACGTGCGTATAGTTGCTGGTCACGCCAAAGCCCTTGACCGGCAGCCACTGGTCGAAAGACTGCTCCCAGTTGACCTCAAACCCCTTGATTTTGACGACGGAATTGTCGTTCAGGGTCTGGCTGATCAGATAGGTCGAACCGGACGAGTCGACGCATTCGTTCGACACCAGCGACAGCGCCGTCCCGTTGAAGCTGGCCGGACATAGGTTGCTGGCCGTGAAGGTGCCGTTCTTCACGTTCTTGACGAAACCGGCGACGCTCAGGCCGTTATTGTGGCCGTAATACCATTCCAGCCCCAGATCGAATTGGTCGGCGGTCAGAGGTTTCAGGGTCGCCGAACCTTCTGAGATGGTGTAGTTTCGCACGTTATTCGCATCGACGCTGGATGACACTGTGGTCGTCAACTGCGTTCTGGAATCGAGGATCGGTCGCACCAGCACCTTGGCGGCTGCGGCGCGCAGCAACAGGTTCGGCGTAATATCGATCACAAGATTGCCCGACGGCAGCACGTTGGAATAGCTCATCGGCGTCTGGTAGGTTCCGATCGCCAGATTGACATTGCTGTTGAGCGGGTTGGCGTCGCCCGACAGGTAGCCCTTGACGAGTTGATGGGTTTGTTCGTCGCGTACGCCGACATCGCCATGCACCGGCAGGCCAGCGACCTCACCCCTGAAATTGGCCATAAGATAGGCTGAGGCGACGTTGCGGATCACACCGTAGGAGCCGGACGGGTCGAAAACCTTGGGGACATTGATGTCGGCCGCCGCCAGGGCTGCGCGATAGGCGGTCGTGTCCGGCGCCACCCAGGACGTCTGGATGCTGTCATTGCCATCCAGGAAGTCGCTGATCAGTTCGTTGGAATTGGTCATCAGCGGTGAGACAGAGGCGTCAAGATTACCGTCGAGGTCGCGGCGGGTCGAATAGCGTGAGAAGGTTTCACGATAGACCTTGAGCCCGCCCGACACAGAATAGAGCAGGCCCTTGTCGATATAGCGCGTTACGTCGATCTGGCCTGCGGCCTGATCGGTCATGTCATGGTGTTGAGCGCCATCCGGATATTCGTTGCGCGTCAGGGTGTCGAGCGCATAGACGCCGGGATCGGACAGATTGGTCGACACGTCGAACTTGACATCGCTCGGATCGCTCATGTCCAGCGTGGCCGAGGCGATATTAATGCCCAAAATGGCCGCCTCCTCCGTCAGATGCGCCTCCCCTTGAGTGTAGTGCAGAACGCTGGTCACCTTCCAGTTTGGATCGCCTGTCCATTTCAGATCGTAGGTGAAGGCGCTGGTCTTGAGATTGCGCGTCTCAAGCTGGCGGTTGTTCTCCATGGTGAAATCTGTCGCCTTGATCACCGTGGCGGTGTCGGCGGTCGAGGCCAGCGTCTGGATGCGCGACGTGTTGAACAGAAAGACCTGCTGGTTCACGTCATAGCGCGTATTGTCCTTGGAATAGATGGCTGTCAGGCCCATTTCCAGCCCGTCGATCGGGCGGTACTGGAAGGCGGCGTTGAACTGCTGGCGCAGGGTGTCGCGATCGATGCGGCGATAGCGCGGGCGGCGGGCGGTGTTGAAGGCGCTGCCGTCGGCATTGACCCAGCGGTCGATCCAGAAATAGTCGGCGCGGTCGGTCAGCTCCTGATAGGAGGCGCCAAGAAACACGCCGATCTTGCCGTCGTCGAAATGGTCGAGATAGCTGATGCTGCCCTTGGGCGTAGCGTTGCCCTTGGCCAGTTGCGAGTCCTGCGCCTTGACCGAAACGACGATGTGGCGGCCCTTCTGCTCGAGCGGCTTCACCGTCTCGATATTGACCGTTCCGGCCAGCCCGCCCGCGTCCATATCGGCGCTGGGCGACTTGTAGACCTGCACCGCCGAAGCCAGTTCGGTCTGGATCACGTCATAGCGGAAACCGTCGGTGAAGTCCGGGCTTTTGAAAGCCTGACCATTTACGGTCGTCATCGCGTATTGAGGCCCGAGTCCGCGGATGGAGATCGTCGCGCCGCGCCCGTTGACATCGGCCATCTGCACGCCGGGAATGCGCTGAATGGCCTCGGCGATGTTTTCGCTAGGGAACTTGCCCAGGTCTTCAGAGGAAATACCGTCCGAGATACGCTCTTCGTGCTTTTTCGCGTTTAACGCCGTCGCCAGACTTTTGCGGAACCCCGTAACAACCACTTCCGTGGCGCCGCCCGTAGCGGACTGGGCGAGCGCCGTCGTGGCGCCCGTCATGCCGATCAGGGCCGTACTCATTAAAGCTAATGTCTTCAATTTCATGGCTGATAATCCCCTTCAGCAGCGCTGCTTCCAACCGCCCGGCGCATACACACAAAGAATCTTCCGGCGTGGCAAATCGTATGACAGCTATTACCAATCAGCGCTGAACCGACCCGGAGAGGGGCTTCATTGGCGCGCCAATTTCACCACATGAACTATGATGCGAAAAATTGGCATGTCAATTTGAAATGCGTTCCGCGCCAGGGAGGTCATGGCGAAACGGCACAAAAACTCAGTTTGAAATAACAAGAAACGATGAAGAAATGAAGAATATTCGCTTTATTTTCAATAAGTTAATTCAACTTATATCAAAATTCTATATACATATTTTTTAGAATTTTTGATGCAATTTTGCAACATCTTGCTATGCGGCGGCCTAGGTATTTGTCAACCAGTCCTCAAAAGTGAAAATTGGAAAACCAATAAATCCTTAAATCGTAGCCCATAGATTTACATAACCAATCTAATCCAAACCTAAGGGTTCGCCAGGAGCAATATCACGACAGGGGACGACGGGCGGAACGGCGCTGCGATGATTTTGCCGCCGCCATCACGAGTTCGTCCTTTATATCCTGAATATATTGCCAGGTTGCGACAAAGGCCGCATCGGGATCGCGTCGGCGCATCGCATCGACAATCCGGCTCCGCCCCTCAATGTCGGCCCCGCCCTGTCGAAACAATGGCGCATAGGCATCCCGCCATAAGGGATTGTTGGCCCTGCGCCGGCCCAACTGATAGGTGAGATTGACCAGTTCGGCATTATGGCTGGCGCGCGCCAGCGCCAGTCGAAACGCCATATCCAAGTCCTCGAAGTCCTCGAAACTGCGCGCCTTGCGGCAATTATCGCAGGCCTGCTGAATATCTGCCAGTTCATCCTCACTGGCCGCGCTGGCCGCAAGTCGACTGATCTGACTGTCAAACCATTGATGAGCCTGCAAAAACTCCAGCGGCCCCGCTGGCGGCAGATCCGTCAACGCCTCCGGAGCGTCTGCGGCGGCGGACGCTTCGACCTCATAGGCGCGGGGTGTAATGTAGATGCCTGACCCCTGGCGGGACTGCACCAGCCCCTTGACCTCCAGCATGACGAGCGCATCGCGGACGACAGCGCGTCCCACCCCATAGATTTCCGCCAGTTCGCGCTCTGTGGGCAACTTGCCCGCCGCACGAAATTCGCCGGCGCGGATTCTCTCCAGAAGGGATTTGCCAACCACCTGATAGGCGCGGACGTCCTTGTCCGAATCCGTTTTTGGCGCCTGATCCTCACCAGCCATCGTCACTTTAGGATGCGCTCCGCTACCGGAATGTGCCACTTGTTATCCAATTAGGTTGATTTCAAAAATTGGTCAAACAATATCACAGCGCCTCTTGCTTTTGTGAAACACAGATTTCAAACTGAATAAAATTGAAAACTATGTATTCTGAGCATGGCTGACAGCACAGGGCCACACGCCTGAGACGCGGGCCGGAGGAGATCATTTATGCCGCACTTGAACCGCCGCCGCCTTCTGGGCGCCTCCGTTGCCATGGGTCTGATCGGCAAAGCCGCATCCGCTGCGGACCGGGCGGCGCAAGATTTGGCGAGTCCAGATCGGGCGGACGATGCAAAGGCCCTGGCGCCGCGCGTGAGGCGACTTTTCGATTTCGACTGGCGTTTTCATCTTGGCCACGCCGCCGACGAAAATCGTGATTTCGGCTTTGGACGCGACCAGAAGACCTTCGCCAAACAGGGACAGGGCGTCGCCCTGCCCGCCGCAGCCGACTTTGACGACAGCGGCTGGACGCAGGTCGATCTGCCGCACGATTGGGCGGTTGGCTTGCCCTTCGCCCGAAACGATTTTTTCACTCTCCCTTCCAATCCCGAAGACGGCGATCCAACCGCTGGTCATGGCTACAAAGCGATCGGGCGGCGCTTTCCAGAGAACAGCATTGGCTGGTATCGCAAGGTCTTCACGCTTGAGCCAGGCGATGATAGGCGTCGCCTGAGCCTGGAATTCGAGGGTGTGTTCCGTGACGCCTACATCATCCTCAACAACTATATTCTGACGCGGCATGAGAGCGGCTACACGTCGTTCAGCGTCGACATCACCGACTTCGTCAACGCCGACGGCCCCAATGTGTTGCTGGTGCGCGCCGATGCGAGCCTGGGCGAAGGCTGGTTCTATGAGGGCGCCGGTATTTACCGCCACGTCTGGCTGGTCAAAACCGATCCAGTGCATGTGCCGCAATGGGGCGTGTGGGCGCGCGGCGAGGTCTCAGGCTCGGTCCGCCTCGATATTGAAACGCGCAATGACGCCGATGCGGATGCGCAGATCATCGTAACCTCGCGCCTTTTCGACGCCGCAGGCCATATTGCGGCGGAGGTCGCCTCGCCTGTCAGCCTCGCCGCCCACAGTCAGGCGACGGTGACGCAGGCGGCGCAGATCGCAAAGCCGCACCTGTGGTCGCTGGACGATCCGCACCTCTATACGGTTCGCACAGAGCTTTCCCGCGACGGTCAACTCATCGACGCGGTCGTGACGCGCTTCGGCCTGCGCGATATGCGTTTTGACGCGCAGAAAGGCTTCTTCCTCAACGGGCAGTGGCTCAAGATACGCGGAACCAACAACCATCAGGACCATGCCGGCGTCGGCGTCGCCCTGACCGACACCCTGCACAGGTGGCGCGTCAGCCAGCTTAAGGCGATGGGCGCGAACGCCTGGCGCTGTTCGCATAACCCGCCCGCCCCCGCCCTGCTCGACGCCTGCGACGAACTGGGCGTGCTGGTCATCGACGAGACGCGCATGATGACGTCGACGCCGGAAGGACTCGATCAACTGGCGGCCCTGATCCGGCGCGACCGCAACCATCCCAGCATCATGCTATGGTCGATCGGCAATGAGGAAACGGCGCAGCAGGGTACAGAGCGCGGCCTGAAAATCGCGCAGGACATGCGCCGCGTGGTCAAGACGTTGGACCCAACACGACCTGTGACAGCCGCCATGAATCACCATGCAGGTTACGGCATCACGCCCGCGCTCGATGTGATGGGCTTTAATTATCACGAACAGGATATTGAACCGTTCCGCAAACTCTACCCCGACATGCCGATCATTGGCACCGAGACGGCCAGCGCGGTTTCGACGCGCGGCGAATATGTGCGTGACGACGTAAAAGGCTATGTGCGCGCCTACGATCTCGACGCGCCCTCCTACGCCAAGACCGCTGAAGCGTGGTGGAGCTTTTACAATGCGAGACCCTATCTGTCCGGCGGGCTGGTCTGGACCGGGTTCGATTATCGCGGCGAACCGACGCCTTTCAACCGCTGGCCGGAAATTTCGTCGCATTTCGGGATCCTGGACACCTGCGGCTTCCCCAAGGACATCTACTGGTACTACAAATCCTGGTGGCAGGATGAGCCAGTACTGCACGTTCTGCCGCACTGGAACTGGGCGGGCAAGGAAGGCCAGACGATTCCGGTCTGGGTTTACACCAATCTCGATTCTGTCGAACTGTTCGTCAACGGTAAGTCCCTGGGCCGCAAGCCCTGCGCGAAAGACAGCCACATCGCCTGGGACGCCGTGTATCAGCCGGGCGAGATCGTTGCGTACGGCTACAGGGGCGACAAGGTCGTACAGAAGGCGCGTCGTCAGACGGCGGGCGCGGCGGCGCGGCTATCTCTGAGCTGCGACCACGACGTTCTTCGCGCCGACGGCCAGGACGTCGCCCTGATTCGCGTCGAGGCTCTGGACGGTAAAGACATTCCGGCGCCGACGGCGAGCGACCTCATCCGGTTCGCTGTCAATGGGCCGGGCGATATTGTCGGCGTAGGCAATGGCGATCCAACGAGTCTAGAGGCCGATAAGGCCAGCGAGCGACGACTGTTCAACGGTTTGGCGCAGGTCATCATCCGAACACGCAAGGATCAGGCAGGCGAATTGCGGCTCGCTGCGTCCATGAAAGGTCAAAGGTTCAGCCTGCACCTACGCTGCATATAGGATCTGTAGGATATGTTGCTTCCGAGCCACGCCTCGATCAATCTTCGCGACACAAATATATAGCGTAACATACAGAATTAGAACATAAAATTGACGTAAAGTCCCACTGAAAGCCATCTATGAAAGTTGGTTTTCCAGAAAGAAATGAAATAAAATTATCATATTTTAACGAAATGAAATTGACATTTTGGTCAACCATTTATAGTCTCGTTATGTTGCAAAGGGGATGGAACACTTCATCTCTGCAACCCAAAACAAGCATAAGACACGCATCCAGGTGAAAAATTAGGCGGTAAGGCGCCAGAAGGTAAGCGTCACGCAGTCGGCCGAGGTAACGAGGCCCTGCTTTGCCGGAAAGTCGCCTAAATCCGCCACCGATGAGGCGCTACCTCAGGTTTAATTGGTTGGCCAATGCCGCCAAACAAATGAGCGCGTTTCACGGAGAACGCTCGCGTGACTTTGCCAGACATTGCCACTTGCCCGCCGGGTCAATTTCGCGGGCTGCACAGGAGAACGATAATGGAGAGGAACATGCGGTTGCGCAGCGGCAAGCTGAAGCAGGTCCTGCTTGGAGCGACTGTTTTGATGGGGCTCAGCGCAGGCGCAGCCTACGCTCAGACGGACGCAACGCCCGCTTCGGACAATAGCACGGTCGTGGTCGTCACCGGCTTTAAAAAGAGCTACGCCGACGCCGTCCGCGCCAAGAAGGACAATATCGAAATCACCGATGGGATTTCCTCGGACGGTCTCGGTCGCTTTCCCGATCTGAACGTCGGCGAGGCTCTGCAACGCATTCCGGGCGTGCAGATCAACCGCGAAGCCGAAGGCCGCAATGCGACCATCAATGTTCGCGGCATGCCGGGCTCCTATGCGCGCACGACCCTGAATGGTCAGGCTTTCGCCGAGCCGCCGTCACTGAGCAACGATTCCAGCGGTCCTCTGGGCGCCTTTAATTCCGACATCTTCACCGCCTTCGTGATTGAAAAGTCGCCGATGGCCAATGCGCAGTCCGGTGGCCTGTCGGGCAACGTCGACATGCAGATCGCCCCGGCCCTGTCGCGCAAGGATGGCGGCTTCGCCAAGGCGGCCTATGAATACAACACATTGGGCAAACTCGGATCGCCGGCCTTCACCCTCGGCTACAACAAGCACATTACGCCCGACTTCGCCGTGTTCGGCACCGTCGCCTACAAGCGCGAGAACTTCCGTCGCGACTCGCTGATCTTCAACAGCTACAGCGTGCTCGATCCCTCAGTCACCGGTCTGAGCAATGCCGATTTCGCGTCGCAATACGGCGGCTATTTTTCACCGACCGCCTGTTCGAGCACAGCCTCCTTCTGCCGCTCCCTGGCGAGTGCCCTGGGCGTCCAGCAGGCGGACGTCGGACCTTATGTGACGAGCGCGACGGGCTCGAAGGGCACGTCCGGCATCTGGTACGACAGCGCCCTGCGTCAATATACGCGCATGAATGTCGGCAATCTGTGGACGGCTTCGGGCGGCATGGAATGGAAGCCGAACGACAACACCAAGCTGGGCGTCAACGGCTATTACAGCGACCGCAACCTGCCCAAGACGCAGCAATATTTCCTGATCGATTCGATGTGGGACGGCGCGGGCACGGTCACGCCGAATGGCGATCCGATTCAAACTTCGGATGGCCGCTACCTCTATCCGGACGTCACCTGGTCCAACTTCCCCGCCAAGTCCTCGACACGTCTGTATTCGCAGCACCAGCAGTCCAAGGGCATGGTCGTCAATGGCGATTGGCATAATGAGAAGTGGCGGATAGCCGGCGCCGTGGCGGTTTCGACCGGCATGACCTCATCGCTGGAAACCGAGCTTGACCTGCAAACCAATTCCACCGCCGCCGGTAATGGCGTCGTCGCGCATCTCAATACCGGTCTGGGCAATCTTGGCGACTTCTCTTTCGACGTCACGCCCAATCCGCAGAACGTGCTGATGGCGGACTGGACGACCTGGTCGTCAGACGATCCGGAAAACTGGTACACATCGGACGGCGCCTATCAGCTCAATGTCTCGGGTTCGGAAAGCTACGCCTATAATCAGGTCAATTCCGCGCAGCTCGATGTCGAGCGCTACACCGACTGGGGCCCGATCACCAGCGTTCAGGGCGGCTTCCGCCTCGAACAGAACCGCTTCAAGTCGCGCGGCTTCCGCAATATGGCTTACGGCATTCAGCTCGGCAACATCACTTCAGACATGCTGATGACCTCGCCTTCGGCGAACGATTTCATGGGCGGCAATGCTTCGACCACGACCAACTGGCAGGTCATCGACGCCCAGAGATATATCGACGCCCTCACCCCGGTCACGGCGTATAATGGCGGCGGTCTGAGCGCGGTCGGCTTCAATATCGAATATGCGGACGGCGCCTTCGCCAACTACAACTTCACCAACGCCAACGATCTGAGCGAAGCCTATATCCAGGCCAAGTACGACACCCAGCTTGGCGGTCACCGCGTCCGCGGCAATTTCGGTCTGCGCTACGAAGCGACCGACAACACCATTGAGACGCTTGACCAGACGTCGCCGTTCGCCGACAGCGTCGGCTCGCTGTCGAACTACAGCTGGCACCAGATCGAGAACAAGTACCACTACTGGCTGCCCTCAGCGATTTTCGTCGCAGATATCCGGGATAATCTGGTGCTGCGCGGCGCCTACTACAAGACCTATGTCCGTCCGCAGGCCCGTCAGTACTCGCCGGTGTCGCAGTTCGGCCAGCCTCTGCTGGACGGCAGCAGTTCGACGCCTTCGCTGTCGATCTACAACGCCTCGGTCCGCATCGGCAATAACAAGCTTCACCCCTATCTTGCGGATTCTTATGATCTCTCACTTGAATGGTACAACCGTCCGGGCGGCGTGATCTCGCTGGCCTATTTCGACAAGAAGATCACGGGCCGCATCACCGGCACCAGCGATCCGGCCATTTTGTGCCCGTCGGATGGTTCGAATTGGGGATATGGCCCGCTCAACTGGGACGGCGTGCATTGTATCGCCACCAGCCTCAGCACGACCAGCAAGACCGTCTATGTCAACGCGTCGGGCGCCTACAATCTCGACAAGCCGACCTATGTGCATGGTCTGGAGTTCAATCTGCAACAGAATCTCGACTTCCTGCCGAGCTTCTGGAAGAATTTCGGCGGCGACTTCAACTACGCCTTCACCCAGTCGAAAAGCCCGGCCATTGCGCCCTTCCCTGGCATTTCGAAGAACACGTTCAACCTGATCGGGTTCTACGAAACCAGCAAGTGGGGTGTGCGCGCCACCTATAACTGGCGCTCCAGCTACGCGCTCAACTCGAACGGCACCTATACGGGCGGCGCCCGTTCGGTTAAGCCGCGCGGCCAGCTCGACATGTCGGCTTCGTAAAATATCAACGACCGCATCTCGATCTCGCTGGACGGTTATAACATGACCAACGCCAAGCGCTACGAATACGAAAACGATACGCGCCTGATCCGCTGGATCGACTATGACGGCAGCACCTATACGCTGACGGTCAAGGCTACCTTCTAACTCCCCGACAGTACCTTCGGGCGGAGCCGCGTTACCTGGCTCCGCCTCTTTTTTTCGGCAAATTCCATGTCAAAAATTACCTCCGCCCGCGTGATCGTCACCTCGCCGGGACGCAATTTCGTCACCCTGAAGATCGAGACCAGCGACGGCGCGCATGGCGTTGGCGACGCCACCCTCAACGGCCGCGAACTGGCTGTCGCCAGCTATTTGCAGGACCATCTCATACCCTGCCTGATCGGTCGCGACGCGCACCAGATCGAGGACATCTGGCAGTTTCTGTATCGCGGCGCCTACTGGCGCGGCGGACCGGTCGGCATGACCGCCATCGCCGCCGTCGACATGGCCTTGTGGGACATCAAGGGTAAGCTTGCGGGCCTGCCGGTTTATCAGCTTCTAGGCGGCGCCTGCCGCGACGGCGTCACCGTCTATGGTCACGCCAATGGCGAAACCATCGACGACACCATCGCCGAAGCCCTGAAATACAAGGCGATGGGCTATAAGGCCATTCGGCTGCAAACCGGCGTGCCGGGACTCAGCTCGACCTATGGCGTGTCCGGCGACAAGATGTTCTACGAACCCGCCGACAACGACATGCCGACTGAGAATCTCTGGTCCACGGAACGCTATCTCAGCCATATCCCCAAGCTGTTCGCCGCCGCGCGTGAGGCGCTGGGCTGGGATGTGCGCCTGCTGCACGATGTTCACCATCGCCTGACGCCGATTGAGGCCGGTCGCCTCGGTAAGGATCTGGAGCCTTACCGCCTGTTCTGGCTGGAAGACGCCACGCCCGCCGAAAATCAGGAAGCCTTCCGCCTGATCCGCCAGCACACCACCACGCCGCTGGCCGTCGGCGAGATCTTCGCCAATATCTGGAGCTGCAAGGATCTGATCCAGAACCAGCTCATCGACTTTATCCGCGCAACGGTCCTGCACGCGGGCGGCATCAGCCATATGCGCCGCATCGCCGCCTTGGCCGACCTCTATCAGGTGCGCACCGGCTGCCACGGCGCGACCGACCTGTCGCCAATCACCATGGCGGCGGCGCTGCATTTCGACATGTCGATCCCGAATTTCGGCTTGCAGGAATATATGCGCCACACGGCGGAAACCGATGCGGTCTTCCCGCACGCCTACAGCTTCAGCGACGGCCTGCTGCATCCGGGCGACGCGCCCGGCCTGGGCGTCGACATCGATGAGGGCAAGGCCGCCCTCTATCCCTACAGCCGCGCCTATTTGCCGGTGAACCGCCTCGAAGACGGCACGATGTTCAACTGGTAGCGGCCAAACTCATAACAAGGCGTCTTCCCTACACCTTGTTGACTTTAAGCCCGGCGCACCCCACGCCGGGCTCTTTTTTTCGGAGCGCAGATATTTTACCGCAGTCAGGCCGCGCTCAGATCCGCCCTGCAATGCTGCGCGATGAAGTCCTCGTGACGCGGCATATGGTCGCGGCAGCGCCCGATCACCTCACGCAGATCGAAAAGCCACCGGTCTATGGTCTCGGCGTCGATGCTCAGCGTCAGCGGATCGGGCGCTATCGGGCGCAGGCCCTGTCCCCACATGACGGCCAGCCAGCTTGGCGTTCGGAACTGCTCGCCGCGCTCCTCGGGGATGCGACCCCTGCTGCTGAACAGGGCCATGCGTTCATTCAGCGCGTCGGGAACCGGCATGTTGGCGCAATAGCGCCAGAAGTCGGTGTCGTCGCGCCCGCCCGCCTTGTAATGCAGGATGAGGAAATCGCGCACGTCTTCGTATTCGCGCGTCATGGCGGCGTTGTACGCGGCGATGTCCGCTTCGGCGAAACCCTTGTCGGGAAACAGGTATTGCAGGCGCGCGATCGCGTTCTGAATCAGCATGATGGAGGTCGATTCCAGCGGCTCCAGAAAACCCGCCGACAGGCCGACCGCGACGCAGTTCTTCTCCCAGAAGCGCGCGCGCCTCCCAGTGCTGAAGCGGATCAACCGCGCCTCGGCCAGAGGTTCACCCTCCAGGTGGGCGTGCAGGTCGGTCAGGGCGCGGTCTTCGTCGATGAAGCTGCTGGCGAAGACATGGCCGTTGCCGTCGCGATGCTGCAAAGGTATGCGCCACTGCCAGCCAGCGCCGAGCGCCGTCGAGCGGGTATAGGGCGGCGGCGGGCCATTGCGCCGCGTCGGCATGGCGAAGGCGCGGTCGCACGGCAGCCAGTCCGTCCAGTCGACGAAACCAACGCCCAGAGCCTCGCCCAGCAGACGGGCGCGAAAGCCGGTGCAGTCGATGAACAGATCGCCGGCGACGACGCGCCCGTCGGCCATGTTCAGGCTTTCGATAAAGCCGCGCGCATCCAGAGCGACGTCCTCAATGCGCCCCTCGATGCGCGTGACGCCTTCGGCTTCGGACAGGTTGCGCAGGTAGCGCGCATAGAGACTGGCGTCGAACTGATAGGCGTAGGCGATCTCCGCCAGCGGCGAGTTCGACCCGACCGGCCGCATGAAGCGCCCGTCGCGCGCCGCCAGAGAGGTCAGGCTGTAATTTTCCAGCGGGTCGTCGCCCGTCTCAAGCGCATGACGCAGCCACAGGGCGTGGAAGGGCAGCGAACCGTAATCGCGCCCGTGTCGCCCGAAGCCGTGGAAATAGCGCTGACCCTGCGCGCCCCAGTTGACGAATTCGATGCCCAGCTTGAACGTGCCGCGCGTGAAGCGCACGAACTCGTCCTCGTTCAGGCCGATGCAGCGATTATAAACGTGAATATAGGGCGTGGTCGCCTCGCCTACCCCGACCGCGCCGATCTCCTCGCTTTCGATCAGCACGATCTCCGGCACGTCCGCCTTGAGGATTTTGGCGAACCAGGCCGCCGTCATCCAGCCCGCCGTGCCGCCGCCGGCGATCACCACCTTCCGGATCGGTCCTGTCTGATCGCCCGTCATCATTGCGTCCCCGCCAGCCATGCGTGCGCCGGGTCGTTGCGGAAGATCCAGCGGCGCTCCGGTCCGGCCATGACATTGAGATAATAGAGATTATAGCCATGCGCGGCGCCGACCGGATGATAACCCTGCGGCGTCATGACCAGATCGCCGTCCTCGACGACAATCGCCTCGTCCAGCCTGCGGTCGTCGGTATAGACGCGCTGCATGGCGAAGCCCTGCGGCGGGTCGACGCGGAAATAATAGGTTTCTTCCAGCGCCGTTTCGCGTTCGCCGTCGCTGCTGTCGTGTTTATGCGGCGGATAGCTGGACCAGTGCCCGCCGGGCGTGATCACCTCGACCACCAGCAGGCTGTCGGCGGGCTGGTCCTGCGGCAGGATATTGCGCACATGACGCGTATTGGTCCCCTGGCCGCGCGTTTCGCGCGACATGTCATCCGCCTCGATCCGGCGCGGATTGCGTCCCAGCTGACCGGGAGCGGAACAGACGGCCAGTTCGACCGCGTCACGCGCCACGACCTCGAATGCCTGACCCGCCGGGACGTACACGGCCCCCGGCGCCCTGTCTTCAAAGGGCGAAGCGCGCCCGCCGACCTCCGCGAAAGACGTCACTCCAACCCGGATGTCCGCCGTTCCGGACACCAGCACCAGGCAGATTTCGCGATCCGGCTCAAAGCCGCTCAGGGAACGTCCCGGCGTCAGCCAGTGCAGACGAAAGCCGACATGACGCCAGCCCACGCTCTTTGGCGTAACCTCCAGCACCTTGCCGTCGGCTTCGGGCGCGCATGGACGTAGGCGCAGTCGGCTCATGCCGCCACGGCCTCTTTCAGGCCCGCCGCCGTCGCCGCCGCGCGTAAGCTGCGCAGGCCCAGTTCGGCATAGGTGCGCGGATCGGCCTTGGCCGGATCCTGTTCAGCTTCGAGAATGATCCAGCCGCTATAGCCGATCCCGGCGAGGTCGCGCATCACGCGGCCAAAATCGATGGAGCCGTCGCCCGGAACGGTGAACATTCCCGCCAGCACGCCATCGAGGAAGCTTGCCTCAGCGCCCGCCGTCGCGTCGAAGACGGCCTGCCGCACATCCTTGCAGTGCACATGGCTGATGCGCTTCGGATGCTCGGCGATGACGCGGAATGGATCGATTCCGCCCAGAACCGCATGGCCGGTGTCCAGCGTGATACGCACGCTGTCGCGCGTATGGGCGAAAAAGGCGTCAAGATCGGCCTGATCCTGCACCACGGTGCCGAGATGATAGTGATAGGCCATCTCCAGCCCCTGCGCGCGCACATAGTCGCCGACCTCGCTGAGGCGCCGACCGAACTCGCGCCAACCCTCGGCGTCCAGTTGCGGGCGCGCCTTGAGCGGAATCCCGCGAAGGCTGTGGATGGCGTTGCTGGTTTCGCAGATCACGAACACCTTGCAGCCCATCGCCTTGAGCAGGGCAAGATGCGGCTGCATAGCGGTAATTTCCTCTTGCGCCGTGCGGGTCAGCAGTTCGCAACTGTACCAGCCGCCGACCAGACCGAGGCCGAAGCGGTCCAGCCTTGCCTTCAGCACCGCCGGATCGCGCGGAAAGGCGCCGCCCAACTCGGAACCGGCGAAGCCAAGCTCGGCGATATCGCGCAGGACATCGTCCAGCGGCGTATCGCCGCCCAGTTCCGGCATGTCGTCATTAATCCATGCGATCGGGCTGACGCCGTACCTGATGCTCATACCTGCTTCTCCGTCCTGTCCTTGATATGCTGTTCATACTTGACGCGCGCCGCACGCACGGATTCTGCGTCCGAGACTTCTGGCACGGCCACATCCCACCAGGCTCCGCCCGCCGCGAGGCCGTTACGCGCATCGGTTTCGACGACAATGGCGTTGACCCCGCCGCGCGCGCGCGCCGCGGCGATAAAGGCTTCCAGCTCTGCGGGCGTCTGCGCCCTGACGGCGGCGGCGCCCAGGGCCTTTGCATGGGCGACGAAATCGATCCGCGGCAAAACCTCGTGGCGCGAATCTGTCAGCCGGTTGTTGAACGCGGCATTGCCGGTGGCGGCCTGAAGGCGATGAATGCAGCCGAAGCCCTGATTGTCAATGACGATCAGGGTCAGGCGCAGGCCCAACATGACCGCCGTGGCGATCTCGGAATTCATCATCAGATAGCTGCCGTCGCCGACCAGCACATAGATATCGCGATCCGGCTCCGCCATGGCGACGCCGACGCCGCCGGCGATCTCATAGCCCATGCAGGAATAGCCGTATTCCATATGGTAGCCGCCCGGTCGACGCGTGCGCCACAGCTTGTGCAGATCGCCGGGCAGGCCGCCCGCCGCCGCCACGACGATCGCGTTTTTATCCGCCGCCCGCATGACCGCGCCAAGCGCGCGCGCCTCGGTCATGTCCCCAGCGGCGGACACAAGGGCGTCAACCGCGCGGTCCCAGACGGCTTTCGTCTTCATGAGGCTCGCGCGCCAATCGGCGTCAAGTGAGATAGCGTCCGAAGGCAGCGCGTCCAGCACCGTCCGCGCATCGCCGACCACGGCATGGGCATTGAATTTCAATGCGTCAAAAGCGCAGACATTGATCGCGCAGAGCTGCGCCTGCGGATTGAAAAGGGCCGCCGATCCCGTGGTGAAGTCCTGCAAGCGCGTACCAACGGCTAAAATCAGGTCCGCCTCCCGCGCCGCCCGATTGGCCGGATCGCCGCCGGTGACGCCGATCGCGCCGAGATTGCCGGGCGCGTCATGGACCAGAGCGCCCTTGCCGGCCTGGGTTTCGCAAAAGACGACGCTTGTTTCGCACGCCAGCCGCGCCAGCGCCGCTTCGGCGCCGCTGTATTTGACGCCGCCGCCGACAATGATCAGCGGACGTTTCGCCGCGCGCAGCTTGTCGATCAGCCCGGCCAGTTCCTCCGCATCGGGACCGGGCCGACGCATCGACCAGAGGCGTGGCGCGAAAAAAGCTTCGGGCCAGTCATACGCCTCGGCCTGCACGTCCTGACACAGAGACAGGGTGACGGGGCCGCATTCGACCGGATCGGTCAGCACGCTCATGGCGCGCGGCAGGGCCTTCAAAAGCTGCTCCGGGCGAGTGATGCGGTCAAAATAGCGCGATACGGGCCGGAAACAGTCATTGGCGCTGATCAGGCCGTCGCCGAAATCCTCAATCTGTTGCAGCACCGGGTCCGGACGGCGGCTGGCGAAGACGTCGCCGGGCAGAAACAGGACCGGCAGGCGATTGACGTGCGCAAGGGCGGCGGCGGTGACCATATTGGTCGCGCCCGGACCGATCGAAGACGTACAGACAAAGGCGCGGCGACGCGCTGTCTGCTTGGCGTAGGCGATGGCGGTGTGCGCCATCGCCTGCTCATTGTGCGCGCGGAAGGTCGGCAGATCATCACACGCCGCATGGAGGGCCTCGCCCAGGCCCGCGACATTGCCATGGCCGAAGATCGCCCAGGCGCCCGCGAAAAAAGGGACCGCAGCGGAATCGATCATAACCGACTGACGCGTCAGATAGCGCACCAGCGCCTGCGCGGCGGTTAATCTCACCAGAGTCACGCGACGTCGTCCTTCTGCTCTACGCTGCGGGCCGCATCTTGCATGCTGCGCCAGCCTTCGACAAGCCGCCCCAGCCGCGACGCCATCGCCGCCATGGCGCCCTCGTCATCCAGTCCGCCCGTCAGCCATTGCTCGGCGGCCTCCTGGAATATGGTGCGGCCGACGGCGAAGCCCTTGACGCAGTCAAAGCGCGTCGCCACGGCGAAGGCTTCGAGCAGTTCCGCTTCCGGCGCGGCCAGACCCAGCAGGACGACGCCGCGGCACAGAGGATCGTTATCGGCGATGACCTCGGCGATGTGACGCCAGACGCCGGCGTCGGCCACGGGCTCCAGCTTCCACCAGTCCGGCCGGACGCCCAGATCGTAAAAGCGCTGCATGGCGCGGCTGCGCGTATCGGCGGCGGCGGGCGGCGCGGACGGCAGGATCAGCTCCAGCAGGAATTCATGCCCGCTGCGGCGGCAGGCGTCGGCCAGAATGACGATCTGGCGCTCCTGCTCGGCGCGCAAGGCCGGCTCGTCGTCGGGATGATAGGTCAGAAGGCATTTGACGACGTGGTTGGCGGGCCAGCTCATTATCTCAAGGCCGACATCCGGGCCGCCCTCGAAGCGCAGGGGGCGCGATCTGGGAATCTCGATGGGACGGCCGATCCAGTAGGTCATGTGCGCCGCCGCGCTCAGGGCCTGCGACCCATAGCGCCCGTCGAGCAGCACGCCGAACGCGGCGTCGCCTTCGGCCAGGCGGTCGAGCGCCCTGAGCGCCAGGGTCTTGAAGGCCGAAATGCGCGTCTCATCGGCGCCGGTCGCCTCGCTCAGCTCCTCGAACTGGAAACGATGGTCGATGGCCAGAACCATCAGAGGATCATAGTCGCGATGACGGGTGCGCGCCCAGTGGATATGGTCAAGTTCGCTGAGCGCCTGCGCGCTCAGCGGATGCGGCATGGCCAGAAAGGCCTGTAATTCATCAAAGCTTGGCATGGCGGGCGCGCAGCCATGGCGCATCACCACGATCGCGCCGCAGGCATTGGCCCAGCGCCCGCAGGTCTGCAAACTCTCTCCACCCAGCCAGCCGCGCAGGAAGCCCGCGCTGAACGCGTCGCCCGCGCCCAGAACATTCATGACCTCGATGGGAAAGCCCGGAACCATCAGGCCGTCCGCGACGCGCGGCGGGACGGGACCGTCAATGATGACGCAGCCGTCCGCCCCCAGCTTGCAGACCAGAACCGCCTCCGTCATGGCGCGCACCCGCCGCAGGGCTTCGATCAGGTCGTCATGGCCGCCAAGGACGCGCATCTCCTCCTCGGTGCCGATGATCAGGTCACACAGGGGCGCGACGGTCGCCAGCCGTTCGCTGACCTCGGCATTGGCGATGTAGCGCTGCTCGCCCATATCGCGCGCGGTCAGCCCCCACAGGACAGGACGGTAATCGACGTCGAAAGCGATCCTGCCGCCCGCCGCCTTCACCGTCCGAATCGCCGCCAGACTGGCGGCGAAGACGCCCGGCTGCGACAGATGCGTGCCGTCCACGACAAGCGCGCGCGCCGAGGCCAGCCAGTCGCTGTCGATATCGGCCATGTCGATGGCCATGTCGGCGCAGTTTTCGCGATAGAAGATGAGTGGAAAAGTCTCCTTGTCGACAATGCCCAGGACGACCAGCGCCGTCAGGCGGTGAGGATCGGTTACGACGCCCCGCGCGTCCACCTTTTCGCGCGCCAGCGATTCGAGGATGAAGCGACCCATATGATCGGCGCCGACGCGTGTGATCAGGCCGGATTTCAGCCCCAGTCGCGCGGCGCCGATGGCCGTATTGGTCGGACTGCCGCCGACATATTTGGCGAAGGACGCCATATCCTCCAGACGTCCGCCCAGTTGCTGACCGTAGAGGTCGACGCTGGCTCGCCCCAACGTAATCACGTCAAGCGTTCTGGCTTCATCCCCCATTCGGCTTCCTCCGGTGTGGCCCTGTCCTTTATATCTATGTGAAATAATTATTCTTTAAATGCATTTATTGCAATTTTTATTTCACTTATGATGAAGCCGATGGCCCATTCGCACTCTGGCTGGCGAAAACGTAAGCCACGACCAGACTTTGCACCAGACACAGGGTCGAGGTCAGAGAGCGGAAGGCGCGCACCTCGGCCTCGCGCACCAGCAGGGTCTGCTCAGCGCCGCGCGTCAGAGGCGAGACATTGGAGTCAGTGATAGCGATCACCGGCGCGCCGCGCTCAAGCGCGTAGCCGTGGCAGGCGACCGTCTCCTCGGCATAGGGCCGGAAGCTGATGGCGATCAGCAAATCCTCGTCGGTGATCCCACGCAACTGATTGCCCCATAGCCCGCCTGCGCCATCGGCGAAAAACGTGCGCTTTCCCGCCCTTTGCAGTGCATAGGCCAGATAGGCGGCTGGCGGAAACGAACGCCGGAAACCGACTATATAGACTGTCTTGGCGGCTTGAATCGCAGCAACCGCCGCATCGATCTGCGCCTGACCGATCGAATCGCGCAGATGGCTGAGCGAAAGGGCGTCGGCTTCAGCGAATTCGTCAAGAAAGCTGCCGCCCTGCCCTTCGTCACCCTTTTCCGCCGCAAACTGTCGCGCGCGCTCGCCGTAGGTGAGCGATATGTGACTGGCCAGTAATTCGTCGCGAATAATCTTCTGCATCTGCGAGGCGCCGGGATAACCCAACTGCTTGGCGAAGCGCACAATGGCCGATGGCTGCACGCCTGAACGCTCGGAAATCACCGCAAGCGTCTCAAAGGCCATGTCTTCGGGTTTGTCCAGCACATAGGTCGCCACCTGTTTCATGCGCCGCGATGCGCCGTCGAACTGACGCATGATTTCCGCACGCAAGGCTTCCAGAGTCGCGGGCGCGCCTGTGACGTCATCGGACATTATATCTCCTCCCATGGATTCGCTCTTTTATGCCGCGCTTTCCTGATTGACAGGTGTTGGAATTTTTGTTCCAAATCCGAAAAACGCACGCTCTTTTCTAATTCGTGCACCAGATTAGCGCATAATTTTCCAAATTTGGAATATTTATTTTATCCGCGCTCACACAGAGGAAGCCCATGTTCAAGATCGCAGTTCTCGGCGCCGGTCGTATCGGCAAAATCCACGCGCGCAATGTTGCGCGCCATTCCAGGCTGCACCTGGCGGCCATCGCCGACCCGATGGGCGACATCGCCGCGGAACTGGCCGCCGCGACCGGCGCCGAGACGCGCGATGTGGACGCCGTGCTGAACGACCCGTCCATTGATGGCGTGGTGATCGCATCGCCCACCGATCAGCACCTCGACCAAACCCTGCGCGCAATCGCGGCTGGTAAGGCGGTCCTGTGCGAAAAGCCAATCGATCAAGACCTGACGCGCGCCCGCGAAGCGGCGGCGCACCTGGGCGGCGCGCGCCGTCTTTTGCTGGGTTTTAACCGCCGTTTCGACACGCATTTTGGCGCGCTCAAGGCGCAGATCGACGCTGGCCGCATCGGTAAGCTGGAGACGGTCACGATCATCAGCCATGACCCGGCGCCGCCGCCCATCGCCTATGTCAAGGTATCCGGGGGCCTGTTCAAGGATATGGCGATCCATGATTTCGATATGGCGCGCTTCCTGCTCGGCGAGGAGCCGAATGAGGTTTACGCCGCCGCGTCCTGCCTGATCGACTCGGAGATCGGCAGGGCGGGCGACATCGACACGGCGCGGACGACGCTGCGAACCGCTTCAGGCCGAATCTGCACGATCAGCAATTCGCGTCGTTCCGGCTATGGCTACGATCAGCGCATCGAGGCCTATGGCGAAAAAGGACTTTTGAAAGCGGACAACGTGCTGGAAACCACAGTGTCGCACTGGGGCGAACGGGGCGCTGAGCTGGACGCCTTACAGAACTTCTTCCTGGACCGCTATGCCGAAGCTTATCGGCGGGAAATGGACCATTTCGCAGCGGTTGTCGCAGGCGAGACTGCACCTCTGGTTGGTTTCGACGACGCGGTGCAGGCCCTGCGTCTCGCCGAGGCCGCCGCTGAGTCCGTCGCAAGCGGCCAGCCTGTGCGACTTTAACCCCCCCTATTCCGGGGCGTCATAGCCGACGCCCCAGCCATCGGGCTTACTCCCCATGACCAGTTCAAGCCGCCCGCCCGCCATGATGTCGGCCTGACGCAGGAAGGCTGCGTTCAACGGCTTGCCATTCAAAGTCGCCTTCTGGATATAGATATTTTTCGCCCCCGCATGGCGCGCCACGATCTCAAAACGCTTGCCGCCTTCCAGATTGATCACGGTCAGAGGCTGGCGCGGGCCGTGCAGATAATAGAGGTCGCCGCCCAGCTTCGGAAAGAAGCCGATGCGGTTGAAAACATAGTGCGAACTCATCGCGCCATTGTCCTCGTCACCCGGATAGGCGTCTGCGGTGAACTTTCGGAAAATCTGATCGGCCCAGTATGCGGACAGGTCCGGGCGTCCGATATTGTGAAACAGCCAGGGCGTGGCGAAGGACGGCTCATTGGTGATGTCGATCAGGCCCGATGACAGGGCGTGTTGCAACCGTTCGCCAAACTTGTCGGGACCGCCCATGGCCGCGATCATGCCCGGAATATCCTGCAACATGTCATAAGAATAGACCCAGGCTGTGCCTTCGTAGAAGCCGAGATTGTTGTAGGTCTTGCCGTCCCAGCCCGCCTTGGGGTCGATTTCCTGAAAGCGTCCGTCGGCGTAGCGCGGCATGATGAAACCGCTGTAGCCGTCGCTGCGAGCCTCGGCGTCCCATACCTTGCGCCAGTTCTGCGAACGCGCCAGCAAAGCCGCCGCCTCGTCGGCCTGACCGGCTTTTTGCGCGACCTGGGCTGCGAAATAGTCATTGAGCGCGAAACCGATGCTTGAGGAACCCGACCGGGCGCGCTGATTGTCGGGTTCCGGGCTTAAATCGCCAACGGCGAAATAGCCGTCGATCAGATAGCGCGGGCTGCGTCGGTAGAAGGCGTTGAAATGGGTGATGCGCCACGCCGCCGCCCAGTCGACGCCCGGAACGCCGCGCAAAAGGCCCTCGCCGATCACATTGTCCGCCTCGTCGCCGCCCTGGCCGACATGATAGTTGCGACCGGCGACAAAGACTGTGTCAACTGCGCCGAATTCATCGAAGGTGTGAACCATCGAGGCGATATTAGACGCGTAAAGATGCGGAGCGATCAGCGACATCAGCGGAAATTCTGTGCGATACGTGTCCCACAGCGTATAATAATCATCCCATTTCGGCTGCGACAGCTCCGAATCCGCCTGATCGAGGCTGCGGTCGCGCGGCTGGATGGCGGTGTGATAGAGGGCGGTGTAAAAGCGCGTCTTGTCGGCGTCGGGAACGCCGGAAATTTCAATGCTGCGAAGCGTCCCGTTCCACGCCTCCTGCGCTTTAGCGCGCACCTCGTCAAAATCCCAGCCGGGTATGTCGTGCGCCAGCAGGAAGCGCGCGCGTTCAAGGCCGGTAAAGGAGACGGCGATCTTGAGGAGAACCGGCTTGCCCGCCTTCGCCGGAAAACTCAGCCAGGCGCCGAGCCTCTGATCGGGACCGGAGGTCGCATGCGTCTCGCAATTCAGCCTTTCGCCGTCCCTGAACACGCCCCATGCCGCAGGCAGGGTGTCGAGTTGCGCTGAAAACCAGATATCGACCTTCGCCGGATTCCAGTAGGTCTTGGCCTTGACCCGGCCTTCGATCACGCCTGTGCTGGGATCGAGCCAGATTTCGGCGTTGTCGCTGGCGGTCAGCCCGGCGATTTTGCGCGTGATGTCGAAGACGACATCGGCCTGATCGGTATCCGGAAAGCTCAGACGATAGATGGCGGCGTAATGCGCCGGAGTCACGTCGACCGTCGTGGCGTAGCGATCGAGCCGGACGCTGTACATGTCGGCGGCGGCGTGTTCCTGCGATTTGGGCGACAGGTGCTTGTCCTCGTCGAACTCAGGCGCGCCCGTCTGCGGCGAGATCAGGAAGGTTCCGTAGGTGGTGCGCCCGCCGGAGCCCTGGGTATGCAATTGCCCAAACCCACTGATCGGGGCTGTGGCGTCGTAGCCAGCATTGGAGCCGGTCAGGGTTTCCGGACTGGGATGGACCGAGCCATGCGGCAAGGCCGGGCCGGGTATGGTGTCGCCCTGATTGTCATTGCCCGTGCCAACCATCGGATCGACATAGCTGTAGAGCGGACGCTCCTGCGCGACGGCGGCAAGCGGCAGGGACAACAGGCACAGGCCGATCAGGACGATGGTTTTCATTGTAATCCCCTCGGCGTCTGGCCCCAACCGTTCGGCTTCGGCCCCATGTCGAGTTCGAGAACGCCGCCCGCCATGAGTTTCGCATGGCTAAGGCGCGCCGCTTTGAGCGGCCGACCGTTCAGGCGCGCGCCGGTAATGTAGAGATTCGTGGACGAGGCCAGCGGCGCGGAAATGGTGAAGCTGCGCCCGCCTGCAAGATGGATGACGCTGCGGATGAAGACCGGCGATCCGATATAATAGACCGGCTGACCGGCCAGAGGGTAGAGGCCGAGGCTGCTCCATACATACCAGGACGACATGGTTCCGGCGTCGTCATTGCCGGGCAGGCCGTCGCGCGCGAGATGATAATCGTCGCGCAGAATCTGACGCACGCGCGCCTCGCTGAGATCGGGGCGCCCGGCGTCGATATAGAGCCACGGCGCCAGAATGTCCGGCTCATTGCCCTGATCGTAATGGCCGTCGAACAGGTGATCGAGCCAGCCGACAAAGGCCGCGGGTCCGCCCACCCTGGCGATCAGGCCGGGGATATCCTGCGGAACATAGGTTGAGTATTGCAGGCCATTGCCCTCGTAAAACGGCGCCTCCCACCACGGCCCGGTCTTATCGGGATAGGTATAGTCACAGCTATAGTTTTCCAGCCACCGCCCGTCCGGATAGCGCGGATGGACGCAGCCCAGACTGTCGTCCCAGATGTTGCGCCAGCTGCCCGAACGCGCGCGATAGCGCGCCGCATCGTCCGCGTGGCCCAGCCGCGCCGCAACCTCGCCAACCGCGAAATCGTCATAGGCGTATTCCAGGGTGCGCGAAGCCGAACGCGCCTCGGTCAGCGGCACATAGCCGAGCCGGAGATAGTCTTTCAGCACCCGGCCCTGGATAAAGGGGGCGTCGCTGTCGATATCGGCGTCCTTTTTGATCGCCGCATAGGCAAGGTCTGGGTCAAATCCGCCCAGATCCTTGACGATGGCGTCGGCGATCACCACGTCGCCGTTCGATCCGCCCTGGGTCATGCCATTAGCGCCGGCTATGCGCGCATCGGGCAGCCAGCCGGTGTGGCGATAGGTGTCGAGCAAGGAGCGCACCATGTCACGCTGCCGCTCCGGCTCGATGATGGTGAGCAAAGGATGCAGGGTGCGGAAGGTATCCCACAGGGTGTAGAAATCCTCATAATGCGGCTCGGACGACGCCCACCAGACATTCTCGCCGCTCAAGTCGTGCGGCATGGTGTGGCTGCGATAAAGGGCGCTGTAGAAGATGCGGCGCTGCGCATCGTCGCCGCCGCTGACCTCGATGCGGCCAAGGGCGTCGCGCCATTGCGACTCGGCGGCAGAACGCACCGCTGCGAAATCCCAGCCGGGAATCTCCTGCTCCAGATTGGCCTTCGCCTTTTCGACGCCGATAAAGGAAACCGCCAGTTTCAGCTCGACCGAGGGGTCGGCGTCCGCGTCGAAACCGGCATAGGCGCCCAGACGATGCGCAAACTCTTTGTGCGTATCGTAATCGACCATCAGGTCCGCCTTGGCGGCGGCTGTCTTGGCCTGCGGTTCGCCATCAAGCGCGCCGGGGCCTGCCTGCCGCATCAGTTCGCCCTGCCGCGCGCGCCAGGCGCCGAAATCCTGCGCCGAACGCGAATAGCGCGCGTAGAAATAGAGCTTGTAGGGCGCGGGGTTCCAGCCGCCTTCGACGCTGACCCAGCCCGAAACGGTTTGCGGGTCCAGAATATTGACATGCGCGCCGGTGACGCGCTGTCCCTCGCCGCGAAGGGCGATCACCGAAGTCGCGTCCAGGACGAGCCGCGCAGGCCCCTGCCCCTTTGGAAAGGTCACGCGCATTAGACCGGCCAACCGCGTCGCCGTCAGCTCGACCCTTATGCGCCGCGCCGGATCGGCGCCCAGGCTGACGGCATAATAGCCGGGAGACGCCGTCTCATCGGAACGCGCAAAGACAAGATTGCTGACGCCGAGATCGCCCAGCAGAGGCGTGACGCGGAAATTGCCGTACTTGCTCTTGCCGCCCGTGCCGGTGACGTGGGTGAAGCTGAAACCGGTGATAGCGCTGGAGGAATCGTAGCCGCTGGTGTCGCCCATCGCCGTATCGGGGCTGAGCGAGACGAAGCCGAAAGGGACGCCCGCGCCCGGGACCGTATTGCCCCCGCCGTCGGCGCCGACGAATGGATCGGCCAGCCGCACCGGCTCTTCCTGCGCCCAGACTTCCTGCACCCAGAACGGCGTCGCCAGCGCCAGTAGCGCGCATAGGATCAGTCTATGCCAGTTTTTGCTCATGATCTGGCCCTCGACTTGGCGAAGACGTCGAAGGCGACGGCGGCGACGATGATCAGGCCGATGACGATCTGTTGCAGATAGGACGAGACGTGCATGATGACGAGACCGTTGGACAGGACGCCGATCAGCAGCGTGCCGATGACCGTACCGCGAATATCCCCGGCGCCGCCGGATAGGCTGGCCCCGCCGATCACTACTGAGGCGATGACGCGCAGTTCGTAATTGACGCCCGCGACCGCTTCGGCCGAATTCAGCCGCGCCGACAGAAGAAAGCCGGACAGGCCCGCCAACAGGCCGACCAGCGCATAGACGCTGACCAGCACCGCCTTGACATTGACCCCGGCCAGCCTCGCTGCTTCGGCATTGCCGCCGACCGCATAGACCCGGCGGCCGTAGCGCGTCATGCGCAGGGCGACATGGCCCAAAATCGCCACAAGCGCGAACAGCGCCACTGGCACGGGAACGCCTAGGATCGCGCCTGTCCCCCACCAGCGATAGCCGTCGTCGAAACCGGCTATGGGACCGCCATTATTGAGCATCAGGGTGGCGCCGCGCCAGACGGTCATGCCGCCCAGGGTGACGATGAAGGCCGGAACGCTCAGCAGGGTCACCGCCTTGCCCTGCAAATAGCCTGCGATCAGGCCGATCAGAGCGGCGACGATCAAAGCAACCGGCCATTGCGGTACGCCCGGCGGTAGGTGTTGCGCGCTCCACGCCGCCGCCATCGCCGCAAAGGCCAGCAGAGAGCCGACCGACAGATCGACGCCCGCCGTCAGGATGACCAGGGTCATGCCGATGGCGATCACGCCATAGATAGATACCTCGGTCAGGATATTGGTCGCATTGCGCAGCGACAGAAAATGCGGGTTCTGCGCCGTGAAGATAAGGATAAGCGCGATCAGGAACAGGCCTGCGCCCCAACGATTCAGAAAGGCGACGACGTCGCTGCGACGGCTTGCAACCGCCCTCGTTTCGGCCTCATGCATACCCATCCGTCCTTTCCGCCGACATCAGACACATAAGTCCCTCCTCGGTGACGCCCGCTTGATGATTATTGACAAGGCCGGTCACGCGGCCTTCGCGGAACACGATGATGCGGTCGCTGACCGCCATCACTTCCGGCAATTCCGACGAAATCACGATCACCGCCACACCCGAGGCCGCCAGTTCAAACAGGGCCTGATGCACCTCTGCCTTGGCGCCGACATCGACGCCGCGCGTCGGCTCATCCACGATCAGCGCCTTTGGCGACAGGGCCATGCAACGCGCCAGCAACACCTTTTGCTGATTGCCGCCGGAGAGCGTCGATATCGCCGCCTCATCATGGCCCATGCGGATGCTTAGACGCTGACGGTAGCGGTCGACAAGAGCCGCTTCGGCCTTGAAGTCGATGAACCCCAGGCCGTTCGATAGCGCCTTGAGCCCCGACAAGCTCAGATTATGCCGCACGGAATGGGTCAGAAAGCAGCCCTGGGCCTTGCGGTCCTCCGGCACAAGCGCGATCCCCGCCGCCAGCGCCTCGGCGGGCGAGCGCGCATCGAGCCGTGCGCCATTCAGCCAGACCTCGCCGGAAGTCTTGCGGTCGGCGCCGAACAGGATGCGCGCCAGTTCAGTCCGGCCAGATCCGACCAGACCGGCCAGTCCGACAATTTCGCCCGCGCGCACCTCAAGATTGATCTCATGCAAGCGCGCGCTGCAAACGCCGCGCGCCGACAGAACCACCTCGCCAAAGGCGGCGGGCGCGGCGCGGCGCGCGAACTCGACGTCGCGCCCGACCATCAGCCGGATCAGACCGTCTATGTCGGTCTGCGCCACCTCGCCGTCCGCGACGAAACAACCGTCACGCAGCACGGTGTAGCGATCGCAGACCTCCATTACCTCCTTCAGCCGGTGGGTGACATAGATGACCGCGACGCCGCGCGTCTTCAGACGACGGATCAGCCGGTGCAGGATGTCGACCTCGCGCGCGCTCAAGGCCGCGCTGGGTTCGTCCATGATGATGAGGCGCGCATTCAGGGTCAGGGCGCGGGCGATCTCGACCATCTGCTGTTCGGCCACGCTCAGTCGTCCGACAGGACAGGCCGGATCGAGCCGTAATTCCAGCGCGTCCAGCACGTCCTGCGCCTGCCGCATCAGCCGCTTGCGGTCCACAAGGCCGCGACGCGTCGGCTCGCGGCCCAGATACATGTTGTCGGCCACGCTCAGAAACGGCTGAAGATTAAACTCCTGATAGATGGTGACAATGCCCTGCGCCTGCCTCCGGGCGGGCGTATCCTTCGGCGACAAAAGCGCGCCGTCAAAACGCAAGTCGCCGGCGTCGCAGCCCTGCGCTCCGGCGAGGGTCTTCAGAAGCGTGGACTTGCCGGCGCCGTTCTCGCCCAGCAGGGCGTGGACCTCGCCCGCCTCGACGCGCAGGGCGGCGCCGTCCAGCGCCGTAACGCCTCCAAAACGCTTGCATAGCCCGGTAATCTCCAGCAGCGCCATGGTCCCCGCCGCTCGTCCTAACGGACTTCCGAAATGCGCGCGGCCTGATTGAGATTGTCCTTGGTGATCAGCACCGGCTCGATGGCGTGCGAGGTCAGGGGCTTGTGATCGCGCAGCGCCGCCACGACCGAATCGAGCGCCAGTCGGATCTGTTTGCCGGGATTCTGTTCGACCGTCGCCGCCATCTCGCCATCGCGCACCTTGGCGAGGGCTTCGGGTATGGCGTCGAAGCCGAGGACGCGCACCTGCTGCGGCGACAGGCCCGCCCCGCGCACCGCCTCCAGCGCGCCCATGGCCATATCGTCGTTCAGACACAGAATCGCATCGGGATGGTCGCCGCCCATCGAGGTCAGAATATTCTGCGTCACCGTCAGGGCCTGATCGCGCTTGGAATAGGCGGTTTGCTCGGTAAGGATCTTAAAGGCCGGCCCGCCCGCCGCCAGCGCCTCATGCACGCCCTGCACGCGTTCGATGGAGGTCGATGAGCCGGGATCGTTGGTGATCACCACCACGCGCGCGCCCTTGGGGAAGGTCTTGACCACCCAGTCGCCCATCAGGCGCCCGCCCGCGACATTGTCGGCCCCGAAATGCGGCACGGTCTGTTTGCCGCCTTCAATATGGCGATCGACCGTGGCGACGACGATCCCCTGCTGGATCAGTTCGTCCGTGGTCGAGGCCAGCGCCTTGGAGTCGGTCGGGGCCAGGATGACCGCGCCGACGCCCTGCACCTCTGCGGCCTGCACGTCCGCGACCTGTTTGGAGGAATTGTTCTGACCGTCCAGCACCTGTACCTTAACGCCGAGCTTTTTCGCCTCGTCCTCAAGATCGGCGCGCATGGCGACAAAGAAGGGCTGCGACAGGTCGCTGAAACTGACCACGACGGTCTGCGCGTCCGAACCGGACTTTGCGCAGCCGGACAGGGCGGCGGTTAAGGCCAGTCCCAGGGCTGTGCCGAGAATGAGACGACGTGAGATCGACATGGCGGCGTTTCCTCTGTGTTGTGAACCGAATGACAGGATTCGATCTTTTTTATTCTATTCAGACATCCTTGCGGCGGCGCCCAGGCCGTCTAACGCATGGTGGGTATCACAAAACCGTCTGCGGCGGTATCGCCCGCATGCGCCTCGTCGGCGGGCCAGCGCTGCGTCACCGTCTTGACGCGGGTGTAAAAGCGCACCCCGTCTTCGCCGTACTGGTTGAGATCGCCAAAGCCCGAACGCTTCCAGCCGCCGAAGGAGTGATAGGCGACCGGCACGGGGATCGGCACATTGATCCCGACCATGCCGACCTCGACGCGGGCCGCAAAGTCACGCGCCCGCGCGCCGTTGCGTGTGAAGATGGCGACGCCATTGCCGTAAGCATGGCGCGAAGGCAGGTCCAGCGCCGCCTCGAAACTGTCAGCGCGCACCATTTGCAGCACCGGCCCGAAGATTTCGTCCTGATAGCTGCGCATGGAGGCTTTGACGTGGTCGAACAGGGTCGGCCCCAAGAAGAAACCGCCCTCATGCCCTTGCAGCGAAAGCCCGCGTCCATCGCGCGCCAGCTCGGCGCCTTCGCTTACGCCCAGCGCGATATAGTCCTCGATCCGCGCCTTGTGCGCGGCGGTGACCACCGGGCCGTAATGCGCCTGCGGATCGCCGGAGACGCCGACGCGCAAACCGTCTATGGCCGCTTCCAGCTTCTGACGCACGGCGTCAGCGGTCGCCTCGCCCACCGGCGCGACCACCGGCAGGGCCATGCAGCGTTCGCCCGCCGAGCCGAACGCCGCACCGACAATATCGGCCACAGCCTGATCGAGATCGGCGTCGGGCAGGACTATGCCGTGGTTCTTGGCTCCGCCCATGCATTGCATGCGTTTGCCCGCCGCCGCGCCGCGCCCATAGACATATTGCGCGATATCGGACGAGCCGACGAAGCTGACGGCCCGAATCTGCGGATGATCAAGAATGGCGTCCACCATCTCCTTATCGCCCATGACGACATTGAATACGCCTTCGGGCAGGCCCGCCTCCAGCCACAGCTCGGCCAGGCGCAACGGCACGGACGGGGTGCGCTCGGATGGCTTGAGGATGAAAGCGTTGCCGCAGGCGATAGCGGGCGCGCACATCCACAAAGGGATCATGGCCGGAAAGTTGAACGGCGTAATGCCCGCCACAACGCCGAGCGGCTGGCGCAGCGAATAGACGTCGATGCCCGGCCCCGCGCCTGAGGTCATATCGCCCTTGATTAAATGCGGGACGCCGCAGGCGAATTCGACCACCTCCAGACCGCGCTGGATGTCGCCATGCGCATCCGCGATGACCTTGCCGTGTTCGCTGGACAACAACGCCGCCAGGGCGTCGCGGTCGCGATTGACCAGACGCACAAACTCGAACAGAACGCGCGCCCGCCGCTGCGGATTGGTGGCGGCCCAGCCTTTCTGCGCCCTTGCGGCCGACGCTACAGCCGTCTCCAGCAGCACCGCGTCGCCCAGCTCGACCCGCGCCTGAACGCGCCCTGTGTTGGGGTCGAAGACATCAGCGAAGCGCGAGGCTTGCGAGACGATGCGTCCACCGATAAAGTGGCTGACCTGTTGCATCTGGCCTTGTCCCTCCCACGGGTTGTCAGGGTGTTCGCCACCCCTTTTTGACGGTTCGCGCCAGCTTCAGAATGAATATTTCATATTGTAATTGATTGCAATATCCGTTTTATAATGTTTCCGACCCATCGGGGAAAAGAGGTCGACCACTGCGCCGACAGAACACCAGAACAGGGATAAACAAGGTGATGATGTCGTTCGTGAAACGCCTGGGCTTCAGCCTGATCGCGCTGGTCGCCGGGGGCTACGCCCTGCCGGCGGCGGCGGGAGAGCTGCCCCTGTTCAACGGGCGCGATCTGACCAGTCTTGTGCATGTCGATCATGGCGCGGGCCGGACAATGGCTCTGGCGACCGATATGCTGGCGGGCGATCTGACCGCCCTGAGCGGACAAGCGCCCAAGACCTCAGCGACGCCGGAAACCTGCGCCAGAACCTGCATTCTGATCGGCCTCTACGACGCTCCGGCCATCCGGAAGCTGGCGCGCGAAGGCGGGGTCGACCTCTCCGACCTCAAGGGGCAATGGGAGGTCTATCGCCGCGTCGTGATCCGTCGCGAAGGCCGCGCCTACGTGCTGATCGCCGGTTCCGACGTACGCGGCGCGGTCTATGGCGCGGTCGATCTGTCGCGAGAACTGGGGATTTCGGCCTGGAGCTGGTGGGCGGACGTGACGCCGCGCCGTCAGGACCGGCTGGCGATTTCCGACGCGGTCGTCACCTCACACACTCCATCGGTGAAGTATCGCGGCGTCTTTATTAATGATGAGGACTGGGGGCTGGAGCCATGGGCGGCCAAAACGCTCGATCCTGAAACCGGCAATATCGGCCCCAAAACCTACGCCAAGGTCTATCAGCTTCTGTGGCGGCTCAAGGCCGATACGCTCTGGCCCGCCATGCACTCGATTTCGACGCCCTTCTTCGGCAATCCCGGCAATGCGCCTCTGGCGAAAGACTACGCTATTGTCATCGGCACCTCGCATGCCGAACCCATGCTGCGCAACAATCTGCGCGAATGGGACGAGACGAAAAAAGGCCCGTTCGACTTCACCCATAATCGCAGCGCCATTCTCGATTACTGGCGCGAGCGCATCGACCAGAGCAAACCCTACGAAGACATCTATACGGTCGGCCTGCGCGGCGTTCATGACGGCCCGATGCAGGGTGCGACGACGACGGCGCAGCGCGAACAGATTCTGGAGGATGTGATCGGCCAGCAACGCAAGCTTCTTGAAAAAGAGCTGAAAACGCCGATCGCCTATGTGCCGCAGGTCTATGTCGCCTATCACGAATTGCAGGAAGCCTATGACGCCGGTCTGAAAATTCCGGACGACGTCACCTTGATGTGGGCGGACGACAATTACGGCTATATCCGCGAATTATCGACGCCCGCCGAGCAGCAGCGCTCCGGCGGCTCCGGCGTCTATTATCACCTGTCCTACTGGGGACGACCGCACGATTATCTGTGGCTGGCCACCACCCATCCCGCGCTCGTGCATGAAGAAATGCAGCGCGCCTACGCCGAGAACGACCGGCGTATCTGGATCGTCAATGTTGGCGACATCAAACCCGCCGAATATCTGACCCAGTATTTTCTTGACCTGGCCTTCGACGCCAGGCGCTTCGACGAAACGCCGCGCGCGTATCTCAAGGGCTTCATGAGCGCGCAGTTCGGCCCCGAACATGCCGATGAACTGGCCGACTTGATGATGCGCTATTATGACCTGGCCTTCGCGCGCCGCCCGGAATTCATGGGCTTTGGCCAGACCGAATGGGTGACGCCGAACCAGCCGGACGCCTTCGCCGAGGCCGATGGCGAAGAGGCGCAGGCCCGCATCCGGGCCTATCAAGACATAACGGCGCGCGCCGAAAAACTGGCGGCGCTCATGCCCGCCGACCGCAAGTCAGCCTATTTCGAGCTGGTTCTCTATCCTGTGCGCGCCGCCGCCAACCTCAATACGCGCATTATGAGCCTCGATCTGGCCAGCCTCTATGCGCGCGAGCAACGCGCCAGCGCCAATGCCTATGTCGCTGAGGCCAAGGCCGCCCATGCGCAGATCGTCGCCGACACTGCAACCTATAACGGGCTTGAAAACGGCAAGTGGCGCAACATCATGGACATGGCGCCGCGCGATCTGCCGGTCTTCGACGAACCGATGTGGCCGAGTTGGTCGGCTTCGACCAAGACCGGCTGTGGCATCGCCCTGTCGGGCCAATGGTACAATGACCACAACACCCTGCCGTTCGTCGCCGGGCGCGCCGAAGACCGGCCCGTCGCATTGTTCGCGCATCAGCCCATCGACGCAGTCTGGCGCCAGACAAAGGGCGCCGATCATCTGGCTCTTTCGGCGACCTCCGGAGCGCTGAACGGCGACGACCGCTATGAGGCGCGACTTGTGCTGCATTATGACGGCCAGGGCCCGGCGGGCGATTCGGAGATTCATCTGTCCTGTGGCGGCGAAGATCATGTGATCTATGTCCGCGTTCTGCCGGAATTGCCTGCGGGCGTCCCCGTCGAGGACAACCGGATCGTGACCCTTCCCGCCGCCGGTCAGACCACAGGCGCCGACTGGCGGCGCATTGACGGCCTCGGCAGCATGGGCGGCGTGTTGCGCGCGCGCCTCGACCTGCCCGCCCAGCCCGACGACGCGCCGCCGCAAAGCGACCCCGCCGTCTATCGCTTCGCCACCTCGACCGCTGCAGGCGGCGTGCTGAAACTGATCGCCCTGCCCACGCATCCGCTGACGCGCGACATGAAGGTTCGCATGGCCGCGCAACTCGATGACGGCCCGGTGCAGACCTTCGACTTCTCCACCCTTGGCCGCAGCGACCAATGGCGCGAAAACGTACTGACCAATACGGCGGTGCGCGAACTGCCGCTGCGTATGCTGGCGGCGGGCGAACATACGCTCAAGGTCTGGCCGCTCGATCCCGGCGTCATGCTGGACCGGATCGACATCGACCTGGATGGCGCGCGGGCGCATTACGGCCCCGCATCGTCATGGCCGCAGACTCAGACGCAGTCTCAGGCGCAATCTCATTAACGGCAGGATCTTCACATGGACGAGCATGCGCCCCCGCTTCACCCGCACCCGCGTGAACGACGCGCCTATCAGGATATAGGCGAAGACCTGATCCGCCGCATCCGCGCGCGCGAATTCGACGCCACCGGTCGCCTGCCGCCCGAACGTGAACTGGCGCAAGGCTACGATGTTGGTCGAACCGTGATCCGCGACGCCCTTGTCATGCTGGAGGTTAAGGGCCTGATTGAGCCGCGGCACGGATCTGGCATCTATATCACGCCCCTCGCCTTTGAAAACGCCGCGCCGTCGGAGACCAGGCTGACCGACGCGCATCCGCCCGCCGGACCGTTTGAACTCCTGCAGGCGCGTCAGTGGCTGGAAAGCCATATCGCGCGACTGGCGGCGCAGAATGCAGGCGATGACGATATCCGCGCCATTGAACAGGCCTATGAGGGCCATCGCGCCGCCGCCTTCGGCGAGCCGAAGGAAGGCTTTGACAGCCTGTTCCATACCGCTATTGCGCAGGCGACGCAGAATAACGAGCTGGTGCTGCTGGTCGAGCAACTGCGTCAGCGCCGTCATGACAATCCGCTTTGGCGGCGCCTGCATGAGCATATCAAGGACAAGCGCTATCGCGACCGCTGGGTACGGGATCACGACCGCATTGTCGACGCCCTGCGTCGGCGGGACGGCGACGCAGCCTACGTCGCCATGTGGAGCCATATCGAAAATGTCAAAACCTTCCTGTCGAACTGGCTCGGCGCGGATGAACTGGATCCGCCAACCCGCAGGAAACGTCCCTGAATGCTCGGAAAGACAATGCTAAAACCAATGCCGATCAGAATCGCCCCCATCTGCCTCACCGCCCTGTCGCTCAGTTGCGCCGCCCTGTCGCCATCCGCTGGCGCTGCGCCGGAAGCAGGGCCAGCGCCCGTCTCGCAACGCTTCTGCGCCGATCCATCGCCGCACGTTTTCAAGGGACGGATCTATCTCTACACCACCAATGATCAGGACAATTCCGGCAAGTACTGGGATTCAACCGACTGGCGTCTGTTTACATCCAAAGACATGCGCCACTGGACGGATCAGGGCTCTTTTCTGTCAGTCCGCGTGTTTTCCTGGGCGCGGCCCGACGCCAAGGCGTGGGCGCCGGAAGCGGCTTATCGCAACGGTAAATACTATTTCTATGCGCCCGTCGGGGGCGATAAGATCGGCGTCGCCGTCTCCGACGATCCCAAAGGCCCGTTCAAGGACGCGCGCGGCGACGCGCTGATCGACAAGGCGCGCGACGCCAATGCGGGCGCGGAGCCGATCGACCCGGCTGTGCTCATCGACGACGACGGCCAGGCCTATATGGTCTTCGGCACGCGCGTCCCCAAGATCGTCCGGCTCAAAGCCGACATGACGGAAACCGAAGGCTCCATCGAGGATATCCGCATCGACGGCTTTCCTGCGACCGACCCCAAGGTCAAATACGGCGAAGCGCCCTATCTGAACAAACATGACGGACTTTACTATTTCACCTTCTCGACCGGCTGGCCGGGCCAGATCGTCTATGCGACCGCCACATCGCCGATGGGGCCCTACACCTATCGCGGCGTCGTGCTGGACTACCGTAAAATCTCGACCAATCATCAGGCGATCATCAGCTATGGCGGTCGCGACTGGCTGTTCTACCACGACAATCTTCTACCCGGCGGCGGCGATTACAAACGCTCCATCACCTTTGCGCCTCTGAGCTATACAAGCGGCGCCATGAACCAAGTCAAGCGTTAGCCATGAAGATCGTCCGGCGTCTCCTAACACTGATCGCGGCGCTTGCGGCTTGCGCCGGTCCGGTCTGCGCATCGCCGCCCGACCGGCTGGAGCGCGTTGTCATCCTGATGCGCCACGGCGTACGCAGCGCCATGAAGACTCCGGAGCAGCTCAATGCTTACAGCGTTCGCCCCTGGCCCGCCTTCAGCGTCGCGCCCGGCGAACTGACGCCCAGAGGCAAGCGGCTGGCCGCCCTGCTCGGAGCCTATTATCGCGACCTCTACGTTCGCGACGGCCTGCTGGACAGCGCCAAGGACTGCGATCAGGTCTATTACTGGGCCAACGCCACCGAGCGCACCGAAGCGACAGCGGCAGGCCTGGCCGAAGGCCTGAGCCCCGGCTGCGACGCAATCGTCCATCGTGTCGCTGCGGGCGTCGCCGATCCTTTGTTCGACGCCTTCCGAGCAGGCGTGGCCATGCCCGATACCGAACGGCAGAAGGCGGCGATTCTGGCGCGCAGCGGCGGCAATCTCGTCCGTTGGGATGCGCGCCTTCGCCCCGGCGTCGATCAGGTCGAGGCGCTGATGTGGCAATGCGACGCCGTCCCCTGCACATCGGCGCATACGCCGGGCGACAAGATTCATCTGGATAGGACGCCTGTCGCGCTGACGACCAGCGATGACGGCATGGCGACAGTGACGTCCCCCGCCGTGGCCACCGGAACCTTGATCGAGAGCCTGCTCATGGGCTATGCCGACGGTCAGGATTTCTCCGCCCTCGGCTGGCGCGGCGTTGATGCTTCAACCCTGACACATCTGTTCGCCCTGCACGCCGCATCCTTCGACCTACGCCTGCGCGCGCCTGAAATGGGGCGACAAACCACATCCTATCTTGCCGAAAAGCTGGCGGCGACTTTGCAAGGCGCCCCGGAAGGCGTTGGCGGCGGCGCCCCCATAACGGTTATCGTCGGCCACGATGGCACACTCTACATGCTGGCCGGACTTTTGGGCCTCGATTGGCGCCTGCCGGACTACGGACCCGGCCAGGCGGCGCCCGGCGGAGGGCTCGTGTTCGAAGTCTGGCGAAGCGGCGCGAGCGGTGAAGCTTTTGTGCGCGTCCGTTACGTCGCCCAGAGCCTGCAACAACTTCGCGCCGCTAGCGCTCTTTCTCTAACGCAGCCGCCTGAAATTGATAAGGTGACGATCCCAGATTGCCCATCCGCCACATCGCACGAAGACTGTTCGATGAGCAGTTTCGTCAGCCTTATTAATGGAGCCACGAAATAGGGTTGTGTCGCAAAAATTTTACGACTTTGGGAGAGATGCGCGCCTTTGATTTGTGAGGGGGCTGAAGTCCATGTTCAAAGGTCGCCATTTCGACCCGTGGCTGAGGCGGCTTAAAAGGCCCAATGACAACGTCACTGGGATTTTGGCCAACTCGGCGAACATTCAACGAACATTGCGCGGCGACATCGCGCCGAGTCTCGGAGTTTTTGACACCAATCGACTGATCGTGGAACGGTGGACTCGGAACAATCGCGCCAGATCAGCGGCCGGTCGCCCGGCAGCCAACATGTCCATTATCTCTCGTTGCTGCATAGGGGAGAGCTTGGCGGAGCGGCCGCCGCCATTGCCTCGGGCACGGGCAGCTTTTTGGCCTTCACCTGTTCGCAGCTTCAACTGGTCTCGATCAAACTTCGCAAGCACGCTTATGATTTGTGCCGACGGCCCTTATATTTCAACGGGTTCTGACATCGCGCGAATTTTGACGTCGCGCCTCAGTATCTTCTCACTCATGGGGATCAGGTCCACCAGAGAGCTTGCAAGGTGATCCAGACCTGACACGATAACGACGTCGTCGGAGCGCAGCTCGTCGAGCATGCGATTGAACTGCGGGAGATCCCAACGGCAGCCCGAGAAGGTTTCCTCGAAGGCTTTCGCGCAGCCAGCAGCCTTCAAGGCGTCAACCTGGGAGGCGGCGTCCTGGACCTCGGATTTCGAGACGCGGGCGTAACCTATCAACATGCACAACCCTGTTGCAAAACGGGTTGATTCCACCACAGAGTTTCGCGCGCTTCGGCGCAGCCTGTTATCTGGTCGTGACTTTTTCTGGAAAATGATATAATATATTGATATTATTCGGTATATTTCCCACGGCATTTATTATGCGCACCAAAGCGCGCTTGTCGGGACGGCCCACAGGCCCTCGCCGAAAGATACGGTATACTCGCCGGAATAAAGCACGATGCTGTAGAAGGGTTTCTCTCCAGCCATATTCGCCTTGAACCACTTCAGATGCTTGAAACTGTCCGCATCGATATTTGTTCCGGCTTTGACTTCGATGCCGACGATGGCATCGTCGTTCTCAACGAGAAAGTCGACTTCGCGTTTTTCCCGGTCCCGGTAATGACTGAGTGTGTACTCCCCCGAACTCGCATCGACCAGCGCTGCAAGTTGAGTGTAGACAAATGTCTCTATCAGTTTGCCGTTCAACTCGCCGTTCAGCCGCACCTTGTCCAGAGACCACCCCATGCAGGACGCCATCAGGCCCGTATCCGCCATGAACAGTTTATCTTTCTTGCCGATCCGTGCGTAGTCGGTCTTCGTCCAGGGGCGGACACGATCGACCAGGTACAAGGTTTCGACGGCGTTGATATAGGACTCGAGAGTCCCATGGGTCAGCGATAGCGAAGCGCCGATAGCGGATACATCCATGTATTTCGATGACCAGGCGGCCAAGGCTTCGATCAGCTTCAGCAGGCTATCCTGCCGGCGGATATTGGCGATATCCCGAAGGTCGCGATCAATGAGCGCCTGCAGGTAGTCCTTGTGCCACAGGCGGCGCTGCCGCTCGCTCCCCAGTCGTACGGCTTCAGGAAAGCCGCCGCGGAGGGCTCGGGTGAGATAGTCGTCCTTGTTCAAAGTAGATGCAGGCAGGGACTTTGCATCGCCGGCAAAGATTCTTGCCAGGAATTGCGGCTGAGCATTTTCCAGTTCGCCCTCGCTAAGCGGTCTGAGACGCACCTTTCGGACACGCCCGGCCAGGGACTCATTCACCTTGGGTAGGGACTGGATATTTGCAGAGCCCGTGAGAATAAAACGGCCTGGTGTTTCGTTCTCGTCGACATCCTTCTTCACGGCAGGTAATAGCAGAGGGGCGCGTTGGACCTCGTCAATGATCATCAACTCATTGCCGTGGGCGACAAAGCCATGGGGATCTTCGAAGGCCGAGTTGAGAAGGGTCTGATCATCCAACGTGCGGTAGATCGTCCCCTCGCCTCCTCCGGCCATCTGTCGGGCAAGTGTGGTCTTTCCGCACTGCCTCGGCCCTTCCAGCAGGATGACCCTGCGCTCCTTGAGTGCAGTCCGGATCGACGAAGCCTGCCAGCGCTGATATGTAACGGTCACAGTTCACCCCTTCTCATGTCCGCGTTTATATAGAATCGATGTCCACGAAATTCAATTTATAATCTCGCGAAATTAAAATAAAGTATCCGCGATTTTAAAATATTTGTACGCAGAGTGCTCACACAAAAGGCCGGACGGCTGAGAGGGTGGCTCTGTTGCAAATTTCCCCGGCGTCCCCAAATCGGCGCTTTTGGCGTTCGGTTGACGGTATGAATGATTTCAAAGGTCGGCACTACAAGGGCGTGATCATTCTTTGGGCGGTCCGCTGGTACTGCAAATACGGCATCAGCTTGTCAACCGGCGTCGAAAAGGGGCTCTGACGCAATTTTGGTGCAGGTTGCGATCAATAGGCGTCCACCAACCGCGCCTGAAGAAGATCGATCTTGGCTCGGCCGTACATTTGGCGCTTCACAAGCTTCAGCTTGGTGATCTGGCCTTCTGTCTGGCCGTTTGACCATGACGAGGATATTGCGGCGCTTACGGCCGCGTGGTCCTTGGCGACGCCGTTAGCGAACGAACTGAGTAGGCTGGCCTTTGCTTGTTCGACCCAAGGGTCGAGTTCGGCCGTTGCCTTTTTACGGATCATGGTATGGAAGTTCGCAACGAGGTCGCGCGCTTCGACCAGCGGCGGAACACCGCCTTCGATAGACGCGATGAGCACGGTCTCCGCCTTCGATAAAGTATCTCGGCCCACCGTCATAAGCCTGGCAATAGTTCTTGCAGACGGGATACGTTGAAGGCTTTCAGCGTCGGCCTTTTCCGAGCGCCGCCGCCGTGTCGCCCATTCGGTAACGACCCGCTGCGAACCTCGGAAACCCAAGCCTTTGAGACGCCGCCAAAGTTCGGCGCCATTTCGATGGCCGGCTGCCCATTGTTCATCCAGCCATGGCAAGTGCAGTTCAAGGGAACTCTCGCGAACCCTAAAGACGTCCGAACGTTGGCCTCGCAAAATTTTCCTGACTAAGCCACGGCTGTGACCGGTAAGCCGGGTGATCTCTCGGATTGAAGTTCCGCTTGCTGATTGCTTAAGGACCGCGGCGTTGGCGTCTTCGCGCCGCAGGTAGCCTTCATACTGGAGCCGTTCTGCGGAGGTGAGCAAGTCCGGATTGATTACAGTTGCGCCAATTGCCGTCCGGACTTGGCGCATAGATTTTCGCACGGCGTCGCGGAATGCCTGGCTGGCATTCTCCATCAGATGCCCGCGATCGGCCACTTGTACCGCTTGGGGTAGCGCCTTGGCCACCGCCCCACCGTAGCCACCGCCGCGGTCCCTGGCGACAATGGCAATTTGCGGTTGGCCGCGAAGCCACGCCTCGGCCGTTGCCGGCTCTCTATCGGGAAGAAGTCGGATTGGGCGCCGCCGTTCCAGGTCGCAGATAATCGTCCCGTAGCGTTGATTGCGACGCCAGGCCCAGTCGTCGATACCGATTACGCTTGGGGGTGTAAACACCTTGCTGCTTCGCCGTCGAACGACACGCAGCAATGTATCGTTGCTCACCGGAACCATCAAGCGCGAGGCAAAGCTGGCGGCCGGGCGCCCTCCCAACGCCAAGCCGAGTTGGTGAACGACATAGTCGAGTCGAACGGTCCGGCGCGCCCATGGGCCGAGGACCGCACTATCGTACCGCTCGGTAAAGATGCGTCGCTTGCATGAGGCGAAGTCGCACTGAAAGCGCCGCGCCGAAATAACAAGGCGCACCTGCCTCCCAGCCAGTGGCAAATCACCGACACGGCGACAATAACGGCTGCGGACACGTTCGGATAATGATCCGCAGCAAGGACAAATGCTGCCTCTGCTCGTCGCGCGTACCGTGACCACGGTCACCGCGCCGTCGCTCACAGCACTCACAACCTCGAAGCCTGGGGGCACTAGGTTAGAAGGTCTAAGGGCTTTTTGCATCGTTGATTCTCTGGTGAAACCAAAGCCAGCAGACGCCCAAACTGCATCAAATTTGAGTCAGAGCCCCTTTTAGGTGCCGATCACCCCGATTAGGGGGGGCTTTTTGCACGCCGATCCACATCTTTGTGTGCAAAAAGCATGGCGAGAGCCCGCGGTTTACGCCGTAGGTGGACGCTACAGTTACCACTGTCCGTATTGAACATGCATCAACATGTCGGTATCGTTAGATAAAATTCCGGTCCGGCCCTGACGGGGATCTTCGTATTGCACCTCACCACCACGCTTGACCTGGATAATCTAATCGCAGACATTGCGACGTTGCGTGGCTTGCAACAGGCGGGTCGGTATCCCGAAGCGCTCCATCATGCCCGGCAATTGCTATTTGCCTATCCGGGCAATCGCGATTTGCTGCTGATCGAAGCGAGCAGCTTGCGCACTCTTGGCCATACCGAAGAAGCGCTGGCCAGTTGCGCCAGATTGGAAGCTGTCGCGCCACATTTCAGTCTGATGCATCAGGAGCGTGGTTTTTGCCACGTTTTGCGCCATGACGCGCCTTCAGCGATCGCGGCGCTGTCGGTGGCGGTGCGGATAAATCCTGCGCTGCCGCAAAGCTGGCGTATGCTCGAAGCGGTCTATCGCATCATCGGCGACACCGCCAACGCCACCTTCGCTGCGCGGCAACAGGATGCGCTCAAGGCGCTCCCAGACCCATTGATCGAAGGCATGTCTCTGTTTTCCGACGGTGATCTTGAACGCGCGGAGAAGACGGTCAAGACTTATATGCGGGCAGAAGGCTATCACCCGGAGGCGCCCAGGCTTTTGGCAAAGATCAGCAGGAAGCGCGGAAATAGTCGTGCTGCGCGGCGGTACCTCGCCGAGGTCCTGACCCTATCGCCAGACCATCGTGCGGCGCGGCTCGAATATGTCGAAGCGCTGGTTTCCTGCCGACGCGATGCCGAAGCCGAGGCTGTGCTGGCGCCGTTGCTGAACACCGCTGATAGCGACGATGACGAAGCCGCGTTTCGCATTTCCGCCCAGCGAGCGGTCATTGCGATGAGCGCCGGACGCTATGATGAAGTCATCGCGATTTGCCGGGGGCTGCTTGACCAGGCGCAGCCGTTTTCGGACCAGGCGGCGTGGACGCGCATCTCCATGCTGCTGGCGGACGCCTTGCGTACGATCGGTGATGTGGCCGCGGCCATTGCGGCCTATCGCGCGGTGATCGACGCAAGATCAGATTATGGATATGCCTACTGGTGCCTGGCCGATCTCAAGACATATCGTTTTTCAGATGCCGACATCGCGCAGATGCGCGCCGCGCTGGCGGCCGAGACCACCAGCGCCACCGATCGCATCGGTCTGTCGTTTGCTCTGGGCAAGGCGATGGAAGATCGCAAAGATCCCGAAGCCGCTTGGTTTTTCTACAACGCCCACCGCGGGCAAAGCCTCTTTTCGCCCGATCACGACGCCGCCGAAGCGATTGCGATCAAGCGCGCCTATAGTCCGGCGTTTTTTGCGCAAAGGCGCGATTGGGGCGATGATGGCGCCGATCCGATATTTGTCGTCGGCTTGACCCGCGGGGGATCAAGCCTGATCGAACAAATTCTGGCCAGCCATCCGCAGGTCGAAGGTCTGGGCGAATTGCCCAATATCCCGGCGATGCTGGAAGATTTGCAGCCAGATGGGCCCGATCCCGACCGCATCGCGCGGCTGACGGCGTCCGAGGCGCGCGAACTGGGCCAGCGCTATCTGGCCGAAACCCGGATCAGTCGCGTAACTGATCGCCCCCGGTTTGTTGATAAGCTGCCCAGAAATTTTCGTAATATTGGCTTTATTCATCTTATCCTGCCTCACGCGCGTATTATTGACGCCCGCCGCAGCCCGATGGCCTGCTGTTTTTCAAATTTCAGACAATTATTTGGCGTTGCTCACCATCTCGATAATGGCCATAGCAATTCCTACAATCTGGAAGGTGTTGGCAGGGTATACCGAATATATCTGGATCTGATGAAGCATTGGCAGGCCACGTTGCCGGATAAGGTCATGCTGATGATCCACGAGGATCTTGTCGCCGATCCCGAAAGCCAGATTCGCCGGTTGCTGGACGCGTGCGATCTGCCCTTCGCGAACGAATGCCTTGCGTTTCATCAAAATCGCCGCGCCGTGCGCACCCCCAGCGCTCAACAGGTGCGGCAGCCGATCAATCGCGATGGGGTTGATGGCTGGCGCGCGTTTGAAGCTTGGCTTGATCCGCTTAAGCTCACGCTTGGCGATGCATTGCAAACCTGGCGAGACTGAGGACCCCATTCAGAAGTTCGTCAAAGCTGGCAGACCCTTGCACTTGCGCGTGTGAGCTTCCTGGGGTCACGCCGTAAGCGGGAGCCAAAAACCACGCTAAGTGGACATAACGAGACACCAAACGGGTTTACTTTCGCATAGCCTCGACGCCGAGTTCCTTCCACATCCATTGAAAGCTGTAGGTTGTCATTGGATCGGAAGGGTCCGGGTGCCTGGCGGTCTGATTTTCGAGATACTTCAGCCAATCGACAACCTGCTGCTTCCCTTTTGAAGTTCTGACGGCCTCACGCGGTGTTTTTTCGCCAAGCATCCCCACGGGTTGGTCGAGTGTTTCCCGGTATTGCTTGTCCAAGAGTTGATGGATGATCTGTTCGGCGATTTCCGGGGGCATGTCCAACCCAGGGTCTTCAGGTGGCCTGTCAGTCCGGTCGGCCATCATCTGCTCTACTGTACGTATCTCGGTAAGGGGTGCGCGCAGCAAATCTGCGAGGGCTTCAGCCAACAGCGCTCTCCCCTTGTCGGCGCGGGCAGCGGAATTTACCGATAGATGCAGGAAACGCCCTTTTAATTCGACATTCCCAAGCACGCGCTTACCACTGCCGTCCATTGATGTGTCAAGGGACAGTCCGCCAGGCTTCTTGGTCTTGTTCCCTGAACTCGAGGTTTCGATTTCCAGCCAGTTCCAAAACTTTGCTGTTTCTTGGCTCAGGCCTGGAAGTGTGTTCAGCCGGGCGACGACATCCTTCTGAGCTATGCCATTCGCTAGTGGAAAGCGAACGTCGTGGAACAGTATTTCCTCACCCTCGAAGTTCTGCAGCGATGGGCCGCCGTCACTCGCAATCCGTCCTACCGTCTCGGTTACCCACACGAGCGTAAACATGAAAGCTGACGCCCGCAGGGTGTCGGCTGTAAGCTGTGGCAAGGATTTGGCGTTCTTGCGACCATGGAGACGCCTTAAACCATCAAACAACAAATCCTGCATCTCGGTGGAGAAAGCCAACAGGCCGCCGGCAAACACAGCCTTGCTCAGCACGGGGACGATACGCGCGGCGATCTTGTCCCACTGCTTCAGACTTTTCGTCGCCGTGCCCTCGCTGACCAGCACGGGCTCCCCGCCGCGGATAAGGTCGCGCGCCATGAGCGATTTCCCCGGGACGACGTCAGACACCTCATACAGGCTCATGACAGAGGTGCGCAGGGCCTTGATGTAGGCCTTGGACCCAGCGCTTTCCGTCCAGCCCCGCCGCCTGAGGTACTCATCGACAATGTTGCCGCCCTCAACCTCGAACTCCCGGGTGAGGAAGTCTTCAAAGGCACAGCCCCAAAGCGTCATGGCCAGATCGTTGCCAATAAGCGCCTCGAGGTCGTCGAATTCCAGACCGCCTGCATCCAGAACGGGGCCGAGGTGTTCGTCGAAAACCTCGGCAAAGCATTCTCGCCAGGGATCGCGACCGAGAAACTTCATCAAGCCGCTGAGGTCATGGCTGCTGGGCATCGTAAATCTCCGGGTGGTCGCCACTTGTGGATACCGCCATTGCATCGGGTTCGGCGTTCACCGCTTTATGAATTGACGCCTGAACGCTATTTCTCATACCTGAGTCCATGTTCTTTTGACGATGTCGGCCACGGTATTTTTACAGAGGCCACGATGCTGGCCAATTCGCCTACACTCGCGCATATGATTCGAAAGCGGCAATCGGAGCCAATAGACAGCGGGCCGGCCCTTTTCGCGTTATATCCTGCCCTGCCAATTTTAGGGTCGCGGCTGCTGTGAAAGCAAGAAATTATAAAGATCACGTCGCCCTTCTCCCGGAAAAAGACGGCATAGGGGAAGATCGCCAAAAGCGCCCGGCGCACGCCTGGCAAGACAGATGGGAATCGATTTGGTGCAATCGCTACCCGTTTCATGACTGTTTCTAGCTCGTCCACGAACCTGTCGCCGAGGCCATGACTTTCACTGTCTGCCAATCCCGCGCTTCGCTGATATCGGCCTCAGCGGCGATAAAGAGCCGAATTTGATGCATCAGGTGTTGCGGGCGGCGTGCTCACGACTGGCAAGCTTGAGAAATAGACCTGGTCGGGCGTGCGGCCCGTGTGCACCAAATGCGGGCGCTGGGCATTGTAGAAGGCGAGGTACTTGCCGATCTGGCGCATGGCTGACGCTGGGCGAGGTCCACGGCATAACCACACGTCTGAGAAGATTTGCGCTTGCGCAGGTTGAGACGCATGGGTAGAAAATATCGTAATGTGATAATTTCTATCTATAAGGCGGCGTGTTGACCCAATTCCTGGACAGAATCGCCGCAACGGCACAGGCAACAGATTTTCGTCTCTGCGACGACGCGTCAAATATTACGCCTTGTGAAGACCAACAACGAAGGGCGAACCCCACATATCTGTCAGAAACTGAATTACACGAAATGGCGCGAACCTCGGAGAGGTTCAAAGTAGTTATTCGGATCAAGCGCGCACGCTATGAACTTCGGCTTATACATAAGGACATCATCAGTCGCGAATTCGGCCTAGCAACTGGAAACATACCGGCGCGGCAACGCCATTTTCGCAGCCTGGCAGACTGTCTCGCGCTGGCGATTCGCATTTCCAGAAATGGTCATATCTTCTTTGAGCGCGATTAAGAGCAAGCATCGCTCTGATGGGCATTTTCGCATGTCCTTAGCTAGCTCGCAGGCCGCTTCCCCCCTCCACGAGGCTATCTCTTCCCTCCCACCCTATTTGGGGGTGGGCGACATAAATTATCGTATTGCGATATTTCAATTATTGAAATAACTCTTGCTAGTTGAGCGTCAACGCGCGGCCTCTCGATAGTTTCCGGCTTCGGGGCGTTACCGATTTAAGCAATCAGAGGGCTGGATCATGAAGGGATCAGTAAATGAGCGCGTTTATCGCGCCATAAAGACCGATATCCTGGCCGGAACCTATGCGCCCGGCGCCCGCGTCGAGGCGGCGACGCTGGCGGACCGTCATCGCGTCAGCGTCACGCCGGTGCGCATCGCGCTTTACAGGCTGGTCGGAGAAGAGCTCTTAGACAATGAGGCCCATGAAGGCTTTCACCTGCCGCGCGTGACAGAATCGGCCATCAGAGATTTACTCGACTGGAATTGCCACCTTCTGGTCAGCGCAGCTAAGTCGCGTAACCTTCCGATCCACCTGTTGCCGGACATGGCGCCCCTTAGGGCCGACCTTGAACCAGATCTCGTCCGTAGCGCCGAGCGTCTTTTTCTGACGATCGCATCTTTGTCGGGTAACACGCATCATGTGGCCGCGGTCGCCCGAAACAACGACCGGCTTCGGGCGATACGCCTTGTTATGGGAAACCTGCTCGACAAACGCCGCGACGATCTCGTGATGCTTATCGATCATCTGGATAATCGCGATTTCGGCGGTTTAGGCCGCAGCCTCGTGACCTATCATCGGCGCCGCCGGGCATTGGTGAGCGATCTGGTGCGCATGTTGCATCAGGCGCCGCTCGCTGGTCCGACCGCGCCCCCTCCGCAAATAATCTCGTGACAATCCGTCGGCAATAATCGGCAGGTCATTTGAGAATACCTCAACGATCCGCCAAGGGTCCGCCTAGCCTCTCCTGGTCATGGCTTTTCATGACGCATCCAGACAGGAGACTGACAATGACGAAGACGGACATGACGGCGAACGAAATCGCCCAAGACGACCTGATCGACCTTGGCAAGGCGAGCGTCGCCACGCTCGGCGGCGATCCGCAAGGCATCGAAGAGCCCGACAAGCTCTATGAAGTCGCGCTGATCGACGCCTGACCTGGAAGCGCCGGTCATAATTGGCCGACGCTTCTCTCCTGCATTTCGAGGCGTCAGAATGATCCCAAGAGTGTCCCTGTGTTCGGACTCTGGCCAACTCGTTGGCATTGATTTCGTCCGCGATCGCTATTTTATGCTCCCGCCTGACCAGGCGAGCGATTTTCGCGGCTGGTTAGACGGGTGCGCGCCACGGCTTGAGATACGCGAACGCTTCGCCGCCCTGGGGCTTACCCAGGATGGGGAACCACGCGCGCCGCTTGAGCTGTTTCGAACCTTCGTACCCGCACAATCGCTGTACGTCTCTCAGACGAAGACGTCGCCCGCTCTCATGTGGCGCTGCGCTTTTGCACTTTGGCAGACACGCCAAGCTCTGCGCCACCAAACCCTCCGTCAGATATTGATGGACCTTCAACCAAAACAGCAAGCGAGGGCTGATGAAGCCGCTTTGGGCTGTGTCGCTGCGGCCTATTTGAAGTTACGTCCCTTCCTGCCCTCTCGTCGGATCTGTCTGAAGGACTCCTTGGCGTTAATGCAGGTTTTGCGTGGTGAAGGCCTACAGGCCAAGCTCGTCTTTGGCGTTAAGCTGGCGCCGTTCATGGCGCATTGCTGGGTCCAAACGGAAACACGTTTGCTCAACGAAACGCCGGATCGAGCCCGCCTCTTCACCCCGATCTGGTCCTTGTGATGAACGACTTCCTGATCGTGCTGCCATTGCAACGGGACGCTGGCCCTCCTCCTTGGTCGGAGGTCGCGAACGCCCGAGATGACCTGCAATCCGTAAGATGCCGCGGAGCCGCCATATGGGTATCGGATGGCGCCCCCGTGCTGGATTTAAGCGAAGACTGTCTCGTGTTCGGCCGACTGTTCCGCCGGGCCGATTTTTCTCTAGTTGATCGCCAATCTCATGACGTCCGAGGCGGAATTGAGAGCCTGCTCAGGGATTACTGGGGTGCATACCTTGCCTTGGAGTGTGACGCCAACTCCATCACCGTGTTCCGCGATCCGGGTGGCCAGACGCCTTGCTATGTCTTTCGGCGTGATGACGCGCTCATCCTCTTTAGCCGCCTGACGGACGTCATTGAATTGGGGTGGATCACGCCGTCGCCAGACGTTGTGGGAATGACCCATTATCTGAAATGTCCAGGCTTTCCCCTTCAAACAACCTGCCTGTCCGGCGTCAATGAACTCCTGCCGGGAATGGGCCTGCGCATTGACCGATCCGGCGTCTCATTGCAGATGCTGTGGTCGCCTTGGCGGTTCACGCGCCGCCAAGAGCGCCTTAGCACACCCGCAGAGGCGCGCGCGGTTTTGCGCGACAACCTCATCGGCTGCGTGCGCGCGTGGGGATCGCTATCACAACGCGGACTGCTGCAATTATCCGGCGGTTTGGATTCATCGCTCGTTGGCGCCTGCATGGCCCCGGAACACTGGCGCTGGCTTCTACTCTTATTCCACCCGGGGATGGCTGCGACGAACGCCTCTATGCGCAACAAATCGCCGACCTCCTTAAAATACGGCAAGCCGATCTCATCCTTTGCGCTGACAACGTCGAAGTCACGGCCCCGTCTGCGTTAGACCCCCGACCACAGGACGGCATACTGCATTCGCTAGCTGATCAGGCTTTCCGGGCGCAAGGCGTGGAATTTGACTGTGATGGCTTCTACAATGGCAATGGCGGGGACAGCATTTTTTGCAAATTGAATACAGCGGGACCTGTATCGGACGCGCTGCTCTCACATGGCCTGGGACGGCAAACCTTTCGTGCAACGCTAGACCTGGCGCAGCTTCACGGCGTCACCGTATGGGAAGCCGTGGGTCTGGCCCTAAAAAAGGCGCTGCGCCTGCCGCGCCTAACGACGCCCTGCCTTGACGGTCTCAGCTGGGACGCCAGATGCCTGCCGGTTCCCCGATCGATGTGGCAGAAGGGTATGAGCGGATGCTTGCCGGGAAAAATAGATCACGTTCGCAGCATCCTGGGCAGTCTTCGACCCGCCCCTGCCGCACGCGAACGCGCTGCGCCCGAGATCTTTCAGCCTTTGGTATCGCAGCCTGTCATCGAGACCTGCCTTCGCATACCCACCTGGCTTTGGATTGAGGGCCGGCAAGACCGCGCTGTCGTACGACACGCCTTTTCGGACATTTTGCCTTCAGATATTGTCGCCCGTCGCTCCAAGGGAGATTTCTCTGCATTAAACCAGTCGATTGCTGAGCGGCTTTACAGTCAAGTCCGCTCTACCCTTCTGGACGGCTGGCTTATACGAGAAGGCCTGCTCGATCGTGCGGACATTGAACGTCGCCTTTCACTTCCCGTTGCGGAACATGGTCGAGGGTTTCATCGCTTATTGCAATTGGCTCAGGCCGACATGTGGAGTCGCCGGATTCTCGCCCTGCGTACTTAAGCCCCTCGATCCGTCATGCGCCTTCATCTGCCGCCAAAGCGCGTATTGTTCCGCCTTTTCAGGGGCCGGATCTTCATAGTCTTGCAGCCAGTAGCGCAGCCAGTCGAGGTTACGCGTATAGACGGCAAGCTTGTGTACGGGCTGATATTTGATGTGTGGCTCGTAGGGAAAGACATACATATCGGCCAGATGCCGAGTCCATAGAGGCGCTACATATTCAATGCTCTGTAGATATTCTTCTTCGGACATCTGAAACAGGAGCGGGATGTGGACATTATCGGTCTGAAATGCGGGCGATACTGTGCGCCATTGCGGATCGCCCGGGTTCGGCGCTCCAAGCCCCCATCTGCGTTTCAGCCGCGCCTGGAAGCCCGTGGCGTTGTTCATATGGATCCAATAGTAAAAGGGGGTAATTGATGGCGAGGAAATCGAGGCAGTTCGCAACAGGTTGGTGCGCATCGCCATCCACATCGTGATCTCGCTTCCGAAACTGAGCCCGCCCATGCCGACTCGGTCCGGATCGATGTTGGCTGTCCGGCTGAGGAGATCGATTGCCGCGCTAACGCCGCTTTGCGCCATTTTGTAGTCCGCCACCGCGTCGTCAGGATGGGGCGGACGCGCCTGGATGCAAAGCACGGCGATGCCGGCTTCCGACAGGCTTCTAAAAGGCCACTCATCGCCGACCCCGCCACGCGGAAAGCCCTTGCACTTATAATACTGGATAAAGAGAGGATAGCCGTGCAACGGTTTGGCGCCTTGCGCCGGCATGAAGACTCCCGAGAACGCAAGACCTTCCTTATCCTTCCAGCTCAGGGCCCGGGCGTGTTCAGACTCCGCTATGCGCACGCCGGCATTCGGGTCGAATAGGGTTTTTACCTGGCCGGTGTCCAGATCGACCTGAACCAGGCACGGCGGCGTATTTTCCGAAGCCAGCACACATACGGCGTCGTCTTTTCCTACCGAGCAGCCGTCCTCGACCAATCCGGAGGGCTGGCCAGTTAAGGTTCCGTCAGTCGCGAGGAGATCGCGCACCTTGCCCGTTACGACATTCCAGGCATGAAGCGTCTCCATCGCGACAGAGTTTACCGGGGTGCTTGTAAAGATAACCTCTGACGCGCCGGGACGCCAGCGCACGGACGTTATGCGCGCCTGCGTGCACGACGGAGCCGGGCAGATAAGCGTATGTCCAGCCTGAAGGGCCGTAAGGGCGGATCGTGTCGTTTGGGTGATAAACGCCGCAGCCCCATCCGCTCCTTTTGCAATCATCGTGGCGTCAGCAGGCGCACCTGCGGGCATCGTCGCGTCATGTGTGGCCTGCGACCAGTCCGCCTGGCTCGCGGCGTTCACCTGCAAGCTGAGCCAGTTAACGCGCTTGACGCTCAAGGGCGCGTCACTGAGCAGACGGCCTTGCTGCATCCAGGCGCCATTGAAGCGATGCGTGTAGAGACCGGCATCATAATCATTGTATCGAAACAGCGGCATGCCAATGTTCACGCTGCCGTCGATTCGAATGCCCTGATTATATTCCTTCATCTCGGCAGCGCGAATATCGGCTCTGACGGCGCCGGTCCTGAACAGCAGACTCTGGCCGTCCGTCGCGAGCGTTGCGTCAATGATGTCGCCAGGCTCCGAGGTCAAGGCATGCGCGCCTGAGCCGTCGGCGCGCGCGGACCAGAGCTGTACCTGTCCCTTCCAGAGCGCCCGATAAAACACATATTGGCTATCTGGAGACCATATAGGCGCTTCGTTCAGAACGAGGCCGGCGTCTGTGTGAAGCGCCGTGCCGCCATCCGCAATCGCGATGGGCGGCGCGTCTGAATGGAGGCGCTTGACGTACCACGTCGTTAAAACCGTATTGCGTTCGACGGAAGGCCGCTCGACACGAAAGGCAACCTCGGCGCCATCAGGGGATATTTTGACGTGAGAAATGTCCGCCAGCTCTACGAGCGCGCGGGGAGAGATGTTTTCAGCCTTGGCGGGCAAGGCGCACAGACAGGCGAGACTGATCCCAGCCAGTGTGAAGCGATACTTGATCATAAGAGGCTCACAAGGACGGACCGCCCGTGACGACGAACGGTCCGAAAGCAGCTAAAAGTGTTTCGTCAAGCTGACATTGGCGTAGCGACCGATTGCCGATGCGTTGGTGCTATCGAAAAATACCCCGGGTGAATTCAGGCTGGGTCCGAAGGCATAGGGCGGCGCGGCGTCCAGGAGGTTGGAGACCGCAAGCGACAAGGTCACAGCGTGTAGCGGTCCGCTCATCTTATCGAAGGTGTAGGAGGCGGTTACATCGAGTGTTGACCAGGGCTTGATATGAGCTTCAGGCGTCAGAGCTGTGTCAGTTTCGGCGCCGACATAGTTGTCGATAAGCGTCAGGCTAAGCGGTCCGTCGAGCCAGGTCGCGCCGCCACGAAACCGAATTGAGGGCGGATTAAACAATGTCCCCGACAATCGCACCGAGGGCGCCAGATCTGAAATTTGCTGATCGAGCTTAGACCACGTGGCGTTGACAAAGGTCTCAAGACGCCGGGAGCCAAGCTCAAAGGTCTTGCTCACCGCCACATCGACGCCATCGGCGACTTGAGAGCTCGCATTGGTGTAGCGATCGAAAATATAAGCCGACACCCTCGAGGGGTCGTAGGTCAGGCCAGAAAAGTTAGCAAACCGAGTGGCGGAGGCGATGACCTCAGCTTGCATGGCTTCTGAGGGCGCCAAGGTGATGAAAGGCGCATATTGCGGATCGCTCAAGGCCTTGCCGGTGACTGTAATGGGATAGACAATCCTGTCGACATAATCGACATGGTAGTAGGTGGCGCTGACTTTCAGACCTTGAAAGTACGCTGGCGTCCAATCCCATCCGGCGGTCCATGAGGTCGCGCGCTGCGGCTGGAGATCGGTGTTTCCGCCAAAGTCAAAGAGCGCAAGTTGCGTGGCGTCCTGGCCGCCGACCTGAGTTGTTTTGTAGAGGAAGGCGTAGTTAGGGAACGAGATTTGATAGAGAGACGGCGCCTTGAACGACTTGCCCCAGGTGGCGCGCAAAACGAGATCGTCGGTGGGTTTATAGCGCACACCCAGTTTGGGATTGGTCGTGTTTCCAAAGTCGCTATAGGTTTCTGAACGGATAGCGAGACTAATATTGAAAGCCCTGAGCCCGAGGCGCGCTGACTGCGGCGCAATGAGGCTCGCATAGGCCTCGGCAAAAACGCCGTTGACCTGTCGCTTGGCGTGATCGTTCGCGCTATCGCGATAAAGTTCCTCCCGGTGCGAGGCGCCAAAGGCCAGTTTAACCGGCCCGCCGGGGAGACTGAAGGCGCGACCGGTTACAACACCGTCAAGAGCGTTGGTTGCGTTCAGGTACTGCGTTTGACTGAGAGAACCAGAGGTGTGATTGAGTTGGGTGAGCCCATTCGCGTTGCGCGCATAGGAGCCATCCAGGTCAAACGTCCAGCCGTCGCTCAGGCGATAGGAGAGCCCTGGATTCACCATCGTGTCGTAGGCCTTTTGCCAAAGCGTATATCGCGTTGACGTGGCCGTCGCCTGCTGGTCGCTGCCCGAATGACGTTCGGCATAGAGCGTGTCGACATGGAGAGACAGACGATCGCCCAGATCTTGCTCAGCGTTTAAAAACGCGGACTTTTGCAGCTGGGCCTCTAATAGCGAATTGGTAGGAACCGCCGTGCTTGTATAATCGCGTTGCGATGCAAGGATCGGTGCTTCGTGCTGATAGGCGAGGCTCGCCATAATATGCCCACTCCGCCAAGCCTGGCCGGATAGAAGACTGTAGGCTTCCTGTTCACCGCCGCCGTCGCTTGCGCCGCCAAGACTCGCCGTCAGGTCGGCGCCTTGAAAATCTTTACGCAAAACGAAATTGACCACACCTGCGACGGCGTCCGAGCCGTAGAGGGCCGAAGCTCCATCCGTGACGATGTCCACTCTCTGAATCGCGCCTAGCGGAATGGCGGAAATATCTGGACCTGAGAAGAAGCCATCACCGGCGAGACGCCGCCCATTCAGCAGCGTTAGAGTCGAGTCCGAGCCCAAGCCCCGTAAGTTGACCGTCGAAGATCCGGTCAGATTGTTGTTGTAATTTGAGTTGGTGGACTGAATGCCTGGGTTCTGACCCCCATTGAAATTCTCAGGCAGACTGCGCACGAGGTCGCCGGTCTGGGTGTAGCCAGAACGGTCAATATCTTTTCGGATAAGGGTCCGAACGGGCGAGGTCGGCGCCGCGCCCTTGATCCGCGTGCCCGTGACGACGACCTCGGTCGTCGGCTCTGTGACAGCGATCGCCTTGACCCGCAGCACGATGACGTCGTCCGTGGCGCGGGCGATTTCAAGATTCGTTCCTTTGAGCAGGAGATCCAGTACGCTCATACGGCTCAGTTGGCCGGAAATCGCAGGGGCCTGATGATCGGCGACCGCGTCATAAGGGAAGACGATCTGGATGCCGGCCTGATGCGAGAAATCGGTCAGCGCCTGGGCAGTGCTCTCGGCGGGAATGTTGAAGGCATAGGTTTTTTGCTCAGCGATCGCCTTTGCGCCGGGCGCGCCGGAAAGCATAAAAGCCATTGCAAGAGCAGAGGACGAAAGACGCAATACGCGACGCGCAGACAGGACCATGTGCCACCCCTTTTTCCATGTCACTTTTGTGACCCTGAAGTGGAGACACGCGGCAGCGCCAAACCCATCAAGCAGGGCTTTGCGCCGGGCGACTAGCGTCGGCTGCTGACAAGGATAGAAAACAAACGAAAGTCGTACTTCTGTCCAAATTCCTGGGGGGCCTGGTCACGTACAGACGCTGTGGCGTTGCGCTTAGGGGAATCGCCCGCCTTGGGCTTCTGGCCTTACGGCGGCGCCCTTAAGCTGCTGCTGGACCGATTACGGACATCAGGCCTGATTTGGCATGTCGCAGCAAAAGGGCAAACATCTGGCGCGGGAGTCGATCAAGAGACTCCTGCGACTCTGAGCTGCACAGTGTTTTTTAGCGCTGCGAAGATGTAAATATGAATCTGCGTTTCTTATATAAATGTCGCATCATTCGGGAGGGGCGCGAACTTGAATTGACTCTCTCGTCAAGTCTATCTTGCTGTTTATATTGTGGTATTTTCACTCTCAAGGCGTCGATATGCGAAACTAACGAGTGATGTTATGTATGTTCTATGAAAATGGCTTTTACATGCGAACTTATCTCATATATGCATTGGCACGTGCAGCGTCCATATTTGCATAAAAAAAACCTTTGTGAGAATTGGCGGCAGGGTTCCATGTGCCTGCTCAAGGTCTGACCGAGGAAACAACAGGAAGGAACATCATGAAAAGCACCCTGCGTCGCGCCCTCTTGCGGGGCCTGGCTATAGGCGCGTTTGTCGCCACGGCCGCTATATCTACAGTTTCGCCCGCCAGCGCCCAGAGCTACACTTGGCAGACCGCTAAAATCGGCGGCGGCGGTTATGTGCCCGAGATCATCGCTCATCCCGGCCAGCAAAACCTGTTTTATGCCCGTACCGACGTGGGTGGCGCCTACCGATACAACTCGTCCAACAACACCTGGACGCCACTGCTGGACTTCCTGACCCCCGATCAGGATGCTTACGACTTCGTCGAAGCGATCGCCGTCGACCCCAATAACACTAATATGCTCTATATGGTGGCCGGTGGCGGCCATGACTGGCAAACCAACTGCTGCGGCGCCTTGCTGATTTCATGGAACCAGGGATACAGCTTCCAGATTGTACCGTTTACGTTCGAGGTCAACGGCAACGAGGCCGGCCGCAATGTCGGCTCACGCCTGGTGGTTGATCCGAATCTGGGCACGAACCTGTTCTACGGCACAGCCAACGCCTCTGCCAGCAGCTCCACCAACGGTCTTTGGAAGAGCACGAATTACGGTTATAATTGGTCCCAGGTTACGAGCTTTCCCGCCTTGTCAAGCGACGGCACTGGCGCTGGCATAAGCTTCGTCGCCATGTACAAGCCGTCAAGCGCCTCGGGTCAGGCCACCAAGACCATTTTTGTCGGCGTCAGCACCGCGACAGCAGCCGCCAACGGAACCACCCTTTATCGCAGTACCGATGGCGGCAACACCTGGTCGCTGGTTTCGGGCGCACCGACGGGCTTGCTTCCGCAACAGGGCCAGATCGGTCCTGACGGCAACCTCTACATCACCTATTCGCGGGCAGCTTCGGGGCAGAGCGGCGGTGGGCCAAGCGGCCTGGAGCATGGCCAGGTGTGGAAGTACAATGTTGCCGGCAGCAACTGGACCAACATAACACCGACCAACGACAGCCAGCAACTGGCTGGCTGGTTCGACGACTACGGCTTCTCGGGTCTGTCGGTCGATCCGGCGCATTCGGGCACCGTCGCTGTGATGAGCGTTAACCGCTATGACGGCCACGGTGAGTCCCTGTACCGGACCACCAACGGAGGTCAGTCCTGGGTCGACGCCACCGCCAATGTCAACATCAATCTCAGTGCGGCGCCGTGGAACGGAACTCGTAGCTATATCGGCAATTGGAGCGGCGTTGCGCTTGATCCGTTCAACACCAACCACGCCTTCGTCACCTGGGGGGGCGGCATTATGTCAACCCAGAACCTGACGGCGTCTGCGAGCGGGGGGACCGTCAATTTCGCGCTCGATGAAAATGGCGTGGAAGAAACCGTCCCGCTCAGCCTGGCGTCTCCTAGCACCTTCTCCTGGGGTGGATCGGTCCCGCTGGTGAGCGGGATGGGCGACGTGTGCGGCTTCTTCCATACCAGCATGACACAGGCCCCGGCCACAGCGTTCTCGAATCCTACCTGCGGCAACACCACGTCGCTCGACTGGGCCAAGAGCGCGCCGAACGTCATGGTGCGCGTCGGCCAGTACGGCAGCGCGGCCGCCGGCATTTCGTACAACGGCGGCTACAGCTGGTCGCCCTTCACCAGCAATCCGAGCGGCGTCACGGTCAACGGCGGCGGCAACATCGCCATCAACGCCGACGGCAGCGCCATCGTCTGGTCGCCCGGCGATAGCGGCGTCGTACCGGCCGTCTCGACCAACGGCACCTACAGCTGGACCTCGACTTCGCTGCCGGCGGGCATCGCCGTCGTCGCCGACGGTGCGAACGTGAACAACTTCTATGCCTATGATCGTACGACCGGCAAGGTCTATGTCAGCACCAACAAGGGCGTCAGTTGGACCCAGCCGACCACACCCATCGCCTGGCACACCATGATTACGCCGTTCGGCAAGTCCTGCGACGTCTGGCTATACGGCTATAGCGGCCTGCTGCACAATACAAGCTGCGGCTCAGGCACATGGAGTCAGGTTTCCGGTCCTACGAGCATTCAGGCCATGGGCTTTGGCAAGGCAGCCTCCGGCCAGTCCTATCCGGCCATGTATGTCGCCGGCGCCTACAACAACGTCAAAGGCGTCTTCCGCTCGGTCGACGGCGGCGGCAGCTGGACGCGGATCGACGACGCCCAGCATCAGTATGGCGGCTTCCGCATGCTTGCGGGCGATCCGAAAACCTTCGGTACCGTCTATGGCGCCACCAACGCCGGTCGCGGCATCGTCTATGGAACGTCTCCGAACTGATAATGAGATGCGGGACCGACGGTCGTAAAGCCGTCGGCCCCGGCTTGCCGGTGCGGCCTCATGCGCCCCTCTGGCAGCAAACAAAACGGTCAGTTTTTAAAGGTTGTATTTAGTCCATGAAAGATACGCAGATCATATCGCGGGCGTTACCGGGCGTGCTTACGGCTCTTGTCGCTCTTCCAGCCCAAGCTCAGGCCTACGCCGACCCGCAGGGGTCCGGCGCTATTGTGGGGGCCCTGCACTGGATACAGGGAACATTACTTGGCACGACGGCGACGGTTGTTGCGGTGATTGCGGTCGCCTTTGTCGGATATATGATGCTGACGGGGCGCCTAAACTGGCGTCACGGGGCGGCAGTCATTTTGGGCTGTTTTATCCTCTTTGGCGCGGCCAGTATCGTTGCGGGTATCCAGACGGCGGCCAGTGGCGGCTTCTGAGACATGGATACACTTGAACGCGACCGTCTTTTTGTCGCCCTTACCAAGCCGCAGATGTTTCTGGGTGTGACCTACAGCTTCCTGATCGCAAACATTGTGGTCACGACGGAGTTGTTCCTGATCTTCAAGGCCTTGTGGGTCATTATCGCAGCGCTCGTCATCCATCTGGCCGGCTGGATCGCGCATATGTATGACCCGCGCATCTTCGACATCTGGATCGTGACCAGCTCTCGTTGTCCGCACGTGCCGAACCGGAAGCTGTGGGGGTGTAATTCCTATAGTCCATGACCAGAGCAGCCTACGAAAAAGAAGTCCGTGGCGGCGATCGCCTGCCCTATCTTGCGCATGTCGACGATCACACAGTCATGCTTCAGGACAAGGTTCTCATGCAGACCATCGTCTTGAAGGGGCTGTTGTTTGAGACCTCAGACACCAGTGAGCTTAACTACCGCAAAGACCTGAGAGATGCGGCTTTCAAGGCGCTCAGCGCCTCGCGTTTTGCGCTTTATTACCACATCGTTCGCCGTCGTGTCGAACCGGCGCTCAATGCCTCCTATGACGACGCCTTTAGCCGGAGTCTTAACGAGCGCTGGTATCGGCGGCTAGACACGAAGGCCCTCTATGTCAACGACATCTATGTCACCTTGCTGCGTCGCCCGACCCAGGGCGGCAAGGGGGTAATGCAGCGCCTGATCGAGGGCATGTCGAGCGATGCCGGTCGCGCCGACGGCGACCTGCGTGAAGCGCTGCGCGACCTTAATGAGGCCCGGGAAATCCTTATCGCTTCGCTGGCCGCTTACAGACCCCGCACGCTTGGCGTCTACATGCGCGATGACCAACACTATTCTGGAATTCTGGAATTTCTGGCGCAGACCTACAATGGCTTCAGTCAGCCGCGATTATTGCCGGAGGGTAGCCTGGCTTCGCACGTGCCGACGCGTCGATTAAGCTTTGGGCGCAATATCGGTGAATTGGCGCCTTATGCTGAGCAGGACCGTCGCTATTTCGGTATTCTGTCGATCAAGGACTATCCCGGAACATCGCGGCCAGGGATGCTCGACGAATTGTTACGGTTGCCTGCCGAATTCGTACTGACTCAGAGTTTTGCCTTTGTCGACCGCGATCCTGCGCTGCGCCGGGTGAATCTGGCGCTGCGCCGGATGCGCGCCAGCGATGATGAGGCGGTCACGTTGCGCAACGAACTGACAGGGGCCAGCGACGACCTGGCGGCCGGTCGCGCCGTGTTCGGCGAACATCACATGACCTTGATGTTAAGCGCCTCAGATGAAAAGGACGTTGCGCAAGGTCTGGCCGACGCGCAGGCGGTCCTGGCGGATATCGGTATTGTTGGCGTGCGCGAAGATCTGGCGCTTGAACCTGCATTCTGGGCGCAGTTCCCTGGCAATATGCGCTTTATCTCGCGCCGCGCCTTGATTGCCGGGCGTAATTTCGCCAGCTTCGCCTCGTTCCACAATTTCGCCATCGGCGAGCCGCAAGGCTATTGGGGGGAGGCGGTCACGGTCCTGGAAACGACGGCCGCAGGACCGTACTTCTTCAATTTTCACCATGGAGATCTCGGTAATTTCAGCGTTATCGGGCCGTCCGGTTCGGGCAAGACGGTCGTGCTGAATTTCCTGCTGGCCCAGGCGTTGAAGTTCCGCCCGCGTCTGGTGTTCTTCGATAAGGACCGAGGTTCGGAGATATTCATCCGTGCGGTTGGCGGTCGCTATCGCACCCTTCGTCCTGGTGAGACGTCGGGGCTCAATCCCTTGGCGCTCGAAGAGACGCCGGCGAACCGCCGTTTCCTCATCGAGTGGATATCGCGCCTTGTCTCCCCAGACGCCGTACCGAGCGCGGAAGAGCTAATGGTGATCGAAGCGGCCATCGACGCCAATTTTGCGGCGCCGCCGAACCTGCAGCGCCTTCGCGCCTTTGCGGATCTGCTGCGCGGCGCAGAACGACCGAGCGCGAGCGACCTTTATGCGCGGCTACGTCCGTGGTTCGGTAATGGAGAGCATGCCTGGCTGTTTGACAATGCCGAAGATCAGGTCGGACTTGAGGCCGCGGTTGTGGGCTTCGACATGACGCAGTTGCTTGACTCACCGACGACGCGCACACCAGCCATGATGTATCTGTTCCACCGCGTTGAGGAGCGCCTTGACGGCTCTCCCGCCATTATCGTTGTCGATGAAGGCTGGAAGGCGCTGGACGACGATATTTTTGTGGCGCGCATACGCGACTGGGAAAAGACGATCCGCAAGCGCAACGGATTGGTGGGCTTCGTCACCCAGAGCGCTCAGGACGCACTGGCCAGCCGAATATCCTCGGCGATCGTGGAACAGGCTGCTACGCATATCTTCCTGCCGAATGCGCGTGCGCAGGCGGCGGATTATGTTGACGGCTTCGGATTGAGCCAGCACGAGTTCGATCTGATCCGCTCCTTGCCGGACCATGCCCATTGTTTTCTGGTCAAGCACGCCCGTGAAAGCGTCGTAGCCCGTCTCGATCTAACCGGTGAGGCGGAACTTCTGCATGTCCTGTCCGGTCGTGAAAGCGCGATCCGGCGGCTGGATGAGGTGCGCGCCGACGTTGGGGATGATCCGAATGACTGGATGCCGGTTTTTCTGGAGAGACTGAGATGAGCGTCGTCTGTCCAGCCCTATCCGATAGCGCGGGGATTGCCGAGCGTCTGGCGAGCTATGTCGAATGCCAGTCGCAACAGATTGATCTGGCCGCTTTCCAAGGCGGTCTGTGGCACGGTCTGCCAACCGCGCTGGTTTCGGTCCTGATGGTGCTTTATGTCGCTGGCTTCGGCTATCGCCTAATCCTCAGTCATCACATCGATACAGCGAGCCTGGTCTACGCCACCTTGCGACTGGGCGTCATCATCGCCGTGACCACAACCTTCGGTGCCTATTCCTCTCTGATCTACACGGTGTCGATCCAAGGGCCATCGGAACTTGCGAACATGGCTCTGGCGCCCATAGGGTTGCGAGCGCCCGCCCTGACCGAAGCCAGTCATACAGCCGCTGGCTATCTGGATGCCCTGTCCGGCCCCGAGCAAGCGGCTCCCAGCGCAGATTCAGCGGTAAGCCCGCCGGTCGTCACTCCCGCGCCTGGCCCAATATCTGGCCCCACACCTACCTCGGCAGCGCCGCCATCGCCCGTCAAACCGGCGCAGGATAAGGGCAGCGCCCTATTCATGCTGTCATGCGTGGGTTTCGGTCTTGCGGCGCGATTGGCCCAGTCGGTCGTCCTGGCGGTGGGACCGCTGTTCATCGCCGCGGCGCTTTTCGACATATCGACCGGTCTGTTCATCGGCTGGTTCAGGGGCTTTGTCGCGCTCTTCCTGGCCCAGGTGGGCTATGCCGTAAATTGTGCGCTTGAATTATCGTTTTTTGCCCATGATCTGGAGCATTTGACGCAGGCGTCCAGCGACGCCAGCGACGTGCTGCTGGTCGGATTCTTCTTCCTCGCGGGTGGTATCGCCATAACGGTGATCGCCCTGCTTGCAGCGAGTGGGCTGGTGCGCAGCCGTTCTGTTCAGAGCGTCGGCGGTATGATGCGCGCGCGGACGGTTGCGGAGACATCACCGCATGCGCCGGCGTCGCCTTGGCGGACATCATCCGACCTGCGTGTCGAAGCGCCTGTATCGCGGGTGCAGCGCGTTACTGATGCGGTCGGGACGATGTCAGCAGGCAATGAGTCGCGGCGGAGCGACAGCCTTGGCGACGCCAGCGCGAGCACCGCCTCACGCACCGGGGGCACCAGTGAGCCTTTAGCCAGCGCGGGTCAGGGGCTGCGACGACCTGGATACTTGCGAGCCTCGACGGGTGCGGCGAAGCGGGACATGATTTCATGAAGACAGATATGCCATCCTATTATGCAAAGAGCGCCAGTTGGGCGCAAAGCGAGGCCGAAGGCGCGCAGCGGGCCCGCAAGCGCGCCTGGATTGTCGCAGGCGCTGCGGCCTTGATCGCCCTTGCCGAAGCGGTTGCGCTGGTCAGTCTGACGCCGCTCAAATCGACACGCGTTGTCCCGGTCCTGGTTGACCGGCAGACCGGATTTGTCGAGGTGCTCAACAAGGACGGCAGCCAAACTCTACGCGCCGACGCGGCCCTGATCCGGTCAATGTTGGCGCAATATGTCGCGGCCCGAGAAGAATTTGATATCACAACGCTCAGTGCGGATTATCACAAGGTCATGCTCTGGTCAGGCGGCCAGGCGCGCAGCGCATACGCTGCGGTCATGCCAGCGCAAAATCCCCAAAGCCCGCTCAGCCTGTATCCGCGTTCGGCGGTGGTCTCGGTGAACATCGAGACGGTTTCTAAGCTGGGGCCGCGCACAGCCCTTGTTCGCTTCACCACGACCCGAATGGATCAAGGCAATGCCAGTAGCACGCCCAGCTACTATGCCGCTGTGATAACGTACCAATTTACCGATGCGCCCATGCGCGCGGAAGACCGGTTGATCAATCCGCTCGGTTTTCAGGTGATGCATTATGAAAGGAGTGATGAAGCCGCGCCGCCACCGCAGCCCGCGCCGGGTTACACCATGGACATTCCGCTTGGCGCGCCGGACACGACTGCATCAGCGGCTGTTCCCGACAGCGTCGCCAATACGGAAGACACGACGCCCCCAGCCGCGAGGAAACCGTGATGAGGCGCCGAAGTATCCTCGCCATGCTTGCCCTCTTTCCGATCGCCTCCGCGCAGGCCCGAGCGTCCGTGACGCCGGAGCCTGGTCCGAAAGATCCCCGGATACAAATGGTCGATTACGATCCGGATGAGGTGGTCGAACTGCGCGTCGCTTTGGGATATGCTCTGACGGTTGAATTTTCTCCTGACGAGCGGATTGAAACCGTCGCCCTTGGCAACAGCGCCGTCTGGCAGGCCGTGACCAATCACAGCGCCGATCACTTGTTCATCAAACCTATGCAGGGCGCGACCGACACCAATCTTACCGTGGTCACCGATACGCGAGACTACAATTTTGACCTGATCGCCATCCCCGCCCCAGACGCGTCCACGCCGGTATTATTGCGGTTCATCTATCCGGTAAGCTTAGCGCAATCAGCGCCTCAGGCAGCGCCAAAGGCCCATTTCCACTTTACCGGCGCCTCATCGATCCGGCCTGCGTCTATGTTCGATGACGGCGCATCGACCTTTATCGAATGGCGTGATGACGGCCAAATTCCGGCTATCTTCATGATCAACGAACAGGAGCAGGAGGTCTTGATCAATGGCGCCGTGCGCAACGGCCAATATGTAATCGACCTCGTTGCCGACCGTTTTGTCTTTCGGCTCGGAAAACAGCGCGCAACGGCGATACGTGTTATCGATAAGGCGTCGAAATGACTGACGAAGACGCCCACAGACCTGAAGATCCCACGCCGAGAGTAACCTTGCCGCGAGCGGGGCCCTCGCCCGTTATTGTCGGCATAGCCCTGTGTCTGGCGGGGGGAGGCTTTATCTGGGCGACGCATGCCCATCTCGGCGCTCACAAAGCCGTCACACCGCTTACTGTACCCGTGGCTGCGTCGCTTCCTCCGGCCATTGCGCCACTGGAAATTCCGCCGCCGCCAACGCCGCCGCCAGCCATGCAGGCGCCTCCCGAAGTCCGCTATATTCAAAGTCCGCCCCCGCCCCCGGTCATTCAATACGTCAATCCGCCCGTTCAGCAGCAGGCGCCGCCGCCGCCATCGCCACGGTTGTCCGAACCCGTTATGACGATTGATCTGCCGTCGGCAGCATCGACCGAAAGCGCGTCGCCCGATGATACCCCGGCGCGCGCCGTCATTTTGCACAATCGCGCCACGCTGGTTCCTCAAGGTACGCTTATCCCTGCCGCGATCGAGACGCCGGTCGATTCCAGCGAGGGCGGGGCCGTGCGCGCCATCACAACCGGCGACACGCGGGGATTCGATGGCACGCGCATCCTGATACCGCGCGGCAGCCACCTGATCGGTGACATTCACGCCAATACCGGCGCCAACCAAAACCGCGTCACCATCATATGGACACGCATGATCCGTCCGGATGGCGTCGCTATCAAACTGGCGGCGCAAGGCGCTGATCTTCAGGGCGGCGCCGGCGTCGCGGGCAAGGTCGATACGCATTTGCTGAAGCGCATGGGCGCGGCAGCCTTTCAAACGGCCCTGACCGTTGGCGTTGCCTTGGCATCGCGCCCAGGCAATGGATCTGTCGTCCTGGGCATCCCGGCCCAGACTGCCGGCACGGTCGCTCAGGCAGGTGCGTCTCAGGGCGCGAACGCCTCGACGATTCGTGTCGCGGCAGGCGCCCCGATTATGGTCTTCGTGAACAGGGACATGGACTTCACCGGGGTCTTGCCAAGACGATGAACAGACAGGATTCGACCGAAAGTTCGGCAGATTATCTCAGTCATTATCTCGAACCGTTGAGACCGCTGCTTGCCGATGCAGATACCACCGACATCTACATCAATCGTCCGGGCGAGATCTGGCGGGAGCAACTTGGCGGTCAAATAGCGTGCTTGAAAATGCCGACGCTTGACAACGACTATCTTCAGCGTCTGGCGCGTCAGGTCGCCGTTTACGCGCATCAGGGGCTCAGTCGCGCCCACCCGTTGCTTAGCGCCAGCTTACCCGACGGTGCCCGCATACAGATCGTCATGCCGCCGGCCACGCAACAGCATATCGCCATGGCCAGTCGCCGCCATCGCGCCACGGTCATGCCTCTAACCTCTTATACGTTGGAGCCAGATCAACGCCGGAGCGTCTCGCCTGCCCCCGCGGAGGCTTTGCCGATATATCTGGCCGAGGCGGTTCGGCAAAAGCGGAATATTGTCATTTCCGGCGGGACGTCGAGCGGTAAGACGACCCTGCTTAACTCCCTTCTTGCCGAAATACCGCTCTCAGAACGGCTGATCACCATTGAAGATGCGGCGGAACTGCAACCGGGCCACGCCAACAGGGTTCAGCTTATTGCCGCCCGCGGCGGGCGGGGCGAGGCGAACGTCACGCCGAACGACCTGCTGGAAGCGGCTTTGCGCATGCGGCCAGACCGCATCTTGCTAGGTGAGCTGCGCGGCGCAGAAGCCTACACCTTCCTGCGGGCGATAAACACTGGGCATCCGGGTTCAATCACCACAATCCACGCCGACAGCACCGAAGGGGCGTTAAGGCAGTTGGCGATCATGATACTGCAAGGCGCACACAATCTTGACTACGCCAATGCGCTTGCCCTGGTGAGATCAATGATCGACATCGTTGTCCAAATCGACCGCGTAAATGGCCGACGCTGCGTTTCTGATGTCCTCAGCCTGGGTGTTTAGCCGCTGGACGGTTCTGTCGCAATTGGCCTGTTTTAACGAACCCGCGCATCGCGCTCCTCAAACCGAACCTCGTCATCTTAAACGGCGTGTCAATGACGCTGGAGGATTTGCGATGCCCGTTCATGACAGCATCTAGGCTGCGATACGAGCGCGCATACGGTTCCTGACTGCGGATGAACTGACGACAACGGCTTTCGTCCTTAAGCGCGCGTCAAGGCGATCGCCCCACCGCCGTCGTCCACGACGGATATGCCAAAACCATCGTGCAAGGCCTCAAGAAACACCTTCGGATCTCGTGTCGTAAACCGCCCCCCTATGCGGATGTTGGCGAGGGCCGGGTCGGCGATGACGATCTTGCGCGTCGTGTAGCGGTTATACTCTGTGACCACGGACTCAAGAGTTTGGCCCTGTACGACCAGCTCACCATTGGGCCATCCAGTAATCAGGTTGAGATCGGTCTGCGCCAACGGCCTGATAATCTGCTGATCGGCGGAGGCCAGCACGGCCTGGCGCGCTTGAACGACGACTGGCTTTTCGATCCCTCCCCGCCCCTCGCGGCTCTTTACCGCGCAGGCGCCGCGCATGACGGAAAGATCGAGCAGGCCGCCACGAAGACGAGCATTGACGTAGCTGTTCGTGAGGCGGGCTTCATTGGTGGGCGAGAACAGACGGCAGACCTGACGCGGATCGGTCAGGGTGAGCGCCACCTCCCCGCGCTTGAGCCAGACATCGAGACGCGTGCCTTGCGCCTTCCACTCTACGCGCGTGTCAGTGTTCAGCTCCATGCGCGCGCCAAGCGGTAGATTGACGCTTTGTGTTTGGCCAATGCCTGTCACGACGCTGGCTCTGGCGGTTGCGAACGAATAGGCGAGCCCACCACCCAGCACACCCACAAGGCCAACACTCCCCCACAGGAGATGGCGGCGGTTTACAGCCCGCACAGGCGGCAATTCGGCTTTCAGATCGGGCTTGGCCTTGTCGAGCGCGCGCGTCACGCTCAAAATCTGGGCAAAGGCCACCGCATGGCGCGGATCAGCCGCCCGCCAGGCTTCAAAATCCGAAGGATCGGCAGAACCGGAATCCATGCGGGCAAGCCAGTCGGCGGCTTCAGCGCGAAGCTGATCCCAGGAAGATGTGTCCTCCGTGTTCACCGCATATCCTCGATCATCGCCGGTCCCTCCCACCGGCGTAAGCATAGTGAATTCGTCACGAAGCGTCTATTCGGTCCCTGAAGCTTGCCCGGTGCGCCAGCCCCTGCCCCGGTTTCGGCGCGGCGCGGATTCGGACAACTGATCGCATAGGAGGGTGAGACCGCGCGCCAGATGGCGCTCGACGGTGACCAGACTGATGCCCAGACGGTTGGCGATTTCACGGGGCGTCAGGTCTTCGATGCGCCGCAGGGTCACCACTTCGCGGCATCGGGTCGGCAGATGTTCAAGAGCGGCAATGACGCTGGCCAGCTCCTCGCGTCCGGAAACAGTCTCGAAGGCGTCGGGGCCGGCGTCTACAAAATCCAGCTCCTCAGAACCTGACAGGGGCTGCATGAGGACAACCCTTTGCCGCCGGACCCAGTTGACGGCGGCGTTGTGAACGGCGCGGCGCACGAAGGCGCGGGCATTGGCGACCGAGCGCCATTTGTCGCCCTGCATGATCTCGGTATAGACATCCTGCACCAGATCGCGCGCCACCTCGCGTCTGCCCGTGACCCGATAGGCCTGTGCGATAAAGACCGCCTGATGCGGCATCACTTCATCGCAGAACCAGATATCGACCTCGCGAACCCAGCTCACGGCGTCACCACCTTCCCCGCTTCATCTTCAAAGAATCTGGAGACCGGGACATCGAAATGCTTTGCTAAGGCGAAGAGTTGTGAAGCTGAGATCTTGAATTCTTGGGATGCCGTTTCACTACCATCCGGCCTTAGCGTCGCAATGAACGAGGAGACGTCAGTCTGCTTTCTGTCGGCGAGCCTTCGAATGTTTTGGCGCAAAATTACCGCAGCCATCTTGCGGTTCACTTCTTCCTCTAAATGATCACCCGCCATTTCACCCCTCCGGAGACTGCCGCTGAATATGGATGATAATCCATATTTTTATTACATCAATATGGAGGGTGATAAATGGCGAAAGGCGCTCAAATCGCTTTGCTAAAGCGATGGATGTTGATGCGCTAATCGGATGGAATTTTAAACGGATCCGAACCGCATCCGGATTGTCTCAGGAGGAGATAGCCCTTCGTTTGGGGACGATTGATCAGGGTTACATTAGCCAATTGGAAGCTGGTGAGCGTAACCCGACAGGACGCACGTTGTATAAACTCGCTCAAGCCCTCGACGTGCCTGTTGGTGACCTATTCCTCGTAAACGGCCTTCCTGAGCACATTTCAGCGGCCGCGGGATCAGCGGTAAAGAAGTCTCGCGCTGGTCGAGCCGCCAAGCAAATAGGCTAATAAATTCCTGAATATGGAGGGTGATCCATACAGGTAAAGCTCGGTAATTTCGTAGCCTTTCGAAATGCACGTAGAAGGGCTCGTTGGCTGGAACTTAAAGCGGGTTCGCGAGATGCTCGGCGTCTCGCAAAAAGAGCTCGCTCTACGCCTCCTTACCATCGACCAAGGATATTTGAGCCAACTCGAAAATGGTGAGCGTAATCCGACCTGCAGGACAATTTACAGAATTGCAGAAGCCCTCGAGATTAGCGCTGGCGAGCTTTTCCAGACCTACGGGGTTCCAAACGAGATAGCTGCAGCACCCACAAAGCGCGTCCCGAAGTCGCGTGCCGGTCGCGCTCCCTCTAAACGGAAAAAGCCCGATAAATCAAAATAAATTCGTGAATCACTAACGGGTAAATGACCCTCTGTCCGGCTTACGTCACTCTTCCGTGAGGCGATCCATAATCGGTTGATCGCATTTAAAGTCTGTGCTGAGCTTTACCGGCGTCAGCAATCCCCCCGCTGGCGCTAAAATTAGCGAGGCTGGTCGCCCCCCGACCAGCCTCGTCGCCATTTTAAGCCCCCAAACACGCTTGATTGCAAAAGCGTCCATTTGAGACTATCTTACGTCTCAAAGGAGACATGTCATGGCGCCAACATCGGCCATAAGCACGCAAGCCGCAAACACCGCTGACTGGAAGGTGGCAAGCGGAACGGCTCAGCTTTTCCAACGATCTGCTTTGGAGCGCGACAGCTTCGTGCGCGAGGGCGTGCCGGTTGGCTATGTCGATAGCCTTGCGGATCGCTTGGGCGAGAGCCGCTCAAAGCTTTACGTTCTCCTGCGCATTCCTCGCGCCACGGCCGCGCGCAAGAAGTCGGAAAGCGCCCGCCTGAGCGTCGACAGCAGCGACCGTGTGATCGGCTTCGCCAAGCTCATCGGTCAAGTCGAGACGATCATTCAGGAGTCTGGCGATCCGGAGGGGTTCGACGCCGCGCAATGGCTTAAGGGCTGGATATCGCGTCCCTTGGCAGCCTTGGGTAACCGTCGACCGGAGGAGTTTATGGACACTTCGGATGGTCGAGAAATGATTTCGCAGATTCTGGCGCGAAGCCAGACAGGCGCCTTTTCGTGACGCGGTCCGTATTCCGGATCGCCTCGGCCTCTCCGAACTACAGTTACGATGACATGTCGGGCAAGGGCGCCGAAATCTCTGGCGGACGATGGAATCGTAAGGGATACCCCGTCGTTTACGCGGCTAGCAGCGTTGCGCTGGCGGCGCTCGAAACCATCGTCCATACCGACACCGGCGCGTGGCCTTTAAATCGATACGTGCTGGAAATCACCATCCCCTCAACCCTTTGGAACGAGGCCGAAGATATCCAGGCGCTTGGCGTCCTCCCCGCCGTTTGGGATGCTCAGCCCGCGCCCAAGGAAACGCTCGATTACGGTGATAGCTGGCTTACATCAAAGCGTTCGGCGATCCTGATCGTCCCCTCCGTCATTATCCCCCAGGAAACGAACATCCTGATCAATCCCGCCCACCCGGACGCAGCCCAGATCAAGATCGTCAGGACGACGAGATTCATCTATGACGGTCGCATCCGACCTTAGACCATCACCCGAACGATCGCGATTTCAGTGCAGGCGTAGGCCGCCTCGCGCCCCGAAGGCGACATTGGCGTTCTTCCTCTGCACTAAAAATGGACGTGCTTATCCGTTATACGGTCCCATTTTGTGGAATAGCGTCCGCATCTGATTACAGGCTGTGCCCAGAGCCGTGGACAAATTTCCGCCCTTAGCGAGAGAATAGGTAGCATTTGTGATGCCTCTCATATCACTCGGAAGTTTAAGTTGGGCGTCCCTCGGTTCAAGCAATATGGTTCGTTCTTTGCCAAGCCTGCCCATAAATAGACCCAACTCGAAAACTACGTTGTCTCTTGCTGCTGGCCATTCATCGTCACGACTAATTACAACGTCGTCCGCGTGAGCTATTGCTATCGCAAAATCTGAATCGTCCACCAATACTTCTAAGTCGTCTAATGTGTAACGGCCTATCCGGAAGACGTCATTTGTCCAAATTTGCACAATGAACGGATCGTGCTCAAATTCATCTTTGACGGCTCTTGCAATGTGCAATGCCTCCTTCGAGGAAATAATAAAGACCTTTATCTGGTCTCTATGCACTCCGACATGCTTATTACGTTCCAGAAGCCGACGTGCCAGTTGTTTGGCAATAAATTTGTAAAGTTGGCCGTGCTGAGCGGCAATTTCGTTAAATTTCGCCTCGGAAATCTTGCCTACGACACTGTCTTCTAACGCTGTAACTGTAGCTGACCGCTTTTGTCCTGGCTCAAGCGCAGCCATCTCGCCCACTGTATCATCTCGACCACGAGTAGAAACTTGACGGCCATTTACTTCAATCTTGAATGAACCGGAAAAGATAAAAAAAACATCGTCATCGTCTGCATCCTGTTGGATGAGTACAGCGCCCTTAGCAATAGGCAGTGGTTCGATGTGAGTTTCCAATGCTTCCGCAAGGCCAGCCGCATTCATAACAGTGCGTTGAGATGCCAAAGATTCCACTCTCAGACGTTTACCCTTATCGCCTGTATACTTTTCAATCATCCATTTTCCTCCATCATTTTAATGGGCAATCTCGCATTGTTCCACAACACCGCACCTTATTTTGCTTTATGCCCGTCCAAAATTTTTCTAAGGCCAACCGTCTTTTGCGTTCCAGGAGCACCAATCGATCAAGCTTTGCCCGCAGCTTGCAGTCCGTTCGCAGGATTGGACGCGATGGCCTTCTTTTCCAATGACAGCCGCGTGGGCACGGTAATCTGCCGTTAATTGGCCTGCCATCCCTATGAAGGAGATGCAGGGAGCTATCTGTGATCCATGAGGGCAGCCCCTCATAGGCGCGCTCGTAATCCTCTGACACCTCCAATTCATTTGCCAATTCAATCGCCGCTTCCTGAAACTGGCCACCTTCGCCATGATCTCTCGCATGGTGCATTGAGGTGGTCCCGGTTTCACGGACAGGTTTGCGGCTTAGCTAAGCTTGTGTCTTTGGTGTGATTATGCCGCTTTCCTCGTTGTTCCGATCCCCTGATAGACCTCGTCAGGTGTCTGCGCGCCTAGAGTCGAATGGGGCCGGCGCTGATTGTAATATTCGATCCATCCGCCGATGCCAAGCCGGGCTTCCGATCCGGTCTCAAAGGCATGGAGATAGACGCACTCATATTTCAGCGAGCGCCATAGCCGCTCGATAAACACATTGTCGAGCCAGCGTCCGCGTCCGTCCATGGACAGGCGGACGTTGGCGTCTCGCAGGATCTCCGTAAACCTTGGGCTGGTGAACTGGCTGCCCTGGTCGGTGTTGAAGATGTCCGGTCGGCCGTGTTTCGTCATCGCTTCCTCCAGGGCTGCGATGCAGAACTCGACGTCCATCGTATTGCTGAGCCGCCAAGCCAGGACCTTGCGGCTAAACCAATCCATGATGGCGACGAGGTACAAGAAGCCGCGGCGCATCGGGATATAGGTTATATCGGCGCACCAGACCTGATCGGGCCGGTCGATGACCAGACCGCGCAGCAGATAGGGATAGGTGCGATGCTCCGGATGCCGGACCGTTGTCTTGGGCTTCTGGTAGACCGCCTGCAAACCCATCCTTGCCATCAGGCGCCGGATACGTTTGCGACCGACATCGTAGCCCTGGCGCTTGAGGTGACGCGCCATCTGACGACTGCCGTAGAACGGCGTCTCCATGAACTGCTCGTCGATCCGCCGCATCAGAGCGAGGTTCAGCGGGCTTTCGCCCTGCCGGCCACCGTAGAAACAGGACCGGCTGATCGAGACCAACTGGCACTGGCGTTTCACCGACAAGGTCGGATGTTTCGGGTCGATCATCTCACGCCTCCGCCCGGAACTCATCGACCGGAGGCTTTGCGCAAAAAATCCCTCTCCACCAACAACTGGCCGATCTTGGCGTGGAGCTTCTCGACCTCCGCCTCTCGGCTGGCCTCCACCTGTTCGGCCTTGCCTGAAAATGCCGTCGCCATATTATCGATGGCTTGGCGTTTCCAGCTATTGATCAGGGTCTGGTGGACCCCGTGCTTGGCCGCCAGCTGAGCCAGGGTCATCTCGCCCTTGATCGCTTCCAGCGCCACCTTCGCTTTGAAATCACCCGAATACTTCGTGCGCTTGCCTGTCATTTGTCTCGTCCTTCGTGGAGAACGACACAAGCTTAGCACCATGTCCGATTTTCGGGGACCACCTCACATTGACCAAATGCCGACCTTCGCAGCTGTGCTCTGGCACTGTAAATATTGCAGGAGATGTAACCACCAAAGCGCAGCCGAATTTGGATCATCGGGCCGTACAGGCTTCAAGCCAAGGCAAAAACTGGAGTCGCCGTTTATGTGTCGTTCAGGGCAGAAGCTCGGCAAGATCATCCCCGGCGTAGTCTCGGTGACGGCGATTGATGTGACTTTTCCTGTGATGGTAAGGCTGATGCCTGAACTCACCCAAATTGTGGAAGCTGGGTATGCCACTCCTTGAATTTTGCTCAAAGAGTGGCTTTTCACTGTGAACCAGTTAGGTGCGCTATGTACCAGATGCTGGAGCAATATCAGACCGCCCTAGTATGCGCCTTGAGCGGTGTATGTGCCTGCATCGATTTAGCCGTCGCAAGCGGCGCTGAGGCCCCAGTCACCACAGCAGGAGAGGAAATCCCATCAATTAGATTAACAGCAGAATCGTAATCGAGATTTTCACAAACCCCTCCCTTAAAAACCTGCCGTACATTCATGCCACCTGCGGCCAATGCCTTTTCCCCGAGAGCTGTTTGGGTTCCGTCACACTGGATTTGCAGTTCTTCTGACCTTATTATCGCCCCGCTAACCGCACACCGAACGCTCGCATCGCCACGTAGGCCAATACGACATATGGGCGAAGTGCCGTATTCGATGCCAATTGCTAGGCCAAGATTTTGAATGCCCGGCAGGATAGACTTGCACAGCTCAAAGGACGATCGTACCGCCGCCGCAGATTTAACAGACTCTTTAACCGTTTTCGTGGAGTCGACGTTGTTTGCTGTGCCGGATGCAATTACCCCGTGAATGCAATCACCAATAAACCGTATTTTTCGGCCTCCAAAATCGTCACGGAGAACTGCGCTGAATTCACCACGAATGACATGTAAGTTTTGAACTGCCTGAGCGATGGCGCCAGTTGCAATGGCTTGGTCGATATAGGCGGTGTAGCCGTCAATATCGGCGTAAATGGACGCCATAGGCATCCGGATGGCATTGCTTGGTGGGAGCTGCTCGAAGTCAATACTCTTAAGCGGCGGTTCGTGTTCGTGGAAATTAAACACCGCTGGCGATGGGCTTATGCCCGTGTCCTTGATGCGGAGTTCGTCCATGTATTCGTTGATCGTACGGCGGATGGACTCATCTAAAAGCGTTCCAGAGGAGGTCCGCAGTTTTTTAATTTCAGCATCATGTATGCGGAACGATTGCTCATTCAATTTAAAGGCAGGAACCTGATTGCTCACAGCCCCATTTAAAACACGTTGAACACGTTCACTTAAAAATACACCAGCGTCTTCGCCTTGTGCCAAATGGGCCGCTTTGTTCGCAGGAGAGCCGACGAACAGGGGGTCTGGCTCATTCCTGCGGCCACTATTTATGGCAACGGCTTTCCCCGTATCGATACCTATGCGGACCTGTGTAGAGTAACGTCCGCCAAACAACTCGTTTGTCCGGCGGACCATTTCGACAAAAGAATTAGCGAAAGCGACGGCTTTTAAAACACGTTCATGTTCGTCGCCTGTTGGTGATAGAACAACCGCATGTAAACGGGCAGAGTGGTAGTCAACTCTTTGGATCTCAAATGTAGAAACCAAACGGTCAGACGCGCCGTAGTGCAGGTGCAAAAACTGCATCGCACGCCTTTGGCTTGCTTCATTCTCAGAATTTTGATCAGCGTAAGTAGTGTTGAAGTCCATGAGGTTTGCGTAAATATGCACACCGTCAGTCAACACCGCTCTACCATATGGTAGAGCGGTAACCTTAATTCCTGAGCCGCCCCCTTCTTGGCGGGTTTCTTTTAGGATGCGGGGGCGATACTGCGTGGCAAAGTCCTCAACCACGACACTTGATGCCACGAATTGATTGTTAAATTTTGCTATGCGCTCTCGGCTACGTTGGGCGTTCCAAGCCATTCTAAATTCCTCAGATATTGTCGTTTTTGATTTCGGCTCGATTCGCATGTTGAATCTACCGTGTAAATTGCATCCCTGAAATTTATGTTCCCCATTCGTGCGCACCGAACGTATGCGGCCTTCAACACTTCGAGATGAAATCCCGAAAATAGGCATAGTTTTTGTAAAAACACTCGAATTTGGGCGTTTTCCCTCGTCAGCGCTTCAACCTAAAGGATACAGGGTTTGAACCAAAATTAGCAAGGGCAAGAAACATCAGATTATTAGAGGTGTTGCCGGTGCGCGTTCCGTGAAATTTTGATGGTTCTTCAAGGCGGTTCTTTTGTGCCTTGCCCTTCGGTTGTAAAATTAGCATAAATACAACTATCTGGTGGAAGGGGAGGCCATATGTCCACTGACGAATATGAATATCAGACAGAAACCGTAGATGAGCGGTGGGTTGTCGCGGATTTGGCCCCATCCATAACGTACGCCTCGTTTCAAAACGCTGTGCCACTCCTACGTTCGATTTCTGTCACCAATCGTCGGCTCGAGGCCTTAACAAACCTTCAGGTCGAACTCGTTTCCCAGCCCGGTTTTATCCGCGCCAAGACGTGGACTATTGACCGCCTGGGGCCCGAGGAAACCTTAACACTCGCCGATCGCCGCATTCACCTCGATCCAGGCTATCTCGCTGGCCTCAACGAAGCCGAACGAGGATGCGTCACAATCGTTTTACGAACACCCGATAAAATCCTGGAGACTCAGGACGTGCCCATTCGCCTTCTCGCGCGCGATGAATGGGGCGGTTGCAGTGATATGATCCAGCTCCTACCGGCATTTGTGATGCCGAACGATCCAGGCGTCTCGAAGGTGTTGCACGTCGCCGCCGAGCAGCTGGCAGCGGCCGGCCATCCTTCAGGCTTGGACGGCTATCAATCGGGCTCACCCGAACGCACTTTCATGCTGACCGGCGCGCTGTACTCCGCAATTTGCCGTCTCGGCCTGCACTATGCCGAACCGCCAGCGAGCTTCGAACTCCGAGGACAAAAGATCCGGCGGCCATCGGTTCAAATCGCCGATGGCCTCGCTACCTGTTTGGATACGACAGTCTTGCTTGCAGGCGCATTGGAAGCGGCCGGGTTGAATCCTGTCCTTCTCCTGTTTTCCGGTCACGCCGCGGTCGGCGTCTGGCTGACCAAACGCACCCTGGCCAATACCGTCGAATTCGACGACATGGACATCCGCAAAGCCATCGCTTCCAAGGAATTGCTGGTGCTAGAAACCACCGGCGTGACCCATCGTCCGGCCATGAGCCTCGGTCAGGCGATGGAGGTACTTGCGCGTCGACTAGCCGAAGTCGAGACTTCTGGTTTCGTCGCTGCGATTGATGTGCACCGCGCGCGCAGCGGTGGCATCACGCCCCTCGCCTCGCACGAAGCAAGAATGGACGCCGTTCCAGATAACCAAGGTGAGTTCTGCGAAGTCTCTTTGCCCCAACCTCCACTCGCAGGCGATTTGCCAGCTGAATGGGCAGAAATCAAACCGACGACGGCTAACGGTCGCATTAATCGCTGGCAAAAGAAGCTACTCGACCTGACCCTCCGGAATCGCCTGCTCAATTTTCCGGATACCAGGAAGACCATTCCCTTCCTGTGCACCGATGTTTCTTTCCTGGAAGATCGTTTAGCCTCCGGCAAAGCCATACATTTGATATCTTTGCCTCAGCAGAACCCGTTGGGTGAACGCGACGAAGCTCTTTACCGTGAGGTACGGGGGCGCGACATTCATCGCGAATTCGCCGCCCAGTCGCTGGAGCGCGATGAGTTGCCCTCACCTCTCGACGCAAAAGCCCTGGAAGCTCGGTTGATCGATCTTTATCGTCAGGCGCGTAGCGACCTCGCCGAGAGCGGAACTAATACCCTTTTCCTTGCGGTCGGCTTTCTGCGTTGGAAAAAATCAGCGACCGACGTCAAGACATACAGAGCGCCGCTCCTGCTGATTCCCGTGAAACTGGAACGCAAGAGCGCTTCGTCGCGCTTCACCTTAGTATACCACGAGGATGAGCCGCGCTTCAACGCGACCCTCTTACAGTTTCTCGAACGCGACTTTGACCTTAAGCTGCCGCAGTTCGCCGGCGACTTGCCGGAGGATGATCACGGTATAGACGTGCCACGTGTCCTCGGCCTCATGCGTCAGGCCGTGCGTGAAATTCCTGGCATGGAAGTGGTCGACGAGACCGCTCTTTCCACTTTTTCCTTCGCCAAATATTTGATGTGGAAGGATTTGACCGATCGCACTGATGCGCTGCGCGGCAATAGGGTGGTTCGCCATCTCATCGACACACCCGAACAACCCTTCGATGGCGGAGGTGGATTTCGTGAAGAATGTGATCTGGATACCGTCGCACCGTCCGAAATAATCTCTCTCCTGCCAGCGGATTCTTCCCAGATCGCTGCCAGCATGGCGGCGGCCGAAGGTCGGGATTTCGTCATTGTCGGGCCGCCTGGAACCGGGAAGAGCCAGACTATCGCCAACATGATCGCCAACTGCTTAGCGGCCGGGAAAACAGTGCTGTTTGTCGCCGAGAAAACCGCTGCACTTGACGTCGTCTACCGTCGCCTACGGGACCATGGACTCGGCGATCATTGCTTGGAACTGCATTCCAACAAATCCGATCGTCGCCGGTTCTTGGCGCAACTGCGTACATCTTGGGAGAGCCATCGGCAGGACGCGAGCGCCTGGTTCGAGATCAATGACAAGCTCAAGATCCGTCGTGACCAACTGAATGCGTACGTCGATGCGCTCCACCGATCCGGACGAAATGGATTAACACCCTTTGCCGCCATGGGCATTGCACTGGAAGGCGCAACGCGGCACGCGCCCGCCCTCGTGTGGAACGACATGGATATACACGACAAGCCTCAACGGGAAGATCTCGCGAGCTTGGCTGGCGAATTAGGACGCGTATGGCAGGCGATGGACAAACGTCCAGTCTTGGATCTCCTGAACGTCGAGCAATGGTCCTCATCATGGCAAGAGACCTTAGTCGCCCGGGTGCAAACCTTACGCGAGGCTGGCGAAGATCTGGAGCGTTGCCTTAGGCGCTTCACAACCCTTTTGGCGTTGCCGGACGACAGGTCCGTCGACCTTCCGACGATTGAACGTCTTGCCGTTCTCGCCACTCTTCTGCGTGACCATGCGGGCATAGACCTAAGCGTCATGTTCGATCCCGAGTTTCAGCAGTTGCGACCCGCCTTGTCCCAACTGGATTCAGACCTAAATGAATACGCCGCGGCCGAAACAGCCCTATCGACACCTTATCCGCGTGAGGGAATCGCGCGCATTCCGGTCGAGTCGTTGGAACGCGCCTGGGCTCAAGCCGTCTCAGCTATTTGGCCCTTCAGTCTTCTGAAGCAAGGCGGCATACGCAAGCAATTACAAATGCACACGAGCGGCGGCATCCCCAAACCGGGAGAAGACCTTGCCAGACTTGCTCGAATGCAAGACCGGCGGAAAAGCATTCTCGAAAACCAGTTGGCAAAACGCGCCGTTCCTTATTCGGGTCTCGACACGGTGGTTAACGACGTCGATCGCCATTTGGCGATTGCAGAACGCCTGCGCGATGTCGTGCGCCGCCTGAATTTGGCCCCTGAAAGCGGCCGGGCCCTGATCGCCAATCTGAAGTCGGCCTTATGCGCCACCGATCGCGATGCGCCCCTGTATCTGGAGGCCGAAGCATTTGCGCGCACCCATGCCACATTCGCAGAAGCCATCCGTCAATTCAATCGCCAGGCCGACCGCGAGTTGTCACTCGACGGCGAAACTTCTCTCGAACAAATCCGCCATTCAATGGATGGATTGTTGAACGCCCGCCACATCATACGAGACTGGACCGCCTGGTGCGAATTGCGCAATCGGGCAGCGACTCGCGGCCTGGCGCCTCTGATCTCCGATATCGAGACCGGCACGATTCCAGCCACGCAGAGCGAAGCCGCTTTCCATCTCGGATACGCCCGCTGGTGGCTGCCGCTGGCTCTCGACGCCGATCCGGTTCTGCGGCAATTCCGCCGCTTCCAGCACGAACATGCCATCGAAGACTTCCGACATCTCGATGACATCGTCCGCAAGGCCGCGACTGCGCGCGTGATGGCGGCTCTGGCGCATGATCTGCCTGAGGTCCAGAGCGTTCCGCGCAAGTCCGAACTCGGGCTCCTGCGCCATCAAATGGATTTGCAGAAGCCTAGCCGCACCATCCGCGAAATGATCGGCGCTCTACCGACCGCCTTTCCGAAACTAGCGCCGTGTATGCTGATGTCACCGCTCTCAATCGCGCAGTATTTGCCACCGGATAAGACGCTTTTTGATGTCGTCATCTTCGACGAAGCGTCTCAGATCACCACCTGGGACGCCGTTGGCGCAATCGCACGGGGTAAGCAAACAATTATCGTTGGCGACCCAAAGCAATTGCCACCGACAAATTTCTTCGGACGCAATGAGGACGAAACAGACGACGAGACGCCCGAGCATGAAGTGGACATGGAGAGTATCCTGGATGAGGCCAAGGCCTCCGGTATCCCGATGCGGGATCTGCGTTGGCACTACCGCAGTCGCAACGAGTCTCTCATCGCATTCTCGAACCACCACTACTACCAGAACCGTCTGATCACTTTCCCATCGCCGACTGTGGAAGATCGCGCGGTGCAACTGCGCGCAATCAAAAACGGCGTTTACGACAAAGGCAAGAGCCGGACTAATCCAATTGAGGCGCGTGCGGTCGCGGACGAAGCCGTTCGGAGGATGGTGTCATGGCTGATGCTACCCGAAGCCTCCAGACCTACTTTGGGTATCATCACCTTCAACAGCCAGCAGCAAGGTCTCATTATGGACCTGCTGGATGAAGCTCGCCGCGGGCAGCCGGCGATCGAATGGTTCTTCGCCGAGGAGCGCACGGAACCCGCTATCGTCAAGAACCTCGAAAACGTCCAAGGCGATGAACGCGACGTGATACTTTTTTCAATCACATTCTGGAAAGATTCAGCCGGTAAGACCTACATGGATTTTGGTGCGTTAAACCGAGATGGAGGCGAACGACGGTTGAACGTCGCGGTCACCCGCGCCAGACAGGAGCTTATCGTCTTCTCGGGCTTCACCGCGGATCAGATCGACACGTCGCGCACGAAAGCCATCGGCGTCCAGCACCTCAAGACCTTTCTCGATTTTGCCGAACGCGGGGCCGTCGCATTGCCGGCTTATGATCATGGTTCCATTGGCGGTGTCGACTCGCCATTCGAAGCCGCCGTCATTGACGCACTCGAGTCAAAGGGCTGGCAAACGATCCCCCAAGTGGGTGTGTCTGGCTTCCGCATCGACATAGGCATTCGTCATCCCGACCTGGCTGGCGCCTATCTAGCGGGTGTTGAATGCGATGGCGCCACTTATCATCGCGCGGCCACGGCCCGCGATCGTGACAAAGTCCGCGAACAAGTCCTACGTGGCCTCGGATGGAATATTCTTCGTGTCTGGTCGACCGACTGGTGGTTCGATACCAAGGGCGCGGTCGACCGCCTCCATGAGAGCCTGACAAACCTTCTTGCTGACAGCCGCACCAAGGCACCTTTGGAATCCACAACCGAAACGGTTCGATCAGATATGGGCCACGACGTGGAAGACAGCGAACAAGTTGCCGGGGAAATTGAACCAGAAAGCCAGGGACCGGACGTCTTAATGGCGAACTCAGCGCCACTTGCCGTCGAGCCGATCGTTGCCCCAAATGTAAAGTTGTCGCATATCGATACATCCGCTGCAGCGGACGACACCGACGGCTATCGCTCCACTGACTTGTCCGATCTATTACCAGATCCAGATCGCTTCCACGATTTCGATTATCGCCATACACTCAGGGCTATGATCGAACGGATCGTAGCTACGGAAGCCCCCATCCGCTCCGACATACTAGCGCAACGCATTGCGCGCGCTCACGGATGGCTGCGCACGGGGCCCAAGATCCGAGAACGCATCGACATTTACGCTCGCGACGTTGATCGCGTCTCAGAATCCAGCGGTGAGTTCATCTGGAAGAAGGGTACGCTCAGTGAGCGCATCCCCTATCGCCCACCTTTAGGCGCCGAACATCGTCGTGCACCGACCGACATCGCCTTGCCTGAACTCGCCTCGCTGATCCTCGATAATCCGGACCTTCTCCTCGCTCGCGACCCTACCCTTGAACTGGCCCGTCTCCTTGGTGTCGAACGGCTAACGGCCAGTTCCCGCGCGCGCCTAGACGAAGCCCTTGCGCACGCCAATTCAATTGGGAATATCTGATGCCGTTCCGCTTTCTACACACCTCGGATTTGCACCTGGGCAAGCGCTTTGGTAATATGCCCGAAGATCTCCGAGGACGCCTCAAGGATGCCCGCCACACTGCCATCGAGCGGCTGGCGACACAGGCGCGCGCCAATCACGTGGCAACTGTACTGGTCGCTGGTGACGTCTTCGACACCGAAACGCCGGCTCAGGAAGTCCTTCGCCAGGCCATTGCCGCAATGGGCAACCACACCGATCTGCGGTGGGTCTTGCTGCCAGGCAATCACGATTCCCTCCAGGCTGAGGAGCTTTGGCGAGAAGTCGCTTCGAAAAAGGCTGACAATGTGTTGCTCGCCCTGACAGAGGAGCCCCTTTGGTTGCACGATCAAGTCGTAGTTCTGCCAGCCCCCTGCAGCACGCGACGGCCAGGTCGGGACGTCACCGAGTGGATGACAAACATCGATACCGGGTCCGCTATCCGGATCGGATTGGCCCATGGGGCGATACAAACCTTTTCCGAAGACGCGGTTGTGACCGACGTCATCGCGCCAGACCGGGCGCGTCTCGCAGGTCTGGACTATTTGGCCCTCGGTGACTGGCACGGCCAGATGCGTATCAATGAGCGGACCTGGTACAGCGGGACGCCAGAACCTGACCGATTCAAACATAACCTACCTGGTACTGCGCTGATTGTGGAGATTGCCGAGCCCGGCTCGGTACCTGATGTCACTCCGGTCAGTACCGGCCTATTCGAGTGGCGCACGCTGTCACTCGATCTATTGTCGGGGGAAGATCCCGTGGAGGTATTGAACGGACGCTTGCCACTCAGTGCCATGCGACGGCAAATCCTTATGAGGCTCGAAGTCACGGGACGTACTGGAATGGCCGAACGTACCAATTTGAGCGCGGCGGTCTCGGCTATCGCACCTGAGTTCGCTTTGACAAACTTCCTGACGGACGATTTGAAGACCGACTGCACTCCGGACAATCTCGATCAGATCGACACGGCTGGCGCCCTTAGACAAGCCGCCGATGCGCTATATGAAGAAAGCCTCAATCCTGCTCTAAGTGAGCAAGAGCGCCATATTGCCGGCGACGCGCTTGTGCGCCTTTTTAGCTATAGCGAAGAGTTCGGCACATGAAAATTAACGCTCTTAGATTGCATAACATTCGCCGGTTCGCCGGCAGGGGCGTCGCCATCGAGAATATCGGCGATGGCGTGAATGTCCTTTGCGAAGCCAATGAGTTTGGCAAGTCGACCTGCTTTGACTCCCTGCACGCCCTCTTCTTTCAAAGCCATTCAACGACCCCTGCAGCTATTCAAAGTCTGCGCCCCTATAGTGGGGGCAACCCGCTAATTGAGGCGGACGTCGAAACGAGCGAGGGACGCTTTCGGCTGAGAAAGCAGTTTTATGGCGGCAGGGCAGCGCAAGTTACCAACCTCACCCAAAATCGGCTCTTGCACTAGGCTGATGATGCTGAAGCATTCATTCGTGACCTCGTGAGCGGCGGGACAACGGGTCCGGCAGGCTTGCTTTGGGTCCGGCAGGGCAACACCGGTCTCGACCGAAAGGCTAAGGCCGAGGAAGAAAACGAAAAACAAGCGCGTGAGACTGTCCTGACCTCTGTTCAGGGGGAAGTCGAATCCATCACTGGTGGTAGGCGGATGCGCGCTATCCTGGACGCATGCGAGTCTGAATTGAGCAAGCTGGTGACGGCCACCTATAAGGCGAAGAGTGGTGGCCCCTACGAAGCCGCCGTTACGGCCCGCAACGGCCTGGCCGAGCGCGTTGGCCAACTGGAAATCGAAGTCAACGCTCTTCATGACGCCCTTAAAGAGCGCCACCTCATTCGAACTCGGCTGACCGAACTTGACGACCCCGAACAATTAGCTGAGATGCGGCTGGCGGTGGACGCGGCGGAGAAGCAATTCGAAGCCGCGAAGCTGCACGCTGAACAACATAAGACGGCTAAGGCCGAAACTGCGCTCAAAAAAAGCCAGCGCGATTTGGCGATAACGAACAGAAACACTTTCGAGCAAACTATGAACCGGCTCGCAGCCGTAGAAAAGGATTTAGAGGCGGCAAATGACGTGCGCAAAGGCGCCATAAATCGGTGCGAACAAGTACGCCTGGCTCAACAAGCTGCAAACGAGGCCACGGACGCCGCCGAAAAGACCGAACGTCAATTGCGCGAACAGCTTGCGATACTGGAGCGCGCCGCAAAAGCTCGCGAAGCGGCTGACAAGCTGGAAAAGGTGCGAGAGGCATTGTCCCAGGCAGAGAGCCTGCGAGAGAAGATTGAAACAATTGAAGCCAAGATCCGCACCCGTGAACTAAAAGAGGAAGCGGTCAACGATATAGAGCGTCTCGAACAGGAGATGACGCGCTTGCGCGCTACCCAGGCGGTTAAGAAGACCACACTCACTATGGTCTACGGGTCCGGTATCGAGCCGTCGATCCGCATAGGTGACGACCTATTGCCGGATAAGCTTGAACAGGCGCTCGCAGGCCCGACCCATTTGACATTGCCCGGCCTAGGCGTGCTCGCTGTGCAACCTCCTGAGTTCACTGATGACGATGACATATCGAAAGTGGAGGCAAAATACCGTGAGTGCCTCGACGCGCTCGGCATCGAGAACCTGGCGATGGCGCGCCGAATTCAGGAAGAGGTTCGCATTCTTAGGGCAGAGGTCGATTTATCGCGACATAAACTGTCGATCGCAGCTCCGGACGGACTCGATACATTGCGTGACTCCGTAGTGGGCCTCGAGGCAGTGATCCAGGTCGATATCGAGCCGACAGGCGACCTAAATGAGGTTCGCGAACAGCTGGAGGCCGCGGACGCAAGTGTTGTCGCAGCAAGGCTCAAGGCTGCCGAACTCAGACCTGTTCTTGAACAGGCCACGAACGACCTTGTCGCGGCCGAAGGGAAAGCAAAACAGCTTGAGGCGGAAATTGAGCAACTCGAAGCCGTTTTGGGTCCTCAGGACCAACGGCTCGGCAAGTGGCGCGAATTGAACGAGACTGCGACGCAGCTCGAAACAGAGCTGACCGAAGCTCAGGCTCGTCTCGACGCGCTTGTTGAGGCCACAATTAATCTCGAAAATGCCGAAGCCTCTCTCCTACGCGCGCGATCAGTTCTCCATGCCCAGAACACGGACAAGGCACAACTCCAGAACATGGAATCGGAACTTAATGGCCGCATTCACGCAAAGACCGGCCAAGCTATCGAGGAAGATCTGCAGGAAGCTCGCGACCAACTGCGTATAATCGAAGAACAGGTGACACGCTTTGAACACGAGGTCACTGTCCTGCGTAAACTCAAAGATACGCTGCTGACAACAAAGGGCGCAGCGCGTGAGCAATATTTTGAACCCGTCATGAACGAGTTGCGACCGCTACTTGGCCTGATGTTCGACGACGCCACGATTACATTCGATGATGAAACTCTTTTGCCGAACGCCATTTGTCGGAATGGTCAGCAAGAGCAAATTCCGGCATTGAGCGGGGGCATGAGAGAACAAATGGCGGTACTCACACGCCTTGCATTTGCTCGCCTTCTGGCGCGTACAGGACGTCCGGCACCGGTGATACTGGATGATGCACTTGTATATTCAGACGACGATCGAATCGAAAAAATGTTTGATGCCCTGCATCGACAAGCCCGCGAACAGCAAATCATTGTGTTCTCCTGTCGACAGCGGGCCTTTTCGCGCTTGGGTGGAAATCGGTTGAGGCTTTCAGACTGGACGCCTGCCACGCCATAGTTGTGTTAACGTGCACAGGCAGCCAGACCTCTCCCTAGTCGTGAACCACGGCCACTGTCTGATACCTAATGGGTATGGTTTTTCTGTAGAAGCAACAACGGACCAAAATTCCGGCACCGGCATCTTTAAGCTCGAACATGTCCCCTTCGGGCAGAACCGGCAAGTCGCCTTCGCGCCCTAACCGGAAATAGGGCTGGTCGGGTGGGGGTTCGCGTTTTTTTGCTCTGAAGCGGACATTGGCGCCTAATGGCTCGTTAGTCCAAATGCGGACGTGGTGTCACAGACTCATCCTACCGAGGGTTTCCAATCGGGCGACAAGCGAGAAAGCTGGCATTGCAACTCGCTCCACTGATGAGGATGGTCCGCCTCCGATATTTTCGCCAAGGCCAGATCGAGCAGATCCGCAGCCTCCGATCGGTGTCCACCGGCGCCCTCGGCCGCTAAGTTCGACAGGTTGATCAGGGCCTCGCTCTTCGTTCGGGCAGAAGCGATCCAGTATTGCAACTCGTCAGGTCCATCACGCACTTCGAACGACAGGTTCGCGTGCTCGATTGCCGCTTCCAGATTGGCGGCCGCTGCCGAGCTGTCCCCTTGTAAAGATGCCATCTTGATAAAAGAGCAGGCAAGATTGTGCTGAAGGATGCCCCATTGGACAGCCTCTTTTTCTCGCGTAAGCACCGAAAGCGCGGACACTTGCAGCCGCAAGGCTTCCAGAACATTCTCGATGTGTCCGGCGTCAGATGAAGCCATCGAACGCTCCTGAAGGACAGTTGCGAGATTGACCTCGGCAAAGGCGCGAAACTCCGCCATCAGTCTGGGATCGGCGTTGGCGCGCAAATCTTCAAAATGACGCCGGCTTTCCCAATAATGGCCGGTCTGCAATTCAGGCCGGTCAAATTGCGCCAGGCGGGTAAACACCGCACCGAGCGCGTTCTTTGATTTTGCCCATTCGTTAGGGTGGGCAGTCTCTGTCCAAACGGCAAGATTGTGTGTCAACGCGTCACGCGCTTCGAACAGGGCCTGAGCGTTGCGGTACCGGTAGGCGTACTCGCGAAGGGTGCCGACGTATTTCCAACGAGCGGCCATTTCGAGGGTCACGTCAAAGGCGGCATAATATCGAGCAGACCTTTCGAAGTGCCGCGCAGCGCGCTCGACGTCACCGGTGAACAGGGCCGCCTTGCCTCGTTCCAAGCTAAGGTTTGACTGTTGCTCGACCATCGGTAGGGTCTTTTGCGCTAACTGTACGGCCTCGGCGCGTTCCAGTAGGTTGTCCGCTAGGTCCATCTGCCCCCGCTCAAGGGCTGCTTGCGCCTCGTCGATCAAAGACCGAATCGCTTGATTGGTTTCGCCGATTGCCGCCAATCGCCCCTTCATGTCACGAAATTCCGTAGCTTTTTCACGAAGGAACGCTTCGAAATCGGCTTCGAGCGCATCGGGGTTGTCCATGCCGAAACGAAGCGCCAGGTTTTCGAGAACGCGCGACGGCATGTCGGGCGGCGAGCCGGTGTGGCAAGCCCGGCGCTCGGCCCTTGTAATGTTCAGGGCGACGCAGAGGGCGTCGATTGTCTTGGCGTGCGGATTGGCGATTTTACCGTTTTCCAGGTCGGAAATTCGCGCCTTGGTCAGGCCAGTAATTGCGACCAAGGCATCCTGCGAGAGCTGTTCAATGCCGCGCTTTTCTCGCACCAGAAGGCCAAAATTCGCACCGGGAGTCTGCATAACGGTAACTTTCGATAACTTTCGGCAAGCCTTTGGGAACGCGTGTTCGTCCGAGAGAGCATAAGTAATAAGGGCGCGCTGAAACAAGAACGACCCGGCCGGGTTCCAGCACAGGACCCTACGATGAAACTTTCTACCGAACAAACACTGCATATCGCGACGGCTTCTATTTGCCTTGCGTCGGCTTGGCACCCTGCCCCCCTCGTCTATGGCGTGCTTCTCGCCGCCATCAGTCTTGGGTTCGCGGCCTTGACGGACCGCCATGACTAGCTCCAGGGCGGCCTACCTGATAGGACTGGCACAACCCACGCCTTCAGCGCGCCAACTTGGTCACCTGAAGGCGTGGGTGACGGCGCAAAATTGGGCCCCTGTGGCAGGGACAAGCGACCTCGCTACTGGCCTCTGCCAATGAATCGGGCTATAATAATCGTTTAACGGGAGGAAGGTGTAACATGGCGCGCGGCGAGTTGATGAAGAAGCTGCTCGCGAGTTACGGTCGAGAGGCGGAGTTCCGCACCGTCGCCGAGCAGATTATTCTCGAAGAAGAGCAGAAGAACAACAAGGTATTGGCGCGCTCGCTGCGCAAATCGCTGGACAGCACGACCGGCACGCCGGCCGGGGCCAAGACGCTCGCCCCACTTATCCCCTTTCCAGACGCGGCCAACGACTTCATGGATCGCGTCGACATCGTCCATAATCAGAACGATATCGTCTTGAGCGCCACGAATACGCGCGTCTTCCATGGCCTTATTAAGGAATTCAAACGCGGTGAGGATATTCGCCGCAATGGCATGACGGTGCGCTCCAAGCTTCTGTTCTGCGGTCCGCCTGGCTGCGGCAAAACGCTTTGCGCGGAAATTTTCGCTGGTGAACTCGGACTACCCTTGTTCGTCGTCAAACTGGACCGGATCATTTCGTCCTATCTGGGTGAAACGGCGGGGAACATTCGCAAGATCTTCGAGTTCGCGCGCAAGCAGCCCTGCGTCATGTTCCTCGACGAATTCGACGCGCTGGCGCGCGCGCGGGATGACCCGAGCGAGCACAATGAACTGCGTCGCGTCGTCAACAGCCTGCTGATTTTCATCGATCGCATGCAGCCCAAGGGTTTCCTGGTGGCGGCGACTAACCTCGACCAGTCGCTCGACCCGGCTATCTGGCGCCGCTTTGATGAAGTCGTCTGGTTTGATCGGCCAGATGCCAAAATGATCGAGCGCTATCTTCAAATGAAATTCCGCAACGTCGATCGCAACTTCAATCCGCTGGAGTTTGCGGATTCGCTGGAGGGCTATTCCTACGCTGAGGTGGAGAGGATTTGTGTACAAGCCATCAAGGCCTCGATTATCGACCGACGCAAACAGGTCCGGGGGGCGGATTTCACCAAGGCGATCAGTGATGAGCGCCGCCGGCGCTCCGGTCTCTCCAGGCTCGCAACTTAAAAGAGACGAATGCCCAACTACCAGCACCTGAGACTTGTCCGCCGCCAGGAGCGCCTGGAGCGCCGCAAACGCCCCGGTTTCGGCGTGGTGGTGGATCGTCCTCAACCCAAAAGCCACGCTGACAAACTGTCCGGGGAGCTCGACGGGGCCATCGCTGAACAGCAGAAACGCCGCAAGCCCGAGTATATCGATCCGTCCCTGATCCTGCGTGTGCGGATGGACGGCTACGAGCACGAAGTTGACTGGGAAGGGGCTGGACTGACCGTACTGTCGACCGATGTAGATCGCACGCTCGTCCTATTTTCGTCAACCGACGATCTTGCCGACTTCCGGCGCAAGCTCGCGGAATATGGCGGGCCTCTGAAGGTAGGCAACAAGAACCCCAGCCACGCCGGCTTCATAGGCTCCATTGCCGAGATCGGAGACATCGAGGCTCGCGACCGGATTGGAGTGCGCTTCCGGGAGGCAGGCTTTACCGAACCGGGCGACTTCAGAGACGAGGACCTCCTCCTGGTCGATATTGAGCTTTGGGACACTGGACGGAAAGAGGCTCGCGAACGCAAGGCCGGGCAGATCGGCAAATATATCGAGAGTGTTGGGGGCGAACATTACGACACCTATGTCGGGCCGTCGCTGACCGTCCTGCGCGCCAGGGTAAACGGAAAGGCATTGCGCACGGTTCTCGATCTGACGGAGGTCGCGTCAGTCGACATGCCGCCCCAGCCCGACCTCGCTACCCAAGAGGCGATTGACCTTACGCTTCCCGAGCTCCCGCCGATAGAAGAACTGGCTGCTACCGCGCCCGTCATCGCTGTTCTGGACAGCGGCATAAATGCCCATCCGCTGATTGATCCTTTTCTGGTCGCGGCGATCGGCGTTCCAGAGAGCCTCGGCTCGGCTGACGAGTTCGGCCACGGCACGCGAGTCAGCGGGATTGGTCTCTATGGCGATCTGCGACGTCAGATCGAAGCGGGGCAATTTGCAAGCGCTGCGCGTTTGGCCATGGCCAAGGTGGTGAACGAACGAGGTGCGTTCGAAGACCGCCGACTTGTCCCGTCGCAAATGGACGAGGCCATTCGCAGGCTCCACGGCGAATATGGCGCGCGCATCTTCATTATCTCGCTGGGCGACGTGAACCGCGTCTATGATGGTGGCAAGGTGGGCGCTTGGGCCGCCACGCTCGACGAGCTGGCGAGAGAGTTGGACGTCCTGATCGTCGTATCGGCCGGCAACCGGTCACCACGCGGGGGGACCCGCTTCGAACAAGGCGTCACGGAATATCCCACCTATCTAACGGAAGCCAGCAATCGGCTGCTTGAGCCGGCCAGCGCCATCAATGTCCTCACCGTTGGCGCGCTCGCCCATGGGCCCGGGCTGGCGCAAGACGAGGCTGACGACGTCAGAATGCGGCCGATCACCCAGGCTCTTGAGCCAGCGCCCTTCAGCCGCGTCGGGCTTGGGATAGGCGGCAGCCTTAAGCCCGACTTTGTCGATTTGGGCGGCACGATGATCGTCGACCCGTATATCCAGCGCATGCGCCAGGGCGATACCTATCCATCGGCCGGGATGTTGACTCTGCACCACAGGCAATTCGATCGACTGTTCACGGCTGGATCCGGCACTTCCTACGCCGGCCCAATGGTCGCCAATAAGGCCGCGCAGTTGCTCACGCTTTTGCCTGACGCCTCGGCGAACCTTCTACGGGCGCTTATGGCAAATGCCGCTTCGATTCCTGAGGCGGCAGTTGAACGCTTGCGCGGCTTGCAGCCGGGTGATCTGCATCGCGTCTGCGGCAATGGCCTGGTCGATCCGGTCAAGGCCAGCTACTCAGACGACCATCGGGTTGTCCTCTATGCCGACGATGTCTTGGAAGTCGATTATTTCGCGGTCTACGCTATTCCGGTCCCGGACACCTTCCAGGGCGGCGGGCGGCGCACACTGCGTGTCAGCCTCGCTTACGATCCCCCAGTTCGCCATACTCGATCGGACTATGCCGGCATCTCGATGAGCTTTCGTGTCATCCGCGGCATGGAGCCGGATGTGATCTTCGAGCATTTCCGCGCCCGTACTAAAGCCGAGGGAAAGTTTCCAGAAATTCCCGCCAGCAACAATTGTGCATTGCGACCTGGTCCAGAAGAGCGCGAAAGGGGAACGCTTCAGACCGCCAGTGTTGAGTTCGTCCGCGACACAGCGCATCATGGCGATACATACTACCTAGTAGTTCGCTGCGAGGGCGGCTGGGCGGCGCCCATCACGGCGACGCAGAAGTTCGCCGTCGTCGTGGAAATGGAACATCAGACCGAGCTGCAGCTTTACGCTCGACTGCAGGCGCGGTTGCGGGTTTAGCCCTTTCTCGAGATCGCCGTATCCCAGACTTCTCGGTGTTCTCGCAGTTCGCAAACGACCGCTGGTAGTACTTCATGAATTAGGCAGGGATCGCCTACACGCGGACTATAGGTGAGAAGCCTCGTCCAGGGGCCACCCGAAAAAATCGTCGTGTGGGCATCGTCGGATGTCATCCGATAGCTCACCTCCATAAAACGGCGCAATGGCGCCCATTGCGGTCATCTCATGTCATTACTTTTCACCGCCCGAAACCGGACATGGGCATTTTGACCGGCGCGGCGCCCCCGTCCGTGACAGGAAAATTTCCGAACAGAATACGTCCTTTTCAAATCTATGGAAATTTGAACCAGGCATCTCTTTTTTAAACTTGCCTTAATTGTTGCTGACGAAAACATCACGCCGTTATCCGATCGTAAATCGGACTTGGAGACAGGTGATGTTCATTCGTCAAAATGGTGATCTCAGCGCGGTTGTCGCCGCCCTCAATGCATCCCAGGCCGTGATTGAGTTCACGCCCGAGGGCCGCGTGCTCACCGCCAATGATAACTTCCTGCGCGCTATGGGTTATCGGCGCGAAGAGGTGGTCGGTCGTCATCATGAGATGTTCTGCGACGACGCTTTCAGGCAGAGCGAGGACTATGCCCGGTTCTGGAAAGACCTCGCCACGGGCAAATTCCAGTCTGGCGCTTTCAAGCGGGTGGGATCGGGCGGGCGGATCGTCTGGTTGCAGGCGACCTATAATCCGGTGTTCGACCGCTCGGGCCGTGTGACCAAGGTCATCAAGTTCGCTTCCGATATCACCGAGGTTAAGGTTCAGGCCATGGACGCCGCTGGCAAGATGGCGGCGATTGACCGCGCGCAAGGCGTGATCGAATTTACAACAGACGGCGTCGTCCTGACCGCCAATGATAACTTCCTGCAAATTCTGGGTTATTCGCTCACCGAGATCAAAGGCCAACACCATCAGACGTTCTGCGATCCCGCCTATGTCGCTTCAGAGGACTATAAACGCTTCTGGGAGAAGCTTGCAGCAGGCGAATTTATCGCCGCCGAGTTCCGCCGCCTCGGCAAGGGCGGGCGCGAGGTCTTCATCCAGGCGTCTTACAACCCGATCTTCGATGATACAGGCGCCGTCACCAAGGTGGTCAAGTTCGCGACCGATGTGACCGAAACTGTCAAACGGCGGATACGTAACGAAGGCATTAGCCGCGAGATCGACGGTCAGCTCGGCGACGTGCTGGTGCAAATGGACGGCGCCAACCAGATGGCGTCGGGCGCGTCCAGCGCCTCGACCGAAACAAGTTCCATGGTGAACGCCGTGGCCGCCGCGGCAGAAGAACTCAGCGCCAGCGTGCGCGAGATCGCCGAAAGCATGTCGGCGGCGCGCGGAAGCGTCGAAGGCGTTTTCAAAAACGCGGAGGTCGCCAATTCGTCGGCAGGACGACTGGCTGAATCTGCGGACGCGATGAACAATGTCGTGAGCTTCATTCAAGGGATCGCTTCCCAGATCAATCTTCTGGCGTTGAACGCCACGATTGAATCGGCCAGGGCTGGCGAAGCTGGCAAGGGCTTTGCGGTCGTTGCATCCGAGGTCAAGACGCTCGCGAACCAGGCGTCAGCCTCGACCAAGACCATCGGCGAAGAAATCGCCAAGATCCAGGCGGTCAGCACCGAGGTCGCTGACGCCCTGTCCCTGATCTCAGGCTCCATGACGCATGTGCTGGACAGCGTCAGCAACGTCGCCAGCGCCATTGAGGAGCAACACGCCGTGACCGGTGAGATATCCGCCAACATGCAGGCCGCCGTCTCGGCGGTGCATGAGATTGAGGAAAGCCTTACGCGCATCACAGGCGCCTTCAGTTCGGTGGCCTCATCGTCAGAAAGCGTAAAGGCGAATGTGGAGCGCCTCGTCGCGTGAGGCGTTGGCATTTACATTCGGTCGAGGTGCGTAGCTAAGTCCTTGGCTTCCCCCTTGCGCCCAAAGGCGACATTTGTTTCAGATCGTTTGGTATTCCCAAAACCGGACAATGATGATACTGCGAACCCCACTCCGCAAATCCAGATTAATTTTGAGGGCAAGGTCTGTAACCTAAGCGCATACAGAGTCGGCGTGCGCGCCTTGTGCAGCTCATTCTGCAAGATACTGAAGAACCGGCAGCAGCTCAGGCTGAAGCTATTCAAATGACGGAGCGTCGAGTGAGTGAAGCATGATCTTATCTCGGACCTGCGTTATTGCCATTCCAGCCTCCATCGCAGCCCGCACCGAGGCGTCTAGGGGCTGCCATTAAGGCGCAGTTATAGACAACCTTCAACGTTTCGCGAGCTCCAAGACAAACCCTGCCACCGTCATCATGATAAACAGCGCCCGTTTGCTGATAGGCAACTGAAGTTTAAAGCTAAACTCTAATTTTGCGACTTGTTTCATCTCTTTTGACGTTGACTTTCTTGGTTGGTCACGCCCTAGAGGTACAGGTTAGAGCCTCGCCTTCAAAGGTTACACGAGCCTTCAAGGGGTGAGCTAAGCCTTCACACCCCCGCGGCGCGGAATCTGCAACGGCTCCGACGAGTACCGCTCCATCCTTCTAATTCCCGCCTTAATCGCATCAGCTCCCGGTAGACCAATACGCCGTCCCTCTGGCGTCATCTTGAATTCGATTGTGCGCTCTACAAGGCCGTTGAGCGTCAAACGGAGGTCTTGCTCGCACCAGGTTTTAACAAGGGGGAAGAGGGCTCGCTCCCATTTAGGGACACGCCCTTTAGACGCTTCTGCCGACCGGCGCCCACTTCTGAACGGCTTGATTACCTCTTCGTTGGAGCCTACAAATAGCAGAGCTGTCGCTCTTCCCATTAGATCGCACGATTTCGCTAGGGCGGTCAGCCTCTGAAGGGACGGGCCATACTGCCTGATCATGCGAACTTCGGCGATTGCTTTGAAATAACAATGAACTAGAGACGAGGCGATCCATGCTTTGTCTGTAGGCAATCCTTCATTGAGAATTACTGTAGAGGTCTCGGCAACTTCCCATTTTCTTTCAGCGTCATCAAATTTCGCGCTGTCGAAAGGTTGCCATAAATCCTTATTTGACTGCCGCATCAACAAGAAGGCGTTAGGCACACCGAAATCGTGAAAGATCTTGAGCAACTGCGGGAAACGTTCCCCAAAATATTCCATGCCGGTCATAATATCGAGCTCTGAGGGTTTTTCCTGTGGCTTGGGGCTCCTTATTGGAAATTCGAACAGGGATTCCCACTCCCCCTCACCCGAACTTAGATTTCTCTCTCGCACATCGTTGGACTGCTCGTAGTTGCTGCACGCTTCATAAATCACATTGACAAGGTTTATTGCCCATTTCGCATCAGCGAGCTCAAAAGTACGCTTCACCCAGTCTCGGTCGACGCTTCCTGAAGCTTCGCGATAGTACATCGCCAGCAAAAGCGACAAGGTATCCTGCGTCTTGGTGTACCGCTCATCCATAAATCCCCCTTTAGACCGATTGCCCTTTTAGGCAGTTCGCCTAAGCGCACCCCTTGCTTAGCCGTTAATGTAATGCGTTCATCGGAAAGACGGAAGCCATTGCCGTGGCAAACTGGATCAACTAAGTGCCTTAGATTTCACGCGAACCGTGTAGAATAACCTCTAACTTCTGCTTTTACATCTCTCGCTATATATAATTGTTCGACCGGTATGGGCCAATTCCGGCGACTCCTCCAAGGCAGGGGCTTGACGCAGGGGCCTAAAATGGCAGACGCTCTGTCTTCAGAAAGCGAGCGGCATGGCAAGTGAGCACCTCCCTGATGGGCGCGTTTCAAGGGCATCTTTGATAATCGCCGCCTTTTCGACGATCGTGGAATGGTACGACTTCACGCTCTATCTCTATTTCGCCACAACCCTCTCAAAGGTGTTCTTCGGCGGCGGGGAAGCTTCGCTACTCGCCACGCTCGCCGGCTTTGCGATCGCCTATCTTATGCGTCCCTTGGGCGCCCTGGTCTTTGGCCATCTCGGGGATCGGATGGGACGCAGGTTCACCCTGCTCGTTTCGATGGTCGTCATGACCATTGCAATGCTCTTTCTCGCGCTGCTGCCGACCTATGCGCAGATCGGCGCAGGGGCGGGCTGGCTCCTGCTGCTGCTTCGGTGCATCATGGGATTCGCAGTAGGCGGCGAATATACCGGCGTCGTCGCCTACCTTCTCGAAGGCGCGCCGCCCGCGCGCAGAGGGTTTATTGCATCCCTGGCCGCCGCAGCCAGTGAAATCGGCGCCTTGCTGGCCGTCGGCGTAGCGGCCGTCACGGTTCACCTGACCAGCTCTGTTCAGCTTTCACATTGGGCGTGGCGTATTCCCTTCCTTGTGGGGGCGGGTCTGGCGCTGATCGTCTGGATCGCACGCGCCTCAATGCATGAATCGCCCGAGTTTGAACGCCAGAGGCAGGCCGGGACGAGGCCAGAATCTCCGATCTGGCACGTCCTCAAGCATCATCGCATAGGCATATATCGCTCCTTCGCCATTTCGGCGCTGGGCTCAATCACCTACTATGTCGGCATAACCTATGTGCCCGCTTTCTTATCGTCAGCCCGCGCGATGTCCGAGCGAGACGCCCTGTGGCTATCGACCCTCGCCGCCGCGATGGTCATCGCGGTCACGCCAGTGACGGGCCTGATTGCAGATAAGATCGGACGTAAACCCGTCCTGATGGGCCTGGCCGCCTCCAGCGCCATACTTCCGGTCACCCTGTTCTGGATGATGGCGAACGGTTCGAAATCCATTGTCCTCGTTGGCGCCTTGATCCTCGCGGCCCTGGCCGGCGGCGTAAGCGCCGTTGGCGCGGTGGCGACTGCTGAGCAGTTCCCCGGCGAAGGTCGCCTCAGCGGCCTCGCCCTGGGCGCCACGGCCGCCACGGCCATTTTTGGCGGCTTAACCCCTTATGTGGCGCAACTGCTCATCGACCGCACAGGCTGGACGATGGCGCCTGGTGCCATGATCGCCTGCGTAGCGGTCCTGGTCCTGCCCGTCTTTTTTCTGGCGCCCGAAAGCGCCGCTAAATCCAGATAACCTCCTCAACGCCCGGACATTGTTGTCCGCACATCTGGACGAGGAATTTAAAACCCAGATGCAGGTATCTGGCTCGAACGCCCGCTTGGTCTCATCAGGTCAAGGAATCAACCGGTGTTCGGCGTCTGCTAAGATACTCATGCTCGACGACGCCCACCGCCAGACCCAGAACCAGATACGCGCCGCCTAAGAGGCCAATCGTGGTGATGTAAGAAAAATAGCCGATATGCTGAAGCGCCTCGGCCAGAAAATGACAGAGGAACGCGCCGATCATTGAGGCGGAGGTGAACAAGGCCCAAAGGCGACGACAGGCGGCTGAGATCAAAAACAGGATCAGGGCCGTCACGCCATCCAGCGCTACAAAGGCGGCGCTCGGCGCATAGTGATGCTGCAGCAAGGGCGTCAGGAACCAGGCCGCGACAATGACAAGGGCGGCGGACTTTTCAGCCCAGCCGCCGCGCCAGATCGCCACGAAACTGATGATAAGGAGGGCCGCGGTGAGCCCCCACGTCCAGAGCCAGTGAAGCAAATCGATCATGAGGTCCGTTTCAGGCTGGAATTGGAACGACGCGTCCTGCGTCAGACGTGTCGTGTCCGGGCAAGGGTTTATCGGGTAAGGTGCCCACCATGAGGGTTCGACAGCCCAGCTGGGTCTTCACGACGTCAAGATGTGCGTGAGCGTCGATCATTTCCTTGCGAGCTTCGCCAAGGTGACGCGCAGCGTTCAAAATAGCGGTCACCGCCGGTTGGCCTACGACGCCGGACACGCCGTTGCCTACGCGCAGGCGGGTCAGGACAGCCAGAAGTTCGCCCGCCTCCGTCAAAGCCTGATCGACGGCATTCTCCGTCACAAGGAGTTGCTCCGCGCCCATAAACACCATCTCAGATTTTTTCATGCTTCAGCCCTCTTCAGCCGCCGTCCTGGCGGGTCCACGACCCGCCGGTTCAGCTTACCCGGCGCGGTCTCCCAGTTGCTGGATGAGATCAAGAATGCCCGCCAGCCCGCCGACCACGCCCAACGTCACAAGCACGACGACGAACATGGTCACAAGGGTGACGCCAGTCCACTCAACCAGCGTGAAACGCTTAAGACGGCGATAAAGCGCTAATCCTCGCTTGCCACCCAGGCGGTCGCGGCCACTAAGGTGAACGCCATCGCCTGAGGCGGATCGATCTGTGCGCGCCGTCTCAGGAAAGCCAGGGTCTCCGGCACAGCGCCCCGCCTGGAGGGCGTCGCCAGAGACATCATCGCTGTCTCCAGGTCCGACCAGCCCAGGCAAAGTTGCGTCCGGTTCAAAGGCTCTGCGGTTTCCATGGCCGTCACCTGCCGCCAATGAGGACGATGCGGCTATCCCCATCGGCTTGGCCCCCGATTCATTAGGGGGGGCTGGCCCAGACTCTGAGGCGAGAAGCATAAGCGCAGCCGCCTTGGTCGTTGTTACCCCCAGACGCGTGCGGATTTCAGCGAGGTGGTCGTTGACGGTGTGCACCCCAAGCCCCAGTTCAAGCGCGATCACCTTTGCGGTCTTATGCTGACTATAGAGGCGCAGCACCTGTCTCTGACGCGGCGTGAGCGCCTGAAGTCCAGCGGCGCCGCTCTTACTCGTTCCGGCCTGTTTCGACACGAAAAGGCTCCTTCTTGGCATCTGCGTCGCCGTGTGGCGTCAGAGCCGAAAACCATAGATAGGACCGCCGCATTCGCCAAACCTAAATACCGATCAGGCAGGTCTATTTCCGGGTGCGCGACGATGCGGACGCCCAATGCGCAGTGATCAACAAGAAAACGCGCGCAAGGGCCAGCAAAGCCCCGCGCGCGATTGCCTCATGACAAAAATCTGCGAAGCTGCTTTCTTAACATCTTTATCAACGGAGCCTCATCCATGAACACGTCAGATCTGGTCGAAGCGATCGCCGCAGAGCACAAGCTGTCCAAGGCCGCAGCCAAGGCCATTGTCGAGCAAATGCTCGGCGCCATTACGCAAGCCGCAGTTCTGGGCCAGGAAATCAACCTGCCGGGATTTGGCAAGTTCAAGGTGCAGGCGCGCGCCGCGCGCGAGGGCCGCAACCCGCAAACTGGCGCCACGGTTCAGATCGCAGCCTCCAAGAAGCTCGTGTTCCAGCCCGCCAAGACCGTCAAGGATCGTCTGAACGCATAATAACATCTGAGATATGCGCAGACGCGCCAAGTCCGGTCGCTCTGCGCTGTCTTGTCCCACGCGGCAAGGCTCATTAGGATAAGTGGGTATGCAACTGCAATGAAGGTCTGCCCATGACGCGCGAGGCGGAGTCAGTCGATGTCCTGGTCGGCAAGGTTATGCGCGAGCTGCGCGACTCCGCGGGGCTGACCCAGGCGCAACTGGGCGCCGTTATGAAGATCAGCGCCGCTCAGGTTCAGAAATATGAGTTCGGCGCCAATCGCTTGAGCGCACAGCGTCTGTTCGAACTCGCGCGATATTTCGGGGTGTCGGTCGAAGACTTTTATCGCTATGTCGAGCCCACCGCTTGCGACAAGGGCGGCGCGCCGACCAAGGCGCACTTCTATCAGACCGACGAAGGTCGCAAGCTCGCCGCCGACTATTGCAACCTCCCCCCGGCCTACCAGCAGGCCGTCCAGGCCATGATCTCGACCCTCAAAACCCAAGCCCGCAAAGCCTGATCCGCGCCACGCCGATGCAGGCGAGCGCCCAGGGGACGGAACACATCACGCCGCCAGCTGGCGATTATACGCTGCGTTCAAGCCCACGCCGCGCGGACCGAGCGATCTGCGGCTTCGCAACCGGTAAGGCCGACTTTGCTGAACGGTCGAAGACCTTGAGACGCGCTGGCTGGTCCTGCCGCTCGACAGCCTTAAGCACAGACGCCTTCGCGTCTTCGCGCAGCCGATCGAATTGGACGATCTCCCAGGCATTTCGGTCGACGGCCTGCTTCTTTGTATGGATAGTTTTGCCCGCGACGTCGTTCACTGGCGCGTCAACCGACACGGGCTGGCGCCCCCTGAAAGCCAGGGCCACCTTGTCGCCGAGCTGGGCCCCGGACGCCTCCAGGGCGCGTGGCAGGTCGACACCCCAAATCTTGACGGTCTGACCCTTGTCGTCCTGAAGCGTTACGTAATGGCTCGGCTTGCGTCCCGGCTTGTCCTGATAGGGCGCCGTGCCGATATCGACCAGGGTTCCGGCATGGATGCGTTCATGTGTCAGCCGCTCGTTTGCCAGCGCCCGCGCCTTGACTATTGCGTCCTGACTATCGCCACGATGCTTCATCGTCGCCTCCATCACCTTCAGGAATTGTTCCTGGATCGGCGTCAGAGGCATGCGCGGCTCGCCCGTCCCGTCCTCCACAATGGGGGCGAATCCTGGGCCGGCTGGCGCACGAGCGCTCTTCGCGCGGCTTTGTTCGGAGATCGTGTTGACCGATGCCTGATTCCTGCGTTCAGCGCGGATCTCCTCCAGCTTCGACTTATCAAGCGTGTTCGGCTGATAACCGCTGACCTCTAAATTGCGAAGACTGGCCTGCAGCCAAGCCTCGCGCCGGAACGCGTCCGTACCGGTCAGCTTCAACGACGACCAGCCCCGGGCCTCAGCGAGGTCGATCATCGAGGTCACAACGGTGGGCGTATCGTGCTGCGTCAAAAGCCTTTTCTCCCGGGCCTCGAAGGCAACCTCCCCACCCTTGTTCCGGAAGTGATACTTTTCGTTCGCCTTCAGATACTGCTTGTTCAGGCCCTCCAGCAGGAGCCGGATACGGGCGGCGTTCGGGTCTTCAGCTTTGGCGCTGACCTTGTCAGGACGAACTTGAGATGGCGCCTTAGGCGCATCCGCCAATTCGGCTCGGCCGGCATCTGCCTCTTTCTTCGCGGCCCCCGTTTCCGGCGACAGATCGAGGTCGGGTTCGTGGCCAAGCTTTCGCCGCCGTCGGCCAGGCTCGATGGTGTTAAAGATCACGGGCTCCGGCGCGATCGTCGGCAGCTCATAGGGTCGCGGCACATAGTCAGGGACATGCTCGTCCCAGATCTTGGCCGCTTGGATTGGATCGGCGCGCGCAACCTTCATCAAGTCGTCCCGGATACGCATCACCTCGAACCGCGTCTCCGACCGTGCCGCCATGTCGCTGGAATTGAACCGGGCCCACGCGACCGCGTCGAAGCGGTCCGCCACCTCCGCGCTCAAGGCCTCAACGTCCAATCTGGCGTCCTTCTTCGTGGCCATAGTCCACCTATGCTACCTGGATTTCGACACGACGGTTCCTGGTGCGGACGCACCTGGCGGTCGCTGTTGAGGGGCGGTCAAGCTTGCCGAATTTATAGGCGTGCTTCGGTTCGTTGGCGCCATCAGGCTTGCCGTGCTGTCGGCTGGCGTGTTCGCCGGACGTTTATGCAAGCCTATGGGCGCCAAGGGCGCGGCCGAGCTACAACCCGCAAGCACGCCAGCCGACAGTACGGCAAGGATCGATCGTAAGTTCATTCAGGCCTCCAGCATCTTCGTTTCGGGTTCCGCCTCGGGGAATCGCAGCCGCAGCTCAACAGGTTCGGGCTTGCTGTCACCAAGCGCAAAGAAGGCGTCCACAAACTGTTCGACCTCAGCATCGGACGGCGCTTGCGGATCGACGAAGGCCGGCAAGGCCGCCATATCCACGTTCAGACGCGACAAATCGATGGGGTCGTCCAGTGTGAGCGGGCGCAGCCTCTGCTCAACGCGCGCAATATGGCCATCAATGTCGACCTTCGGCACGCTGACGGACAGTTCGCGTTCCTCGAAAGCCACCTTGTCCAGAACCTGCTTCGACGGCAGGCCCTTCAGCGCATGAAGGCTGCGACTTACCGCCTTCAGCCGGTCGATAAAGGCGGCTTCCCTGAAGAACCTGGCCTTTGCCGATCGGATCGGACGCGTGTTCTCCAACACGATGATCTGTTCGTCGTCCGGGAGTTCCTTCAGTTCCTGCGGCAAAAGCAGCGCCCGTCTTTGATCGGACACGTTCTCGCTGTTCGAACCACCCGCCCCGAAACCCCGGCTGATCGAGCGGCCGGTCGAGGTGCTCTTGACCGTGTAGGCGCCCAGCATTTCACTGTAGGCCGCAGCGTCACGCTGTTCGCGCGGCGTGAACAGCACCTGCATGGCGTGGTTGGTGATCAGGGTTCGCGCATCGTGCGGGCCGTAGACGCCTTCGAGCTGGGCCACGCTCTGGATGATGGTCAGAAGACGCAGGCCATAGCCGGCAATAAAGGCATTGGCCCGGGCGATCACGCCGATCTTGCCGAGCGCCGGAAACTCGTCAAGGATCAGCAGGCACGGTATGGGATGGCGGTCCTGGCTCGGCAGTTCCCTGGTGTTGACGTTGATGAGCTGGCTGAAGAGGAGGTTGAGCAGCAGGCTCGCATCGGCAAGCCGGTTGGGCTGGATGCCGATATAGATCGTCATCTTCTCATCGCGCACTCGGCCGATGTCGAAGTCGCTGGCCGAGGTGGCGGCGTCGACGAGCGGATTGGCGAAGGGAACCAACGGCGCGGTGAACGAGCTGATGATATTCGCCAGAGTATTTTCTGACGCGCCAAGGAACCGGTTCAAGGCGCCCATGCAGTCGGAGGAATAGGGCGTTTCCCCGGCATTGCGATGGTTCAGGCGATCGGTAAGGTCGTCCTTGAGGCCCCTGCCCTTCCCGCCGGACTGCCGCAATATCTCGCCGATCGTCGTCGGCAGCTCCGGCGTCTCCATCACCATGAGCGCCAGGCCGAGAAACAGGTTGCGAGCGCTGTCCGCCCAGAAGGCGTCCTTATCGCCCGGATTGGCCGGATAGAGGCTGGTGGCCAGAGTCAGGAGATCGCCGACGCGCAGGTTCGGATCGCGACTGACGCCATCAAGCGGGTTCCAACGGTGGGTGCGGCCGTCCTCGGCGTAAGGGTTGAACAAGAAGACCTTCTGGCCGTGCCGCGCACGATAGGCGGATGTCAGCAGAAAGTTCTCGAGCTTGATGTCGAGGACGACGCAACTGTCCGGCCAGTTGAGCAGGTTCGGGATGACGAAGGACACGCCCTTGCCCGACCGCGTCGGCGCCGCCAAAAGGACGAATTGCTGGCCCGGAAACTGGAGGAAGCGGTCTTCGTACTTGCCGACGATGATGCCCTCGCTGCCCGTCAGCCCGGCCTTGCGGACCTCGGCCCGCGTCGCAAAGCGGGCCGAGCCGTGGAGCTCCCTCTCCTTGCCGGCAAGCGCGCTGAAGATCGCGCCCAACGGAAACAGCGCGATCGCGCCGGGAGCGAGGATCGACAGCAAGAGCAACCGACGCTGATGCGCGTCACGCCAGTAGAAATGCGCATAGGTGAGCCAGGTCAGCGGCGTGACGGCGTGCGGCAAGGACCGGTGCATGATGAAAAACAACGCCCCGGCCGCCCAAAGCGCCAAGGTGGCTGCGATCGTGACGTAGACGACGACAACGAAGGCCGCGATATAAGGGCGGAGTTTGTCGCTCATGCGGCCCCGCGCATGACGACATAGTCTTCGAAGCGATCGCGACGGCGGCCGACGGGATCGAAATGAATTTCGCTGACGAAGCGGCGCTTGCGGGTCTCGCCGCCCGGATCTGAAACAATCTCGGCCCTGACATGAACGATAATGTCGAGCGTCAGGCGGACCAGCCGCTTCAGGCCATCAGCGTCGAAGATGGCGGCGTCCGCATGCTCCTTGGCCATCAGCACATAGCGCTCAAGCGCCAGGGCGCAGCTCTCGGCGTGATAGGAGGTGATCGAACCGCTATGCCCGGTCGTCAACAGTTTCAGAAAGTCGAAGGCTTCAGAGCCGCGCAGCTCGGCCAGCAGGACCCGGTCAGGACGCATGCGCATGCAGGCCGCGATCAGGTCAGCCGGGGAGACCTCGGCGACGCCCTGCCCGCCCTTGCTGTAAAGCAGATGCACCAGGTTCTCGTGGGTCGGCAGGAACACTTCGCGAACATCCTCAATGGTTATGATTCGTTCTCGTGCCGGAATGTGCTGGCAAAGCGTCTTCATCAAGGTCGTCTTGCCCGATCCGGTATCTCCGACGACGGCGATATTGCGCCGGTTTTCGACCGCCGCGGTGAAGAAGGCGCCAAGGTCGCGGGACCGCAAGGTGTCCATGAGCGCCATATCAACGCGATCCAGGTCGCCAGCCAAACGCGGCGGATCCGTCGGCGCCGCCCAGACGAAGCGGTCGAAGGCGCCTTCGGCTTGATAGTCCTGAAGGCTCCGAATGGCCTGCCCGGGCAGGCGAATGCTTAAAGACAGGGTGTCGGGCGGAACAGCTGGCGGCGCCATGATCTGGATACGCTGCCCGTCAGGCAGGATGGCGGAAAGGATCGGCTTCTTCGGCCCGACATCCTGGTCGGTAAAGGTTGCGATAGCCCTGACCAGCGACATCAGTCGCGGAAAGGGTAGCTCCGGGACATGGACCGAGCGCCACTCGGCGCCCTGTTCATACAGGACTTCGCACGGCCGGTTGACCACGATCTCGGTCACGTCCTTAAGCGCGAAAAAGGGCTCCAGCGGCCGCAGAAGTTCGCGGACGGCGGTGTCGCGCCCGAACCTATTGCTGGGCGCGGAGTCGGTAAACATTGGAGAAGTCCAGATCGCGGGCGACGTAGATCACCGCGCGATCGCCCTGGTTCTTGTAAATGGTTGGCGGAATATTGATGCTTGCGTTGAGGACCTTTTGAGCCATCGTATCGCCGGCCTGGGCGGTGTTGCCAAGAACGAGCGTCGCGCCAGAACCCGTTTGGGCCTGCGCGACCTCGTACTGGATGGCGTCCTGGACGGTCGACAGCAGGAAGGCCGAACCCACGCGCTCGAACCAGTGACTATCGACCTTGCCGGTCAGGCCGGTCGATCCAAGCTCGTCCGCCCCTGGACTATCCAGGTTGATAACGACCCCGCCCGGCGTGATGATGCGGTTCCACAGCACGAACAGACGTTTCTGCCCGATCGAGGCGCCGGAGCGATATTCGCCGACGGCTTCGCTGCCGCGTTCGATCAGCACCACCTTGCCATTGGCCGAATAGACATTCTGCGTCACGACGCAGCTCGCTTCACCCGCCAGGGAGGAGATGATCCGCATCGACATGCCACAATCGATCGTTCGGCCCTTCGGGAGGAGAAGGTTGAGGTTTTCGATCCGCGCCGCTTGCACCATCGGCGTCTTTGAGGGTGTCAGTTCCGCCTCCAACGTGCCGGCTGCGGGACCGGTCAAGAGGCCCTCGGCCTTGGGCTGGGCCGAGCCCGTCGCCTGCTGAACGGCGCCCAGCGCGGCCTGCGGGTCATTTAAGGCCTGCTGGAGCGGGGCGCCGCCATAGCGTCCGCCATTGAGCATCATCGGCCCGTCCGGGGCGCGCATCGGCCGCGCGGCGGCGCCCCTCGCCCCTGAAATCCCGACAGGGCGCTGCGTTGTGCGCTGAACGGGGATGGGCTGCGCGGTCATTGCTGCCAGCACCTGTCCATTCGGACACACCCGCACCGATTGTCCGGCCGCGTTCCGCACGACGATGCCGTCCTGGCCGCGCAGTTCGTTGCCAGCAGATCCATCCGGACAGGCTGGCGACGCGGCGACAGGGGATGCCGCAGAGGCGCCGGGAAGCGCCGGGGCGGTCTCGGTATCGAAGGTCCGCGCCAGTCCGGCTGCCGACGCCGTAGCGGCCGCCGGCGGGTGTTTCGGCCCGGAGAACTTCGCCTTGACGACATTGAGGGTGGCGAGCGCCCCGATCATGACGACGAGGGCGACGCCGCCCAGGGTGAGAAACGGACCCAAGCGGCCGGATTGACGCCGACCGCGATCATTGACGCTGACAATGTCATCCATCATGCCGTCGCTGGCGATCGCGTTCGGCGGCGGGCCCTGCTGTTCCTTTTGAGAATCGTCACTGATCATTGCCCGCTCCCACCGTCTCGCGGCTGACACCCGGCGCCGTTGTTCCATTTACCGGCGCCGAGCCGGTGGGGTCGAAACTCTCGTTCCAGACCGAGACCACGGACTTGCCCAGTCGCAGCACAAACTGGCGGCCGAGTTGTTGAACGACGACATAGTCGCCCGCCATGTTGAAATTGGCGCGCGCTTCCTTGCCATCCGATCCAATGACGAAAATGGTCGGCACTTCGCTATTTCCGGGAAACTTGAAATAAGTGAAAAGCCCGTCGTCGAAGACCGCCTTGGGCGTGATGTCCGCGCCCTTTCGATTGCTCTCCAGAGAATAGTTCAGGTTTTTTGCGATCGGCTTGTTCTGCGCGAGACGCGCTGCGACCGTCTCCTGTTCGCTGGGCGTTTGAGGCTTTGCGCTGACCGGAGCCTGAGGATAGCGCAGCACGATGCGATAGGTCGTCACCTTACCGACAACAAGGTCGAAACTGTAGTCGCGTTTGTCGGTTTTCAGTTCAAGATTATTGCGCCGGGCGCCCGCCTTCGGCTTGATCCAAACCTCGTTGGCGTCGGCATCCGCCACAATGCACCATAGATGCGCGGCGCTATCGCACTTCGAGGGCGCGCCCGTGGCGGCGGCAATGATATTCTCGCCCCGCTCGAGCACGACGCGCGTCACCACCCCCGTCGACACCGGAACTGTAATGACGCCGTCAGCGACATAGTCGAGCGTCCGGATCCGTGGATCACTTTGGACGGGCGCCGGCGCGGCGACGACAGCGCCCACAGTCATCAGGTAGAGAGCTATGATCACGAAAAGTCTCATGGCTGGACCATTGCCCCCTGCCCTTCTGAGCCTGCCAGCGCGCCCGGCGCGCCCCCGATCTCCGGGTCGGCGCGGAAACCCGTCACCGTGAAGCCCAGAGGGTTCTTGATCAGGTCCTGTTCCTTGCCGGTGCGTTCCGGGTGATACTCATAGGCGATGGTCGCGATATAATGCTCCAGCGGCTGGAGGGTATTGGTCTGCAGATCGCGCTGCTGGATCGTGTACCTGACCACCGCCTTCTTGCTGATGGCGTCCGGCGCCAGCTGGATCGAGGTTACGACCACCCGGCGTTCGATGTTCGGTCCCCAGACCTTATTGACCGCCTTCGGGCCATCGAACCGGGCGGCATAGTCACGCGCCACCTGGGGCGCGGAAAAGGCCAGGGTATCGTTATAATCGGTCTGCAGAAGTCTCCAGTCGTAGCTGTCGCGCGCGACGACATAGGCCCCCGCGAAATGCTTATCGAGAAGATCCTGGTTGCCGACAATCTGACGCTGGTTGGCCGCATCCATGATGGTCAGCTCACCCGTCTGGCGGTCGATCGCATAGACATAAGGCACGATCCGTTTCAGCGGCATCATGGCGACAACGGCCGTCACGGCCACGGCGGTAACCAGACACGAACAACCAGCGACGAACCAGGCGCGCTTTTCACTTTTCTCGGTGCGGTGAAGCCTGTCCGCTTCCCAGCCTTGCGCATCGGCAAAGAAGGTCGGCAACTCAGCCTTGGTGACGGTATCTTTGGCCATCAGCGTTATTGTTCCACATCGGCGACTTGTGTGCCGGGCTGGTAGCCAAGCGAGGTGAAGGCGAAACCGTCGAGCGCCGAAGTCTTGTTACTCGCCATCAAGGCGTTGACCCGTTCCTGTTCGGCCTGGGCCGCAGCTTGCGCGTTGGCGGCCATCATGGCGTTGGCGAGCGCGATCTTGTTTTGGTCGTTGGCGACCTGGGCCTGTTCGGCTTCCAGACGCGCCTGCAGTTCCGCTATGGCCTTCGGGTCCTGGGTCGCATCGATTTGCCCGCGCAGGGCGTCAATCTGCGTCGTGCGCTCATTAAGGAGCACCATGGTGTCCTGCTGGATGGCTCGGACCTGCGCGTTCTGGCCCAGCAGGGCCTGACAGCTGACCTCCGCCCCGGCTTCCGTCATATCGCCACAGTCGTAGACAGCGGAGGCCTTGCGCAGTTCCAGGGCCTTTCCCGACAGCGCGCCCGTCGAATTGAGCCCGGTCAAGGTCGACGACAGATCGGCAGGCACGACATTCCTCAAGAGCGGATTATTGAGGATGTCGCCGAAGCCGCGCACGCCGGTCACAGCGTCGACCTGCGCCTTGGCCTGCTGGAATGTCGCCTCGGCCTTGGCCAGGGATTGGGTCATCTGCTGATATTGCTGCTCCCAGGCCTGGACCTGCCTGACGGCCTGCAGGTAGTTGGACGGGTCGTAAACGATATCGCCCAGGCCGCCGATGGCGTAGGCCGCCGTTGCCGGCAGGGCGAGCGCCAGGACGACGGCTATGGCGGAAACGGATTTATGCGAGACGACGGGAAGTACGGGCATGACGGCGCCTATCTGTTGAGATGACCAATGACGTTGCGGCGGTAGGCGGGGACCAAGGTGTAGGCCGCCACGTTGCGCCCCTGCTGGATCTGGCCGCCCGAGAAAGACGCTGGCGCTGTTCGCGGCTGGGACGAGCGCGACCCGCGTCCGATGCGGGGCATGGTGACATACGGCATGGGCGCGCCGCCGACGAGCTGAGCGGCAAGCATCGGCAGGTAGCCGAAGATGGCGCCGAAGGAGACCGACAGGATCAGGATCTTGAGGCAGTCCATCAAGATCGCCGTGGTCTCGAAATTGCCGGAGGTCCGTTCGACAATGCCCTTCAGGAACAGGGTGCTGATCGCCAGGATAATGCCGGCCAGCACCTTGATGATCACGGTATTCAGGGCCGCCGACAGCCAGGCGTCGGCGAAGCGCTGGATCGGTGGGAAGATGAGCGTCGCGATGAAGGCGGGCCCTAGCGCGATGACCAGAACCAAGGCGACCTTGGCCAGCATGAAGACGCAGACGGCAAGACCGAAGAAGATGAGCGAGGCTATCGCCAGCATCAGGATGGCGAAACAGACCGCGACATTCGGGAAGACGCCTGCGCCGTCGGTTTTGACGTTCTGGACCAGCAGGTTGAACAGGTCGATGTACTTTGTCAGGCAATCATCCAGTAGGACGCCGCCACTCGCTGCCCCTGTCGTGGCCTGAAACAGGCCTGTCTCGATACCATTTAGGCCACCGACAACAAAGGTGTTGAAGCCGCCCGCGCTCAGGGCGAGCGCGGCAACGAGCGACCACTTCACGACCTTCCACATCGTCGAATGCAGCGAGTCCTGGGCCTCTCCCCGGATGATCGCGTAGCCGATCAGGATGATGTAGATCACGATGCCGGCGGCGACGGCTGGCGCAATGATCGCGCACAGCGATGCCGCCGTGTTGCTCAGATAGTGCGCCAGTTGCGCATCCATCCCCTGCTCAAAGGACTCGAAGAAGTTCATTTGACAGCGCCCGTACGCGGAACCGAGGGGGCGTCTTCTGGCTTTGGATCCGTCTCCAGCCGCTGAACGAGTTTGGCTGTAGCCCTCTCATGGGCCCTTTCGGGTGTATCGCACGGCTTACCCTTACAGTCCCAAGCAGCCCAGTATTCTCTGCCGGGCACGGGCCATAGGGTGAGCCATTTCCGACGCGTCATACCCCCAAGCAACCGGTCCGGCGTCACAACGGCGAAAAGGTCGGGATCGTCCAGCGCCGTTTTTGGCGGAGGCGCCGCATGGGCAGCGGCGGCGCCGAACGTGGCGATAACGGTCGCAAGGATAAGCGGCTTCATGCAATTTGTCTCTTCGCTGCTAGAATGGTTTGAGAATCGAGGAAGAGCGGCAACCAGGCTTCCGGCGCGTCGCCGACCTTGGCGCGAAGGGCGTCGAGCCTGGCGATGTTTTCCGTCGTTCCAGATATGACCGAGAGCACCTCAGTCATACCGGCCAGGTCAAAACGACAAATCGCGCTTGTCCGTCCCTGTTTGACCACGAACATCCTTGAGGCTTCACCCAAGGACCGGACGACATCGAACTCCGCCTCGGTCAGCTTGAATCCATCGACATAGTCGCCTCGATCGGCGCGCGGGTTCGGCAGGTAGATCTGCGTCACACTCTGCTCGACCATGGTGCGACCGATCGGATGGGTCAGCACGTCGGACGGCGACTGGGTGACGAAGACGCCGAGGCCGTTTTGCTTGCGAATGGTCTTCTGCTTGTTCAGCGCAAAGTCGCTGAAATGCGCATCCATCAGCGGCTTCCAGAATTCCTCCATGATGTATAGGAACGGGCGGCCGTCGATCAGAGCCTCCGTAACGTGCAGCAGATAGGCCATGACAGGCGTCCGGATTTCCGGGTCATCGAGAAATTCGGTGTAGTCGAAGCCGTAAATCCTGGCCTTCTGGAAATCTAAGCTGTCCTCGGCATTGTCGAACACCCAGCCGAGCGCCCCGCCGCGCAGCCACTTGTGCAACCGCTCAGACAGGGAGTTGTCGCCAACCGCTGAGAGGTTCTGGGCCACAAGCGATAAGCATCGGACATCGGCTGTGACATGCTCGCCCATGACGGTGCGCACGGCGTGGGATATCTCGTTTTCATCGCGCGCCGTGAGCGCGCCGCCAACCAGAAGCTTCACGAGGCGTTCGCAAAACTGGATGTTCTCGTCGTTCGGCTCGAGCCTGAAAGGATTGAAGCCGGTCGGCGCACCGCGTTCCAGCGCCCGATAGCTGCCGCCAAGCGCGCGGATGCCGATCTCCATGCCGCGGTCCTTGTCGAAGCAAACAGCGCGCAAGCCCTGATATTTCAACGAGAAGGCCAGAAGCGAGGTTTGCAGAACGGTCTTGCCCGACCCGGTTGCGCCACAAATAAAGGTGTTGCCGGCCAGGGCCTCGCCTTCCGAATTCTCCTGGGCCGGGGAGACATGAAAATTGAAATAGAAGGGCTGGCCGGACGGTGTCTGAAAGAGCGCCACCGCCTCACCCCACGGATTGCCGTCGCGCTTGCCGAACTCAAAATTGTGAAAGGGCGAGAGGCCCGCGAAGTTTCGGCTGGTCAGCTTGGCCTCCCGGGGGCGCAGATCCCAGTTGCCAGGCAGTTGGGCAAACCACGCCGCCTCGGGCACGACATCAATGATCGACATCTTGAAGCCAGCCTGGTCCTGCAGAACAGCGCGCGCATCTGACATGGCCTTGCTTAAGGCATCGGCGCTCTCGGTTAGGATGGCCAGGGAATAGTGGTATTCGCCGACGTCGATCTGGCCAGACGTCAGGTCGTCCAGGGCCTCCGTGATCTCGTTGATTTCCGTCTCCGACGCATCCTCAGCCGCGTGCATTTGCCCGCGCTGCTGCTCGAGAGCGGACTGTGCGTCGCGCCGGTTCAGGATGGAAAAGCTCTGTGTCTCGATAAATTCGTAATCGGCGTAAAGGATCGCGTTCGCAACGCCGCTTTCGGTCCATTTGGGATAGTCCTGAATGTCGAGAAAGCCGACAAACCTGCGTCCGGCCGGGTGCACGATCTGCAGGCGACCATTATTGTCGCCGAAATGCAGCCGGCTCGTCGGCAGGTGCTGATCGATGCCCGCGCGTCGCAGCGGGACATCTTCCCAGACACCGTTCACCAGATAGCCAAACAGGGTCAGCATATCCGAACAGACGACCTTGCCCCTCAAAACCGTTCCCAGCCGCTGCGGGCGGTAGGGTTCCAGGGCGCGTTCGACCATCTTGGCGGCATCGGAGAGTTCATCCAGGGCTTCACGGTCGGCGGCCTTGATGTCCTCGAGCGACCGGCGGCCGAGGCCGAACAGATTGCCGAGGATGTTCGGAACCTTGCCGACATTGGGCCGATAGAGCAGCGACAGATAAAGTTCCGTCCGCATCTGCTTGTGCCGATCGAACGTCGCGTAATAGTCCGCGTTTAGCCGGGCCGCGAAGGCGTTGTCGTAGTCGCCGCTCAGGCGCTCGGTTACCCGTCGGCGGACCTTGTGGGACCAGATGGCGAACTGGCCGCCGCCCAGGCTGCGCAGCAGATTGATCAGCCCTTCCTTGGCCGCGGCGATGTCCGCGACATCCTGCGTCTCAAAACCGATGCCAGCTAAACGCCAGGTCGCGACGAAATCGCCGGAGCGCTTGAGCTTGATGACGTCTGGCTCAACATGCGCGCCGAACGGGACATAGTCGGCCACCGGCGCCTGCGCCGCCACCGCCGCCTTAAGCTGAGCCCTGGATCTCATCGGCTATCTCTTCTTAAAGGCGATGGGCGTATAGGTCAGCGCGTCCCAGGCCCGTCGTGCGCCCTGCATCCTGGCCCGCAAACGCAAGCGCAGGATCAGCTGGTTTAGTCTCTGGTCGTCGGTCTTGGTGACGGCCCGCATCCAGGCATAGATCGGCACATAGGCCGTTATCACAGCCACGGAGATGTAGACGCTGACGAACAGCCCGAGCATGGCCAGAAGAATGGCCATGCCCGTCACCAGGATGAAGGGCGCCATCGGCGCGCCGAGAAACATGGGCGGGCGCGTGCAGCCGCGAAAGACGGGATCGCGGTAACTCATAGATCAGCCCCCCGAACCGCCGCCGAACAGTTGCGGACCGATGGCGGCTGCGCCGCCGACCAGTATGCCGCCAAAGAAGATGTGGGCGACCTGGGACCATTTGGCGTGCTGGAACATCATCTGGATTCCGGTCCACATGATCGCAATGACAATGACCACGACGCCGATGCCGGTGATGGTCGATTTGATCCAGTCGAGACCGCTGGTCAGCTGCGAGACCTGCGCGAAGCAAGGCGAGGCGGCGACAAGGCCGTAGCCCAGAGCCACGCCCGCGCCGGAAACTATCTTTTTGGTCGAAACCTTCACTGGTGACTCCTAAAACAGAAGCGCCGTCTGTCGGCCCTTCGCGGTGGGGGAAATGTCGCCGACAGGGGCGACAGCGGTAAGCGGCGGCGGGACCACCGTGACAAAAAGAGGTTCCGGCGCGCTTGGTCGCGCCTTCGAGGTTCTGCGCATGGCATTGCGGGTGGATCTGGCCACGACGGGCACGGGCGCGGCGCCATCATCATTGGCGCCCGCGGCCTGGACCTTGGCGACATAGCCGAGGCTGTAACCCGCTTTGAAATTGCCTGAATAGTAGCAGCTCAGCGCATCGCCCAGAGCGTTGTCAGAGCCCCCTGCCCTCTTATAGCAATCCTTAAAAATCAGGCTGCCAACGCGCAGATTGACGCACGGATCGAAAGCGGTTTCCGGGGTCAGGCCGTACTTAGCGAAGTTCTTTTGATGGATCTGGACAATGCCCAGCGAGTAGTCGAAGCCCTGATCATGGAGCATCCGCACCGTCGCCAGGGCTTCTGGCAATGTTCGCGGCTGCCGCTGCAGCCTGCCGCCCACCACGCCAATGGCTAACGGGTTAAACCCAGACTCAACCGATGCGATACGCCTGAGCGTACTTAACTCTATGCCGGGAGCGCAAAGCTCCGCCATTGCCGCGAATTCCATCCGCACGCCACCATTTATTCAGAGAGTTTGGAAACTTAAGGTTGTTCTACCGATGCAGACCTAATACCTGCAGTGGCGGTTGGCAACAGAAAAATGTCGCGTTTTATATAAAACGCGACTTCCATTATGTACAAAATGCTTATTGCGTTATACGCTTTACGCAATCTGGCGCGCTGAGAAGCGTGACTGTTCCGTTCGGATTCAGCAGGTTACGACGCACCCGCTTCGTCGTTCGATATGCGGAAATGAATCGACGCAGCGCCCAGTTCGAGAGCCGTCTTGACGCAGCGACCGAGGTCGACAAATTCCTTCGGTTCATTCGGGTGACGATAGACGCTAAGGACATATTCGATGTCCTCGCTTGGATGGGGCACGGTGACAATGAAGGTTTTAGCGGGAGTCTCGCGGATGTAGAGATCGTCGCGCGTCATCAGTCCAAAGACTTCCTTGAAGCGCTTCTCAACCGCGTAGATCTTGGTTTCCTTCAAAGCCGCTCCCTCACCTGATTCCTTGCTTGGCGATTGTTGACCCCTGATAGCATGGGAGCCGTTTCACTCAAAGGCGACTTTACAATCGAATCGTTGACTTACCGCGGTTAACGAGGAATTAACCATATGGGCCGATTGAACGATTATTGATATTTTTTTCAGCCAAAAGGTTCATTGAGCCAAGCGGAGGCTAAATTGAGTTCAAATCAATGGAATGAAGCCAATTTTGGTGCATCGCATTTTGCCGAAGTTGAGCGCATTGGGCAACTGGCGGATGCCGGCGAACAGATGGTCGAGCGTCTACGCAAGACAGCTTTTCTCCCCGGCGCCGAAAAATCCCTGAACGTCCGACTCGGGGTCGCCGAAGCCGCCCAACTTCTTGGCTGTTCAACCAATCGCATTCGAATGGCCGAAGAAGATGGCCGCCTTCCCGCTCCGCCGGAAAGCGAATCCGGGCGCCGCTTAGGTTACGATATCCCAGCATTGCTCAATATGCGCCAGGTCCTTGGCGCCTCGCCCCGGCGAGCGCCTGAAGATCCGCCTGCGATCATCACGGTTCAGAACTTCAAAGGCGGCGTGGGAAAGTCGACCGTAACGACCCATCTGGCTCACTATTTGGCCGTGCAGGGCTACCGCGTCCTTGTTGTCGACTGCGACAGTCAGGCGACGACCACGACCCTTTTTGGGTTCAATCCGCATTTTGCAATCCGCAGGGAAGAAACCTTATACCCGTATCTCTCCATAGAGCCCACACAGGATGACCTGACCTACGCTGTAAAGCGTACGGCTTGGCCCAATGTCGACCTCATTCCGTCAAATCTGCAGATGTTCGACGTGGAGTACGAACTTGCCGCCGCAGGCTCGAGCGGTGGAAGCGTCCTGGCCTCCCGGTTCCGCAAACTGCGCCTGGGGCTGAGCGAGCTGGCGCAAAACTACGATGTCGTTCTTTTGGACCCTCCCCCCGCCCTGGGAACGATTTCGCTGGCGGTCATGCAAGCGGCCAATGCGCTGCTCATTCCGCTTGCCGCCACCACGCCCGACTTCTGCTCCACCGTCCAGTTCCTATCCATGCTAAGCCAGGTGATCGGGCAGTTGAAAGACTCTGGTATTCAGGTCGAATACGATTTCTGCCGGCTCATCTGCTCGAAGTTCGCGACCAATGATCCGAGCCATACGATGATCCAGCGCCTGATGGAGCAAGCCTTTGGGCCCTCCCTGCTGCCCGTCGCCATGTTGGAGTCCGCAGAAATCAGCCACGCCGCCCTGCGGATGATGACCGTCTACGAATTGGATCGTCCGATCGGGACGCCGAAAACCCATAAACGCTGCCGGAACAATATCGACGAGGCGATGGCGCAGGTAGAGCAACTCATTCGCCGACGCTGGGGCCGCGCCGAAAGCGAGTCGTCCATGATGCTGGCGGCCGGGTAAGGAGGTCGTCAATGTCACGCAAACAAACCGCCTATCTCGACGCTTTGCTCAACCCCGAGGTCAGCGCCCCCTCCCCTTCTGCGGAACAACCCCGGCCACCGACGGCGACAGATACCGGCGCTCGTCCGGCAATGAACTTACTGGCCCGGGAATCGGCCCTGGCTCGCGTTGCGAACGGCGAAGTCCGCCAGGTGACCCAGCTGCTTCTCGATCCCGCCCGGGTTCGAATTTGGCACGGAAATGCGCGGCATCAAGCCTCCCTCTCTGAAGAGAGCGTGCGCGATCTGATTGACGCGATCCTGTCCGAAGGCGGCCAGAAGGTTCCCGCTATTGTCCGCCGCGTTCAGGATGATCCGGCGTTTGATTATGAGGTCATTGCCGGGTCAAGGCGCCATTGGGCCATCCAGTGGCTGCGCGCAAACAATTACCCGGAAATGATGTTCCTTGCGCAGGTTCACAATCTCGACGATGAGGCCGCCTTCCGGCTATCCGACATTGAGAACCGCGCGCGGAAGGACGTGTCTGATTTCGAACGCGCCAAGACCTATCTGGCGGCCTTAAGCCATCACTACGGCGGCAAACAGGTCAGGATGGCGGAACGCTTGAAACTGTCCCAGGGCTGGTTGTCCAAAATGCTTACGGTCGGCTCCTTGCCCGACTGGGCGGTTGCGGCATTTTCGAGCCCAGCGGACATCCAGTTGAAGCTGGTTTATCCCCTCGCTCAAAAACTACAGGCCGCGGACGCGTCCTTGACGAAGGCCATTCGCGAGGAAGCCGCGAAACTCTCCGCTGAACAGGCGCTGGCGCGGGCGGGCGAGCGGGCGATTATTGTCGCGGCCGAAGTGGTCAAACGCTTGCTCGACGCAGGCTCCCAGGCCTCAGGCGATGAACCCATCATAAAATTCGAAGCCTCAAACGGACGAACCGCGCTCAGTGTTCTGTCCTCGAATCGAAACGGCGTATCGGTGCGCCTTCACGCCGGCTCAGGCGCTTCAGAAACCGAGTTGGTCACGATGTTCAAATCGGCGCTAAAGGCGCTCGAAAAGCAGGGCAGGGGGCTTCGATCCTGAATCTTTCCCCGGGGAAAGATTTTGGGAATGATGGCGCGAAGAGCGAAGTGACAAGCGGATCCTACGCGTCAAAAACGCCTCCTGAACGGCAGACTCCGCCTGCGAGAGAATCGCCATAGACTGATCTTTCCCCGGGGAAAGATTTCTCGGCTATCGCCCGTATTTAAAATCAGGACCTTATGGACCGAGCCGACAAAAACGAGCAGATCGACCTGTTTTTGCCCTACCTGGCAGACCTGAACCTGCGCGACCAGCGTGAAGTGATGGAACGGCCATTCTTTAGCTTGGCGAAGTCCAAACGCTTGAAGCCGATCGACTATACGTCTCCCGACGGCAAAACATTTGTTCACGTCTCAGCCAACCCCGATTACGGCATGGCGACAATCTGGGACGCAGACATCCTGATATATTGCGCAAGCGTTCTGAACGATCTCAAACAGCGCCGCGTAAACGACATTCCCCGCACCCTCAAGATCATGCCCTATGATCTCCTAAGATCCATTGGACGACCTATCTCCGGTCGTTCATACGAGCTCCTGGCCGGTGCTCTGGACCGTCTGCAATCCACCACGGTAAAGACGAACATACGTGCGGAAAAGCGGTTTGAGGCGACCTTCTCGTGGTTGGACAACTGGAGCCAACTCGTTGACGCAAAGACCGAGCGCTCGAAAGGCTTGAGCATCTCCCTCTCGAGCTGGTTCTACGACGGCGTCCTCATGAATGGCGGCGTCTTGTCGATCGACCGAGCATATTTCGATATCACCGGCGGCCGGGAGCGTTGGCTCTATAAGGTCGCTCGCAAGCATGCCGGCGGCGCCGGGCCCGAGGGTTTCGCTATTGCGCTGCCGACGCTTTTTGAGAAGTCAGGCGCAGAAGGCCAATACCGGCGCTTCAAATTTGAGATCGCGGCAATCGTCCGCCGAAACGACCTCCCAGGTTTCGATCTGCGACTGGCTGACTCCGTCACCAGCCGAGAGCCCCTGCTTGTCATGTCCCGCCGCCAGGAGGCGAGCGCAGAGCCCTCCGACAGCCTGCGTCCAGCCACCTCCAATCAAGCTCAAAAATCAAACATCCCGGCCGCGCCTGCAAAGACCTATGCCAGGACTGACGCGGATGAACCGAGAAACTACCTGACAGACGATACGCTCGCCTACCTGCGCACGCACTATCGCGGCTGGGATTTCCAGGCCCTCCATGCGGAGTTTCGGGGCTGGCTCAGCGAGCAATCCGACCGAAGCCCGGAACGCTACCAAAGCGCGTTCATCGGTTTCGTGAAACGCTATCACGAAAAAAACCGGCATCAGCTCCGCGCTGGATAAAAGCGTTCCCGAAGTGACAGCATACGGGCCCGATCTGTCTCGTCGAGGAGTCGTTTCCGCAGGTCAGCGAATCAATTTGAACGACTTTTCCTTCCTATTCGCGAAAATAGATTCAATCCTGTGGCCTTTTCACCGGACCTTCGACACATCAGGAACAGCCTTTGATCCTTCGGGGACAACGCATTGATCTTTCAGGAACGCCCCTCTTGATCCTTCAGGAACAATCCCCTGTCATTTCAAGAACGCTCGCTTCGTTTAAGTATCTGTTTATAAATAATATTTGTTAAATATTCGGACCCTTAACTTTCTAAATATATCTCTCTTAACGCTCTAACCAGGCTTTGATGATTTTGATTTAAGTCTGTTTAGGAAGGTCGGCGTTAGGGACGCTTTGCGCCCCGTCTTACGCCGTTCCCTGCTTGATGGTCAGGCAGGAACTGAGAGGAAAAGGTCGCTTCGAGGTTTCCGACGGGTTGGAGGTCGAAAGAGAGTCTTTCGGCGCCCGTTTGGAGCTATCCGATGACCACGACGAAAAACCTCATCCCGCTGAGCCGCTCGCTCGATATCCCCTTCAACAAGCTCGTCCTATCCCAAGCCAATGTTCGTCAGATCCATGCCGGCGTCTCGCTCGACGATCTGCGCGAAGACATCGCCGTTCGCGGCTTACTGCAAAGCCTGAATGTTCGCCCCATTCTGGACGAAGAGGGAGCCGAAACCGGCAAATATGAGGTGCCCGCCGGCGGCCGGCGCTTCCGCGCGCTGGAGCAACTTGTGAAGGCCAAGCGCTTACCCAAAACGGCGCCTATTCCGTGTGTGATCAAGAGCCAGACCAGCGACACCTCGCTTGAGGACGATAGCCTCGCAGAAAACACCCACCGGGTCGCGTTGCACCCTCTCGATCAATATCGCGCCTTTCTCGCGCTTCGTCGGCAGAACATGAGCGAGGAAGACATCGCGGCGCGCTATTTCGTCAGTGTCTCGGTTGTTCGCCAACGCCTGCGCCTTGCCTCCGTGTCACCGGCGCTCCTAAACCTCTATGCGGCGGACGAATTAAGCCTGGACCAACTGACGGCGTTTTCCGTCACGGGAGATCACCAACGTCAGGAAGAGCTTTGGCAACAGCTTAAGGCCGTCCCCGCCTATATGCGCGAGGCCTATCATATCCGTCGACACCTGACGGACTCAGCCGTCGCAACTACCGACCGCCGCGCCGTTTTTATCGGCGTAGAGGCCTATGAAGCTGCGGGCGGGGCCGTTTTGCGCGACCTCTTCAGTGCGGACGAAAGTGGTTGGCTTCAGGACGCGGTGTTGCTCGACCGCCTCGTCGGCGACAAGCTCCACGCAATAGCTGATGAGGTTGCGATCGAAGGCTGGAAGTGGGTCGAAGTCCTGCCGAGCCTCCCATTCGATCATCTTTACGGCCTGCGGAAGCTCGACCCGACTGGCGCAGACCTCAACGAGGACGATCAAGCCGTTCTCAACGCCCTGAAAGTCGAATACGATGCGCTGAACGATGAATACAGCGACTGGGACGAACTGCCGGACGAAATCGATGCTCGCCTGGGCGAGCTAGAGACAAAAATCGAGGCGTTCGAAGGTCCCCAGGATACCGCCAAATTCGATGCCGCCGAAATCGGCAGGGCAGGGGTCATTGTCACGGTCGATCGCGCCGGCAGCCCGCAGATCCTGCGCGGCTACATCCGGCCGGAAGACGAATTGACCGAAGACCCGCAGGGTGACGATCCGGCTGATGACGGCGATGCGCAAGACTCCGCAAAGCCGGCGGCAATCATTGCGATCGGTTCAGCGCACGCGCCCGCACCGGCGGCTGAGGAAGACGAGGGCGATGTCGTGCGCCCAATTCCGGAAAAGCTGATCCTCGAACTGACCGCTTACCGAACAGTCGCTCTGCGCGATGCGGTGGCGCGTAATCCCCGCGTGGCGATGACCATGCTGTTGCACAAGCTGGTGAGCGATACCTTCCATCTTCAGCACGGCGGATCTTGCCTGCAGGTCTCGGTATTCCATCCCTCCATGGTCAATATCGCGCCAAAGGGCCTGAATGAAACCGTCCCGGCCGAGGCGATGGCCCATCGTCATTCGCTTTGGGGCGACGTCATTCCTGCTGACGACCAGGCGCTCTGGGACTGGCTCGACGGAGAAACCGATGATGTCAGGTCCGAACTCCTCGCCTTTTGCGTCAGTTTCGGCGTCAATGCGATCAAAGAAAGGCCCAATCCCTACGGCGCCGGCGTCACCGAACACAGTCTCGATATCCGGCTAAAGCAAGCGATGCGGGTCGCCCGGGCAACCGACCTCGATCTCGTCGCTCTGGGCTGGCGTCCGACGGCGGAAACCTACCTCAATCGTGTTCCCCGCGCACGGATACTAGAGGCCGTTCGCGAAGGCTGTGGCGACCGTAAAGCGCAAATGATCGATCACCTGAAAAAAGGCGACATGGTCGTGGAGGCGGAGCGCCTGCTGGCCGACACGGGCTGGCTGCCGGAAGTCCTGCGGGGGTCGGAATCGACCGACGCCGATCCCCAAGCCGCGACCGACGCTCTTCCGGCGTTCCTCGAGGACGGCGCTGATCTCGCCGACGAAGAAGCCGATCCGGCGCCCGTCGCGGCCGAGTGAGGCAGGGGAGGGGGGCCGGTGAGCGGGTCCTCCTCCTTTTTTCACCAACACCATTGTCAGGAGATTTATCATGGCTGACCGCGTTTCCGCGTCGATCACCATCGGGGGCAGGGTTGCTCCCGACGCATTTTCCGAACTCACGCTGCATATTCAACAGGAGGGCCTCTGCGTCGAATGGGATGGCGAGGCATTTCAGCCTTCGGACCGTGCTATAGGGCGCCCGCTTCGCCTTTGCGCTCATGACGTCCCCTGGGGCCGTTTCGAGGAACTGGAGGCCTTTTGCGTGCGCAAGGGTCTGCCTTTTGCGCGCTGGTCTGGCGGTTATCCGGGCCAATGGGCGGCCCATCGCGTCGTCTTCACCGGAACCGGAAACCCCGAGACCTATCTCGCTGACGAAGAGGACGTCACGCTCATCGGTGCTGACGTCGTAAGACGTCTCGGCGCCTTCGAGGCGGTCCTTGCCTATTTCGACAAGGCGGATGCGCCCATCCCGCCTCTCATCGTCGTCGGCGATGCCGCCATCGCTGACTGACCCTCTTAGCCGTCGCTGGAACAACGACGGCCCATCGGATCTGGGCGCCCCCACAGCAACCAATACGCCCGGCCGCCGCGCCGGGCTTTTCATTATGGAGGTCGGCATGGCCGATTATTACACACAGTTTTCGTGCGCTCTCGACGTGACCACAATCGAGAACGCCTTGCTCGCGTACGAGCTCTTCAACAAGGACCCCGAGGCACATGAGGACATCATCTGGAGCGGGGGCTTTCACTTAAGTCTCGATCCCGAGCCTGGTTCGTCGACGCTATTTCTGGATGACGGCGGCGCAGGTGACGTCGAGGCGTTGATCGCGTTTGTTTTGCGTTGCGCCGAAGCCTTCGATCTTAAAGGTCTGTGGGGCTTCGAATACGCCAACACCTGTTCGAAAGCGCGCCTTGATGGCTTCGGCGGCGGCGCCCAGGTGATCGATCTCGGCAAACGCGAAACCGTCGCCTGGCTGTCCACCTTCGAATGGCTGGCCGCAGCCCTGCACGGAGACGACGACCATGCCTGAGCAGTGCGCGATCACCGTTTATAGGTTCGAAGAGCTGACGGACGAGGCCAAGGGAAGGGCGCGCGAATGGTACCGGGATGGCGCCTTGGACTATCCCTGGTACGAGTTTGTCTATGATGATTTTGAGATCATCTGCGACCAGCTCGGCATCGCCCTTGGGACATCGAGCGTCCGCCTCATGGGCGGCGGCGCGCGTCAAAAGCCCCGTATCTACTTCCGGGGCTTCTGGAGCCAAGGAGACGGCGCCTGCTTTGAGGGTGATTACCGCTATCGGACGGGCGCGTCCAAGGCTATTCGCGCCCATGCCCCTTCGGATTCCGACCTGCACAGGATCGCGGACCGCCTGGGGGAGGTCCAGCGCCGCAACTTCTACCAGCTGGCGGCACATGCCCGTCATCGCGGTCACTATTACCACGAATATTGCATGATCGTGGACGTCGAGCGGACCCATGATCTAGGCCAGGGCATGACACGCGACGCCGAGGGGGTTGTGACGGAATGCCTGCGCGATCTCGCGCGCTGGCTCTATCGTCGTCTGGAACAGGACTTCGACCACCTGAACGCCGACAGCGCGATCGACGAGGCGATTGAAGCAAATCAATACCGCTTCGCTGAGGATGGCCGGTTCCACGGCTGATGCGCGCCAAGGCGCTGGGCCCGACGCGTCTGCGGCCGCGTCATCGAGAGGAAGAGGGGGCGTCGGAAGGGAAGCCGCCGGTAGTCACAGAGCAACCGGTGGCGCTCACAGCCCCTTTCCAACAGGAGACACCATGTTGACCCACACCACCCCCGCAAGTGTTCGCGGCGTCGCCCAGATCGTCAGCGAAACGGACCGGGAGATGTTCCTGCCGACCCTCTTCGGAGGGCGGCACATCATCGTCGCCGAGACTACCGTTTATGGTTTCATGGGCCGCCTGAGCCCCGAAGACTACCAGGGCGGCCTCTGGGACTTCTTCGCGCTCGCAGGCGCCCCCCTGTTCTTGGCCCCGCCGACCAAGGAACGCTACCGCATAGCTTGCGACACCAATGGATTTGAAGGTGAGGCTTCCGCAGAGGCCGCGGGTATCATCGCAACCCTGTTCACCTTCTCCCATCTGTCCTTCCAGTACGGATCGGACCTGCTGTCCGAGGGCTATTACCGCCTGTACGACTACGCCGCAGACCATCCCGAAGCGCGGGTCATTTTCGGCGCCATCGACTGATCGGGGGTGCGACGAAGCTCCAGCGTCCAACCGTAAGGTTGGGCGCTATTTTCATGCCGTCGGGGAAAGGGAGAGGGGGCGAGGGAGGAGCGAGTTCCCAGGGCTTCGAGAGAGGCCGGGGCTCGCACTGTCAACGCCATAAGGACAACTCCCATGAATGCTCCCGTTTCCACCGCCTGCCTCGCCGCGGCCCACCCCACGACGTCGTCTGCGGCGTCCGCCGCCGCCCAGGCAACCCTCGATGCAGCCACGGCCCTTTTGCCCACTATGGAAACGGGCGGTCGACTGGACGCCGTTCTCCTCCGCAATGTCATGACCGATGCCTTCGGGGGGAGCGACAGCGAAGGCGCCTGGGACTGGAAGAGCGCCTACGATGCGTGCGAGGTGGCCAGCGTGCTGTTCATCCGCAAGTATGGGGCTGCCCTGCGACGCAAGACGCCGCCGGCCTCGGCTCTATTGCCAACCCTCCACAAGGTTGCCGCCCTGGCGCCAACCCACACGAAGCGCTCAATCGACAGTCAGACCTATCAGCAGTTTTCTACGCCGCTTCCCCTTGGCTGGGTCGCGGCGGCGGCAGCCATGATTACCGACTCCGATACGGTCCTCGAACCGTCCGCCGGCACCGGCATGCTGGCGATCCTGGCGGAAATGATGGGCGCCGGACTTATCCTCAACGAGCTCGAGCCCGGCCGCGCCGAGGTGCTCGACCGTTTGTTTCCGGACGCCGCACGGTCGCGCTTCGACGCCGCGCAGCTTGACGATTATCTTGACCCGGCTACGAAACCGACCGTCGTCTTGATGAATCCGCCATTTTCGGTGCTGAAAGGTGTGAGCGGGTCCGTGCGGGGCGCGGCGATGAAGCATATCCGTTCGGCGCTTGCTCGTCTGGCCAGCGGCGGCCGCCTGGTGGCCATTACAGGCGCGTCCCTGTCTCCCGACGAACCGGCCTGGCGTGAAGCCTTCGTCGATCTTCAGCAAGTCGGGCGGATCGTGTTTAGCTCGGCCATCGATGGAAGCGTCTATGCGCGTCACGGCACGACCGTGGAGACGCGCTTGACCGTAATCGAGAAAATACCGGCGCACGATCCAACCCTCCTGCCGCCCTCGCTCGGCGTCGCTCCAGATGTGGAAACCCTGCTGAGCTGGGTCGTCAGCCACGTTCCGCAACGTCCGCTGCTCTCCCTTACGGCTCCGGTAGCACGCGATCGAGCCGGTCCGACAGGCAATAAGTCCCCAGGCTCCACGGTCTTGCGTCGCCAGAAGCCCGCCTACGAGCCTCAGGAAGCCAAGGGCGTCGAATTGGCCTACGTGGTGAAGGAATGGGCGCCCGAGGCCGCTGTACGGCTCTCTGACGCGATTTACGAGCCATATAGTCTCCAGACCATCGCCATTCCGGACTCCAAGCCGCACCCAACGCAGCTGGTGCAGTCCGCCGCGATGGCGTCCGTTGCGCCGCCTAAGCCCACCTATCGGCCTTTGCTCCCGGCCGGGGCGGTCCAGACGGGTCTTTTGTCGGACGCCCAACTGGAATCGGTGATCTATGCCGGGGAAGCGCATAGTGCGCATCTTTCCGGCTGGTGGACCGTCGACGAGAGCTTTGACGTTCTGGCGGCGGCCAGCGAGGGCGCGGACGGCGCCTTTCGTTTCCGCAGGGGTTGGTTCCTCGGCGACGGCACGGGGGCGGGGAAGGGCCGGCAATCGGCGGCCATCATTCTCGATAACTGGCTGAAGGGCCGGCGCAAAGCCCTGTGGATCTCCAAGTCCGACAAGCTTCTTGAGGACGCGCAGCGCGACTGGTCGGCGCTCGGGCGTGAGCGGTTGGAAGTCACCCCTCTATCGCGCTGGAAGCCTGGGCGCGCCATTACGGTGGACGAGGCGGTACTGTTCACCACCTACGCAACCCTTCGGTCCGAGGAACGCGGAACCAAGGCGTCGCGCATCCAGCAGATTGTCGATTGGCTTGGCCGAGACTTCGACGGGGTCATCATCTTCGACGAAAGCCATGCCATGCAAAATGCAGCGGGCGGTGCGTCCGAATGGGGCGAGGCCGATGCCTCGCAGCAGGGCAGGGCGGGTCTTCGTCTTCAGCATGCGCTGCCGGATGCCCGTGTCGTCTATGTCTCCGCCACCGGCGCGACCAATGTTCATAACCTCGCCTATGCCCAACGTCTGGGCTTGTGGGGGGGCGAGGATTTCCCGTTCGCCACGCGTGGAGATTTCATCTCGGCCATCGAGAACGGCGGCGTCGCGGCCATGGAGGTCCTGGCGCGCGATCTACGCTCCATGGGCCTCTATACCGCTCGCTCATTGTCCTTTGAGGGTGTGGAATATGATATGCTGGTCCACGATCTGAGCCCGGAGCAGGTGCGCATTTACGACGCCTACGCGGGCGCCTTCGGCGTCATCCATAACAATCTCGACGCGGCTATGAAGGCGGCGAATGTCACCGGCGATAATGGGACAATGAACCGCCAGGCCAAGTCGGCTGCCAAGAGCGCGTTCGAGAGCACGAAACAGCGGTTTTTCGGTCATCTGCTGACCTCGATGAAGACGCCAACCTTGTTGAAGGCGATCCGGCAGAACCTGGATGAAGGGCATTGCGCCGTCATCCAGATCGTTTCGACCGGGGAGGCGCTGACCGAACGCCGACTGTCCGAGACGCCGACAGACGAATGGAACGATATCCAGGTCGATATCACCCCCAGGGAATATGTCCTCGATTACCTGCGCCACTCCTTTCCCGTGCAACTCTATGAACCTTTTTCGACCGACGACGGGAAGATCGTGTCGCGCCCGGTCTATGCCGATGGCCAGCCTGTCGAATGCCGCGACGCGGTGGCCAAGCGCGACGGCCTGATCGAAAAGCTCGCCAGTCTGCCGGCCGTGCCGGGAGCGCTCGATCAGATTGTCCAGCACTTCGGAACCGACATGGTGGCCGAAGTCACCGGCCGTTCGCGGCGCATCGTCCGCAAAGGCGAGCGCTTCGTCGTCGAAAGCCGACCGGGCGCGGCCAACCTGGTAGAAGCCCAAGCCTTCATGGACGACCAGAAACAGATCCTGATCTTCAGCGAGGCCGGTGGAACTGGTCGCAGCTACCATGCCGAGCTGTCGGCAAGAAACCAGCGCCTACGTGTCCACTATCTGCTTGAATTCGGCTGGAAGGCGGACGCGGCGGTACAAGGCCTCGGGCGCACAAATCGCACCAATCAGGCGCAGCCGCCATTGTTCCGGCCCATTGCGACCAACGTGAAGGCCGAGCGCAGGTTTCTGGCAACCATCGCCCGCAGACTGGACACCTTGGGCGCGCTGACGCGCGGACAGCGCCAGACAGGCGGCCAGGGCCTGTTCCGGCCAGAGGACAATCTGGAGAGCGTTTACGGCCGCGACGCCCTTCGTCAGCTTTACAAGCTTGTCTACTCCGGAAAGCTGAATGGTTGCTCGCTCAACACATTCGAAGCCATTACGGGCCTCAAGCTTGGTGATGAAATGGGTCTCCGGGACGACCTGCCGCCGATCAACACCTTCCTCAATCGTTTGCTCGCTCTGACCATCTCGATGCAGGATGTGCTGTTCACGGCGTTCGAAGACCTTTTATCCGCGAAGATCGAAGGCGCGATCGCATCGGGCGCCTACGAGATCGGTCTGGAGACCCTGCAGGCCGTGAGTTTTCGAATTACTGACCGGCGCGTTATCAACGAGCACCCGTCGACGGGCGCACAAACGACGCTGGTTAGCATAACGCGGCGGCGGCGCAGCGAAATGACGTCTCTTGCCGAAATTCTCGACGCCGCCGAAGCTCGCGGAGGCGTGTTCCTGGTCAATGAAAAAACGGGGCGCGCCTGCCTTCAGCAAAGAGCACGAAGTCAAATTCTGGAGGACGGGGGCATAGAGGAGCGGGTGGTTCTGATGGGACCAAAGCATGAGCGCTTTACGTCCGTGGAATCGATGGGTGATAGTGGCTGGCGCGAAGTTGACAGCGAGAGATTCGTTGAGGCCTGGGAGGCAGAGGTGGCCACCGTACCTGAGTTTGTCGACGATGTGATCCATGTCGTGTCGGGCCTGCTGTTGCCGATCTGGAACCGGCTTCCGGACGGTTCTACACGCGTTTATCGCCTCCAGACCGACGAGGGCGAACGCGTCGTCGGCCGATGGGTGTCGCCGGCATGGGTCGCCAACGCGACCGCTTTGGGCGGCGTCAATCTCGAACCTGCCGATGCCCACGCCGCCTTGATGGAGGGGCAAACCCTCCTGGCTCTGGCCGATGGCCTTCAGCTTCGCCGGGTTCGTGTTATGGGAAGCCATCGCATTGAGCTGTCGGGCTTCGCCGACAGTCGCCGAGACCAGCTGAAGACCTTAGGCCTGTTCTCGGAAATCATCACCTGGAAGCTGCGCCTCTTCGTCCCGACCTCAAACGACGGCGTCGGTGTGTTGGCAAAATTGTTCGACGCCTTTCCGATCGAGCGCGTGAGCGAGAAGGAGGCGGCATGACGCGCTTTCCCGACGCTCAGGACATAGCCGAACAACTCGCGGCGCGGGCAGATGCGGTTTGTCGAACATACCTGTCGAAAGGACACAAGAGCGGTAACTATTGGATGATCGGGGACGCCACAGGCGTTCCCGGTCGATCCATGCACGTTCGCTTGCGTGGACCGACCGCGGGCAAGGGGGCAGCCGGGAAATGGTCCGACGAAGCGACAGGAGATCACGGCAATCTGCTCGATATCATCCGACATGCGCGCGGTCTGACAGAGTTCCGTGAGGTAATGGCGGAAGCCTGCCGGTTTCTGGCCTTGCCAGACCCCACGCCCGTCGTAGGGTCCGAACGCCGGTGTTTCGCCGATCGTAGCGCCAATGCCCGGCAGTTCGCGGCCCGGCTGTTTACGTCAAGCCGAGGTTTGCGCGGATCGATTGCGGAAACCTATCTGAATAGCCGCGGCATAATTTGGCAGCCGGATTTCAACGCTTTGCGATTCCACCCACGATGCTTCCATAGTTCGGGCGAAGGCGGTAAGCCCGTCTTTTGGCCCGGCCTGATCGCGTCTATAACCGACCTGCAAGACGACCTGACCGGTGTCTCACGCACCTTTCTACGCCGCGATGGTCGCGAGAAGGCGCCCGTGGAGCCAAAGCGCCGGTCCAAGGGAGATTTACTTGGCAACGGGACCCGGTTCGGTGCGGCAAGCGACGTTCTGGCGGTCGGGGAGGGGCTGGAAACGACGCTGTCATTGCGCGCCGTCATGCCCGCAATTGCGCTCGTTTCAGCGACCAGCGCCAACCATCTTTCGGCCCTGCTCTTTCCGGCTGAGTTGCGCACTCTGTTGGTGATCCGCGACAACGATCACGCGGGAGATGTGGCGACCGACGCCCTGTTTGCCCGGGGCCGGGCTGCGGGCGTCGAGGTCGTGCTGATCGCGCCAGAACTCGATGACCTCAGTAGTGACCTGATGAAGCTCGGGCGTGGGCGGCTCGGCCATCGTGTCAGGGAACAATTGCCGCAGCGTCTCGTCGAGCGGTTTGTAGTCGCGTAGCTGATGAACGGAGGCCGCGGCCTTTTGGTAGGTCATGGGGTCGTCCTCTTAAGTCGAGGACGCGCCTTCGGCCTTCTTCAGAGGGCGAACGAAACCCAAGCCCCTGCGGTCTGCAATGCCTGAAGGCATCCTTCTCTGCGTTTCGGCCGGCCCCAGGGCCGGTGCGGACCGCAGGGGCTTGGGTTTTTCATCGCCATGAAGGCCGCGAGGGCGCGGTCAGCAGACGAGGATGACCCCATGACCTATCACGACACCGATCTTGAGCCCGCTCACCAGGGTAGCGCGACAGACCACTACCTGACAGAACTTGAGCTTTACGGCTATCGTCCGAACCTTGATGAACCCGACCCGCGTGCGCACCCGGAGGATGTCCAGGTGCAAGGCGCCGTCCTCGACATCATGGACGCGCTCATCGGAACCTTCGACGATACAGTCTTGGAGCCAGACCTTGAGGACCTCCTTTGGGGCGCGGTCAATCTGTTCCATCGCGCGGCGGACCGGTTGAACCGCCAGCTCGACGACAACGAGGTCGTCCAACGCCGGTCTCAGAAAGACCAGGACGGATCGGAGGTCCGCTCCGTGGAACTCGAACGCCTGATCGTAGCGGGACTAGGGATTTCCGCCAGGCGCGATACTCTGGAAGCTATGCGTGATCAGGCAGCCGATCTCTACCATGCCTACACACGCTCGCCCTGGCGTTCGAAATACGGCTCCCAGGTCAATCATAAGGCCATGACCTCGGCCGTGGTCGACAGTCGCGAATTCCTGGCTGCCAAACTGAAGGCGTCGACCGATGTGCTTGTGCCCGCCGGTCCGAAGATCGTCTTCACCGGCGGTCTGGACTGCGCCGACCACCAGTCCATCTGGAGAGCGCTCGACAAAACGCGCGACCGCCACCCCGACATGGTCCTTTGCCACGGGGGCTCACCCAAAGGCGCGGAGCTGATCGCGGCGAAGTGGGCCGACAACCGTCAGGTCACTCAGATCGCCTTCAAGCCGGACTGGACCCGACACGGCAAGGCGGCCCCGTTCAAGCGCAACGACCAGATGCTCGATATCTTGCCCATCGGCGTGATCGTCGTGGACGGCGGGACAGGCATTCAGGAAAACCTGGCGGACAAGGCCCGCGCCAAAGGCATCCGGGTTCTTCGGATAGGGGGCCAATAGGCTCCCGTATTCCGGTCTAATCCGGTACATATTCCGGCATGCTCAATATCCAGACCATCAGCGCCACAAGCGAACTCCCGTCTCTCTTATCTGAGGTCGACGAGTTCAAGGGGGGGGGCGGCGCGCGCTCGGAAACCTGGCGCCGGAACGGCTCCGCGCCCTCCGCCATATCGCAACCATCGAAAGTATTGGCTCCTCCTCCCGTCTCTAGGGGAGCAAGCTGACATATCGCGAGGTCGAACATCTGCTGGCCAATCTTGAAATCCGCAAGTTCGCGACGCGCGATAAGCAGGAGGTGGCGGGTTATGCCGAGGTGATGGAGACCGTCTATCACGCCTGGTCGGACACACCTGTCACAGAGAACCATATCAAACAGCTTCATCGCGACCTTCTTCATTATAGCGACAAGGACGAACGCCATCGCGGCGAATATAAGACCGTGCGCAACGACGTCGGTGCGTTTGACGCAGTCGGCAGGATGATCGGGGTGTTATCTCAGACCGCGACGCCTTTCGATACACCCCACCGCATGGCCGAACTGGTGGCGTGGCTGAACGACGCGCGCGAACGTCGTTTGGCCCATCCCCTCTTCATCATCGCCGTGTTCACGACACGCAATATGGTCCGTCAGAGCGGCGCCAGTGCGGATACGCTTGGGTCGACCTTTACAACACTTGTCGCCAAGGGCTTGTTGGCGCGGCGCGGTGGCGGACGCTCGACCTGGTACGGCCTGCCTTGACGCCTCTGGCGGCATGACGCCATTGCTTGATGCGGGCGACGCGTGCCCGACGAAGCACGACTTTGGCCGCAGCCATCGTCGCAGGGTTGTTCCGTCCCCAAATCTGACCCCAGTGACCTAAGCCTTCGGGCGCAGATCACCGCGATCAATCATGCTTGACGTAGCCCGGCCTGCGTCTCGCCCCAAGGGCTTTGCCCTGCTCCACTCCGTTGCGCCCCTGCGGGTGTGGCGCGCCGCTTCGGCCGGCCAATCACGTCGCATGATCGCGGTGAAGCCGCGGCCCGATGGGGATGGGCCCCAAGGGTAAAGATCATGGAGACTACGATGAACAACACAGTCACTCTCATTGGCCGCCTTGGTGAAAAGCCTGTTTGCCGGACACTCAACGACGGCGCCCGGCTCGCCACCCTCTCACTGGCCACCGACGACGGCTACAAGGGCCGCGATGGCGAATGGGTCAAGCGCACGACCTGGCATCGCATCACCGTCTGGGGCGACAAGCGCGTCGATTATATCGAAAAGAACTACGGGAAGGGCGACCTGATCCAGTTCATGGGCCAACTCCGCTACAGCCAGTCGGAGCGCGATGGGGTCAAGTACCACAACGCCGAACTTACCGGCAGCACCTCGCTCCTCGCCCAAGCCCATCATGATGGGCAGAGCGAACCGAAAGCCGCCGCCAAGTCCAAACGCGCCAAGCGGGACGAACCCCGCACCGACCTGGACGACGAAATCCCGTTCTGATCATGAATATCGTGCCCCTCGGCTTCGGCCGGGGGGCCTTATTGCTGTCTGCCATCCCCTCAGACGTTTAGTTGGCCAAGGAATTCCTCGACGACGGCGTTGATTTCGCGCTGCCGCAATAGCAGGGCTTCACGATACACTTCACCGCTGCCGTTCCCAAGTTCAAACAGCGCGGCCTTGGTCGGACCATCCTTGCGGAAACCTAGGCCATGCTTGTCGTCCGCGAACTTGCGTCTGACGATGGCGAGGGCTTCGGCGACCACCTCAGCATGGCGACCTTGCAGCGCTTCTCTGAACTGAGCGATCGCGCCGGTCATGCCGTCAGCGTTGTTTTCAAGGCAATAAATCAGGTCGTGGGCGTCCTTGCGTTCGCCGCGGCCTTCGAGCGCCAGTGCTTTCAGGCACACGAACCCGACCAGGTTGGCGTGGCGCACCGTGACCGTTGCATTGCCTTCCGCACCCAACAACGGCGCTGAGATTTCGCGAGCGTCGTTCATATCGAAGACGATATCGGCATGCGGAATGTTGAGGGCGGTGATGGCGCCTTCGGTCGGCAGCTCCTGGGGGTGGCCTTCCTTGCGCTTGGGGTCCCATGACAGGAACTCGAGGATGATGGTGTTGCCGTTGTCGGTCAGGACTTGCCAACGCCAGTTGTACGCCTTGCCATCAGACTTGAGCACCCGTGTGAAACCCATCTTGTGTAGGTTGTCTTCTAGGCTCTTGTAGGCTTCAGTATTGGCAAGCACGGCCATGTCGACGACAACGTCAACATCGGAGGTGCCAGCGTGGGCCGGCACCTCGGGCGGGCGGGCTTCGATGATGTAGCGCGGCGCCAGGCCACCGACGAGATAAACCGAGTCCCGCCACGGCCCGAGACCGCTCAGCAGGGTAACAAGGACGCTTTCGCAGTCAGCAGTGATCGTCGGGTCGTGTTCGGCGTGTGTTTGGTGCTTAGCCATCAGTATTTCAGCTTTTGTTCGCGCAGGTGTTCTGCGAGGTCTTTGGATCGTCCCGACCCTTGCAGCAGGTCGAGATAGGTTTGGAGGGGGGAGGCGTACTTGACGCCCTCTTCCTTCCGATGAAAACGTAATTGGTGAACAGCCTGGCTCATGTTGATCATGCCGAAGTTCCAGCCTTCACTCACCGGCCTGGCTTTGATTTGCTCCAGAAAGTGATCGACAAGCTGACCATAGGTGTATCGGCAAACCAGGGTCGAGACCTTGGTCAGATAGGGGGCATAGTGCTGGCCAGCCATCTCACCGGTGATTTCGTAGTCAATCGTGTCATCGGTTAGCTGGCGGACGATGTCTGGAATCTTACCTGGGACGAAGTAGCGTTTCATCTGCGGCGGCCTTTGGGTCAGTTGGTACGCCTTCCATTCGTCGAGCAGGTTTGACGGATTAGTCAGGCGACGCAGCTTGTTCGGCCCGGCGCCAACGGCCTCGACCCAGTCTCGACGCTCCAGTTCGTTCAGCGTTTCCGATACGGTGCCGGTCGATGCGCCACTGCTCTCGGCGATCTGCTTGACACTGAACCATGGCTCGTCCGACAGAGTCTCCCAGATCGCGTGCAGGACCATGGCGCGCTGGCCTTCGAAGACCGTCGTCATGGCCTTGGCCGATGCCCCCTTTTCTGACGGCTTGTCGATCAGCATGTAGGCGGACTTGGCGGGAATGAACAGGCTGCCACCGGATTCAAAATAGGCGGTGCCATCACGGCGCATATCTTCGCGCGCGCCGGGCGAGATGGCATCGGCCATGATCATCGGAATGTACTGTTGCTCACCTGGCTTCCCGAATTGCCGGCCATAGCCGCGCTCGAGGCGCCAGCGAATCTCGCGGACGTCACGGGGGAAGACCTGGCGCTTGACTTCGACCACAAGGACGAGCTGACTGTCGTTGATCGTCATCAGGATCAGAGCATCGGCACTCGTGTCATTCGGCGCCTGGACGTCGAGGATCGTGCCCGGGAGGGTGTCCCAGGTTTTGCGGAAGCTGTCGATCATGCCTTCTTCGTAAGGCGACAAATCCATTCGCTATATTTCCTGCGCAGTGAATATGGCATGCATAGTGAATATTCAGCGAAAAGTCAATATTTACTGTGCGGTGAATATAAGGCTTCAAGCTCTCCTATGGCGCGTTTGACGCCGTAAGCAAGGGAGGGGGCTTTGCGTCTTCAGTCTTGGGCCTTAATCCCGAAGAAGGCGCCATTATATCGCAAAATGTCTCTTTGCCTGTTGCGTTATATATATAACGCGTAGCGCATTAATAAATAAATGATAGGTTGCGTCGTCACAATATTCGAGGCGACGCATGAAAACTCTCGTATTGGCCAATCAAAAGGGCGGGGTCGGTAAAAGCGCCGTGGCCACGCAATTCGCGCTCTACCAGCGCCGACAGGGCCTGACTGTTCTGGTCATCGATCTCGATCACCAGCAGAACACGTCACGTCCCTTACGTTTAAACGAAACAGTCGAGGTGGTTGAATTCACCGCAAGCGACGTCTTCGAGGCGCAGAGGCCACCCCCATTGCCCGACGGCGCGCTGGTTTTAGTCGGCGGCGATGATCGTCTCTCGAGCCTGGAACGGCGTCCTTCAGAGCACAATGCCTTCGCCAACCGTTTCCTTGCTTCCCTCAAGGCTTGGAGCCGGTTCGACGTCTGTATCATAGACACCAATCCCAACCCCGATATTCGATATGCCGCCGCCCTGATTGCGGGCACCCATGTCCTGGCGCCGATTCAACTCAATCAGGAAGCCATCGAAGGCGTCACCGCCCTGTTGGGGCACAACCGCTATGGCATCGGTCTGATCCAATCCACTTTGAATCCCGAGCTTCGGTTCCTTGGTATTTTACCGAACCTAGTTGAACCGACCCCCTTTCAACGGGGCAATTTCCAGGCGCTTGCGAAAAACTACGGCAGCCTGTTGCTTTCACAGCGGTCGGAGAGGGGGAACACCTTCGGTCTGATCCAGAAGCGGACGGCGATCGCCGAAGCCCAGGCCGCCGGCCTGTTTGTCGCCGACCTTCCGAAAACCAGCGCGCGTGACGCCTGGCGGGAAATTCGGCCCGTCTTTGATATGGTGCTGGAGGGGATGGATCTTGCGGTTGCAGGGAGGGTTTCGGCATGAACAGCAGGACCATCGATCTGAGTGCGCTGGATGCCTTTGTTGACCCGGCAGCGGCCCGGGCATCTGGCAAGCCGCTGATGTTGGACATCGATTTGATCCAGGAAGACCCGGACCAACCCCGCAAGGCGTTTGACGACCTGATTGAGTTGGCGGCCAGCATCAGCGTTCACGGCGTGAAGGTGCCGATCTCGATCAGGCCGCACCCGAACATTCCCGGCAACTACATGGTGAAGTTCGGCGCGCGCCGTCGTCGGGCGTCCATTCAGGCGGGTCTGACACAGATTCCGGCGTGGATCGACAACGTCCCCAGCGACTTCGAGCAGGTGATCGAGAATCTGCAACGTAAGGACCTGACGCCCATGGAGCTTGCCCAGTTCATGGAGGACAAGATGGCCTGCGGCATGAAGGTTGGCGAGATCGCGCATAAGCTTGCTGTTCCGCCGTCGACCGTGACGAAACATCTGGCTCTGATCAATCCGCCGGCGGAAATCGAGGCGCTTTACCAGACCGGCCGCACGACCTCGCCGGAAACGATCTATGAGTTGCGGTCGTTGCACAAGCTCCATCCTGATGCGGTCAAAGCCTGGCTGGCCGGAGACGTCGAGGTGACGCGCCGGTCGGTCGAGGACTTGAAGCGAAGGCTCAAGGCCGAAGAGGGGAGGGGCGATGAAGCGGCGAACGCAGCGCCGAAGCGCGGGCGACCGCGGAGAGTCGACGATCCGTCCGAAATCAAGCGCCCTGTCATCGCCGTTCGGGTCGGTGAAAGGCACGGCGTTGTCGTCTTGAACCGGCGCGCAAATGAGGACGAACACGTGCTAGTGAAATGGGACGACACAGCTGAGGTCGACCAGGTGGCCAATCGCGAGGTGGTGTTCCTCCGCCTTGACGATGCCCGGCGCTATGAGCCGATCAATCGGGGCTTGACCGAATGATGGGATACGCAATCCTCATCCCCCGGCAAGCCGAACCCGCGCACATGATGCGGCGCGGCGGCGTGAGCCGCGCACGATTTCATCCTTGCAAGGGTGAATTCGTGCTCGCGAGAAGAGGGGGCGGCAAAGCCCCTTCCTACACAGATGGCAGATTGAGCGATGCCAGTCCTTTTCTCATGAGAAACGAATTGGGTTTGGCTTTAGGTTGGCAGGATAGGCTGATCGCCGAATTTGTCGGACACGGTCCGTTGGTGCTCTCGCATCATGGTTGAAAGGACGAAGATCTCACCGCGATCAAACCGCATCGCCGTCGACCTCAAGGATTTGAAGGAGCCCTGGAACGCTTGGTGTAAGGCGCGCGGTCTCACCCCCAGTGAAGCTGTTCGTCGTGTCCTGGGCGTGGTGCTGAACGGCCAGCCTTCGGAGCTGCCGCCTCATCCTGCGGATTACCCGGTTAAAGGCGAGGACGGGCGGCGCCGCGTCGAGATCCGGGTTTCTCCGGCCGAGCATATGGCCTTGACCGCTGCGTCCGACCGGGAAGGAACAAGCGCGCCACGCTGGCTGACCGCGCTGGTTCGCACCCACCTGACCGGGGAGCAGCATCTGGCGAGAGACGAGGTCGAGGCCCTGGCCAGGTCGAGCCAATTGCTGCTGGCGCTTGGCCGCAATATCAACCAGATCGCCTATAACATGAACCAGCGCGTCGATAAGGACGAACTGACCCTGGCGCAGATCGAATATGTCTCAACCTTTCTGAAGGAGCACACCCAGGCCGTCGCGGTTTTGCTGCACGCCAACAGCAAGCGGTGGCGGCGATGAAACTGCCGAAGATCTATGTCGACGGCTTCCTCGTGGAGTGGGAGGCGGGGGAGTATCAGTCGCAGGTCAAATCGATGCGCCAAGCCTCGAAGACGATCACGCCGTCGGTTCTGGTTCCTGCATCGACATCGGCAAAGGGAAGGCGGGGGAGGACAACTGCCGAGCGCGCCCAGGCGGTTCGCGACCGTTTGGCCAGAACCGTGCGCAAGGTCCCCGAGGTCATGGTCAAGATTACGTCGTCGTGCAGGGGCATGACGCATATCGGGCGCCACATCGACTATATCAGCCGCAAAGGTGAGATCGACCTTGAGGACCAGGACGGGCTTTTTCTCAAGGGCAGGGATCAGTTGAAGGATCTCAAGGAGGACTGGCGTTGGGGTGGGGTTGAGGAAATCAGCGCCGTGAGCGATCGCCGGGATACGTTGAACATCGTGTTTTCGATGCCGGCGCATACGGACGAAGTCAGCATGAAGCGGGCCGTCCGGGCCTTCGCCGCTGCGGAGTTTCAGGAGCATCAGTATGTGTTCGCCTATCACACGCAGGCAACCGACCCTGATCCCAACCCGCCGGCCCATCCGCATGTGCACCTTTCGGTCAAAACCCAATCCCGTTCCGGCCGTCGCCTAAATCCGCGCAAGGCGGATCTGCAGCGTTGGCGGGAGGGCTTCGCGGCGCAGCTACGGGCGCACGGGATAGACGCCAATGCGACGAGCCGACTTGCCCGGCTGAACCGCAAGCCGGGGGTCGATCGCGGCGCCCTGGCGATCGCTTCGCGTAAAGGCTCTCGTGGCGAAGGCGAACCCGGGACGGCAGATAATGGTCGGTTAGAGCGTGCGCGTAAGCTGGAGACAGGCCGCATCAATTACTATCGCACCGTGGTCGATGTCTTGGCGCGGTCGGAAGATCCGGCGGACCGGGGGCTTGCCGCTAAGGTGTCGGAATTTATCTCGCGCTTCGGGCCGAAGCCGGATCGAACTGTCGAAGGGGAGCCCAAGCGGTGATTGTCAGTGAGGGTGGTGATTAAGCCTGTCCAAAGAAGGGGTGGGCGATCCCTTGCGTTAACCATTTGTTAACGAATTCGGCGGCCCGTATTGCAACCGATTGACTCCATTCGGAATCAAAATTGGGTATTCTTCAATTAGGCTATTGCCTTGTTTCGACCCTGGTTTTGGAGTGGAATTGCGGTCTGTGAAACCCCGAAGAGGGCTTTGGGGATCGGTTGTTGTGGCTCTACCGACCAATGTTTCTATACTAATTTTGGTCAGTTAGGCGCCGATTTCAGATCGACGCGCTTAGCAGTTTGCCGACTGTCCATCGCGATGCGGGGCCCTGGATAGGCTGCATGGGTTCGTCGTCGTTTTTCCACGGGCCGCATTCGAATAGCCCGACCTCAGTCTTTATCACCAGCCTCGCGAGCCCGAAGGCCGCGACGGCCACAGCGAAAGACTTGTGATCAGACGTCACGATATCCAAGTTATCTCCGGTGGCAAGCTGATTGCCTGCAATGATCAGCGAGGCCCCAATCTCGACAGCGGGCCTACTCAAATAAGCGGTGTGTTGCATGTTTTGGCTTTTAGCATGTGACCGCGCACTGGCAAGCACTCTGCTCAGCTCTTGGTTCACGGGGTATTACGTCTAGGTTAGAGCGCTAAGGCTCGCTGCAGATCGTCATGCTCGAAGGCGCTGGCCATACGGTTGATTTCGGCGGGGCGTGCCCCGACGGCCTTTGCAGTCTGGCGCCAATTCTTGGTCACTGTTGCAACCTCCTTGATGATCGCCCGAGCCTGGGCCAGCGTCAGCCCGAAATATTCCGACGCCTGTTCGAGGAGATCGAGTGAGCAGGCGCCTTCATCGAGGTCGATGTTTGTCGTCAGCACGCGTGCTTTGAGGTCGGTGGGCACGGGATTGAGATCGTAGGCGGGCGACAACGACCATCCAGTCTTGCCCAGCCATAGGAAGCCGTGGTTGCGCAGGTGATCGTCGACATTGGAGATCAGTACGTTGAAAGCGATACGGCGGTAGAGGGCGTGGGCATCCGTTTTGCCCTGAGCGCCATACTGCGTGATGGCGTCGACAATTTCGGAGTAGCTGCCGCGCTCACCGTCCTTGGCGCCCATCATAGCCATTGCCGACAGGAATGGGATGCGGATCGCGCCCTCTCGGTCAAAGCGGCGCGACAGCATCACCTTCTTGCCGGCAACTTCGAATAGCTCATGCGTTGGCGTGGCTATACCCGCTTGCCTCGCCAGGCGCAGCGCGATTTCCTCCCAGGTTTCCATGCTGTAGTCATCGGTCTCTTTGGGAAACTTGGCGATAGCGAGGTAGCCATGCTGATCGATTACCGACGCCTTGGGGCGCGCGCCGCCAAGCGAGGAACCTGGGGTGAAGATGAGCTGAAGGTCTTCGTGAACTTCGAAATCACGCATCGCGAGACGGCTTCGTCGACCGCTTCAGGTGGACATGCTTAGGCAGGTCTGCGCTGGCTAACGCCTGCCCGACCTTGTCGTTACCGATATCGGCGATCTGGCTCAATCCATCGAGAAGGCCCAGCGCCTGTAGGACCCCTGCATAGATACCGATGCTGACATTGGTGTCGCCAGCCTCGACCTTTTGCAAGGTTGAACGCGATGTGAAGGCGCGCTCGGCCACAACCGCCATCGGCAGTTTACGACGCCGGCGAGCGTCGTGGAGGTCGGCGCCAAGCTTGCGCAGCGCGCGCTTTACGGCGGCTGGAGGGGTGTGTGGTGTTGGCATTTGATATCTTCGTGCTACATATAATCTAATTATGTAGCACGAAGATTACATTTTCTCACGACTGGTAGTGATGCCGGAACAAACCTAACCCTCGCGACGTGGAAGCGTCCCGTGGACCGGAATTACATTCTTCGCTAAGTCCAAACCGATGGTGCAAACGCCAAGCATAGCAATCTCCAATGACATGAGTGACAAACTCACTATGTCACCATTTGGGCTGTCGCGAGCGTCTACGTCATCAAAGCCAGCCAGAGCGATAAGATGGTAATCCCGAAGGTGAGGGCGCTTTGGCTGTGGCTTGGCCGTGGCGTCAAGCCCGAAGACAATGCAAGGCCGATCGGGGGGCGATCGGCCTTGCTGACACCGCATCGCCCGAGGGGGGGGAGGGCGATGCGAATTCCACCTCAACCACAGTCGGCGAACCGCCTCAAGCGCCAAGTCCGCGTCTCACGCAACCGTTATCGTCGTGCGCAATAAGGACCGGAAACTCTTGACGGTTCAAGCGCCAAGCGGGCCTCTCGTTAAGAGTTGGCGGCTTTGCGACCGCGCGGCTTGGCGCCCCCCCTGGCCCAGACCCATTTGCTTTGCCAGGTTGGAGCGCGCTTCAGCATAGGAGGGCGCGACCATCGGATAATCCTTGGGCAGGCCCCACTTGGCGCGGTAGTCTTCCGGGCTCATGCCGTACTTGGTGCGCAGGTGACGTTTCAGAGACTTGAACTTGCGACCGTCTTCCAGGCAGATGATGTAATCGGAACCGACCGATTTCTTGACCGAGACAGCCGGTTGCTGCGGTTCGGCAGGCTTGGCGTCATCGCCATTGGCGAGACCTGCGATCGACTTGTGCACGCTCGAAATCAGAGCTGGCAATTCTAAGGCCGGGATAGAATTCTTGCTGACATAGGCGGCGACAATTTCGACGACCATGTCCCTCAGATTTGCATTTTCTTCCATTACTCACCTGTTCATGAAATGACGTTAAAGAAATTCTGGCCTCGCGCTATAGTCGTTAAATCTAGCCTTTGTCAAATCTTCTTTATCACGCACATTGCTTAGCATCGGGTTGCAAATAGCAACCGAACTGCAAGTTATGATTGTTGATTGTCCCGAATGCTATCGCGTTTTATTAGGGGCGAGGCAGGAGCGTTAGACTTGGTGGCGTCACGCCGCCTTACTCCAGGTGCGAGACCGAAGACTTCGCGACAAGCAGTTTGCGTAGCGAGCGACTTGACCTATCAATGCCTGAGGAGCGACGCGAGGTTCGTGGCTCGACATTCGAGGAGGAGGCGGGTCTTGATCAGGTTTGAGGTCTATGATCACGGAGGCGAATTCCAGCACGGCGAGGACTATGACCTCGTCGTAAAGGCGCTGGATGAGGCGCTGGAGCAACGCGATTCCGGTCGGATCACATGGGCTAAATACCTAAAGGTCTTGAAGACGCTGGCGGCTGATCATCCCGACTTCATCGACGGCCATGCGCTTATACAATCATCAAGCCCTTATCTGGTGGCGACTTATTCTGACGAGCGTAGTGCTTTAGTGAAGATGGCTGCCGTAGAGATCTCATCTGTCTAAGCGATCAGCGATTCCGCTAAACCTTCCGCCGCCGTCTATGGTGTCGTCGTTCCGGCGCTAACATCAAAAACAAGGCGTGCAATATAGTCATCCAGCAGCATTTTACGTCTACCTGACACATGCGTCGGCGCCAGACACCTTAAGGTGTCGATCACTTCAGATCGTTCAGCCCCGCCTCCGATCAGGTCGGCGAAGGCGGCCAATGCGACCGCATGGAGGTCCAACATATCACCTCCTAAGTGGCGCCATGAAACACATCACTTAAAATTGCACATACTTTATATAACCACATAGCTTGCATTCACGTGACTCATGTTTTCATCGTGATGTAGTCTGGCGCGAATGACATTTTGCGTAGAACTGTGGAGGCGTAAGCTGTGGGCTCTGCACGTATATGGTCTTGTCGGCGCCTTGGCGTCCGGCGTGTTCATAGCCTGGCTGGATAGGCGCGCTCGTCAAGTCGCGCCAAATATCGCCGCGCGAGCACGTGCTTCACTGTGAAACGGGCGCGACGGGCAATGGCCTGTACACAAAGCCCGGTTCCAAGCTCGGGGACGTCACGGACAAATTGACCCGACCTCAAAGCTGCTTCGCCACGGACCTCAGTCCTGCTTGACGCCCACGGAGACCGTCTTCAAACACCCGTCCGGCAGCGGCTTTTGCATGAGGAGCGCCTCGGCCTGCGGCAGGGTCAGCCAGGCCTGGACCTCATCAGCCGTGCGCAAGATAACGGGCATGGCCTTGGGATGGACGGCGGCCACCTCGGCATTGGCATCGGTGGTGAGAAACGCATAAAGATCGTCCGTCGTCTCGCCATCCTTCACCTTACGGACGCTGGTCCAGGCGGGCGTCCAGATACCCGCGAAGAAGAACAGCGGACGGTCCTGATCCAGCGCAAACCAGGTATTGGCCTTTGTCCCCGTCGCCTGATCGGGTTCGCAAAATGAGGTCGCCGGGACGGCGCAACGGTTCTCCACCTCCAGCCAGCGCCGCCAGTGGGGTGAGGCGGTATTGCGCACATTAGTGACGCCGCTGTCATAGCTCTTGCCCTGAAGCGCAAATTTCGGCGAGGGCATGCCCCAGCGCACCCGCGCCAGTTCGCGCCCGGCAGGCGTGTTGCGCACGATCGGGCCCCAGCCATTGGCGAAGATGGCGGGGTAGGGGGCGAGATTGTCCATCTCAGGGGTAGCGCGCAGGAAGCGGGTAATGTCCCGGATCGCTTCCTTGTTGCTGCGCATGGAGTATAGATTACACATAGCGTCCTCCCTGCCGTGGAGCATTCCTCATCTCGGCAGCATGCGCAAGGCGGGCGTTGTGCGGCTTTTTGATCCCGCCTTGCTCATAGAGCCAGGGCGCAGGATCAGGGGAGGCTCGATGTCAGACGACGACCAGAAGGCTCATCACGCGTTGCGGACAGCTATTGCGGTCGTCGCGCTCGTCAATCTAACCTATTTCGTTATCGAGTTCATCGTCGCCCGGATGATCGGCTCGGTGTCATTGTTCGCCGACAGCGTCGATTTCTTCGAGGATGCTTCGGTCAATCTCCTGATCGTCGTGGCGCTCGGCTGGCCTGCAAAACTGCGCGCCCGCGTCGGCATGTTGATGGCGGTCATCCTGCTTGCGCCGGCCGGCGCCTTTGTGTGGACCGCCTGGCAAAAGTTCCATTCGTTCGCGCCGCCCGAGCCTCGGGCGCTATCGCTGACCGGCCTTGGCGCGCTTTTCGTTAATCTGAGCTGCGCCTTCGTGCTGGCCCGCTTCCGTCATCACAGGGGCAGCCTGACCAGGGCCGCCTTCCTGTCGGCCCGGAACGACGCCTTCGCCAATATAGCCATCATGGCCGCCGCTGGGATTACCGTCTTATGGCCGAGCGCCTGGCCCGACCTTGTCGTCGGCTTCGCGATCGCCTGGATGAACCTCGACGCCGCCCGCGAAATCTGGGAGGCCGCCCACGAGGAACACCGCTCGGTGCAACCCTAGCTCGCTCCGACCTGGAGGCCTGACCGGCGCTCATGAAGATCCATTGATTTCCACCCCCTTGCGACAGCCTGCCGCCAAAGGCCATGGCGTCGGTGAAGTGGTGGCGCGTAGCGGAGGCCTTGACGAGGTCGGGCCTGGGATTGACCAGCTCTCCGCTATCCCTGTGACGGGATAAAGCGCTGAGACCTTGCCCCTCTCTGGCGGGCGTCTCGTCAAAAAATTTCACCTGAACATATCAGGCGAAGTGTTTGTTCGGGCGCATGAATCCTTCCTCCGTGTCTTCTGATGACGCATGACAGAGGCGGTAAGCGCCATGACGGCATCTTGACGGCAGTCATTTTTAAGAACAAAAAGCGAACACAATATCGCTTTTGCCCTCATGGGCGCACTGAGAAGGACCGATCATGCCATGGCCGCTGGCGACCGCGCGCAACTTACCGCCTTACGAGAGCGCATCGAGCGCCTCGGCAAGAGTGGCGCGGCGCGTTCTGACGGCGTCTTACCATTCGGCGTACCAGAGATCGATCAGCGCCTTCCCAAGGGCGGGCTTTGGCTTGGCGCCCTTCATGAGATCGCTGGCGGCGCCCATGGCGCGGTAGATGGCGCCGCAGCCATCTCCTTTGCGGCCGGGATCGCGGCGCGCACATCGGGTCAGGTGTTGTGGGCCTATGCGCAGGCTGATCTGTTCAGCCCGGCCTTAAGCGGTTTCGGTCTGTCCGAAGACCGCGTCGTCTTTTTCGAAGCGGCCGATGATGAGGCGATCTTAGGCTGCTGCGAGGAGGCCCTGCGGCACGGCGGGCTCGCCTGCGTCGTCGGCGAGGTCGCCAAACTGTCGCGCGTGGCGTCACAAAGGCTGCAGATGGCCGCCGAGGCGACAGGAAGCCTGGCGCTGATCGTCCGGCGCTGGCGACGACAGGTCGATGCGCGTGACTTTGGCGCGCCGACCGCAACCTGTACACGCTGGCGGGTCACCGAACTGCCATCGGCGCCCTTGCCGGTGCGAGGGCTGGGGCGGCCAAGATGGTTTTTGGAATTGATGCGTTGCCGTGGCGCGGACTGCGCCGAGTTCGAGGTTGAAGCCTGCGATGACAAGGGTTTTATCCATCTACCTGCCGTACTGGCCGACGGACAGACAAAGACGCCTGCCTGGCGCGCCGTCTCGTGATGTCCCGCTGGCGCTGAAGACGAAGCTTGGTTCAAAGCGCGTCATCTTCAGCGCCGATGATCTGGCGCGCCGCTATGGCGTCTATCCGGGCATGCCGGTCGCGCGCGCTCAGCTTCTGCTGCCTGAGCTTGACCTCCTGGACGCCAGGCCGGAGGCCGACGCTGAAGGTCTTGAGAAACTCGCCCTGTGGGCGCTGCGGCGCTATTCGCCCAGGGTCGCGTCGGATCCGCCAGATGGCCTTGTCCTCGATACCGCCGGTTGCGATCATCTGTTCGGGGGTGAGGAGGGGCTGATGCGCGATCTGCTGCGCCGTCTTGAGACGGCCGGCGTCACGGCGCGGGCGGCCCTGGCCGACACATGGGGCGCAGCGCACGCCGTGGCGCGGTTTGGGGGTGAAGCCGCCAGGATCGTTCCGGCGGGACAGACAGGCGAGGCGATCATCAATCTGCCGGTGATGGCCCTGCGCTTATTTAATGATCTGATCGATGAGCTGCGGGTCCTCGGCATCGAGACGATCGGCGAGCTTGCCGCCAAGCCGCGGGCGGCGATGACGCAGCGTTTCGGGCCTGAGCTGTTTCGCCGCGTCGATCAGGCCTTCGGTCGTGTGCATGAGCCAATTACGCCTGTGGAGAGCCCTGAGCTGATCTTCGTCGAACGCGTCTTCGCCGAACCGATTGGCGCGCCGGAGACGATCGAAAAGTACACCCGCCGTCTCGTCGGGCAGATCTGCGACAGGCTGGAGGTTGAGGGCAAAGGCGCCAGGCGGCTCGATCTGCACCATGTCCGCGTCGATAACCGTATCCTCACGACCTCGGTCATGACCGCAAGGCCCGTGCGGGATATAAAGCGTCTGTCGAAACTCCTCTGCGACAAGATCGAAGCGGTTGAGCCGGGCTTTGGCATCGAGAAGATGAAGCTCGTGGTCGCCCAGGCCGAAAGACTGACGCTTAGCCAGACGAAAGCGGATTTTTCTTCGGAAACCAGGGCCGATGTCGAGGATCTGTGGGACACGCTCGCCAACCGTTATGGTGACAAGCGCCTCTACCGCGCGGTTTCGCTGGCGACCGACATGCCTGAGCGTTCTGTTCGCAGGATTGGACCGACACAGGCTGCGGCAAGCTCCAGCCGCAATGCGGGCTTTAAGCGACCGCCCAGGCTTTATCGTTGTCCTGAAGCGATCCAGGCGCTGGCGGTCCTGCCCGACCATCCGCCGCGCGCCTTTACATGGCGCGGCCAGCGCTACCATGTCGCCAGGGCCGATGGGCCTGAGCGCATCAAGGGCGAGTGGTGGCTGAGCGAGGACGAAGACGGACAGGTGCGGGACTATTATATCCTGGAGGCCGATTCAGGCGAGCGTTTCTGGGTCTTCCGCACGGGCGACGGCGTCAACAGCGATACAGGCGCCCTGAGCTGGTTCCTGCATGGAAAGTTCGCTTAGGGCGAGGGCCGTCCCTTTGCGGACCCGGTCGCGTTGAGCCTCAGGCAATTGTGCGCTAGACTTCGCTTATCGAACGGCGAAGTGGGGGGAGGGCGCGATGGGGTTGCAGCCACTATGGAGATGGATGGTCGCTCTGTTACGGCCCGACGACAGGGACGATGGGCTTGAGGGCTGCGATACGGCGACGAGGATGCTTTACCGCCCCCGACAGACGCATGACGCGCATGACGCTCAACGGCCAGAGCCCGCGAACGGGAATGAGCCCGAATAAAGCATCATGGGGTCGGCGCGGGTCTTTGCGGGGTAAACTTACGCAGGTCGCCGTCTTCAATCAGCCTATCCATCATCTGTGACGTGACGACGCCCTGTAGCGTGTTGACCTCTCTGGTGACGCCGTCTGGACCTGTGACGTAGACCTGCACGGGGGCGGCATGGTCGACCAGGATGGCGTAGTCGCCATTGGCCTGCAATTTAATCAGCACCCGGGCATTGCCTTCGTCGTGCTCCGGCGGCGGATCGCCGACGACCACATATCTGGCGATCCTCGGATCGTAATGGATGACCTTCGGAAACAGCCTTTGATAGAGCGACAGATCGCTTGAGGCCTGCCTTCGCGATATGCCGAACTTGTCGCACAGATCCGGCGCACAGACCTCGCCAACCGTCTTCACGAGGTAGGAAATCCAGCGCAACCGACGCCTGGCGCGCAATTCGTAGACGGGCTCATGCGTTGTCCTGGGGCGAGTGGGCTGGGTCATGGATTCGCTTGGGTTTACTCGTAAATTCTACGCAGGCGACCTTGTCATAGTTTAGCGCCGCGAAGGAAACGCGAAATTACCTTAAGGTCTGTCAAATCCAGGGCGCGGATTGACTCTGGCGACATTAAGAACAAAATAGGAACATGTCCTATGTCGAACTGCAATGCGCCTCGCACTTTTCCTTTCTGCGCGCCTGCTCATCGCCCGATGAGCTGTTCTTCGAGGCTAAGGCGCTGGGCATGGAGGCGCTTGCGATCACCGACCACAATACGCTGGCGGGGATGGTGCGCGCCCATGTGGCGGCGCAAGCCACAGGCGTACGGCTGATTATCGGCGGCTGGCTGGAGCTGAGGGATGGGACATCGCTGCTCGTCTATCCGATGGACCGCGCCGGCTATGCCCATCTGTGTCGGCTTTTGTCGCTGGGCAAGAAGCGCGCGGGCAAGGGCAAATGCGATCTGGGGTGGGAGGATGTCGAGGATTTTCATGACGGCCTGATCGCTGTCTTCGTCCCCGACCAGCCGGATGAACTGTGCGCGCAGCGTCTGCGCCGCTTCAAGGCTCTGTTTGGCGATCGCGCCTATATGGCGCTCAGTTTGCGCCGCCGACAGGGCGATCATCTGCGGCTGCATGAGCTGGCGCAGATGGCGTTTTCATTGCGCGTGCCAACCCTTGTCACCAATGACGTGCTCTATCATGTGCATGACCGCGACCGGTTGCACGATGTCGTCACCTGCATCCGCCATAATTGCACGATCGACGAGATCGGCGAGCGCCGCCATCTCTATGCCGATCGTTATCTCAAGGACGAGGCGGAGATGCGGCGACTGTTTGCGGACTATCCGGACGCCGTGTCGCGCACGCAGGAGATCGCCGACCGCTGTCGCTTCTCGCTCGATGAGCTCAAATACCAGTACCCCGAAGAGCGATTGCTGCCGGGCCTGTCCGCCAATGAGGCCTTAAAGCGCCTTGTCTGGCAGGGCGCGAAGTGGCGTTATCAGCAAGGCGTGCCCGAAAAGGTGATCGGGCTCTTAAAGCATGAGCTCGCCCTGATCGAGAAGCTCGATTACGCGCCCTATTTTCTGACCGTCAATTCTATCGTCCGGTTCGCGCGCTCCAGGGACATCCTGTGTCAGGGCAGAGGCTCCGCCGCCAATTCCTGCGTCTGTTTCGTGCTGGGCATCACCTCGATCGATCCGGACCGCAATGACCTTTTATTCGAGCGCTTCATCTCCGAAGAGCGACGTGAGCCGCCCGATATCGACGTCGATTTCGAGCATCAGAGGCGCGAAGAGGTGCTGCAATGGGTGTTTGAGGCCTATGGGCGCAACCATGCGGCGCTGACCGCCGTCGTGACGCGGTTTCGCACCCGTGGCGCGATCCGGGCGGTCCTGAAGGTGATGGGCTATCCGGAAGATACGATCAAGACCATCTCCAAACAGATCAGCCACTGGCATCGCGGCGGCTTCAGGACAGAAGACGCCGAAGGCTTAGGCCTGAACCTCAATGACCGGCGTCTGCGCCTGGCGATCGATCTGCATCTGCAACTGCTCAATGTGCCGCGGCACCTATCGCAGCATCCCGGCGGCTTTGTCCTGACCCATGACCGGCTGGATGAACTCGTCCCGATCGAGCCCGCCGCCATGAAGGATCGTCAGGTCATCGAATGGGACAAGGACGATATCGACGCGCTCAAATTCATGAAGGTCGATTGCCTGGCCTTAGGGATGATGAGCTGCATGAAGCGCTCATTCGATCTTCTTGAGCAGCATAAGGGGATCGCGCTCGATATTGCTACCATTCCGGCGGAGGACCCCAGGACATACGCCATGATCAGGCGCGCCGATACGCTGGGGACCTTCCAGATCGAGTCGCGCGCCCAGATGTCCATGCTGCCGCGCATCAAGCCGCGCACCTTTTATGACCTGGTCATCGAGGTCGCCATCGTCAGGCCAGGACCCATCCAGGGCGATATGGTCCATCCTTACCTGCGTCGCCGCGAAGGTAAGGAGCCGGTGTCGTTTCCCAAACCCGAACTGGAAGCCATCTTAGGCAAGACGCTCGGCGTGCCGCTGTTTCAGGAACAGGCCATGAAGGTGGTGGTCGAATGCGCGGGCTTCTCGCCCGGCAAGGCTGATCTTGTGCGCCGCGCCATGGCGACCTTCAAGCATACGGGCGGGGTGTCGAAATTCCATGACGAGATCATCGATGGCATGCTGGCGAACGGATATAGCCGCGATTACGCTGAGCAGCTTTTCGGGCAGTTGGAGGGCTTCGGCTCCTATGGCTTCCCCGAAAGCCACGCCGCGTCGTTCGCCCTGATCGCCTATGCCTCCGCCTGGATGAAATGCCACCACCCAGACGTCTTCTGCGCCAGCTTGCTCAACAGTCAGCCTATGGGCTTTTATGCCCCCGCGCAGATCGTCAGAAACGCCATCGAGCACGGCGTCGAGGTGCGTCCGGTCTGCATCCAGGCCTCACGCTGGGATTGCACACTGGAGCCGACGAACAGGATAGGTCGCTTTGCGGTCCGGCTGGGGTTCCAGATGGTGAAGGGCCTGCGCGCCGCCGATATTGTCAATCTGGTCCTGCACCGCGACCAAAGGCCCTTCACCTCGATACAGGACCTGTGGCGGCGCGCCGGCGCGAGCTCGGCGTCCTTGCGGCGGCTCGCCCATGCGGATGCCTTCATGGAGGCGTTCAAACTGGCAAGGCGTGAGGCGCTTTTCGCTATTCGCGCCTTGAACGGCGCGCCACTGCCTTTGTTCGATCGCGAAGGCCTGGATGAAGATATGGCCATGTCCGTTACGCAGGAGCCAAAGGTCGACCTTAAACCCATGCGTCCCGGCGCCGAGGTGGTCGAGGACTATAACAATCTCGGCCTCTCCCTGCGTGCTCACCCTTTGTCCTTCCTACGAGACGACCTGAAGGCGAGGGGCCTGATCACCTGCAAGGAGGCCATGAGCTCAAAGGACCGACGCTATGTTCAGGTCGCCGGCATGGTGCTGGTGCGGCAAAAGCCGGGCTCGGCCAGAGGCGTAGTCTTTATGACCATCGAGGATGAAAGCGGCGACGCCAATGTCGTGGTCTGGGAACAGGTCGGGGAGCAATATCGCAGGCAATTGCAGGGCGCTTCCATGATCCTCGTCACGGGCCATATTCAACGCGAAGGTGAGGTCGTGCACCTGATCGCGCGCAGCCTCGTCGATTTATCGCACCTGCTGTCAGAAGTTGGGCAACGCGGCGACGTCCTGCAGCCGCCGTGTCAGGCGGGCGATGAGTTCCGCAATGGCGGCAGTCGGGAGGATCCGAGGATAGCGCGTAAAGACGCGCCCCTGCAGCATGCGAGCCGGGATTTTAGGTGAGGGGGTCGACCGCAGTTGGCCCTTAGCGGTCATGTCTTGGGTAATTACACGGCATGCCCGAAAGCGGACATAGATATCCCGCTTCCGCGCAACCAGATTATGTATCGGGTCAGCATCGTGGGCCATAGTGCCACTCACATTGCGGCTATAATCCTAAAATTATTGCGGTGCGATAACCAACACATGCGCGGGCGTTTGCGTTGCGGCGCTGACGGCGACATAGAGACGATCCGCCTCACTTGAGAACAGACCTGTCCGGCTGCGGCCACCGGTCGAGAAGTCGTCGAGTCTAGCGATCTGTCCCTTGCGCTTGCCGAAGATATCGATGGAGCCCGTACCGCACAGCATGTAGTAGCGCTGGCGTTTAGCGTCGTAGAATAGATCGTCGGTCTGCCCGCAGCCGCTGAGACTGGATGTGATGCCACCTGTCCGGTCATCGAAGGTCACAAACCGACCGGGCAGCCGGAAGCCGACGGCAATAAGGTGCTCCGCCGTATTGATCGCCATCGGGAAATTCTCAAGCACCGTCCCGGTAGACCAGGACGAAACCTGCTGGCCCTTAGACATATCGACGACCGCAATCGACAGGCTGCGCGGCAGGTTGACAAAGGCTATCTTGCCATCGGGCGCAATCTCAAAACCTTCGGGGTGGGACGGCAGGGCGATCTTACCGATCACGCTGTAGCTTGCCGGATCGATAATCACCAGGCCGCCTGCGCCAAAGCCGATAACGACATGCCCGTTCGACGGATCGATCCTGATATCGTCAGCATCGTCAAATCCGTCCAGTTTGCGCTTTAAGGTCAGGGTGCTGGCGTCATAGAATCGGATCGAACCATCGCCGCCACAGGCAACGACCAGTTCGTTGCCCTGCGGCAGATAGACCAGTCCTTGCGGTTCGCTCAGCTCGGTGATGCGGCCCGCCACAGCTCCCCCTTCCCCAGAACCCGCATCTAATGCCACGGCATCGACCGAGCCGTTGGCGATTTCCGCCACAAACAAGCGGTGGTGGGTAAGGTCCAGCGCCAGATGGTCAATTCGACCCTTCACATCGGCCAGCGGGATCGTTCTTTCCAGCACCAGTGACGGCTGAGCGGCCCTGGTCGCATGGGCGCATCCGGCAAGCGCCACTGTGCCCGCCATCATCAAGCCCGCCAGGAAGAAATGGATTGCATACCGCGCCATGGTCTTCACACCCGATGCCCTATCGTCCCTGCTACTCTACACGAAAGCCGCATAAAGGCACGGCCTCACCCCATCAAAACCTTCAGCCCCGTCCACCCGACATAGAGGGCGACGGCGATAATCAAAGCGCCGGACAGATAAGGCGCCCGGTTCGCCAGCTTGCCGAAGCCCTTGAAGCGTTTGGACACATGCCTGACGCTCCATGCGGCCAGAACGCCCGACGCGACCATGGTCAGGGCAAGGCCAATACTGAAGCAAAATACCAGGGTCGCCCCCAAAGCAATCCGTTTCAGTTGCAGACATAGAAGCAGCACCGTGATCGAGGCCGGGCACGGGATAAGGCCACCCGTCAGCCCGAACATGATAATCTGGGGTGTCGTGACCTTTTGACCAGCGAAGCGACGCTCGATCTCTTCGGCGTGCTCACGCTCATGGGCGTCGGCATAGGGTTCGGCGCCAGCGAAGCCTGCCACAACGCCGTCTGGCGCGTCATCATGGTGGTGGTGATGGTGTTCTTCATAGACAAGGCTGTAGCTATGGGCATGGCCGCCGTGCCCCAGAACAAGACGCGCCTTAAACGCATGCGGTTCGGGAATATCATCCAACGATTCCAGAAAGCCGCCCTTCTGCACGAAAGTGAAGACCTGGGCCGCGCCATCTGGGCGTACAGTTTCGACCTGAACCTCTTCGGCGCGCCAGCTTGATCCGGTTTCGCGATAAAGACGAAAGCGCGGCGGTTGCCCTTGCTCGAAGATGTCCAGACGCACCCGGCCATGGCCCGTTTCGACACGTTTGCTCTCATCGTGGTGATGGTCATGATCATGGCCGTGACCGTGATCGCCCCGGCCATAGGACCAGGTGCGCCACATCATCCAGAACGCGATCCCCAGCATAATGACGGCGGAGATGACCTGCATATAGGGTTCAACCGTCTCGCTGTTCCAGTTCTGGCCAAGATAAAGGCCGCCCAGTGCGATCAGCCAGACGATCAGCGTATGCGACACCGTTGCCGACAGCCCCAGCAGCACCGCCTGACCGATGGTGCCACGCACCGCGACGATGAAGGCGGCCATCATGGTCTTGGAATGCCCCGGTTCCAGCCCATGCAGGGCGCCGAGCAGGATGGCGGAGGGAATGAACAGCCAGGCGTTATTCGCGCCTTGCTGCAAAAGATGAGCGAAATCGTTCATGGTGGTTTACTTGATATAAGAATTGAAGATGTCGATGAGCGCCTGCTGGGCCTGCGGCCTCAGCACGCCGGGATGGTCAGGATCGTCGGCCAGGTGATGGCGGACGTGATGCTCGACCACCTCACCCATCAGGCCGGAAATCCCGCCACGCGCGGCGGCGATGGCGTGGAGGATCTTCTCGCTTTCGGCCTCGGCGATCAGCGCCCGTTCAATCGCTTCGACCTGCCCCTTGATGCGGCGGACGCGGGCCAGAAGCTTGTCCTTGTCTTTATCAGCGTGCATGTGGAGTCCAATATACGATACCTACCTATGCTATATTTTCGCAAACCTGTCGAGGCCTAACAGCGCAGCCTCACTTCGCCTCAGCGCCCCAATGAGGTCATCCCGAGTTCGATCTGATAGGTCGCCCAAAGCAGACATTTGCCCCGATATCACCGCGTCGGCGATCGATAGAAGCTGTGGTATATTGCTCAGATGCAGAAGCGAGTTGCGGTGGGAGGGCCGGCGGAGAAACCGTCATGTCTGAAGACCCATTACCCACTCACAGCCAACCTTGGAACAAGGGCCTATTGGTTGGCCAGAAAAAGCCGCTCCAACCTTCGAGCGCCCGAAACAAGAATTCACCCTATCTTATGCCTAACCTCAAACTCTGATCTCGGACAATTTCTGGCCGCGGGCGAATCCCCCTTGCGGCATACCCCATTAAGGTATATTTATAGCATACCCCATTGGGTATATGAGGCTCTCCTATGTCCGCCCACCCTTCGCACCAAAAAGAACTACCGCGCCTGAACCGCGCGGGCGGCCAGATTGAGGGCGTCAAGCGGATGATCGAGAGCGGGCAGTACTGCGTCGACATCCTCACCCAGTTGCGCGCCGTGCGCTCGGCCCTGAAAACGATCGAGTTGAGCGTTCTGGAAACGCACATGAAATCCTGCCTGACCAAGTCCTGCTGCGAGGACGAAGCGCGGCGCGATACGCAACTGGCGGAAATCATGACGCTTCTGAAGAAGTACGAATAGGTATGGTCATGCCAAACGAACACACGCCCAACAAACACACTTCCGGCGATCACGCTTCCGGTGGGGCGTGCTGCCATCACAAGGCCGAAAACCACACTGAGGCCCAGGCGCCCACCGTGGAGGCCAAGGGCATCTATGTCTGTCCCATGCACCCCGAGGTGCGTCAGGACGGGCCGGGACGTTGCCCCAAATGTCAGATGTTTCTCGTGCCCGAGGGCGAGGCCGCTGCTTCAGGCCATCATGGGGATCATAAGGGGCATCCTCATCCCGATTTTGAACCGGCGTCCCATAGCTGCTGCTCCGGTCATTCTGCGGCCCCGAAACCTGCTGGCATGGTGAAGGAGGGCGGGATGTACACCTGCCCGATGCACCCTGAAATTCGTCAGGAAGGCCCGGGCAGTTGCCCGATCTGCGGCATGGCGCTGGAACCCGAAACGGTCAGCCTCGACGATGGCGACAATCACGAACTGACGGATATGAGCCGACGTTTCTGGGTGGCTGTGGCGTTGAGCGTGCCTTTGTTGATCCTGGTGATGGGCGGTCACGTTTTCGGCCTGTCTCACCTGATTCCGGAACGCGTCTCGCTCTTCATTCAGATGGCCTTGTCCGCGCCGGTGGTGCTGTGGGCGGGTGCGCCCTTCTTTGTGCGTGGCTGGGACTCGCTCAAGACCCGCAACCTCAACATGTTCACCCTGATTGCGCTGGGGACGGGCGTCGCCTTTGTCTACAGCCTGGTTGCGGCGCTGCTGCCGGGCCTGTTCCCGCCGGAAGCGCGCGGTAAGGTCTATTTCGAAGCCGCCGCCGTCATTACCGCTCTCGTCCTGCTGGGGCAGGTTCTGGAGCTGAAGGCGCGCGCCCAGACCGGTGAGGCGATCCGCTCCCTGTTGCGGCTGGCGCCCAATGAGGCGACACGCATCCGCGCTGACGGTACGGACGAAATCGTGCCTTTGGCCGAGGTGCAAAGCGGGGATCGTTTGCGCGTCCGTCCCGGCGAAAAGGTGCCGGTCGATGGCGAGGTGCTCAGCGGCGACAGCCATGTCGATGAGGCGATGATCACGGGCGAGGCCATGCCGGTGGCGAAAACGGCGGGCGATGCGGTCACCGGCTGCACGGTGAATCAGGCCGGGTCCTTCGTCATGAAGGCGACACGCGTTGGCGGCGATACCTTGCTGTCGCAGATCGTCAATATGGTGTCCTCGGCCCAGCGTTCGCGCGCGCCGATCCAGCGCGTCGCCGACAAGGTCTCGGGCTGGTTCGTGCCGGTCGTCATGGCGGTGGCGGCCCTGACCTTTGTCGTCTGGTGGCTGGTCGGGCCGGAACCGAAGCTGGCCTATGCCATTCTGAGCGCGATTGCGGTGCTGATCATCGCCTGTCCGTGCGCCCTCGGACTGGCGACGCCGATGTCGATCATGGCCGGAACGGGCCGTGCCGCCCGCGCGGGTATTCTGGTGCGCGACGCCGAGGCGCTGGAAGCGTTCCAGCAGGTCGATACGCTGGTGGTGGACAAGACCGGCACCCTGACCGAAGGCAAGCCGCGTCTGGTGGCCATCGACACCCTGCCGGGTTTCACCGACGCGCGGCTGCTGTCGCTGGCGGCGTCGCTGGAAGGCTCAAGCGAGCATCCGCTGGGCGCAGCCATTGTTGCGGCTGGCAAGGATCGCAGGCTGCACCTTTTTGAGGTCAGCGACTTCCAGTCCATGACCGGGCAGGGGGTAACGGGTCTCGTTGACGGGGCGAAGGTCGCCCTGGGCAACAGTGCGCTGTTCGAAGCCCTGAAACTCGATCTTAGCGGGCTGGCCCAGAAGGCGAAGGCCCATCGCGAACAGGGGCAGACCACGGTCTTCATCGCCATTGATGGTCAGGCGGCGGGGCTGATCGCCATTGCCGACGCCATCAAGGCCGATACGGCGGCGGCGCTCGACGCTCTGCGCGCTGAGGGGCTGAAGATCGTTATGCTGACCGGCGACAATAAGGTGACGGCAGCCGCCATTGCGCGCGATCTCGGCATTGACGATTTCGAAGCCGATGTCCTGCCGCAACGCAAGGCCGAGGTGGTGCAAGATCTGGTGCGTCAGGGGCGCAAGGTGGCGATGGCGGGCGATGGCGTCAATGACGCCCCGGCGCTGGCGGCGGCCACGGTCGGCATTGCCATGGGCAATGGCACCGACATCGCCATGGAAAGCGCCGGTCTGACCCTGGTCAAGGGTGATCTGAGCGGTATTGTCCGCGCGCGCCGTCTCAGCCAGATCGTCATGCGTAATATCCGTCAGAACCTGTTCTTCGCCTTCATCTATAACGGTCTGGGCGTGCCTTTGGCGGCGGGCGTCTTGTACCCCGTCTTTGGGATTTTGCTGTCGCCGATGATCGCCAGCGCGGCCATGTCGCTCAGTTCGGTCTCGGTGATCGGCAACGCCCTGCGCATACGCAGCGCTAAATTGTAGGGTGCGATGTAGGTCACATATGCAGAACCGAGGTTGGACAGGTTTGTGGATGGCGTTGCTGTTCGTCTTTGTAACGATCGCTTCTCCCCTGCACGCCTTGGCGCAGCCGACTGAGGCCATGCACATGATGCACGCCCAGATAAGCACCAAGGCGTGTGCTGAGCATCAGGCGCACCCTGAAAAGGCCAACACCTCAAAAGACTGTTGCCATGATGGTTGTAGCTGTCCGCTCAGTCATTGCCCCGGTACGCTGGCGGTCTTGCCGGTGAGCGCCATCCAGCTTCCGGGCTTTACGCGCATGGCTTTGCATGTCGCGCCCAATGCGGCCTGGCCTTGCAGCCCCTCCGATACGCTTAAACGCCCGCCACGCCTTACGGTCTGATGCTTCGTCGTCGCGCTATTCCCGGCGCGGCCCGTTTCCTCATACCCTCAGGATATCTCCATGAAACACGCTATTTTGGCGTTATTGCTCATATGTAGCGGCGGGCTAAGCGCCCTGCCGACGACCGCAAAGACGGTCGAATATACGCTAACCCTTGCCCGCCAGAAGGTCACGCTGGACGGCAAGACCACCGAAAAAATCACCATCAACGGCACGCTGCCGGGGCCGACTTTGCGTTTCACCGAAGGCGATGAGGCGGTCATTCACGTCGTCAACACGATGAAAGACACCGCCTCGGTGCACTGGCACGGCCTGATCGTCCCCGCCGCCGAGGACGGTGCGCCCGGCTTTAACGGCTTTGACGGCATCGCTGCGGGCGCGACCTACACCTATCGCTTTCCCATCAAACAGGCGGGCACCTACTGGTATCATTCCCATTCCGGCGGGCAGGAACAGGACGGGCTTTACGGCGGCATCGTCATTGACCCTGCGCCCGATCACCGCGTACGCGCGCCCATACCTGCCGATCATGACTATGTGCTGGTGCTGTCGGATTTCAGCACCGAAAGCGCCGAGGCGATCCTGTCGCACCTGAAGATGTCGTCGGACTATTATCAGTTCCACCGCCGCACCCTAGGCGACTTTTTCAAAGACGCGAAAACGGAAGGCTTCGGCAAGGCGCTGAAGACCTCAATGAGCTGGGGCAAGATGCGCATGTTGCGCACCGATATTGCCGATGTCGAAGGCTATCATTTCCTCGTCAACGGCATGACCAATGCCGAGAACTGGACCGGCCTTTTCACGCCGGGCGAGAGCGTGCGTTTACGCCTGATCAACGCCTCGGCTATGACCATGTATGATGTGCGCATTCCGGGTCTGAAGATGACCGTGGTGGCCGCCGACGGTCAGCCTGTCACGCCGGTCACAGTCGACGAATTTCGCATCGGCAATGCTGAAACCTATGACGTCATCGTCACCCCGACGGATGACAAGGCCTATACCATCGCGGCGGAATCGATCGACCGCACCGGCTTTGCCCTGGCCACCCTCGCGCCAAAGGAAGGCACGCGTGGCCCGGCGCCAACGCCGCGCCCGCGTCCGCTGCTCAACATGGCCGATATGAATATGGAGGTCATGATGCGCGACGATCCGCACATGGATATGTCATCGATGGCGGACGAGGCGGGCTGGCCGCAGTCCGGCGCACCTGACGGCGCCAAGGTGCTCGATTACAGCGATCTGGCCTATGCCGGTACGCAGACCGATACGCGCGAGGCGGACCGCACCATCGAGATCAGGTTGGGCGGCAATATGGAGCGCTATATCTGGACGCTGAATGGTAAAAAGTTCGGGCCGGACTCGCGTATCGAGATCGGCTATGGTGAGCGCGTCCGCATCAACTTCGTCAATGAAACGATGATGGCGCACCCCATGCACCTGCACGGCATGTTCTTCCAGTTGGATAATGGTCAGGACGTTGACAAGCTGCCCAACAAGCATACGGTGATCGTGCCGCCGGGGCAGACGGTTTCGGTGCTGGTAAGCGGCGATAACCCCGGCGAATGGCCGCTGCACTGCCATCTGCTCTACCACATGATGTCTGGCATGATGACGCACTTTGTCGTGCTGCCACCCGGGCAAAAGCCGGATCAGATGCCCAAAATGGATATGCCCAAAATGGACATGTCGCACATGAAAGACATGAAGGGAGGCGATCATGCGCACTAAAGCGATACTGATGACCGCCGCCCTGATGCTGTGCGCCACGGCGGCGCAGGCCACGGATATGTCGTCACATGGCCAGAGCGTGTTTCATTCTATCCGACTGGAGACCGATCTGGGCCGCTATGACGGTCAGAACACCGCCAGCTGGGACCTCGATGGCTGGATCGGCGGCGATGACAACAAGCGGTGGCTGACAAGCGAGGGCGAACGGTCGGGCGCCAAGACCGAGCATGCCGAGGTCTGGGCCCTGTACAGCCGTAACATCGCAACCTTCTGGGATGCGCAGATGGGCGTGCGTC
>NZ_JBQCGA010000052.1:0-53527 GCF_051956075.1 Asticcacaulis sp. | reverse complement strand
CGCCTGACGCCCGAAGCGTGCGGCCTGCCGACGGGCCGCCGCCGTCGCGCCAAGGGGTTACGTCGCGAGGAGGCCGCCGCCCTCTGTCACATCAGTCCGACCTGGCTGACCTGGATCGAGCAGGGGCGCACGACAGGCGTTTCCGGCGCGACTCTGGGCGCGATCGCGCGGGGGTTACGCTTATCACGGGCCGAGAGGGCCTATCTGTTCGCTTTGGCGGCGCGCGGCGATGCCGGCGTGGCGGAGCAGGCGTCCGATCCGCATCAGATGGAGGCGCTGCTGGCGAGTCTTGACGCGCCCGCCTATGTGCTGGACCGGCATTGGGACGCCGTGGCGTGGAACCCGGCGGCGCAGACCCTGTTCACCGGCTGGCTGGACGGGCCGGAGCGCAATCAGTTGCGCTATGTTTTCCTCGATCCCGAAGCGCGCGTCTTCATCGCGGACTGGCCGGAGCGCGCGGCGCGGCTGGCCGCTGAATTTCGCGCCGATTCCGCCGAGGGACCGGACGATCCGGCGCGGCGCGCCCTGATTGAGGAACTGCGCCACGCCAGTCCCGACTTCGCCGCCGCCTGGGCGTCGCAAAACGTGCTGGCGCGCGAAGGCGGCGTCAGGCGCTTTCAGACCGAAGCGGGCCTGTGCGAATTTACGCAGTTCACCCTGCGACCGGATGCGTGGCGCGATTTGAAGCTGATCGTTCTGACGCCTATTTCGCGGCCTTGATGGCGGCTTCCAGGCTGGCGAGGTCGTGGTTCTGGACCTCCTTGCCGTTGACGAACAGCGAGGGCGTGCTGCGGACGCCCGCATCGAGGGCGGCCTCGTGTTCGGCGTTCAGTTTTCGCAGCCCCGCCGGATCGCTGGCGCAGGCGGTGAACGCGGCCTCGCTGAAGCCGAAACCGGCGGCGATGCGGTTCAGAATCGGCTTGGCGATGATATTGCTCTCGCCCCAGGCGTAGTAGTCTTTCTGGCCGCGCATCATGGCGTCCACCACGGCGAAATACTTATCCTTGCCCGCGCATTCCGCCAGTCGGGTCCCCGCGACGGCGATGGTCGGCACGCCGGTCAGCATCGGGCGAAAGACATAACGCACCTTGCCGGTGTCGATGTAGTCCGCCTTGATCTGCGGAAAGACGCTCTCGTTGAACGCCGCGCAGGCCGGACAGGCGACCGAGCCGTATTCGATCAGGGTCACCGGCGCATCGGCCTTGCCCAGCACATGATCGGCAGGCGTCACCTGGGCCAGTTGCGGCGACAGGTCGCCCGCATGCGCTGTAGCGGCGGCGAGCGCTAAGGCGAGAGCGGTCAGGACGGCGCGCATTACTGGCTCTTGAGCAGAGGTTGCAGCGCCTCGTCGAAGTCGCTGATCCCGCCCGAATGCCGGTCGAGCGTCTGGCCGTTGATCACAAAGGTCGGCGTCGAATTGATCCCGGCCTTCATGTATTTATCGACATTGTCCTGAATGCGCAGAATCCCCTTCGGGTCGGTCACGCACTGGTCGAACGCCTTGCCGGTCACACCGTACTTGGCGCCGATCTGACGCAGCACCGGCAGGGCGTTGGCGCCCGTGCCGTCGGCGAACATCTGATCCTGCGCCGCCCAGATGTCGTCGATAACCTTGAAATAATTGGCCTTGCCCGCGCAGCGCGCCAGCAGGATTCCGGCGGTCGATACATCGTTCGGCGGCGTCAGGAATTCGCGATAGACGTAATGGACCTTACCGGGCGTGATGTACTTGGCCATCAGCTGCGGCATGACGTCCTTGTTGAACTCGGCGCAATGCGGGCAGGTGACCGAGGCGTATTCCACGATCTCGACCTTGGCGTTGGGGTTGCCGAGGTCCATATCGCCTTCCCCGACCGGCTTGGGCGCGGGCTTGGAGCAGGCGGTCAGCAGGGCCAGAGCGGCGATGGCGGTAAGGGCGATGCGCAGGTTCATGATCGGTCTTTACTTCAGCAGGGGCTGGATGGCGGCGTCGAAGTCGCTGATGTCGCCCTTGACAAGGGTGAGAGGCTTGCCGTTGGCGTAGAAGGTCGGGGTGCGATCGACATGGTCGTCGCGCATATAGCGCGTCATCTTGTCGTTGAGCGCCTTGATGCCGTCCTTGTCGGTGATGCAGGCGTTGAACTCGGCCTCGGTCATGCCAGCGGACTGGGCGATGCTCCACAGCACAGGGCGGGCGTTGGCGTAGCCGGTCTCTTCGCCGCCCATGGCCTCCTGCGAGCGCATGATGGCGTCGATGACGCTGAAATACTTGTCGTGGCCGTTCTTCTTGGCGATGCACTGGGCCAGCAGGTGACCGGCGGCGGCGACATTGGCGTTGCCGGTCATCATCGGCTTGTAGACATACAGCACCTTACCGGTGTCGATATATTTAGCCTTGACCTGCGGCATGATCGTCTCGTTGACGTGGGCGCAGATCGGACAGGCGACCGAGGCGTATTCGACCAGGGTGACCTTGGCCTGCGGATTGCCCAGACTCATCTCCCCGGCGGCGAGATCGGTCTTCTTGGCGCACCCGGACGCGGCGACGGCCACGAGGGCGAGCGCGCCGAATACGGCCATGCGCGACAACAGATTGGAAAAGGTCATAGGACTCCCCGAAGAAGATGCGGAATCGGCGCGCGCGCCATTACCGGCTGTTTTAGCCTGTCGGCTTGTTTTTTAAAGTGCAAAATATGCCGCAAATATGACGTCACGGCCGAGGCGAGGTCTGATTTTGCCGGCGCAGCACACCGCGGCCCAATTTGAGGAGTTGCGCGCGAAGCTTGTCATCGGCCACATCTGCGACCTGCTTTTGCAGACTCAGCTCCTCCTGCGGGCTGAGCGGGCGCGGCGGCGCAGGCCTTTCAGGACGCGGACCTTGCGTCAGCGGCCCCTGCACGATGCGCAGCCGTTCGATGCGCCGTCCGCCGAAATAGAGGTTGATGCGGTCCAAAAGATTGGCCGACTGATGCTGGATCAGCGGCGCATAGGCGCCCATGACGCGAACCTCTAACGCTCCGCCTGAATGGGCGCGGCCTTTGATCACGCGAACCGGTTCGCTGACCTTGCCTAACGACGCGCCGACAATCTCCGGCCACCGGTGTTTCAGCGCGCCGAGACCGTCATCCTGACCGGCGAATTTCGCTTCGAGGCTTTTCAGAAATGGCTGAACCTGCTTAACAACGGGCGGCCTCGGTTTCGGCGCGCGTTTGGTGCGCGTCGTTTGCAGGATGCGAACCGAGTCTTCCAGAGAGGGCAGCGAGCGTTTCATCGTGACGATTATACGGAAAGATGCCGCCCTTGTCGCGCGTTTACGCAAAGGCCTGCTTGACTGGTACGACGCGCACGGCCGCGATCTGGTCTGGCGGCGCGGCGAACGCGATCCGTACCGCGTCTGGCTGTCAGAAGTGATGTTGCAGCAGACCACCGTGCCGCATGCGACCCCTTATTACGAAAAATTCCTGAGCCTGTGGCCGACGGTGCGCGATCTGGCGGCGGCGGACGATGCGCGCGTCATGGCGGCGTGGGCGGGGCTCGGCTATTATGCGCGGGCGCGGCGCCTGCTGGAATGCGCGCGCGTCGTCGTCCGCGATCATGACGGAGACTTTCCGCGCAGCGAGGCGGAGCTTCTGGCCCTGCCGGGCTTTGGTCCCTATACGGCCGCGGCGGTGGCGGCGATTGCCTTCGGCGAAGCGGCCAATGTCGTGGACGGCAATGTCGAGCGCGTCATGACGCGGCTCTATGCGATCGAAACGCCTCTGCCCGCCGGGCGCGGCGAGGTACGCGACGCCGCCGCGCAGTGGATTGACGCCGAACGGGCGGGTGACTGGCCGCAGGCGCTGATGGATCTGGCCAACCTGATCTGCCGCCCCAAGGCGCCGCAATGCCTGCTGTGCCCGCTGGCCGAGGCTTGCGAGGCGCGCGCGCAGGGCGAGCCGGAGCGCTATCCGGTCAAGCTGGTCAAGGCGCCCAAGCCGCGCCGGTTCGGAACGGCCTATATCCTGCGCCTGGGCGGGGCGGTTATCGCCGAGCAGCGCCCCGACAAGGGCCTGCTGGGCGGCATGCTGGGCCTGCCGCATTCCGAATGGCGGGAGACGCCGGAGGAAAGCAGGCCTCCGTTCGACGGCGACTGTCGCGATCTGGGCGCGTATCAGCACGTCTTCACCCATTTCGCCCTGACCCAAAGCGTGCGGCTGCGCGATGTCACACGCGCCGAGGCGGACGCTCTGCTGCGGACGCGCAATAACTGGCGCTGGCTGCCGCTGGCTGAGGCGCGCAGCCTGCCGACCGTCTTCGCCAAGGCGCTGAAATTGATCAAGCCCTGATTTTTCAGAGCCGCCTTCGACATTGGCGCATCCATCCGCGCGTGGCTAGCTAAGCGCAGTTGCTGGAGGCTGTCATGCGTCTGATCCCTGTTACCGCCCTGCTTATTCTGTCGCCCGCGGCGGCGATGGCGCAGGGCGTCTATATCCCCTTATCCGACCTCAATATCGTCTCGCGTCCGCAGGTCGAGCCGTACCGCCCGGACGGCAATCTCGACCTCAGCGACAGCGGCAAGGCGTTCAGTATGGTCTGCACCATCAACGGCGCCGGTCATCTCAGCGATTGCTACGCCGAGGCCAATACGCTCAATGATCAGAATTTCGTCCGCCATGGCCTCAACGATGTCGGGCAGTGGGTGGTGGCGCCCAGTCTTCGCGACGGACAACCGGCGGCGGGGCGGCAGGTGCGCATCACCTGCCGCTTTGATCAGGTTCCGCCGGATGCGCCGGAGGGCGCCCAGAAGCTGGCCAGCAATTAGGACGCCGTGTTCGTCCCATTACCGTCGATCTGGCACTTTTCCGGCACCTTGTCCGACTTGGCGGCGACGTCGCAGGGCACGGCGGGATTGAAGCCGGTGCGCGCCGCGTTCAGCACCGCGATATAGCCGCGCTTATTGGCGCAGGCCAGTTCCATGACGATCGCGCCGCTCTTGGCCATGAAACCGTAACGCACCTGCGCCAGATCGCAATCGGGGTTGATCTGCGACGACGCCTTGGCGGCGGCTTTGAGATTATTCAGCAGAGCCGCATCGCTGGTGAAGCGGCAGGTCAGTTTCAGCACATGACCGGCCAGACAATCATAGGCTTCAAAACCTGAACCTGACGCCTTGCCGGGGACAAAGGCCAGCAGGCCGTTGGGTTTTTGCGAGCAATGGAATTCGACCACGTCGCGACCGGTCGCCGTGTCCGTTCCCAGTTTGGCGTACTGATCGAAATCGCAGGCGACCTGCGCCTGTTGCAAGGCGGCGGCGTAGGCATCCTTCTGGGCGTCGGCCTTCGCCTCGGTCACGGCCTCAGCATGGGCGGACTGCGCCTTGGCGGCGGCCTTTGCGGTCGCTTCGTCGGTGAACTTGCAGCCGCCGATGGCTTCGGCCTTGTCGCAGCCGAAGGTGGCGGCGACCTTGCCGGCGGCGTCCAGCGCCAGAATAAAGCCCGGCGGCGTCGCGCACGCGATCTCGAAGAAATCGACACCGTTCTTGGCGCCGATATATCGGCCGTCAGTGGCGTCGCAGTCAGAGCGCGCCTTCCTGGCGAACGGCGCCAGGGTCTTGACCGCTGCGGCGTGGTCGCCCAGCGTGCAGGCCAGCGCCGTACCGTCGGTTTGCAGGCAGCTCATCAGGCCGACGCTTTGATCGGCCTTGTCGTCATGCGCAATATTGTAGATGGCGTCCGAACCATCCTTGCAGGTCAGTTCGTAGAACTCGCCCTCCCTTTTCGCATCCTCGGCGATCCAGCGCGCGTCGGCGACCTTGCAGTCGGGCATGCGCGTCTGAGCCAGCGGCGTCAGCCAGTAGTGGTTGATGCGGTTACCCGGCAGAGAGCAGGCCGGATAGGTCTTGTTCTTCGCCCGGAAGGCTTCGGCCATGTTGCAATTGACGGGTTGCTCGAAGCTTCCGTCCTTGTAACGCACAAGAAAATAACCCTTCAGGCTTTTACAGGCGACTTCATAGGAATCGCCTTTGAGTGTCTTGCCGTCGCGTTTCGTATCCGCCGGACCGACATAACGCGCGTCGGCCAGATCGCAGGACAGTTTCATGCCGTCGATGATCGCCGGGGTGTCGGCCATGCCACGCGCGCGCATCTTCGGATCGGTATGATCAGTGATCGTTCCGGCCTGAGCCTGGGCAGCGGCGAGGCACAACAGGCCAGCCACAAACGCGGTGAGATATCGGATCATGAGTCCCTCCTCCATGATGATTTTTGATTGATTATTGTTATTTTCGAACAATAATCACCAATACCAATCAGTATCAATCCAAATTCATCATTTCTTCAGACAAAAAAACCGCCCGGCAAGGAAGCCGGGCGGCGAAGACTCAGAAGATGTCGGGGGGGCTTAGTTCATGTCGGCCCGGATGCGTGTGCGCAGGTCGTCAATGGGTTTCAGGCCCGCATCCGACTTGAAGCGCCAATAGGTCCAGCCATTGCAGGCCGGGCTTTGCTCCAGCATGGCGCCCAGTTTGTGAATCGAGCCGGACAGTTCTCCATGCACCAGCGAGCCGTCGGCGCGGACGCGCGCGGTGCGGTCGCCGCGCGGCGTATAGAGGGTGTCGCCTGGACGCAGCAGGCCCGCCTCGACCAGGGCGCCGAACGGCACGCGCGGTTCGGCCTTTTTCGAGCCCATAACGCGCAGGTCTTCGACCGGAACCGGGACCACGGCGTCGATGCGGTCCTGCGCCACTTTCGCGTAATCCGTCTCACGCTCAATGCCGATAAAGTGGCGGCCCAGACGCTTGGCCGCCGCGCCGGTGGTGCCGGTGCCGAAGAAGGGGTCGAGCACGACCATGCCCGGCTTGGTGCAGGCCAGCAGCACGCGATAGAGCAGGGCTTCGGGCTTCTGCGTCGGGTGCGCCTTATTGCCGTTTTCGTCCTTCAGCCGCTCATCGCCGGTGCAGAGTGGGATCGTCCAGTCCGAACGCATCTGCGTGTCTTCGTTGAACGCCTTGAGCGCGTCGTAATTGAAGGTGTAGCGCTTCTGTCCCTTGGCCTTGGTCGCCCAGATCAGGGTTTCGTGCGCATTGGTGAAGCGCGTGCCCTTGAAGTTCGGCATCGGATTGGCCTTGCGCCAGATCACATCGTTCATCACCCAGAAGCCGAGATCCTGCATGGCGACGCCGAGGCGGAAGATGTTGTGATAGGAGCCGATCACCCAGATGGCGCCGTCGTCCTTGAGCACGCGGCGGCATTCGCGCATCCAGTCCCGCGTGAACCTGTCATAGACTTCAAAGCTGGCGAACTGATCCCACTCGTCATCGACCGCATCGACCTTGGAATTGTCGGGTCGCAGCAACTCCCCGCCCAATTGCAGATTATAGGGCGGGTCGGCGAAGACCAGATCGACGCTGGCGTCCGGCAGGCTTTTCAGCACCTCGATGCACTCGCCCAGATGGATCGTATCGAGTTTGAGCGGCGGGGCGGAAACGGGCGCGGGCGCAGCTTTAAGCCGGGGCATAGGTACAACCTTCTAAGACCTTGAATCCCAAGGACTAGAATCCCGCATGTTTAATGAAGGGTTAAGCTTGACTCGCTGGCGAATCGGGCGATTCGATTTATGTGTGGGTGAGTCCGAAAAGACTCACTTTTGGATTCGTTTTGTTCCCGGTCTGGGGCCGAAACTATTCAGCGGCGCCCTCGAACAGGTCGAGATTGCGCACGGTTGACCAGCTCGCGCGGTGGATAGGGCAGGGGCCGTGGACGCGCAGCGCCTCCAGATGGAACTCCGACTGATAGCCCTTGTGCTTTTTGAAGCCATATTGCGGATAAAGCGCGTCCATCTCGATCATATGCCGGTCGCGCGCCGCCTTGGCCAGGATGGAGGCGGCGGCGATAGACAGGGAGCGCGCATCGCCTTTGACCACGGCGGTGGCCGGAATATTCACTTTGGGGCAGCGGTTGCCGTCGATCAGCGCATGGTGCGCGCACGGATCGAGCGCCTCGATCGCGCGGCGCATGCCTTCCATCGTCGCGCCGAGAATGTTCAGCCGCGCGATCTCATCAATATCCATGAAGATGACCGACCAGGCGACCGCCGCCGCCTTGATCTGCGGCTCCAGCTCGAAGCGCCGCGCCTCGGTCAGCGCCTTGGAATCGTTGATGCCGTCTGGCAGGCGCTCGGGGTCGAGAATGACGGCGGCGATGCTGACCGGACCGGCGCAGGGGCCGCGTCCGGCTTCATCCACGCCGCAGATCAGACCGCTCAGGGTCAGTTCGATGCTGAAATCCGCCATAACTTACGCTGCTACTTCGATTCCGACCCGGACGCCATTCACAAGACCGCGGTTCAGAACGCTTCGGTCTGAGCCGTAACGCCGCGGCCCTTGGGATCGGACCCGAAACGGTTCGGCCCCGGCGTGCCGTCCAGCAGGAAGAAGACCAGCAGCATGATGTCGCAGATGATGGCGGGCAGGAAGCACAGGGCCAGCGTGCCGAACAGGCTTCCGGCGAAGGCCATGCCTTCGGCGTCCGTCATCTCATGCCCCTGTTGCGCGATATGGAAAATCTGGGCGCCAAACAGGATGAAGAAGATGATGAGGCCCGCCATGGCGGCGGCGTAGGGCGCGATGAGCCACCAGCCGGTGCGGTTGGAATCGTGCAGACGACGCACGGCGACGGCCAGAGTCGGGATCAGCAGGGCCAGACCGACCAGCGAAAAAATCGGCATGACGCGCATATAGTTGGCGAAAAAGATCTCAGGATGGCTTTGCAACATCGGCAGGCCGCTCAACACCACGCCGCCGACCACGGAGCCAAGCACGGCGTTGAGAATAAAGCGGAACAATACCCACAACCAGAATTCCGAACGCCGCGAACGGCCTTCAAACGTGGCGTATTTCGCCAGCGGCTGGAACATCAGTGGCCAGTTTGACATAACGACCTCCCCTTATCGGGGCGCGGCGCCGAAACGGTTATCGCCGGGCGCGCCCGGACGAGCACAGTAGACGTAAAGCGCGATTTGCGCCAGCAGAGACGGCGCGACCACCCAGGGCAGGAGCAGACGGAAGACCGGCCTTTGCAGCGTCATCATATCGGCGGGCGACAGGGGCGCGCCATGCAGTTGCGCGGCGTCGCGCATATTGGTCAGCATATCTATCATCGGACCGGCGTTGACGATCAGGGCGACGATATAGGCGGCGAGGCCAACGACATAGGGCGCGATCAGCCACCAGCCGGTGCGATCCAGATCGTGCAGGCGTCGCGTCGTCACCGCCAGCAGCGGCAGCAGGATGATAAGGCCGAACAGGCTGAGCCACGGGCTGACGTGGAAATAGACGGACAGAAAACCGTCCAGAGTGAAGCCGCCAAATGCAAAGGCGGCGATCAGGACCAGCGCGATCAGGCCATAGATGGCGGCCACAAACGGCCAGAACTCGCCGCGCGTGGCCCGGCCATTGAAATCTGCATAATGCGTCAAGGGCTTGAGCAGTCTTGAGACCATGCCTTAGCCTCCGTAGTCGTTCGGGCGACGGGCGCCCCTCGATGCGGCGCCCATTAATGGAACGCCTTCGGATCGGGACCGAAGCGGTTGTCGCCGTGAGTCCCGGGAGTACACCGAAACACAAGCGTGACGATCTTGGCAAGCAGGATCGGTCCGCTGACCCAGATCATCGGCACGATCAGCGCCGTCATGCCGGACAAAAACAGTTCGGGATCATTGGTTTGCGACACAGCGACCAGGGTCTGAATTTCCGCGCTCAGACTGCCGCCCGCGACCAGAAGGTAGAGCGCGGAGGCGCCTGCGCCGACAGCGACGGGCATCACAATCCACCAGCCGGAACGATTGATGTCGTGCATGCGCCGCACCGACACGGCGATATCGGGAACAAGGATGGCGAAAAAGATCAGCATGCGCAGCAGCGCCACCACGCCGACGCCGCCAATATGGCCGCTGACCCCCAGCAAACCGGCCAGCAGCACCAGGCACGCGCCGAGCAGAAATTTGAACAGCACCCACAGCCAGTATTCGCGGCGGCGCGACCGCCCGTGAAACTCGGCATAGCGCCGCAAAGGCAGGAACATCACATTCATAAGGTTGGTCATACGCGCCCCCGCACTGTCTCCCGCTGCGGGAGGACTCGCTCCTTACGACGCTTTCGCGTCTGCGGCAATCAGTTCGCCGTGCCGGAAACAGGTGACGAGATGGTCGTTGACCATGCCGACCGCCTGCATGAAAGCATAGACGATCACCGGGCCGCAGAACTTGTAGCCATGCGACTTCAAAAGCTTGGCCAATTCGCGTGAAGTCGCGGTTTCGGCGGGAACTTCGGTCCGGTCTTCGAAATGGTTGTGGATCGGCTGATGGTCCTGCGCCTGCCAGATCAGATCGGTGAAACTGATCCCTTTTTCGCGCAAATCCAGCGTGATGCGGGCGCTGTCGATGGCCGAGACGATCTTGGCGCGCGACCGGATAATGCCGGGATTGTTCATCAGCCGTTCGATATCGGTCTCGCTGAAACGCGCCACCTTGTCGGGATCGAATCCGGCGAAAGCTTCGCGCAGGGCTTCGCGCTTACGCAGGATGGTGATCCACGACAATCCGGCCTGAAAGCCATCCAGCACCAGCTTTTCCCACAGGGCGCGCGGATCGTACTCAGGCACGCCCCATTCCTCATCATGATAGGCGACATAGAGCGGGTCTTGTCCCGGCCAGTGACAGCGGGTCTTGTCATCCATTATGTGTCTCCGGGATCAGGTCTTTCAGCCAGTCGGGGATTGCGACGAAGACAGGCGCGCCCGCGCAGATCGCCTCTCCAGCGAGGCGATCGAGCCGCATCACCCCCAGAGATACGCCATCGCCTCCGCTCAGAACTTCGCCGATTTTGCGTTCGCCGACGAGCACTTCGGCGCCCTTGTTCAGGCGGCCTTCGTGCCGCAGGGATAAGACGCGGTTCTTGATCTGGCCGCGCCGCTTCATGCGCGAGGTCAATTCCTGGCCGACATAACAGCCCTTGTGGAAGTCAATAGCGTTCAGCGCGTCGAGATTGGCGTCGATAGCGTAAAGATCGTCCGCGCCGAAATCCGCCCCGCCTTCGGCCAGGCCGAGCGCAAACCGGAAGCTTTGCCAATCGCCGTCGTCGCCCGCCGCCCCGTAGGCGCGACCATAGACGCCGCCGGTCACAGCGCTGCGCGGATCCGACATGAAACCTTCGGGCAGGGCGTTCATCGCTGCGACGACCGCTTCATCGCGCATGGCGATGCTGACCTTGGCGCGCAAGCGATACATGTTGAGTTTGGCGAACAGCTCATCGCGCGCATCAAGCGGAACGTCGAGCCAGATTTCGTCAGCAGAGACGGCGTGCAGCAGGCAATCGCCGATCATCTTGCCCTGTGGCCGCAAAAACGCCCCGTAATGCAGCCTATGAAACTCGCCCCGGCTGACCTCGGCGGCCAGATCGTCAATATGGGCGGTGCAAAGCCCCTTGAGAAAGGCGGCCCAGTCGGGACCGCAGACGCTGAGCAGGGCGCGATGAGTAAGAACAGCGGTCGACATGGTCTTGATATGAAACGCTTTCGATCTGATGATGCCGCATGACGGCTTTTCCGATTCTCGTCCTGGCCTTCTGCGATGTGCCGCGCGCGGTAAGCGTAAGCGGCGTGATCGCGCGCCTGAAGGCCGAGGCGCCGCAGGCCCGCATCACCCTGGCCACCACGCCCGCCGTCGCCGAACTGTTCCAAGATGACGACTCGATCGCCGAGATACAAGCCCTGGACGGCGCCATCTTCAACCTGAAATCTCTGGGGTCGCTGAGCGAATTGTCGCGACGCAACTGGGGCATGTGCATTGATCTGGGGCCATCGCTGATCGCGCGCATGATGAAGGCGCGCATCCGCTTCACCTTCAATCCCAACGACACCGATTCGGCGCTGACACAATTATGCGACAAACTGGCCCTCAATCCCGCCGAGGTCATGCCGCGCCTGAGCGTATCGCCCAACCGCGCGGCGCGGGCGCGCACCCTTCTGGACGCAAGCGGGCGCGGCGGCCCGCTGATCGCCATGGCGCCCGGCGCGAGCTGGCTGGGACGGCGTTGGCCGACCGAGCGTTTTGCGGTGCTGGCGACGCGGCTGACGCGCGAGGACGGGCCGTTTCCCGGCCATCGCCTGCTGGTGGTCGGCGGCGAGGCCGAGCGCGACACCCTGATGGCGCTGGCTATGGCGACCCCGCGCGCGCAGGTGCTGGAAACACGCGACGACATGGACGTCCTGACCCTGTACGCCGCGCTGCGTCAGGCGCAACTCTTTGTCGGCAATGACGAGATCTGGCTGCATCTGGCCGCCGCCGCAGGCGTCCCGACCTTCGGCCTGTTCGGCCCCAGCAGCGAGGCCGAGGCGCCGCCGGGGCCGAACGTGCAAACCGTGCGCGGGCGAAGGACGCTGGCGCAGATCCGCCTGATCGACCCGAAATTGAAGCAAAACGTCTGTCATATGTTGGATTTGCCCGTCGATAGGGTCTATGAAGCGATCACAAAAATGCTTCAAAGCGCGCAGGAGAGTCGCAATGCCCCAGACATTTGACCTGATCATCCGCAACGCCGACATCATCAACCACGCGGGGCGCGGAAAGGGCGATATCGGCATAGCGAACGGCAAGTTCGCGGCCTTTGGCGATCTGGCGCAGGCCTCGGCGGGGGAAATCTTCGACGCCAGCGGCCTGCTGGCCATGCCGGGCGTGATCGACACCCAGGTCCACTTCCGCGAGCCGGGGCTGGAATGGAAGGAAGACCTCGAAACCGGTTCGCAGGCGGCGGTGATGGGCGGCGTCGTGGCGGTGTTCGAAATGCCCAATACCAACCCGACGACCACGGATCATGACGCCTTTTACGACAAGCTGAAGCGCGCGCGCCATCGCATGCACTGTGACCACGCCTTCTATATCGGCGGTACGCACGAGAATATCCACCATCTCGGCGATCTGGAGCGCCTGCCCGGCTGCTGCGGCGTCAAGGTGTTCATGGGCGCCTCGACCGGCACCCTGCTGATCGCCGACGATGCTGGGGTGGCCGCCGTGCTGGGCGCAGTGCGCCGTCGCGCCACCTTCCATTCCGAGGACGAGTTTCGTCTGGCCGAGCGCCGCCCGCTGGCGCGCGAAGGCGACTGGACCAGCCATGACTTCGTGCGCGATCCGCAATCGGCCATCCAATCGACCCAGCGCCTGGTCCGGCTGGCGCGCGAGGCGGGCAAGCGCATCCACGTCCTGCACGTCACCACGCGCGAGGAGATCGAATTCCTCAAGGAACACAAGGACGTCGCCACGGTCGAGATCACGCCGCAGCACCTGACGCTCGAAGCGCCCGAAGCCTATGAGCGCCTCAAGGGGCTGGCGCAGATGAACCCGCCGATCCGCGACCGCTATCATGTCGAAGGCCTGTGGCGCGGCATTACCGGCGGCATCGCCGACGTGCTGGGTTCGGACCACGCGCCGCATACGCTGGAAGAAAAGGCCAAGCCCTATCCGGCTTCGCCGTCGGGCATGCCGGGCGTGCAGACCCTGTTGCCGGTCATGCTCAACCACGTCGCGCAGGGCCGCATGACGCTGGAGCGGCTGGTCGATCTGACCTCGGCGGGCGCGCAGCGCGTCTTCGGCGTCGCCAATAAGGGCCGCATGGCCGAGGGCTATGACGGCGACGTGACCCTGGTGGACCTCAAGCACAAGCGCGTCTTGCGCCACGCCGACATGCGCACCCGCTCCGGCTGGACGCCCTTCGATGGCCTGGAGGTCACCGGCTGGCCGAAAGCGACCATTATTCGCGGCAAGATCGTCATGCGCGACGACGAAATCGTCGGGCCGTCGCAGGGCGAGGCCTGCCGATTTATGGAGACTCTGTAAGTCACGACGTCTTTGCGGCGCACGCCTGATCAATGCGCGCTTTTTCGGTGGCGCGGGCTTCGGCGGGGATATTGCGCGACAGGAAGACGTCGGGCGACAGCGCGGTTTCAGGCGGTCCCGCCCAGGGCGAAGCGTCAATCGCCACGCCGTTGACGCAGGTAACGCCCGTGCGGCCCTGCAGGGCGAACAGGTCCAGCAGCAGGCTCGATCCATCCTTCTGGCGGGCCAGCAACCAGGCGCCGCCGCCCGACAGGGCGACCTCGGCGTCGGGCGCATTGAATACGGTCAAATAACTGGCCTTGCCGCCGCTTTTTAAGCCGATGCGCAGACCGTCGAACTGACCGCGTTTCACCGCGTCGCGGCCCGCCGCCCGGTTCAGCAGCACGGCGCGTCCGCCGCCGGAAGCGCGCCACAGAAGATCGTCATAGGCGCCGCCGGTCGCGCCATTCAGCGTCAGCAAGGGCAGGGCGCTGCCGTCCGCCTTGAGCAAAGGCCGCCATTTGTCTTTCACATAGGCGAAACAGGCCGCCTTGCCGCAATCGCCGGAATGGCTCTGCACGCTGATCCCGTCTGGCGCGCCGTAAAGCGCGACCTGCCCCGGCTGCGGCGGCGCAGGCAGATTAATCACCGCCATATCCTTCGGCGCCGGTTTGTGGCAACCGCTCAGCAACAGGGCGATCGCAAGGCCGATAAAGACGCGGCGCATGGGCGGACTCCGTAAAAAAACACCCGTGGAGCGGGGCTCCACGGGCATCGCAAAGTCTTGTGGCCGGAATTAGTCGGCGCCGTAATTAGTCGGCATAGGTGCCGTTATCCGGGATCGTGCAGGACTGATCCAGACCGTGCGCCTTGGTCAGCTTGCACGGCGTGGCGTCGAGGCTCTTGCGGTCCGGCGCCACGACGACGATGTAACCGCGCTTGTTGACGCAGGCCAGTTCCGCGATCAGGGCGTTCTCGGTCTCGGCGGATTCGCCGATATAGCGGACCTGCTTGACGTCGCAGTCCTTGTTCGGCTCGGCGACCTTGATCAGCTTGTCGAGTTGCGCGCGCATCTGATCTTCAGTGACGAAGGTGCAGTCGGCGCGCGAGGTTTGCTCAATGAAGCAATCCTTAACATGGACCGAAGACTGGCTGTCCGGTTGCGGCACGAAACCGACCAGGCCCCAGGGCTGTTCCGGGCACTTGAGTTCGACATAGTCGCGCTTGGTCGAGGGTTGGGTGCCGATCAGGTTATAGTCCTGCACCGTGCATGCGTAACCCGCTGCCTTGAGCGTCTTGGTAAAGGTCGTCTTGGCGTCGGCCTGAGCCGCGCCCGCATCGGTGAACTTGCAGCCACCGAGGCTGGTTGCCTGCGCGCATGGCACGGCCTGTTTGAAGCTGTTGTCATTGCCGGTCATGACGATGAAGCCCGGCTTGTTGGCGCAACCGAACTCATAGAAGAAGCCGTCTGATTCCTTGGTGACGCCGACGAAACGGACATTGTTGACCTGACAGTCGGCGTCAGCCTTGGCCGCGACGGGCTTCAGTGAGTCGATCAGGGCTTCATTACTGGTGTACTGACAGGCGAATCCCTTATCGGCGCCGATCAGGCAACTCAGGAAGTTGATCGGGGCGTCCGAACCGAGTTGCGGATAGTCGATAATGCCGCCAACGCCGGTTTCGCAGCCGACCTCATAGCGGTCGATCTTCGGCTCGGTCGATTCCGGCGGAGTCGAGCCCATGATGCGGGCGTTATTCACCACGCAATTGGGCAGGTAGGGCTGCACAACCGGCGTCAGCCAACTATAGGCAGGCTTGTTTTCCGGCAGGACGCAGGTGGCGGCGTTGGGCTGCTTGGCCTTCATGCCCTCCGCCATGAGACAGGTAAAGGCCTGCGAAACCTCCTTCGGCGAGAAGGCCGTAGCCAGAAAGCCGGGTCCAGTCTTGCAGGCGATTTCATAGAGCGAGCCCTTGACCTTCTTGCCGTCCTTTTCCAGATCGGTTTCGCCCATCAGATAGGCGTCGGTCGGATCGCACTTGATATGCGCCGAAGCGATCAGGCCGGGCGCGTCGGTCATGGATTGCGCCTGCACCTTGGGGTCGATCTTGAATTCGGCGGGCGCGGCCTGATTGGCGGCGTAGGCGCTCTGGGCGCCAAGGCCCAGCAACGCAGCAACGCCTGCGGCGGCGATCAGCGTTTTCAGCCGTTCCGCGAAGGCGATAAATGAAGTCGAAGTCATGGCGGGCTTGTCTCCCTGCTCGGAAAGTGTGTCGAAAAAGGCGGCGGTTGGTCCGCCGTAATCACTCGTTAGCGCCATGCGGGTTTGCCCCGCATAAAGTGAAATTTCAATAGGCTTATGCAAGTTTTATGGCGAGGACGTGGCGCGCAGGCTTGTCGCTCGGCGGGCCGTGGTTTACGTTTACGTAAACGGAGGACGCCATGATTGTAACAACTGAGGCCGACGGCGTGGTGACGCTGCGGATGGACCGCCCGGCCAAAAAGAACGCCCTGACCAAAACCATGTATGCGGAACTGACCGACGCTCTGATAAAGGCGCAGGCCAATGACGCGACGCGCGCTGTGATCATAGCGGCGTCGGGCGATGACTTCTGCGCGGGCAACGACATTATGGATTTCGCTCAGGGGCTGCCAGAACTGCGCGCCGCCGCCGATCTCGAAGACCTGCCTGTGTTCCGCTTCCTCAAGGCCCTGACCTTTTTCGACAAACCCCTGATCGCCGCCGTACAGGGGCAGGCCGTTGGCGTGGGCGTGACCCTGTTGCTGCATTGCGATCTGGTTGCGGCCAGTGAAGATGCACGGCTCAGCCTGCCGTTCCTCAAGCTGGGACTCGTCCCGGAAGCCGGATCGACCCTGTTGCTGCCGCAGCGCATTGGGCATCAGCGCGCCTTCGCCTGGATGGCGCTGGGCGAGGTCATCGGCGCGGCTGAGGCGCGTGAGCTTGGTCTGATCAACCGCGTTGTCGCGCGCGACGCGCTGGACGCTGCGGCGGCTGAGATGGCGCGTCGCGTCGCAGCCCTGCCGCCGAACGCCGTGCGCCAGACTAAAGGCTTTCTGCGCGACCGCGAGGCTTTGTGGCAGGTGGTGCGCGCCGAGGGTGAGGTGTTTCGGGAGCTTCTGTTCAGTCCCGAAGCGCAAGCCGCCTTCATGGCCTTTATGAGTAAATGACATATCCGGTTGCATAATGTGCAGGCGCGGCGACAGCATTCCGCATTGACCTGACCGGCGATTGGCTCTATTCCGCGCGCCCCGACTTATCAACAGGAGCGCGGCTATGGCGCTGGATGCTCTGTTCATGGAATCTAAGGCCCTGGATCGACCGGTCCTCGACTATGCCATCGCGCTGGAGCAGGCGTCGCAGGCGGACGCCGTGCTGCGTCTGACGGACCGAGCCTTCGGACCGGGCCGCTTCGTCAAGACCGCCGAACGGCTGCGCGAAAATTCCACGCCATTGGCCGATCTCAGCTATGTCGCGCTGGATGGCGCGCGCCTCATTGGCTCGGTGCGGCTGTGGCCGATCTTCGTCCAGGCCGCTGACGAGACGCGCACCCCCATCGCTTTTCTGGGACCAATCGTCGTCGATGACGCCTATCGTAGCCACAAGATCGGCAGTCGGCTGATCGAAACCGCCGTCGAAGCCGCCTTCGCCAAGGGCCTGCGCGCCGTACTGCTGGTCGGGTCGCGCGACTTTTTCGAGCCGCTGGGTTTTGTGCGCGCGCAGGGACTGACCCTGCCAGGGCCGGTCGATCCCAACCGTCTGCTGATCCGCTACGCCAAGGAAGGCGACGCCCTGAGCGGGCAGGTGATCCGCGTTCTTTAGCCGCGCTTGCACGCCCGGCATGGATTGCCTTGCGCATATGTGCGATCAACGCGCATGACCAGACTGCCTCTCACCGATTCCATGCGCGCGCCCGCAACGCGCGCGGTGTTCGCAGCGCTCGAAGCGGCAGGCGATCCGGGCTGCGTGCGTTTCGTCGGCGGCTGCGTGCGCAATGGCCTGCTGGGCCTGCCCATGACGGATCTCGACCTGGCGACGCAACTGACGCCGGACGAAACCGAGGCGGCGCTGGCGGCGGCGGCCTTACGCAGCGTCCCGACCGGTAAGGCGTTCGGCACGATTACGGCTGTGGTGGACGGTCAGCCGTTCGAGATCACCTCGCTGCGCGAAGACGTCGAGACGGACGGGCGCCGCGCCGTGGTGCGCTTCACGACGGACTGGGCTAAGGACGCGCAGCGCCGCGACTTCTACCTCAACGCGCTTTACGCCGACATCGACGGGCAGGTCTATGACCCGACCGGGCAGGGGCTGGCGGATATAGAGGCGCGGCGGGTGCGTTTCATCGGCGAGGCGGAGCAGCGCATCCGCGAAGACTATTTACGCATCTTACGCTTTTTCCGCTTCACGGCGGGCTATGCGCGCGAGATCGACGCGGCGTCGCTGGCGGCCTGCCTTGCGCTGAAGGACGGCATAGACGGCCTGTCGGGCGAACGCATCCAGCAGGAGGTGCTGAAAACCCTCGCCGTCGCCAATCCGCTGCGCGCCTTCGAGGCGATGCTGGACGGTGGCGTTCTCAGCCATGTCCTGCCGGGCTGGCGCGGCGTGAACTTAAGCGCCTTCAGGGGCATGCTGGCCATCGCCACCGAACCCGAACGGCGTCTGATCGCCCTGCTGGACGATGGTGGTCTGCTGGAGGACGGGGCGCTCAAACCGCTGAGCCAGCGCCTGCGCCTGTCGCAACGGCTTTATCTGCGCCTGAAATCCGCCCACGACGCCGCCGAAGCGCTGGCCGAGGGCGAGGAGATTCACCGTCTGATCTACACACATGGTCGCGAGGCGGCGCTCGACGCCGTGGCCCTGAGCGGCGCCCATCTGGGCAAGGCGCCCGCGCGGGCGCAAGGCCTGCTGGACTCCTTGCGCCATCTGGAGGTTCCGGCCTTTCCGCTCAAGGGCGCCGACCTGATCGCGCTGGGCCTGACGGCGGGGCCGGAGGTCGGCCAGATGTTGAAAGCGATCGAAGCCGACTGGCTCCGTCACGATTTCTCGCAAGGCGTGATCGACGCTGCCCTTGACCGACTCAAAAATACGCCAAAATAATGCTCCGTATTCGGGGTGTTTTTGATGCGCGTTGACGAAGCTCACGGCGACTATATCGCCATTCTGGAAACCGGCGTGCCGCCTGCGGGGCTGGACGCGGACTACGGAACCTATGCCGACATGTTCGCGCAACTGCTGGCGGACGAGGGGCGGACCTTTCGCGTTTTCAAGACCTTGCAGGGCGATCTCCCCGACCCCGATACGCGCCTGAAAGGCGTGGTGATCACCGGATCGCCCGCCGGAGTCTATGAGAAGGATGCGTGGATCCAATCGCTGATCGCCTGGCTGCGCGATCTCGACGATCAAATCCCCATCGTCGGCATCTGCTTCGGCCATCAGGTCATGGCGCAGGCCTGGGGCGGGCATGTCGAGAAGTCGCATAAGGGCTGGGGCATCGGCCTGCACGCTTACGACCTGCATGCACCGGAACTATGGGCGAAACTGGGCGGAAAACCGGCGCAGGCCCTGTCCTGCGCGGTCACGCATCAGGATCAGGTGGTGAAAACGCCCGAAGGCGCGGTGGTGTTGGCCGGATCGGACTTTACCCCCAACGGGGCGCTCTACTACACCAACCGCAAGGCCCTGTCCTTCCAGTGCCACCCGGAATTCAGCCACGATTTCGCCACCGATCTGCTGCTCAGCCGTAAGGGAATCCGCATCGACGAAAAGCTGGTCGATGAGGCGGTGCTGACCCTGAAACGCGACTCGCACCGTCACGACCTGCTGGCGGCGATCTCACGGTTTCTGGCGGCGTGACTTCGCCTGGGTAAAGCGACCTCTCTACGGCCACTTCACCACAGGCGGCATGGACGACATGATCGACGGCACATAGCCGCCGGTCTTCAGGCCGAAGATCGTGCCGCGGTCATAGAGCAGGTTGAACTCGACATAACGCCCGCGCTGGATCAGTTGCGCCTCGCGTTCGTCCTCCGTCCATGCTTGATTCATGCGTCCACGCACAAGCTGCGGATAGATAGCCAGAAACGCCCTGCCGACATCCTGCGTAAAGGCGAAGTCGGCATCGTGATCGCCGGAATTGAGGTGGTCGTAGAAAATCCCTCCGACGCCGCGCGGTTCGTTGCGGTGGGGCAGGACGAAGTAGTCGTCGCACCAGGCCTTGAAACGCTCGTAATAAGCCGGATCGTGCGCGTCGCAGGCGGCTTTCAGCGCGGCGTGAAAGGCGACGGCGTCCGGCGCGTCCTCGCAGCGGTCCTCGGCCATTAACGGCGTCAAGTCCGCCCCGCCGCCAAACCAGCTCTGGGTCGTGGTGATGAAGCGCGTATTCATATGCACGGCGGGGACATGCGGATTGGTCATATGCGCAATCAGGCTGATCCCGGTGGCGAAAAAGCGCGGATCGTCGGCGGCGCCGGGGATCGACTTGGCGAATTCCGGCTTGAACTCGCCATGCACCGTCGAGATATGCACGCCGACCTTCTCGAACAGGTGGCCCTTCATGATCGACATTTCGCCGCCCCCGCCTTCGGGGCGGGACCAAGGCGTGCGCTCGAAACCCCCCGCCGTCTCGCCATAAAGGGCAGGTGAGGCTTCGTCTTCCAGCCGCTCGAACGCGGCGCAGATGTCGTCGCGCAGTTGTCGGAACCATGTGGAGGCCTGTTGGCGGCGCGTATCGAGGAGATCGGTATCGGTCATGTTTCCGCTATACGCGTTCAGCCCTGACCGGGAAAGCCCTTGACCTGCCGCAAACCTTCTCCCAACGCCATGGCCGCGGCGTTGATCACATTGATCGAGCGCGCCTGCGCCGACATGGGGATATAGAGCCGGGCATCCGCCCGCTCATGCACGTCTTCGGGAACGCCTGCGCTCTCACGCCCCATCAGCAGAATGTCGTCCGGCTGAAACGCGAAGTCGTAAAGCGGTTGCGCCGCCTTCGTCGTCATCAGCACCAGCCGCGCCGGTTGCGGCAGACCGGCGACGAAACCGAGATACACGTCCCATGACGCATGGTGCGACACTTTGGCGCAGGCCGCATAGTCCATCGCCGCGCGCCTGATCATCTTGTCGCCCAGCGGAAAGCCGCACGGTTCGATCACGTCGAGATCGAGCGCAAAGGCCGCGCTCAGGCGCATGGCGGCGCCGAGGTTTTGCGGAATATCGGGTTGGTAAAGCGCCAGACGCATCAGAACGGCCCTGTTTAAGGAAAGCTCAGGGCTTTAGCGCGCCCGACTTGCGCGCGTCCACACGAAATCGCCGCGACGCGCGCATCCTTATATCGCCTGCGTCATATCTCACGGGTACGTCAAATATGGCGAAAATCGGCGGAGAAAGTGTTTGCCGGTTTGTCAGCTTCGTGGAAATGTGATTATAGACGGTAAGGGGCGAAAGCCGTGACCTATAGCCGCAGGTGCGACTTAACAGCGTTACGGAATCACGTTCACTTACAAAGAAACTTATTTCGCGGGCGCGCCTGACGGCGGGAACGGCGAATCGAAAGTAACCGGCCGCGGTTAACGCGACCGGCGGGCGTAACGGAGGCAGGCGACGATAAGCCTGTACGCCCGGCGTATGGACATGGAGAGGTGCAAAGGTGAGCGAACCTGTACAGGACGGCGGGACACTCGATCCCAACCGTCGTGATTTCATCTACATAGCGGCAGGCGCGGGCGCGGCGGGCGCGGCGGCGATGACGCTGATCCCGCTGATCGGCCAGATGAACCCGGCGGCCGACACCCTGGCGCTGGCGTCGATCGAATACGACCTGTCCAAGGTCGTCGAAGGCCAGCAGGTCGTGGTCAAATGGCGCGGCAAGCCCTTGTTCGTGCGCTATCGCACCCCAAAGGAAATCAAGGAAGCCCAGGATACGGACTGGAAAGCCCTGCGCGATCCACAACCCGACTCCGAGCGCGTCAAGGCCGGTCATGAGCAGTATCTGATCCTGGTCGGCGTCTGCACCCATCTCGGTTGCGTGCCCAATTTCGGCGGCGGCGAATATGGCGGCTGGCTCTGCCCGTGCCACGGCTCGGTCTATGACACCTCCGGTCGCATCCGTCAGGGACCGGCGCCGAAGAATCTGCTGGTGCCGGACTATGCGTTCCTGACCGACAGCAAGATCAAGGTGGGCTAAAGATGAGCGAGCATGCTTCGACCTATCAGCCGAAATCCGGCTTTGAAAAATGGCTGGATTCGCGCCTGCCGATCGCCCGTCTGGCCTATGACAGCTTCATAGACTATCCGACGCCGAAAAACCTGAACTACTGGTGGACCTTTGGCGGCATCCTGTCGCTCTGCCTCGGCATTCAGATCGTCACCGGCGTGATCATGGCGATGCACTACACCGCCAATTCCGCCCTGGCCTTTGATTCGGTCGAGCGCATCATGCGCGACGTCAATTATGGCTGGCTTCTGCGCTACGTGCACGCCAACGGCGCGTCGATGTTCTTCTTCGCCGTCTATATTCACATGTTCCGCGGCCTCTATTACGGCTCCTACAAAGCGCCGCGCGAAGTGCTGTGGCTGCTGGGCTGCATCATCTACTTCCTGATGATCGCCACGGCCTTTATGGGTTATGTGCTGCCGTGGGGCCAGATGTCCTATTACGGCGCGGTGGTGATCACCAACCTGATCGGCGCCATTCCGGTCGTCGGTTCGTCGATCCTGACCTGGCTGCAGGGCGGTTTCGCGGTCGATAACCCGACTCTGACGCGCTTCTTCTCGCTGCACTATCTGCTGCCCTTCGTGATTGCGGGCGTCGTCGTGCTGCACGTCTGGGCGCTGCATGTCGTCGGCCAGAACAATCCGACCGGCGTCGAGATCAAGTCGAAGGAGGACACGGTTCCCTTCACGCCCTATGCGACGGTCAAGGACGGTCTGGGCATCGTCCTGTTCCTGATCCTGTTCTCGGTCTTCGTCTTCTTTGCGCCGGAGGCTCTGGGCCATACCGACAACTACATCCCGGCCAATCCGCTGGTGACTCCCGCCCATATCGTGCCCGAATGGTACATGCTGCCCTTCTACGCCATCCTGCGCGCCATTACCTTCGACATCGGCCCGATCCCGGCCAAGCTGATCGGCGTGGTGATGATGTTCACCGCCATCGCCGCCATCTTCCTGCTGCCGTGGCTGGATACGTCGAAGGTCAAGTCGATGCGCTACCGCCCGGTGATGCGCTGGTTCTTCTTCCTGTTCGTCGTCGCCTGCCTCGGTCTTGGCTGGTGCGGCGCGCAGGAGCCGGCGCAGATCGTGTTCAAGTTCGGCGTCGATAAGCTGGGCGAGCCGACCGGCATCAATGTCACGACCGTGGCTCAGGTGCTGGCCGCCTACTATTTCGCTTTCTTCTTCATCATCATGCCGTGGATCGGTTTGAAAGAAGAACCCCTGCCTGTTCCGGCCTCGATTTCCGAAGCCGTTTTGGCCGCCCAAGCGAAGAAGGCTTGATCCCCATGTCGAAACCTATGACGAAACTGGCGGCGGGCCTGATCGCGGCGGCAACCCTGCTGACGGGCGGCGCAGCTCTGGCCGAAAGCAATGCGGCGCCATTCGCGCAGCCGCCGCACCCCTTCACCTTTGAAGGCCCGTTCGGAACCTTCGATCAGGCGCAGTTGCAACGCGGCTATAAGGTGTATCGCGAGGTCTGCTCGACCTGCCACGCCATGCATTTGGTGTCGTTCCGCAATCTGGGTCAGAAGGGCGGCCCCTTCTACGATCCGAAGTACAAGAATCCGAACGACAATCCGGTGGTGAAGGAAATCGCCTCGGAATACGATATCGCCGACATCGACCCGGACACCGGCGACGACATCACCCGCAAGGGCACGCCCGCCGACCGCTTCCCGTCACCGTTCAAGAACGACGAAGCGGCCAAGGCGTCGAACGGCGGCGCCATACCGCCCGACATGTCGGTGCTGGCCAAGGCGCGCGAGGGCGGGGCGCTCTACATCTATAATGTGGTCAGCGGCTCCCACACCCCGCCCGCCGGGCTGACGCTCAATCCGGGCCAGTACTACTACCCGCACGTCAACGGCAATCTGCGCGCGCAGTGGAAGGGCGATCCCGCCCATGTTCCGCACGGCGGCGTGCTGGCCATGCCGCCCCCCTTAAAGTCGGACGGGCAGGTAACTTACGACGACGGCACGCCTTCAACGGTCAAGCAGAACGCCGAAGACGTCGCCGCCTTCCTCGCCTGGGCCGCCGACCCGCACATGGTCGAACGCAAACAGCTGGGCTTCTCGGTCATCATCTACCTGCTGCTGCTGGCGGGCGTGGTGTATGCGGCCTACCGTCAAGTCTGGCGCGGCAAACACTGAGAAATCGCGTCCTGATGGTCTGCAAATCATCATCTGTCTGCGATGCGGTGCTCACGTACTGAAGTACGCTCCGCTCCGCTTCTCGACAGCTAATAATTTTCGACTCATCATGCCGCGATTTCAGCCGTGCTTTTAAAATACAAAACCCGCCGGAGCGATCCGGCGGGTTTTGTATTTCAATTTATAGTTCAAGGGGCTTGCCGCTAGACGTTAAACCTGAAATTCATAATATCCCCGTCCTTGACGACATACTCCTTGCCTTCCTGACGGAATTTACCCGCTTCCTTGCAGCCCGCTTCGCCGTTGAACTTGACGAAGTCGTCATAGGCCATGGTTTCGGCGCGGATAAAGCCTTTCTCGAAGTCGGTATGGATGACGCCCGCGGCTTGCGGCGCGGTGTCGCCGACATGGATGGTCCAGGCGCGCGCCTCTTTCGGGCCGACCGTGAAATAGGACTGCAGGCCGAGCAGCTTATAGGCTTCACGGATCAGGCGGTTCAGACCCGGCTCCTCAAGGCCGAGCGTCTCAAGGAACTCGGCGCGCTCCTCCGGCTCCAGCAGGGCGATTTCCGATTCGATCTGCGCCGAGATGACCACGGAATTGGCGTGATCGGCCTTGGCGCGCGCCGCGACCTGTTCGGACAGCTCATTGCCCGTGCTGGCGGAACCTTCCTCGACATTGCAGACATAGAGGGCGGGCTTTGAGGTCAGCAATTGCAGCATCTCCCACGCCTTCTTGTCCTCCTTGCTGATCTTGCCCTTTTCATAGGCGATGCGCGCAGGTTTCCCATTGCGCAGCTCCTCAAGCGCGGCGTTGATCAGCGAGACGGTGATGGCCGCCTCCTTGTCGCCGCCGGTCTTGGCGCGCTTTTCCAGTTGCGGCAGGCGCTTTTCGAGGCTTTCGAGATCGGCCAGCATCAGCTCGGTCTCGATGATTTCCAGATCGCTGATCGGGTCGATGCGGCCCTCGACATGGGTGATATCGGTATCGACAAAGCAGCGCGCTACAAAGGCGATGGCGTCGCAGTCGCGGATATTGGCCAGAAACTGATTGCCCAGCCCTTCGCCCTTGGAGGCGCCGCGCACCAGACCGGCGATATCGACAAAGTTCATGCGCGCCGGAATGATCTCCTTAGAGCCGACGATTTTCGCCAGCACGGCCAGACGCGGCTCCGGCACCGCGACGTCGCCGGTGTTCGGCTCAATCGTGCAGAACGGATAGTTGGCGGCCTGCGCGGCGGCGGTCTGGGTCAGGGCGTTGAACAGGGTGGACTTGCCGACATTGGGCAGGCCGACGATAGCGACTTTGAGGGCCATGAACTCGATCTTGTTTGGCTATGAAAAATATGCGCCCTCCGTATCATTCGGGGCGCGGAAAGGGAACTACTCTTTGCCCGCATTAAGCTGGCGCGTGTCCAGCTTGGGCGCCGGGGCAAGGCGCATGACCTCGGCCTGATAGCGATCGGCGGCGTCGGGCGCGCCGGAGAGCAGCATGGGCAGGGCGCGCGCCGAGGCGTCGAGCAGGGCGTTCAGCCAGGCCTGATCGGCCTTGGCGAAGTCGGACAAGACCCAGCCATGCACCAGCTCTTTCCCGCCCGGATGACCGATGCCCATCCGTCCGCGCACAAAGTTGGGGCCGATATGCTGCATGATCGAGCGCAGGCCGTTATGCCCGGCGTGACCGCCGCCCAGCTTCATGCGCAGGCGGCCCGGCGCCAGGTCCAGCTCGTCGTGAAAGACAATCACCTGTTCGGGCTTGAGCTTATAGAACTGCATCGCCTTGGCGACCGCATTGCCGGACAGGTTCATGAAGGTCATCGGCTTGAGCAGCAGGATCTTGTCGCGGCCCTTTGGCGTGTCCATCTGGCCTTCGCTGACAAGGCCATCGAACGCCTTCTTCTCAGGCCCGAAGGCCGGATCGCGCGCCAGTTCGTCGATCAGCATGAAGCCGATATTGTGGCGGTTTTTCTCATATTGCGGGCCGGGATTGCCGAGGCCGACGATCAGATGCACGGCTTTGTCTCCTGATATTGCACGTCCTGACATGGAAAAGCCCCGGTCCGAACCGAACCGGGGCTTTATATCGCAGGTGAAGCGAAAGCTTAGCCTTCCGCGTCGGCGGCGGCTTCAGCCGCGTCTTCGCTGACGCTGGCGCGCGAGGCGGTGACCGAGGCGATCACGGCTTCCGGCGCTGGAACCGGCGAAACGTCGGAAGGCAGCTTCAGATCGGAGACATGCACCGACTGGCCGATTTCAAAACCGGTCAGATCGACAATGATGTCTTCCGGAATGTGGTCGGCGGGGACGGTGATTTCCAGTTCGTGGATGGTGATGTTGAGCGCGCCGCCCTTCTTGAGGCCCGGCGAGGCTTCCTGGTTCTTGAAGTGAACCGGAACGGCGATCTTGATCGTGGCGTGTTCATCGACGCGGAACAGATCGAAATGCACGGGCACATCGGTGACCGGGTGGAAGTCGATCGCCTTGGCGATGACCTTCTGGGTCTCTTTGCCGTATTTCAGCGTGACCAGGTGACCGGCCAGCTTGCCCGTATAGAGGGCCTTGCGGAATTCGTTGAGGCTGACCGCGATCGGCACAGGGGCCAGTTCGCCACCATAGAGAATGCCCGGCACCTTGCCTTCACGACGGGCGGCGCGCGCCGCGCCCGAACCCGTGCCATTGCGGACTTCAACGTCCAAAACGATATCGGCCATGAGCCTGTTCCTCGAATAACAAAATGGCCGCGCAACCGTTCCGGGCACGGCGGGAAACTTTTGAGAGGCGCGGGTGATACACGACAATGTGACGGGACGCAACTGCCCAAAGGCCAGAAATTGCGCCCCGTTACAGGAAAATCATCCGCCTACTTCTTCTTTTTGGCGCTCGACTTGCGGCGTACGCTTGTCTTCTTCTTCGCAACCGGCGCGGGCTTGAGATAGGGCTCGGCGTCGGCGTGCGCCAAAGTGCCGTCGGCATTATAGCCGATATTGACCTTGGGCTCGAAACTCAGCGCATTGCTCGACATCTTGCCCAGGCACTGGCCTTCGTCCATCAGCACATGCTGCCCCAGGCAGAAGACGTCTTCATAATAGGGCTTGGCCACGGCCAGGCACTGATAGAGGTTCAGCTTGGACATATCGAAGCACTTATCCCCCGCGCCGTCGTCAAGCAGCGCCATGAGCTGCGGCTGGTGATCCGGCCCGCCTTCGCCCAGCATGGCGATGGCGGCGATAGCCAGGGCGTGCTGCACGGTGGAGGTGTAGGGCTGGTTGAACAGGTCGGGGCGGTCGAACACGCTGGTCTGACCGGCGGCCTGGCCGCTCAGTTGCGCGGCCAGGGGCGCTGTGGCCGATGCGTCGGTCGCCTGCGCGCTGGCAGGCGTGACGGCGGCGGTCTGCAAGGTCTGGCCGCCGGTCGATTGCCCGGTCGTGGCGCGCGACACCAGGCCCTGCCCGGTCAGGGCGGCGGTCAGCATCTGCGCGCTTTCGTTCGATTCGACGCTTTTGAGCGTGACCGAATTCTGCTTGGCCAGGGCCAGACGCTCATCGCGGTTGGGCACGAAGTCCTTGGACCATTTCTGGTGCTGAATATCATAAGCCGACTGCTTGACCGCTGCGCCGGCGCGATAAACCGCCTGACCGTCCGAACTGAGCGCCAGGATGACGCGGCGCGCGGCGGCGTCGGCGCCGGGAATCGTGGCGGCGTAGGCCGGGTCGCTGATCAGATGATTGAGCATGTCGGCGCGCGCGCTGGCGTCGGACGCATAGCCGCGCAGGGCGGAGCGGAAGCTTGGCTCCTGCATGGCGACGACCGCGCCATAGGCTACGGCGCCCTGCGCCAGTTGCTCCGGGGTGATCGAGGCGCCGGACTGCAGTTCAGCCTGCACGGCGTCGCCATTGGTGAAGTTGGCGGACAGGCGCCGGGCCTCCTCGACATAATCGACATAGACGGAGGCGGCGTCGGAAATTTCCGGGATCAGCGCCACCGGTGGTCCGGCGGGCGCAGGCGGCGGAGGCGGAGGCGGCGGAGGCGGAGGCGCGTCCGTGGCGCAGCTCGCCAGAGTTACAGCCAGGCAAAGGGCGGCGGCGCTAACGCCGAGGCCTTTGGTGACGGACAAAACCATGCAGTTGACCCTCTTATTCTCAAAAGCCGCGACGCCCTCAGCCTGCGCGCTTCTGGTATGCGACACGAATGAAATGAAGTGCGTAAAGGCTTATACGCTTATGACGACAGTTCAATGGAAAAAACGCCTGAATTATGGCGTTTCAACGCCCTAATGGTTAAGCATAAATAAGCGAGTCATATGGAAATACCGCGTCTTAGGCGCATGATCCTTATCAGGCGCGGCTTTACGATTCGCGATGAGGGCGAATCAAATTCTGTTGAGGAGCCGGTTAAGTGTTCTTTAACCGTCGCGCGCCCGTTCGATCAATCGAACAGCTTGGACACGGACTCTTCGTTGGCGATGCGGCGTATCGCCTCGCCGATCAGCGGCGCGACGCCGACGATGCGCACCTTTTCGTTGGCGCGGATGGCGGGCGTGGCCTCGATCGAATCGGTGATGACCAGTTCCTTGAGAACGGACTTCTCAACCCGGTCCATGGCCGCGCCGGACAGGACGCCGTGGCTGATATAGGCTGAGACGGACGATGCGCCGCGCTCCATCAGGGCCTTGGCCGCGTTGACCAGGGTGCCGCCGGAATCGACGATGTCGTCGAACAGGATGCAGTTGCGGCCCGTCACGTCGCCGATGATGTTCATGACCTCGGATTCACCCGCGCGCGGACGGCGTTTATCGACAATGGCCAGATGGGCGCCGAGCCGGTCGGCCAGCGACCGCGCCCGCACCACGCCGCCGACGTCGGGCGAGACGATCATCAGTTCGCCGTGGCCCCGATAATTGGCCTCGATATCCTTGGCCATGAAGGGGATGGCGACCAGATTGTCGGTCGGAATGTCGAAAAAGCCCTGAATCTGCCCCGCGTGCAGGGCCATGGTCAGGACGCGGGTGGCGCCTGCCCGCGTGATCAGATTGGCGACCAGCTTGGCCGAGATCGGCGTGCGCCCGCCGGTCTTGCGGTCCTGACGCGCGTAACCGAAATAGGGGATGACCGCCGTGATCCGCTTGGCCGAGGCGCGGGTCAGCGCGTCGATGCAGATCAAAAGCTCCATCAGGTTGTCATTGGCCGGATAGGAGGTGGACTGGATGACGAAAACGTCCTCGCCGCGCACATTCTCGTCGATGGTGACGAAGATTTCGTTGTCGGCGAAGCGCTGCACGCGCGCCTTGGTCAACGGCATGTCGAGATAATCGCCGATGGCCTGAGCCAGAGTCCGGTTGGAATTGGCGGAAAGCAGTTTCATCGTGGCGTGTCCCTGATGGCGCAGCATTTGCGGCGGCTTTTAACAGGCTCGCCGCTGCGTTCAAGGTTAAACTGTCATGAAACCGCAAAAACTACTTGCGGATCATGATGCAGGAGATCAGCCGCCCGTAATCGCTTTCGCCGGTCTTCACCGCGCGGCGGTTGGAGAAGAACAGCTCACCCTCCGCACAGGTGTCGTGGCCGGTCGAGACCGCCTCGGCGGCGCCCGCGCGCTTCAGGCGCATCAGGCAGTAGCCGGGCAGGTCGAACAGGCGCTTGTCCGCGCTGTCGGCGGCGATGAAGAAGGGCCTGGCCTCCTTGTCCTCTTTGACGAAGTTCGCCTCGTAATCGGCGCCGACCTCGTAGGAGGCCTGCTGGATGCACGGGCCGACCACGGCGCGGACGCGCTCGATCTTGGCGCCTTGCTGCGCCATCGCCTTGAGCGTGGAGTCGATGATGCCGCCCAGCGCGCCCTTCCAGCCCGCGTGGCACGAACCGATGACGCGCGCCTGCGGATCGGCGAACAGGATCGGCGCGCAGTCCGCCGACAGGGCCGACAAGACGACGCCCGCGCGGCTGGTGACCAGACCGTCGCCTTGCGGGCGCTCCTCCGGCCACGGGCCATCCACCTTATAGGCGCGGTCGGAATGCACCTGATAAAGGCTCAGGAGATAGTTTTCCGGGCGGTCGAACGCGCCCGCGACGCGGCGGCGATTCTCCATGACGGCTTCGGGATCGTCATTCGAGCCGGAACCGGCGTTCAGGCCCGCATACAGGCCCTGCGACACGCCGCCCAAACGGGTGAAAAATCCGTGCTGGATATATTGCAGGTCAAGCAACGGATGGACGATACGCGGCGGCAGATACGACATGACGGAACCTTGAGGCGGGGAGGGGAGATCAGCTTGCAAACCTAAAGGGGCGATTCCGTGGCTTCAACCCCAATCAGGCGAATTTGCTCTGGAAAACCGAGCGCCAGAACCTTGAACAGATCGCCCATCTGCCCTTTGGCGATCAGGCGCGAAAGCTGGCGTTGCAGCGACTGCCCCTTGTCAGGATGATGTGTGCGCAAGGCGTCGAAGCGCGCCTCAATCCCCAGACTGCGTAAAAAATCCCCCTGCGTCGTCAGCGCCGCCTTGACGCCGCGCGCGCGCGCCGCCGCCGCGACGGCGGGAAAGTCTGCCCACATGGTCAGGTCGTGCTGGCCCGGCGCAGCCAGAGGATCGGTCTTCTGGTGGCGGTGCAGCGCCTGCAAGGTATCGCCGGTTCCCGGCGCGTCGCGACCATAGTCGATCAAAAGCGCCGCGCCGCCCGCCTGACGCAGCAGACCGGCGACCTGCTCGCCGAAACGGATCTGCGCGGTGGAGATTTCGACGATCTCGCCCTCCGGCGCCTCGAAAGGCGGCGCAAAGTCGGGTCCGGCCTCGACCAGCCCAAAGCTGAGCGCTTGGTCGATCAGGCCGATGCGGCGTTCATGCCAGCCTTTCTGCGTCTTCACGAACTGACGCGCGGGCAGGCAGTCGAGGATTTCATTGCCGATCAGAATGACGGGCATGCCTGCGTCGATAGCGTCGAGGCCCGCGACATGGCGGACGCCGGGAATAGCGGCCTGAACAGCGCGCAATGGCTCTGACGCCTCGATCATCACGACCTGCGCGGCTTTGCTCAGGCCCGGAACTTTCGTCGCCACGCGCAGAATGTCGCGCATCAGCGTCCCGTCGCCGCCGCCGATCTCGGCCAGGGTAAAGGCGGCGGGCGATCCCATGCCGCGCCAGACTTCCGCCACCCAGACGCCAATCATCTCGCCGAACATCTGCGAGATCAACGGCGCGGTCAAAAAGTCGCCGTCGGCGCCCAGCTTCACATATCGCGAATAATAGCCGTCCTGCGGATCGAGCAGACAGCGCGTCATATAGTCGGCCACGCTGATTGGGCCGTCGAGCGTAATCTGCTCGATCAGGCGGTCTTTAAGCGTCATTCTGGGCGGCCATCCGGCGCGAATTCCAGATCAGGAAGCCGCCGACCAGCACCATCGGGATCGACAGGATCATGCCCATCGTGATCCAATGCTTGAGAAAGTCCGGCATCTGCGCGTCGGGATTGCGCACATTTTCCAGCAGGATGCGCACGATCCCATAGCCAGCGATGAACACGCCCAGGATCAGGCCCGGCTGCTTTAGCTTGCCGAAGCGATGGATCAGCAGCCACATGAGCGTAAACAGGATCACGCCTTCGCCCAGCGCCTCATAAAGCTGGCTGGGGTGGCGCAGCACCGGAATCCCGTCGGGGTCGGCGGGGCAGACGCCGTTATATTGCTGGAGAATATACTTATTGCAGAAGTCCATGCCCCACGGCAGCGTTGTCGGACGGCCCCACAACTCGCCATTGACGAAATTGGCCAGCCGCCCGAAAAACAGGCCGATCGGCGCCGCGGCGGCCAGAGCGTCGCCCAGATTGAGGATGCCGGCGACGTCCAGCTTCTTGGCGCGGCAATAGAGCAGGCTGGCCGTCATGACGCCGAGGAAGCCGCCGTGGAACGACATGCCGCCCTGCCAGATCTGGAACATCTGCAACGGATGCTCCCAGATGATCGAGGTGTCGTAGGCGATAATATAGCCAATGCGTCCGCCGAGAATGATGCCCAGCATGATCCACAGAATCAGGTCGTCGAGCTGCGCCGTGGTGATCGGCGGGGTGCGCGGCGCCCACAGCTCGTCGCGGCGTAACAGGCGGCTGACATACAGCCAGCCGCAGACAATGCCCGCAATATAGGCGATGGCGTACCAGTGGATGGCGACGGGACCGAGATGGACCAGAACCGGGTCGATGTCCGGCAGTTTCAGGCTCAGGATCGGCAAGGGACGCCTCTTTGCAATAGTTGCGATGGGGCCGGTGTTTAACAAGTTCATGCTGCAAAGTCGCGACAAAACAGAGGCGAGGGCGCCAGAATCATGAATAATGCCGGGGAAGGATCGCCTGATGCGCGCCGCGGCATTGAAGCGCGCGAACCGCCTCTGTATGATGGCGCATCCCTTTCGGAGTTCAGTTCTGATGCAAAGCCAAAATCCGTTCCTTGACGAATTCGCCAAGATGACCGCCAACGCCATGAGCCTGGCCCAGGCTGCGGGCGAGGAGGCCAAGTCCGCCTTCCGCGCCCAGGCCGACCGTTTCGTGGCCGATATGGATCTGGTGCGGCGCGAGGAGATGGACGCGTTGGTTCTTACGCTTCGGGTCGAGATCGCCGACCTGCGCGCCCAGGTGGCGGCGCTGAAAGGCGAAGCTCCCGCGCCGAAACGCGCGTCCGCCAAGGCGCAGGCCAAGACCTGATATTGAGATTGCGACCTTGAAAGACCGCCAGAAAGACCAGATGACCGCAGCCCAGCTTCATGACGGCGACAACGCCTTCGACCCGCTCGACATGGTTGAGTCCATCCTGACGGAGGAAGGTCTCGCGTTCGAGCGCACGCCCGAAGGCGATCTCGGCTTTGCGCTGAAAGGCGACTGGCGGACCTATGAAATGTGGTTCTCCTGGCGTCCCGAAGGCGAGTGCCTGCAACTGTGCTGCTCGCTCGACGTGGAGAGCGTCGCCGGAAGACTGACGCCGGAGCGCCTGCCGGGGCTTTACGAACTGGTCTGCCTGGTCAATCAGCATGTCTGGTTCGGTCATTTCGAGGTGTTCCGCGATACCGAAGATCAGGAGGAGACGTTCGAGGTCGTCTTCCGCCATACCCAGGGGTTAAGTCTGGCCGACCGCACCGCCATGTTGTCGGGCGCGCACATGATCAACAACGCCGCCGAGGCGGTGGACCGCTTCTATCCGGCCTTCGATTTCTGGTTCAAGGGCGCGGAGACGGCGCAGGCGGCCTTCAGCGCCTGCCTGTTCGAAACGCAGGGGGAAGCTTAAATGTCGCTGCAAAAACCGCTTCTATTGATCGGCGCCGGCGCGCTTGGCTCTTCCCTGCTCAAGGGGTTGCGCATCGCGGGCAACGCCACGCCGTCCGAAGTGATGATTCTCGACCTCAAGCCCGGCGACGAAGCCAATGCCTGGGCCGCCGACGGGGCGCGGCTCAACCCGGTCCCGGACGAGTGGCGCGCGGCGCGCACCGTCGTGCTGGCGGTCAAGCCGCAGGGCTGGCATGCGGTCGCCGCCATTCTGCATGGCAATCTCGACAAGGACGCCGCCATCGTTTCGGTCATGGCGGGCGTGACCACGACGCAGTTGAAAACCGCCTTCGCCGGCCACGCGGTCGCGCGCGTCATGCCGACTACGGGCGTAGCGACCGGCAAGGGCGTGGCCAGCCTGTTTTCCGACAGTGAGGCGGGCATGGCGGCTGCGCGCGGTCTGTTCGGACCGATCGCTCAGACGATCGAGCTGAGCGACGAAAGCCAGATGAACTCCGCCACCGCCGTCTCCGGCTCCGGCCCGGCCTATGTCTATGCCTTTGTGCGCGCGCTGGAAAAGGCGGGCAGGGCGACGGGGCTGTCGTCCAGCCATGCGCGCGATCTGGCGCGCGGCACGCTGATCTCGGCCGCCCGCCTGCTGGACCAAACCCATGAGGAGCCGGATGAGCTGATTCAGAAGGTCGCCTCGCCCGGCGGCACGACTGAGGCGGCGCTGAACGTGCTGTGCAAGGACGGGGCGGGACTTGACGAACTGGTGCTGGCGGCGGTCGAGGCCGCGCACCGGCGCTCGAAGGAACTGGGCTGAGGTCCATTCCCGCCCGATTATATAAGGATTGATGACTTTGGCGGACGATGAAGTGGTCGTAAAGGATTGTCACGGCAATCTGTTGAAAGACGGCGACAGCGTGACCCTGATCAAGGATCTCAAGGTCAAGGGTTCGGGCGGCGTAACCCTCAAGCGCGGCACGCTGATCAGGAATATCCGTCTGACCTATGACGAAGCCGAAATCGAATGTAACGCGGATAAGGTCAAAGGGCTGGTCCTGCGCACGGAGTTCGTCAAAAAAGCCTGACGTCCGCAGTCGGAGTTCGCCGCCATGACCGATAAGCTGTTCATCGCGCGCCGTACGCCCGACTCCGCCGCCATGCAGGCTGAGCTGCGCCGCGCCATGGCGCTGACGGCGCGGATCAACCGGCTCGGTTTTGAGGACGCCGCCGAGGTGCGGGCGTTGATGAGCGAACTGACGGGCCAGACGCTCGACGACGATTTCATGTTGATCCCGCCCTTTTACGCCACCGGGGGAAACAAGACCCGCATCGGGCGCAAGGTCTTCATCAATCAGAACTGCACGCTTTACGACCTGGGCGGCGTCGAGATCGGCGACGAGACCATGATCGGTCCGAATGTCAGCCTGATCACCTCCGGCCATCCGCTCGATCCGTCGCTACGCCGCGATGGCGTGACGGCCAGCCCCATCGTTATCGGCAGGAATGTCTGGATCGCCGCCAATGTCACGGTCATCGGCGGCGTGACCATCGGCGACGGCGCCGTTATCGCGGCGGGTTCGGTCGTGACGAGGGATGTCCTGCCCGCCACGCTGGCTGGCGGCAATCCGGCGCGGCTGATCCGTAACCTTTAGCCGTTGACCGGCAGGGTGATCACCGCCCGCAGGCCGCCCATAGGGCTCTGATCCAGCGACAACTCGCCGCCATGGCCGCGCACGATGTCGCGCGCAATCGCCAGCCCCAGACCGACGCCCTTGATATTCTGATTGCGCGCCTCGTCGAGCCGCGAAAACGGCTTGAACGCCTCCTCGCGCCGCTCCGGCGGAATGCCGGGGCCGTCATCGTCGATATAAAGATGCAGGCGCTGACGCTCGCCCTGCGTCTCGACCTCGGCGCTGAACTGTACATGCTTTCCGTAATGAAAGCCGTTCATGGCCAGATTGACCAGGGCGCGCTGCACATTCATCTCGCGGATCTGGATGCGCAGATCGGTCTCCAGCGGCGCGGTGTGGAGCTTGTGTCCGGCGCGTTGCACGTTGTCGGTCACGGCGTCCATCAAGGCGCGCACCGACACGCTGTCGGTGTTCTCCGCCGCCTCGCCGCGCGCGAAGGCCAGATATTCGTCGATCATGTAGGCCATTTCCGATACGTCCGACTTCATGCGTTCGGTCGCCGCATCCTGCGCGGCCATCGCCAGCTCCAATTTGAGCCGGGTCAGGGGCGTACGCAGATCATGGCTGACCGAGGCTAAAAGCGTGGTGCGCTGCTCGATCTGACGCTGGATTCGCGCCTTCATCTTCAGAAAAGCCTCGGCGGCGGCGCGCACCTCGGTGGCGCCATAGGGCTTGAAGCCAGCGTCCTCCTCGCCGCGACCGAAACGTTCGGCGGCCGCCGACAGGCGCTCGATGGCGCGCACCTGATTGCGGATGAACAGCATGGCGATGGTGGTCAGCAGCGCGGTAGCGCCGACGATCCAGAACAGGAAGATGTAGCCGGTGGCGGCGAAGGCGCGGTCTTTCAGCGCGATGATGCGCAGCACACCGGCCTTGGTCTTGACGCGGATGTCGATATAGTTGGGATAGTGCGTCGTATTGAACCAGTAGGGATCGTCGAGCGCGTCGTTCAGCGCGCCGGCAATGGTGCGGTCCAGCGCCAGAAACATCGAGGTATTGCCCGTCGGAGGGAGGTCGTTATCGCGCTGCAGCGAGATCGACAACTGCATATTTTTCTGCGCCTGATTGGCGATGCGCGCCAGATTGGCCTTGGAGGGGTCGCTCTCAAAGCTGCTCACCGCCCAGCCGATATCGCCCGCCAGCCCTTCTGACAGCTTCTGCGTCACCGTCTCGTAATGCCAGCTGAAGAAGACCCACAGCACGATGATTTGCATGATGAAGATCGGAATGACGATCATCAGCAGGACGCGCGAATACAGGCTGCGCGGGAAACGGCGTTTCAGGAATTTAGGCCACAGACGTATCCGTGGCAGGCGTCGAACCACAGCCATCTAGTCGGGCGCCAGCATATAGCCCTTGCCGCGCACGGTTTGCAGATAGCGCGGATTCTTGGGGTCCGTTTCGATCTTGCGGCGCAGGCGCGTGACCTGCACATCGACGGCCCGACCGGTGGTGTCCACGCTGTCGCGCGCCAGGTCCATGCGGTCCACCGGCACATTGGCGCGCTCGGCCAGGAATTTCAGCAACTGCGCCTCGGCCTCGGTCAGCCGCACTGGCGCGCCGTTCTTGCTCAGTTCGGCGCGCTCCAGATCGAAGCTGAACTGGCCCATCGTAACCGATTTGGGCAGGGCCGGCTTGACGCCCGCGCGGCGGAGGATCGCCTCGATGCGCAGCAAAAGCTCCTGCGGCTCGAACGGCTTGGACAAGTAGTCGTCCGCGCCCAGCGACAGGCCCATAATGCGGTCGTCCGGCAGACCGCGCGCCGTCAGGATCAGGATCGGCACATTGGAATTGGCGCGCACCCATTTCGACAGCGAAAACCCGTCCTCGCCCGGCATCATCACATCGAGGATCAGAAGGTCGAAATCGAGCAGTTGCAGCATCCGCTTGGCCGCGTCCGCATGAGCGGCGGCGGTGACGCGAAAGCCCTGCCGCGACAGAAACTCCTTCAGGAGGGTGCGGATGCGGTCATCGTCATCGACGACCAGAAGATGCCGCGTGGCGGCGTCATTATGACCTGTGGTCTGGCTCACGTCCTAATCTCGGCTCCGCTAAGGTCTCAAGGCGCTGAAAATACACCACGTATGATGCATAAGTCTGATCACTATTCGCCACATATTGTAAAGCGCCGAGCGTCAAAAACCTACCAACTAAGGCGTGACGCCATAGTCAGCGAAGCTCTTGTCGATGTCGGGATAGATTTTCCTCGCCGCAGCCAGATCGGCGTCGCCGCTTTTCGTCTGTCCCTGACGGCGTTTGACGAGGCCGCGTCCGTAAAGCGAAGCCGCCAGATCGGGCGCCTGTTTCAGCGCCGCGTCATAATCGGACAGGGCGGCGTCCAGCCGTCCCATGCGCAGTTCGATAAAGGCGCGGGTGTCAAGAAAAGCCGCTGTGTCCGGGTTGATCTTAATCGCGGCGTCAGCATCGGCCAGAGCCTTGTCGAGATCAAGATTGCCTATGGCGCGCAGCCAGGCGCGACCATTGAGATAGGCGTCTTCATCGGGTGATGCGGCGATGAGCGCATCCCAGTCCGCGAGAGCCAGGTCGTATTGCTTCAGATAGCCATAGGCGTAGGCGCGCACTTTGCGCGCCGTATCGCCATATTCTGTATCCCGGCGATCGATAACGCCTGTCGCATCCTTGACCGCCGCCGCATAGTTTTTTTGCGCCAGCAGTAAAGAGGCGCGCGCGGTTAGGGCGTAGTCGTCGTCCGGCGCCATAGACAGGGCGGCGTCGATATCCTTTTTCTTCAGGTCAAAATCGAGAGGCGGACGCACCTGCGAACGCGCGACATAGGCATGCGCAGTCGGTTCTATTGCGATCACCTTGTCGTAAATCGCCAGAGCTTCCGCGTGCTGCTTGTCGCAGGCCGCGCCGGTCGCGCCGTAACATCGTGTCAGCATATCGCCGAATTCGTTCAGTAGGTCGGCGTCGTCCGGCGCCAGCGCAGCCGCTTTACGAAAGGCGTCAAGCGCCTCGTCGTATTTTTTTGCCGTCAACAGTGTGTGCGCCAACATCTGTTGCGCGTCAGCGAGATCGGGATTCAGCCGTACATATATCTGCGCATCGGCCAAGGCCTTGTCCGGCTGCTTGTTCATTTCATAGGCGCGGATGCGGCCTTCACGCGCTATCTGATTATCCGAATGCAACTCCAGGGACTGACTGAAGGCTTCGATGGCGGCGTCAGGCTTATGCTGTATTATCAAGGCCGCGCCGCGTGCGTTCAGCGCATCCCAATTTGTCGGATCAAGCTTTAATACGGCGTCGAAATCGATCAGCGCCGCATCTAAAGCATGCGTCATCATCCGCAGAGTCCCACGTTTCATGAGCAGGTCGGTATTCTCCGGACTGAGCTTAACCGCCGCATCCATCTCAGCCAGCGCAGCGTCGAGCTGTCCCTGCTGCGCCAGATTTTGCGCTGCGTCGGCATGGGCCTGCGCATCGCCGTCCACGGTCTTGGCCGCCTCCAGTTCCGCTTTATTCGCCCTATAGTTGAAAGGTGCTGAGATATAGACGCCGCCCTTGGCGATGGCGGTGACGGCGGGCTGGTCCTTGACGGCCTGAGCGTATGGGATTTCCGGCGTTAGGGCGCGCACCGAAGCCTCGACGCTGAAGACGCCGTCCTTGAGACTGAGCGCGCGATGAAAAGTCTTGCCGTAAAGGGTTTCGTCCACTGGCGCGCCGGTCAGGCTGAAGCCCTTACCGTGGTCGGGCAGTGTGACGGTTTCACGCCATACCGCATAGTACGGATAGCTGAGCGCGACCGGATCGTTCTGATGCGGGCCGGGATCGCGCTTCAGATCGCCCGTCCAGCCGAGGCCGTAATTATCGGCTTCGTAGCGCCGCTCATAACCATTGGAAGCGTCCCAATCCATCTTCGCCTCGCCATCGACGATCAGCCGCTCCTCGCGCTTATCGGGATCGAAAACGGCGGAAACCTTGCTGGCGGTCAGCCAGTTGTAATCGTCGGTCCAGCTCGATTTCAGCGCCTTGTCACGATCGTCGGCGGTCATGGACGCGAGGGACGTGTTCAACTGCACGGCGAAGTCGCCGCGATACAACCGTTCGCCATGCGCCTTGGCCGGAACGTCGAGACCGGCGCTGGCGTCCAGTTGCAGCGTCTCTTCGCTGGCGGGCTTGTCCAGCGGCTCCGGCGTCATCGCGATCAGTTCCGCGCCTGCGTCGCGCAGCGGCAAGGCCCAGTGATAGTCGGGCGTGCGCAAGTCGGACAGACGCAGATCGCCATAGCGCGTGCCGTCCAGCCAGTAGGTCTTACCGCCGATCTCGGCGCGCACGATCACATGGTCAAAATATTCCGCCATCGGCTGGCGCTGGTCCATGCCGTCGCCGATCGTGGTGCTGACCAGAGCCGGTTCGGCCTTGACGCCCAATTCGTGCAGCAGGGCCAGCAGCAGAGCGGTCTTGCCCTTGCAATCGCCGAAGCGCCGCGTCCAGGTCGCATCGGCGTCCGCCGGAACGACGCCGCTCTCATTCATGCCGAGATAGACATAGCGCACGTCGTTTTCGACCAGCTTTAGCGCTGCGGCCGCCTGAACGGTGGGATCGGCGCTGATGGCCCTGATCTTGGCCAGTTCGGCGCGCAATGGCGAATCGGGCGCGAGTTTCGCCGCCTTGTCGTACAGCGGCGCCATCGTAGCGGAAACCTCGGACCACGAGGCGTAATTGCTGAACTGCAACTGGCTGAAGATCTGGTCGCGCAGCGGCGCCAGATCGACGGCCTTGGGCGGCGTGTAGTCGCTGGCCTCGAAGCGCACCTCCTTCTGACCATTCTTCTGCGTCGCCTTGAGGTCGCCCAGATCGTTCGTGGTCTTCCAGCGCATCGGCAGGGACGCATCCCAGACCGCGCGGCGCAGATAATGCCCGACGGGCAGGCCGGGTATGCCGTCCGCCAGCAGCCCCTCGGCGTGCGCGCCCAGTTCGGGAATATGTCGCGTCAGCGTGTAGCTGTAGGTCACAATATCGCCGACCTGCAAGCCTTCCGGCTGCAAAACCCCGGTCAGCACTCCATCCAGCATGGCGCGATCCAGATTGGTCTCACGGCGCACGACGGTGAAGCTTTGATGCGCCAGCACGTCGATGACCTGATCGCCGCGCAGGATATGAAAGCTGTGGACCGTGACATCGTCGGTCGCCGGATCCCAGGCCAGGGCGAACTGACCGGCGGGCAGGCCCTGCGCGGTCTGGATGCGCATGACGACCTCGGTGTAGAAGGCGCTCCCCTGCGGCGTAAAGCGCGTCTGGACGTCGGAGACCAGCACGGCGATGGGCGCCTCGCCAGGCGCCGAAGCCGTCTTCGGCAGGGCGACCGGCTCCACCCAGTCCGGCGCCGGGCCCTGTTGCAGCTTGTCGCCGGCGTGCGCGGCGCACGCCATCAGCGCGCCGACGGAGACGGCGACGGCGAGATAGAATTTGAGCGGACGCATGTTTGATTTTCCCCCTGAACAGAGCGGCAGGCTACGCCGAATCCATCGCCGCGCGCAAGGCGGCGCGTGTTTGTCGCGCGCCGTCAAAATAAGCCTTGCCAAGGTTTCAATTGATATTGGATAACCCATCTTCGGCTGTTTCAGGAAAAGCGCGGATGAATTTGCATTACGGACCGGAGAATCTTCAAGCTCTGCTTGGCATTGCGGTCATTCTTACGGTGTGTTGGGCATTGTCCGAGAACCGCGCCAGATTTCCGTTCGGTCTGGCCGCGGGCGCCATCGCGGTGCAGGTCGCTTTGATCCTGATCCTGTTCGCCATTCCGCAGTCGCACGGCCTGTTGGAGGCGATCAGCGCGGGCATGAGCGCCCTGTCGAAAGCGACCAGTCAGGGCATGCAGTTCGTCTTCGGCTATATGGGCGGCGGCGATCAGCCCTATCAGGTGGTCAATGAGGGCGCTCTGTTCGTTTTCGCCTTGCAGGTGCTGCCGCTGATTCTGGTCATCGCCGCGCTGTCGGCGTTGCTGTGGCATCTGGGCGTGCTGAAATGGATCATCCGCGGCTTCGGTCTGGTGTTTGAAAAGCTGATCGGGCTGGGCGGCGCCTCGGCGCTCGGCGTGGCCTCCAATATCTTTGTCGGCAATGTCGAAAGCCTGATCATCATCCGCGCCTATCTCGACAAGCTGACGCGCTCCGAAGTCTTCATGATGATGACGGTCGGCATGGCCAATGTGTCGGGTTCGACCATGGTGGCCTATGTGCTGATCCTCAGCCACGTCCTGCCCAATGCGGGCGGACATATTCTGGCCGCCGCCATCGTCTCGGCCCCGGCGGGCGTGCTTCTGGCGCGCATCATGGTGCCGGAGCTGATCGACCGCAAGGAGGAGAAGATCGACTACACCTCCTCGCTGAAATACGACAGCGCCATCGACGCCGTCTCCAAAGGCACGCAGGACGGCATGATGGTCGCGATGAACATCGCCGCCATCCTGATCGTCATGGTGTCGCTGGTGGCGCTGTTCAACATGATCCTCGGCGCCTTCCCGCAGGTCGGCGGCCAGCCCCTGACCATCGAGCGCATTCTGGGAACCATCTTCACGCCTCTGGCCTGGCTGATCGGCATCCCGTGGAAGGAGGCCGCGACCGGCGGCTGGATTCTCGGCGTTAAGATGGTGCTGACCGAGTTTGTCGCCTTTCTGAAACTGGCGGCGATCCCGCTCGCCGACATGTCGCCGCGCACCCGCATCATCCTGACCTACGCGACCTGCGGCTTCGCCAATATCGGCTCGGTCGGCATTTCGGTGGCTGGATTCTCGGCCCTGATGCCGTCGCGTCGGCCTGAGATTCTCGGCCTCGTCTGGAAGGCGCTGTTGTCGGGCTTCCTGGCCACCTGCCTGTCGGCGGCGATTGTCGGCGCCCTGCCGAACGCGGTGTACGGGCTGTGAGGCTCTACGTCGCCGACTACGCGCCCAATCCGCGCCGCGTGCGCTGGCTGATGGCGGAGAAGGGGATAACCGACATCGCGGTCGTCACGCTCGACATCATGAAGCTGGAGCACAAGGATCACCCGGCGCTGACCGGGGCGGAGGCGCACGGCCTGCCGGTGCTGGAGCTGGACGACGGCTCTTATCTGGCCGAATCCCTCGCCATCGGGCGCTATCTGGAAAGCCTTTACCCGCAACCCAACCTGTTCGGCGCCAATGCGCGTGAGATCGCCGAGATCGAGATGTGGACGCGCCGCGTCGAGCTGCATTTCGGCCTGCCGCTGATGTGGGGCACGCGCCTCAGCCATCCGGCCCTGGCGGTTCTGGAGGCGCCCAATCCCGAAGCGTCCGCCTACTTCCTGAGCACCGCTAAAGATTTTGCGGAGAAACTTGAGGCGCGGCTTGACGGTCGCGACTTTATCTGCGCCGACCGCTTGACCATGGCGGACATCGTCGCGGCCTGCGCGGCGGATTTCGCCCGCATCATCAGGCTGCGCATCGAAAAGGACCGCCCCAATCTGACGCGCTGGCTCATCGCCATGCGCGCGCGGCCCGCGGCCCAGACGCTTTAGGTTTAGATCATGACCTCGACGCGATAGGTCCGTCCCGCGTCTATGTTGCGGATGCAGTTATCCGCCTGTGCGACGCCATCGACGCTCAAGCCCGGCTTGCCCCGGCGTATGTCGATCTCGAACAGCGCGCCGCGAAACCGCCGCGTCACACGCGCTCCGGCCCAACTCTGCGGCAGTTGCGGGCGAACCCACAGACCTTCGCGCCCGCCCTTCAACCCATACAGCCCCTCGATCACCGTTCGGTACAGCCATGAAGCCGCGCCCGTGTTGAACAGGTGCGACGAACGGCCGGAGGCTTGCGGGAATTGGCGATGCGCGCCGCGATAATAGTTGGGGACGAAGACCGGCAACTGTCCGCGCCGCAGATAGTCCTGCGTATCCGGCCCCACCAGCATTTTACACAACAGATCAAAGGCTTTTTCGGCCTCTTTTACCTGGTACAGCGCATAGATATAGAAGATGGCGGCGTGGTTATAGACCGCGCCATTCTCGGCCACGCCGGGGAATTTCTGCGTCAGCCGCCCGACATCCTCGCGCATGTGCGTATAGGCCGGGACGATCATCTCGACGCCATAGGGCGTCTCCGCCCGCGCCTCGACGGCGGCGACGAGGCGCAGGGCCTGCTCGGCGTCCGCCGCGCCGCTCATCAGGGCGAAGCTCTGCGGGTTGAGGTAGAGCGCGCCTTCCGCATCGCTGTGGACGCCGAAACGCACATCGTCGTCAGTAATGCCGCGCGCGTACCAGTCGCCGTCCCACAGATGCGCGTTGCAGGCGGCGCGGAAGCGTTCGGCGGCGGCGGCGTACATATCGCCGTCGTGACCGGCGCGCGCCAGAATCTCCGCCCACAGCCGCAGCGAATGCGCCGTTGCCAGGGACAGCCAGCCGGACACGCCCTTGCCCTTCCAGCCGACCATGTTCATCGGATCGTTCCAGTCGCCCTGTTCGATAAAGTTCAGGCCGCGGTGATCGACGTGATGGATCAACCATTGATTCGCCGCTGAGACGCGCTCGCGAACACTCAAGGTCCGCCCGTCCGCGCTCGTCACGCCTTCGTCCAGCACCGCATAATCGTCGGTCTCGTCGAGATAGGCCTCCAGCAGCAGGGCCAGCCAGACGCTGTGGTCGGAATGCGGTATCTGATTGATATATTTCAGTTCCGCGCCGTCATACAGCGTCACCCCATCGGGCATGGCGCCGTCTTCGCGTTGCTGCGACAGCGCCTTGATCAACACGGCGCGCGTCCATTCGGGCCGGATATAGACCGCGCCGATGGCGTCCTGCAAAAAATTGCGCGTCTGCGGATCGGTGCTGAGGCGCTGGGTGTCGGCGTGATAATGGACCTGACGCGGCAGCCAGGCATTGACGAAGGCGTCCAGATGCGCGTCGCCGCCATCTACATTGAGCGCGCCCTGTCCCTGCGCCATATGGTCGGCATAGGCCGCGCGCGCCGCCGCGAAACCGGCCTCGGACAGATGGCGCGCTTTCAGCGCCGCCGCTTCGGCGACGTCGAAAGCCGGACCGAACAGGAAGCGGTGGGTGACGCTCTCGCCCGGCGCCAGGTCGTGATCGAACTGCATGGCCGCGATCGGATTTTCATAGAGCGCGACGCCGTTTTCCATGCGCGCGCCGTTGAGCGCGTCCGGTCTGTGCAGCCCGCCTTCGCCCTCAAAGCGCGCCTGTCGCGTCTCGAAAGCCAGCGGAGTCTGCTCGCTGAGCAGGACGGTCATGTCCTTCAGGCTCTTGTTTTTGAAATAGTCCTCGACCTTCTGATAACCGGTGACGCAGCGTCCAACGACGCCGTTCAGGTCGGGGGCGAAATCCGCCGACTGGTTCATCCAGCTCATCAGACCCAGCGGGAAGGCGGGGTAGAGGCTCAGGCGGCGCGGACGCGCATCAAGATTGATGACCCGCGCCTCCCACAATTCAACCGTGTCGGCAACCGGCAGGCCAAGCCGCAGCTCGACGCGCACGCCGCCCTTATCGACGCGCCAACTCAGTTCGGTCGGCGCGACCTCGAAGGCGAAAGCGTCCGGCGCCGTGCGCACCGGCTCGTGCGGCGCTGAAAACAGCGCGCCGTCCTCGCGATCCTTGACGTAGAAGAACCGGCCCGGATGGTGGGCATAGACGCCCTGTTCCGGCAGCATGAAATGCTTCTGCTCCAGGATCGGGCCACGCGCATATTTGCTTGGCTCCGGCTGCATGAACTGGGCTGTGGCGAAGCCGCGCGCCGTCATGTGGATCATCATGCGCGGGTTCCACAGAAAGCCCGCGGCCAGCGGCATCGCGGTTGGCGAGGTCAGGCGGCAACGCCGCGAATCGAAATCAATCATGACTGGGCTTTACGCTCGGCGAGTTCGGCCTGAATCGCGCTCAGGCGCGAGTCGGACAGGTTGTAGAAGATCATGATCGCCGCCGCGACCAGCGCCAGGACGCCGGGCACGATGCTGATCAGCAGCACGATCCCGGTCTGCGAGGCGTGGCTCTGCGCGGCGTTGGCTACATAGCCGAGGCTGGCCAGCACCAGGCCGATCACCCATGAGGCCAGCGCCCCGCCCAGCTTCTGCGCGAAGGTGGCGGCGGAAAAGGTCATGGCGGTGGCGCGCCGTCCGGTCTTCCACTCGGTATAGTCGGCGCAGTCGGCGTACATGGCGAAGGTCAGCGGCGATTTCGGCCCCAGACACAGGCCGATGGCGATCTGCAATCCGTACATCAGCCCGATCTGGTCCTTGGGGATGAAGTAAAAAGCCGAGGACAGCACGCCGACCGCGATCAACAGCACGATCATCAGCGTGCGCTTATCGACAAACCGCGTCATCAGCGGCGTCAGGAACGACCCGGCGGCCAGGGCGAAACCATAGACGGTCAGAAACCCCGCCACGCTCTGCGGCTGGCCGACATAGTATTTCATATAATAGGCCGAGGCGCCCATGCGCGTCGAAATCGTCACCATGACGATCAAGGCCAGGGCGAACAACACCATCCAAGGGCGGTTCTGCGTCAGGTCGGCGATGTCGCGCCACGGGCTGACGCGCTGTTCGTGCGCAGGGGCCACGCGCTCGCGCGTCTGGCGGAACAGGTTGAAGAACAGGGCGACCGCAATCAGGCCGTACAGCCCCATGGTCAGTTGCCAGCCCAGCACCGTATTGGCGCCGCCCAGCCAGCCGACCAGTTTCGGCGTCATATAGGTGGTGAAGGTTCCGCCCAGAAAGCCGCCGACAAAACGGAAGCTGTTGATCTGTGTGCGCGCCTGTCCGTTGCTGGTCAGCACGCCCGACAAGGCGCCATAGGGGATGTTGACGATCGAATAGATCACCATCATCAGCGCGAAGGTGACATAGGCGTAGATCAGCTTGGCGCCGGAATCGAGGTTGGGCGTCGTAAAGGTCAGCACGCCCGACGCCGCCAGCGGGACCGCGCCCCACAACAACCACGGACGGAACCGGCCCCAGCGCGTTTTCGTGCGGTCGGACACGGCGCCCATAACCGGATCGACCACCGCATCGACGATCTTGGTGGTCAGCCGCATCGTTCCCGCCGCCGCCGCATTCAGCCCGAAACTGTCGGTGTAAAAGATCAGCAGAAACGCCGAAATCGTCGTCCAGTACAGATTGAAGCCGAAATCGCCGGAGCCATAGCTGAGCTTTTCGAGCCAGCCGGGCTGGTTCGTTGGGGGAGGGGATGTCATGCTTCTCAACCTGTTGGTTTTATTCTTTGCAACGAGGCTAACAGGCGGCGAGGGGTTTGACTACGCTTTTCCCGTCAAAAAGGCGCGGCTGTAGTCCGCCGTCGCCTTCAGATAGCTGTCGCCATACTGGGTCGAAGGCTCGATCTCGCTGCCTTCGTGCCATTCGTTAAAGCTGACGACGAAGATCCAGTCGGGATCGGCCTTGCTGGCGTTGAGCCACAGTTCGCCATACGCCTTGCCGTCGTCGCGTTCGACAATCGGGCGCTTGCCCGTGCGGCCCTCGACCAGATGATCATCAAACCCCGGCAGCACAGTCGCGGTGGTCACGGCCAGTCCGGCCTGGGCGCGCACCCAGTCCTGATAATAGCCGCGCGTCCACAGGCCTCGGAACAGATGCGGATGCGCGACGGCGAACTGCTGCGAATAGATATGTACGGCATCGAAATGATCGCGCCGCTCCGCAATTTCTTTTTCGTCATTGGCCGTGCCGATAAAGGCCAGAGCGCCCGGCGCCTTCGCCTCGATCGCCTTGCGCGCCTGATCCCAGCCATCAAGGCCGAGATTTTGCATCAGGCGATCGAAGAACATCACAACCGGCCTGTCGTTCAGCCTCAGCCAGGCCGGATGCGCAGCATAGCGCGCTTGCAGATACAGCACGTCCTTCGCCACGCTATCGACGCTGTCGGCCTGCTCGACATAGGCGCAGACCTTTAAGCCCTGCGCCTGGCAGGCGTCGAGCAACAGAGGCAACTGCCGGTCGGTGCGGTCGCCCTGACCCCACCACGAGGCGACCAGCCCGGTCAGCCCGGCGGCCTTCGCCTGTCCGGCGTGACGCTGAATGACAGCGGGATCGAGGCTGTCATAAGGCCCGTCGGCGGGCGTATCCAGCATCGGCGCTTGCGGCGGCCAGTGCAGCACGATGTCGGAATAGCTCTGGGTCGCGTACCAGCCATAATAAAAGGCCAGCACCTCCTTACGGCGCGGTGCGGCGTCCGCTGCGGCGGGCAGGGCGGCCAGTATGGGCGCAAGGCTCAGGCCCGCGATGACAGCGCGCCGGTCAATCGTCATCAGATGCGTCCTTAGGCTGGCTTTTCGCCTTCTTGTGGATTTCGCGCAGCTTCAGGCCCTGACGCAGGCTCAGAGTTCCGTTCATCGCGCCCTTGTCGGGATCGCGAAAGGCGCGGCCATAGGTCTTGACCCGTTGCGCCACGCTGTTGAGGAAGTCGTCCTCCCAGTCGCTGAGATCGACGCCCTGTTCGGCGGCGAGCCGACGCGCCTTGTCCAGTGCGCGCAGGGTGCGTTTCTGCAAGGCCGCCTTGTCCTGCTCGCGCGCCTGCCCCGGCGTGAGCGGCTTCGCCGCCAACGCCTTGCGCGCCACAAGCGGCTGGCCGCGCTTCAGCGGCTTGGCGGGCGCCTTAAACGCCATGCGTCACACAGGAAAAGACCGTCCTCATGCCAACAAGATGAGGACGGTCCGCAGGATTGGCAACAGGATTTATCGGTCGCCGATGGCGGTCAGGTACAGGTCGAGGATAGTCTCCTCCTCCTCGCGCTTGACCTTGTCCTTCTTGCGGATCGACACGACCTTGCGCAGGATCTTGACGTCGAAGCCTTCGCCCTTGGCCTCGTCATAGATTTCCTTGATGTCGGTCATGATGCCCTTCTTGTCCTCTTCGAGACGCTCGATGCGCTCAATGATGGTGCGAAGGCGGGTCTGGGCGGCGCCGGAAATGACGTCGTCGGAGCCAAAGGAGGGGGCGTCGTCGGCCATGATATGATGTCCTGTCGGTGGAAACGTGCTGGCTTAACCATAGCCAATGCGAATCACCGGCTCAACGCTGCGAATCAGGAAGCTGTGGATGGATTACAGCAAACCCTCGGCGATCAGCCGCGGGCGCAGGGCGTCCGGGTCCGTGAAATGATGCGTCTGAAGGCCCAGCGCGTCCGCAGCGGCGATATTGGCGGCGCTGTCGTCGATGAACAGCACCGCTTCGGCGTGCAGGCCGAGACGTTGCAGGGTCAGGTGATAGATCGCCGCATCCGGCTTGGTCAGCTTTTCATCGCCCGACACGATGATGTCGCGGAAATAGTCGAAGACATGGCTCTTGCCGAACACCATAGCCGCCTTTTCGCTCGGCATATTGGTCAGGGCGTAGAGCGGAACCCCTTTGGCGTTCAACTCGTCGAGGTTCTGGATCGTCGGGGCGATCAGCTCGCCCAGCATCTCCTCGAAGCGTTCGTCATAGGCGATGATCTCGGCGGCGAAATCGGGATGAGCTTTCAGCAGCGGCCTGCGGTTGTCGGCGAAACTGACCCCGGCGTCGTGATTCATATGCCAGTCCATCGTCGCGATCTCGGTCAGAAAGCGCGTCCGCCGCGCCGCGTCTTCGATCAGACGATTGTACAGGTTGGCCGGATCCCAGCGAATAATGACATTGCCGACATCGAACAGAACCGCCTTGATCGTCATTGTCATCTCTCCGGGACGTCATATGGAAAAACCGCCTGAAGCGAACTTCAGGCGGTTTTGAATTCCTGTCGCAAGACGAAAGGCGCTTAGCCTTGCTTGGCCTTGAAGCGCGGGTCCGTCTTGTTGATCACATAGACGATGCCCTTGCGGCGCACGATCTTGCAGTCGCGATGGCGACCCTTGAGCGACTTGAGCGAGCTGCGGACTTTCATTGGTTTTCACCCGGTCTTTAAAAATGGCGGTTCAGGAAGGGCTTTTCAGGACAACCTTTAACCGGTCGCGCGCATGGGCCAACTCCGTAAGAGCGCGGGTACATAGGGGAAGGGCGGAGAATTGTCAACGCCTGACCGGCGCTTTGTCGCGAATTATCAGGCCCTGAATCGCGATAACGAAGCGCGATAACGACGAAGTGAGCCGCCGATGCGGCGGCGCAGACTTGGAAACTGTCATGCTTTCGGTTTAGACTCAAGGGATTGCAAGTCCGGGAGCCTCCATGCGCGCGCGTTACCTCATCCCCTGCCTTCTGCTGACCGCCTGCGCGACCTCGACGCCGCAACCGGCCCTGCCGCCCGCGCCGTCCCCTGTGCCTGCGCCTGCGCCTGCAAAGACCGCCGCTCCTGAGGCTGCGACCGAGACCGCGCCGCCCGCCGCGACGCCTGCGCCCGCGCAACCGACAGAACCGGAGGCGATGAGTTTCGATCAGTGGCGTCAGGGCTTCATCGCCAAGGCGGCGTCCAAGGGCTTCGACCCTATGTTCGTCGCCAATGTCCTGTCGGGCGTGCAGCCGCTGGCCAGCGTCACCGCCGCCGATTCGATGCAGCCGGAATTCTCCAAGCCGCTTTCAACCTATATCCGCAACACCGTGACGGACGCGCGCGCCGCCGCCGCCCGCGCCAAGCTGGCCGCCGACCCGGACGTGCCGGGCATCGTCCAGACCTATGGCGTACCCGCTGAAATTCTCGGCGGCATCTGGACGATGGAGAGCGATCTGGGCCGCGTGCAGGGCAGTACTGACGTGGTGACGGCGCTGGCGACTCTCGCCTGGGAAGGCCGCCGCCGCGATCTGTTCGAGGGCGAACTGCTGGCGGCGCTCACCATCCTGCAAAAGGGCGACATTTCCCGCGACACGCTCAAGGGCTCGTGGGCGGGCGCCATGGGCCAGACCCAGTTCGAGCCGTCCAGCTATCTGTCGCTCGGCGTCGATGGCGATCATGACGGCAAGATCGACATCTGGAATTCCGACTCCGACGCCCTGGCTTCGGCGGCGAACCTCCTCTCCAAGGCGGGCTGGAAGCCGGGCGAGGAATGGGCGGTCGAGGTCATCCTGCCGACCGGCTTTGACGACTACCTGTCCGAGACGCAGAAGATGACGCCGACCCAGTGGGCGGCCCTTGGCGTCAAACGCGCCGACGGCGGTTACTGGAAGCCGGGCGAGGCGGACGAGCCGGCGACGCTGCTGCTGCCGTCGGGCGCGAAGGGACCGGCCTTTCTGGCCCTGCCCAACCATTATGTGATCCGCAAGTACAACAACTCCACCGCCTATGCGCTGGCGGTTGGTCTGATCGCCGACGGCATTGCGGGCAAGCCGCCCCTGGTCACGCCGTGGCCGGTCGAACCCCCGCTCAGCCTCGATCAGCGCAAGAAGACGCAAATGGCGCTCAAGGCGGCGGGCTTCGATCCCGGTCCGATCGACGGCGTAATCGGCGCAGGCACGCGCCAGGCGATCCGCGACTGGCAAAGGGCGAATCATCTGGCCGCCGACGGCTATCTGAGCGCCGATCTGGCCGACCGTTTCGTGGCGATGGTGAATGCGACCGCCCCGGCGGCGCAGCCCGTGACGGCGTCTCCATCCGCCTCGTGACGGTAAAAAAATGCGGTTAACGCCGTCACGCTGAAACCGGGCCTTAATGATTAATGGCGATAGTGACCGCATCTTTTGAGTCGCGGGTCGTCTTTATTCATGTTCCAGATCATTGGCGTCGTTCTTCTTTTCGGTGCGGTTTTCGGCAGCTACATCATGTCCGGCGGCAATCTCGCGCCGGTGATCGAGGCCGCGCCGCACGAACTGATGTGCATTGGCGGCGCGGCCGTCGCCGCAACCCTGATCGGCAACAGCCTGACGACCATCAAGGGCGTCGGCGGCGGGTTCGGCAAGATTTTCGGCGGCTCGAAATGGAAGGCGTCCGATTACCGCGACCTTTTGTCGCTGCTGTTCCTGCTGACCAAGACGATGAAGTCGAAAGGCGTGATCGCGCTGGAAAGCCATATCGAAAAGCCGCACGATTCCTCGATCTTCAACCGCTTCCCCAAGATCGTGAAGGATCACTTCGCCACCGACTTCATCTGCGACACGCTGCGCATGATGACCATGAACCTCGAAGACCCGCATCAGGTCGAGGACGCGATGGAGAAGCAGCTCGAAAAGCATCACCATGAGGCCTTGGCCCCGTCGCACGCCTTGCAGAACATGGCCGACGCCCTGCCGGCGCTCGGCATCGTCGCCGCCGTTCTGGGCGTGATCAAGACCATGGGTTCGATTACCGAGCCACCGGAAATTCTCGGCGCCATGATCGGCGGCGCCCTGGTCGGCACCTTTATGGGCGTGTTCCTGGCCTATGGTCTGGTCGCGCCGTTCGCCGCGCGCATGGCCGCGGTGGTCGATGAGGAGGGCGCCTTCTACAAGATCATCCAGTCGGTTCTGGTCGCCCACCTGCACGGCAATGCGGCGCAGATCTCGGTCGAGATCGGCCGCGGCTCGATCCCCAGCGAATCGCAGCCGAGCTTCCTTGAAATGGAAGAGGCCCTCAACAACATACCGGCTGAAGCCGCGTAAGATCGGGCGATCTGCGGTCACATTTCGACGTTCCGGTTCGCCCAAAATGGTGAAAGCTTAACGCATTTGCGGCCTTATTTCGTCATATGCGGCGAAAATTTGTGAAAAACGCGACATAACGATCACGGCTTCGTGAAATAGCCCCTTGCGGGACTCTGGCGTTTTCGGTATGAGTGCGATGTGGGCGTAGGGTTCGCTTCCTGACGCTCTGGTTTTAGAACAAGGATTTGGATCCATGACCTCCAATATCGTCCGCACCGCTCTCGTCGCCGCCGCCGCTGTGGCCGCTCTGTCCGTCGCCGCCTGCTCGAAGCCGGCCGCCACGACCGACGAAACCGCCGCCAGCTCGGAAATGGCGCCCGCCGCCGACGCGACCGACTCGGCTATGGCCGCTGACACCTCGGCCTCGCCGGCCGCTGCTGAAGCGTCGTCGATGTAATTTTCTGGCGTTTCCAGAAATGGAAGCGCCACGGAAATCCGCCGACGGGCCATCCGTTCAGGCGGAGACAAAACTGAATGTGAAACTGAACCTTTCGCATTCCGGGTCTCACTCTCTATAGAAACAGGATTTTATCCATGACCTCCAAGATCGTTCGCATCGCCCTGGTCGCCGCCATCGCCGGCGCCGCTCTGTCCGTCGCCGCCTGCTCGCCGAAGGCTCCGGCCACCGACGAAGCCGCCGCCGCTTCGGACGCCGCTTCCGACGCCGCCATGGACGCTTCGGCTGCCGCTTCGGACGCTTCGGAAGCCGCTTCGGACGCCGCTTCGTCCTAAGCCTTCCGCCGTCAGGCGAAAGATTACGGAAAAGGGTCGCCTTGCGCGGCCCTTTTCTGCATTCTGCGCTTCTGATTCCGTTCTGATCCAGAGGCGAACATGCGTCGCAAAGTTTTGATTGTTTCCGCCGGTCTGATGGCGCTGACGACCCTGAGCGCAGCTTTGAGCGGCTGCAAGCCCAAGGATGACGCCGCTGCGACAGAAGCCTCGAGCGCTACGCCTGAGGACGCCGCGCTCGACGCCGCCGCCTCGCAGGACGCCGCCGCCGCCGTTGAGGCCGCCATGGCCGCTTCTCCCAGCGCCACGGAGACGCCGGGCGCGGATACAGCCGCCGCACAAAGCGCCGCCGCCAGCTCGTGAGCCATGATCCCGGCCTCTATTTCGCCGAGGACGGCGCGCCGCGCTCCGAACGCTTCGGCGACATCTACTATTCTTTACAGGATGGGCTGGCCGAATCGCGCGCGGTCTTTCTCGACGGTTGCGGCCTGCCGGACGGCTGGCGCGGGCGGCGTGGCTTCACCGTGCTGGAGCTGGGCTTCGGCACCGGCCTGAACATCGCCGCTGTCCTGAAGCTTTGGTCCGAAACGCGCGCGCCCGACGCGCATCTGACGCTCTTTTCCGTCGAGGGCTTCCTGATGGCGCGCGATGAGGCCGCGCGCGCGCTGGCGGCGTGGCCGGAGCTGGCGCCGATCGCCGAGCCGCTGCTGGCGCAATGGCCGAAAGCCCGGCGCGGCTTTGCGCGTTTCGACTTTCCGCAATGGAGCGCCAGCCTAAGCCTGGCCCTGATGGATGTGCGCGTGGCGCTGGCGCAATGGCATGGACGGGCCGACGCCCTGTTTCTCGACGGCTTTTCGCCCGCGCTCAATCCCGATATGTGGGCCGAAGACGTGGTGCAGGCTCTGGCCGATCACGCCGCGCCCGGCGCGCGGCTGGCCACCTTCACCGTGGCGGGCGCGGTGCGGCGCGGACTTATGGCGGCGGGCTGTGCGGCGCGCTAAATGCGGGGCTTCGGGCGCAATCGCGAACGGCGGTAGGCGGATATTCCGGGACAGGCGCAGGACGCACGCCCGCCGCGCCGCATCGCCATAATCGGCGCGGGCATAGCGGGCGCCTGCCTGAGCTGGC
>NZ_JBQCGA010000051.1:0-26415 GCF_051956075.1 Asticcacaulis sp. | reverse complement strand
TTCAATGACGGAAACCGTCGCGGTCGCCACCAAGATCGCGCGCACCGAAGGCATAGCCCAGCCCGGTCAGGACATCGTCATCGTCGCGGGCATGCCGTTCGGCAAGTCCGGCTCGACCAATGCGCTGCGCGTCGCCCGCGTCTCGCGCACCAATGCCGAAGAAGTCGAATTCGTCGAAGACAAGTAAGGCTTCCTAAAAGCTTTTCTGACAGGCTCCCATAAACTTCGGAGCCTGTTTTTGCCATCCGTCCTCCTGACCTTCCTGCGCGACGCGCGCTGGCTGAACGCTGAACGCCTGCGCGGCTACAGCCTGATCCTGCTCGGCGTCAGCGCGGCGGGATTTCTTGTCTGGATCGCGCTGTCGCATGGCCTGATCGACCGCACCGGCAAGCCGCTCGGCACGGATTTCATGAGTTTTTACGCCGCCGGCAAGCAGGCCTTGAGCGGCCATGCCGCCGAGGCCTGGAGTCCGCAGGCGCACCACGCCACGGAAAACGCCGTCTTCGGTCGCGATCTCGGCGACTGGGCCTTCTTCTATCCGCCCGCCTATCTGCTGGTCTGCATTCCGCTTGCGGTTCTGCCCTATGGCGCCGCCCTTATCGTCTGGCTGAGCGCGACGACGGCGGCCATGCTGGCGCTGGTCAGAAGCTGGCTGCGCCGCCTGTCGGACGCGCCGCTCCTGACGCCGCTGCTGGCCTTTCCGGCGCTCTGGATCAATCTTGGCAACGGCCAGAACGCCGCCCTGACCACGGCGATCTTCACCGGCGGCGCCCTGTTGCTGCCGAAACGCCCGTGGCTGGCGGGCGCCGTTTTCGGCCTGCTGATCATCAAGCCGCAACTCGGCCTGGCCCTGCCGATTCTGCTGGCGGCGTCGGGCCGCTGGAAAAGCTTTGCGGGCGCGGCCTTGAGCGCGCTCGGCCTCAGCCTGCTGGCCCTGCCGGTGGTCGGAGCGGACGGTTATATCGCCTTCCTGAGCAACATGTCGCTGGCGCACGCCACGCTGGATCAAGGGCTGGTGCCGCCGTCCTCCATGGTCAGCCTGTTCGCCGCCGTCAGGACATTGGACGGAGGCTCCGCCCTCGCCTACGCCGCGCAGGCGGTCGCCGCGCTGGGCGTTCTGTTAGCTGCCGCCTGGACCGTCTTGCGCCATAAACCCGACGCGCCCGCCTTCTGCGCCCTGCTGGCCGCCGCCACCTTACTGATCAGCCCATTCCTGCTCGACTATGACCTGCTGCTGTCGGCGCTTCCGCTTGGCTGGTTGATCGTGCAAGGCGCGCAGACCGGTTTTCGTCCGTGGGAAAAGCTGCTGCTGCTTGGCGCCTGCCTGACGCCGTTGCTGGCGCGGTCGCTGGCGGCCAATCTGCACCTGCCGCTTGCACCCGCAATGATGCTGGCCCTGTTCATCCTGATCGTCCGCCGCATCACAGCGCCCGCTCCGGTCACGGCCGCCTGTCTGAGGCCCGTTCAAGCATGACATTCCTCAACCCCTTGCGCCGTATGGACAGTTTCACCCCGGAGCGTGCGCGTCTTTACAGCCGCTTCGGCGCGGCTGGTTTTGTCCTGCTGGCGGTCATCATCTGGTTCAAATTTACTGTCCTGCATCCGACAGGCGACCCGATGGGCGGCGACTTCGTCAGCTTCTGGGCCGCCTCAAAACTGGCTTTAAACGGTCATGCCGTCGACGCTTGGAACCCCGCCCTGCACGCCGCCGCCGAGAACAGTCTGTTTTCGGGTCCACACGGCTATCTCGCCTTCTTCTACCCGCCCCCCTATCTGCTGCTTTGCAGTCCTCTCGCCCTGGTGCCCTATGGCTGGTCGGCGCTGCTCTGGATGGCGGCGACGACCGCGCTCAGCCTCTGGGCGACGTGGAGAGCGCTGGGTAAGCGCCTGCCGCTGGCCGCTCTGCTGGCCTTTCCGGCGGTCTGGATCAATATCGGCTGCGGCCAGAACGGCGCCCTGTCGCTGGCCATATTGAGCGGCGGCTTCGTCCTCATGCCGCGCCGCCCGATCTTGAGCGGCCTCATTCTCGGCTGTCTGGTGATCAAGCCACAACTGGCCATTGCCCTGCCCTTCGTTCTCGGCGGTGCAGCCCTGGCCCAGCCGCGCTACTGGAAGACCTTTATCGCCACGGGCGCCAGCGCGCTTTGTCTGTGCGGTCTGTCGTGGCTGGCCTTCGGTCATGCGGGCTGGAGCGCCTTCCTCGTCAACAGCGTCTATGCGCGCGAGACCCTGCATCGCGGACTGGTCGATCCGGCGCTAATGCAAAGCCTGTTCGCCGGTCTGCGCGTCATCGGCATCGCCTTTACGCCCGCCTTCGCCGCGCAGATCCTACTTTCGCTTAGCGTCCTCAGCGCGGCGGCCTGGCTGAGCTTCCGCCATCGCCTCGAAGGCGCGGCGCTGGGCGCGCTCGCCGTCGCGGCCACCGTTCTGGCGACGCCGTTCATGCTCGACTACGATCTCGTCATCCTGGCCCTGCCGTTAGGATGGCTGTGCGTCGAAGGCGCGCAGAAAGGCTTTCGCAATTGGGAAAAACTGCTGTTGCTGATCGTCTTCTTCCTGCCGCTCGTCTCGCGCAAGCTGGCGCAGGATGCTCACCTGCCGCTCGCGCCGCCGATCCTGCTGATCCTGTTCGCGCTGACCCTCACCCGCATCCTCAGACCCGTACAGGCGCGCAATCCGCAGGCGGTCACAAGTCCGTGCTGAGAAACGCGGCGGGCAAAAGGTCGGCCATGCGCATAGCGGTCTTGGGCCCCTCCGCGTCGCACAGCCATACCCGCGCCTCCGGCCCGGCGAACTCGGCCAGCTTCTGACGGCAGCCGCCACAGGGCGGACACAGCGCTTTTTTCTTGGCCAGAACCGCAACCTCGACAATGCGCGTCTGTCCCGCCATCACCATAGCGGCGATCGCGACAGCCTCGGCGCACAGGCCTTCGGGGAAGGCGGCGTTCTCGATATTGGCGCCGCTGAACACGCGACCATCCATGCTGCGGATCGCCGCGCCGACGGGAAAGTGCGAATAGGGGGAATGCGAACGCGCCATCGTCGCGCGCGCCGCTTCAAACAGATCCTGAGCCATATGCGTCCTCATCCGGGACGCAGCAGCCTGACTCAGAAGACTCGTTCTGGCCAGTTAAATCGGCGCCTATTCTATATATTCGGGCGCATCGATGCGGCGGCCCAGCAGCATGGCGTCGGCGACGATGCGCAGGGGGCTGAAATCGGCGTCGCTTTCGCCCTTTTTGATCAGCTCATAGAAGTGCTTGTAAAGGCCGGGATATTCGGCCTCCTTTGGCTGGGCGATCGTCTTGCCGTCGATCTCCAGTCCAGCGCCGCCCATCGACAGGGTCAGTTTCTCGAACGATTTGGATTCGACATAGATGCTCCAGGTCTGCACGCCTTCCTGCAAGAAGTCGTACTCGGCGCGGATCGGCACGCCGCTTTCGCTGAGCATGTCCAGCTCAACCTGAATTGGCGCCTGGCAATTGACCGGCGTATGCAGGTCGGCCTTCTTGACCATCACGGCGTCGGGCAGGATGCGCGTCAGGATCGACAGCGAGTTGATGCCCGGATCGAAGACGCCCATGCCGCCCGCTTCGAAAATCCAGCGCTGACCGGGGTGCCACTGACGGACGTTTTCCTTCCAGTGGATCGTCACGCTGCGCAGTTCGCGCGCTGCAATCCATTCGCGCGCCGCCTCGACCGCCGGGGCGAAGCGCGAATGCCAGCTCGCCAGCAGGGACACGCCCTTGGCCGCCGCCATCGCCTTGATCGACTCGGCCTCGCCCAGAGTGGCTGCGGGCGGCTTTTCCAGAAAGACGTGACGGCCGATGTCGATGACCTGACGGGCGATCTCGTGGCGAATCTGCGGCGGGGTACAGATGGCGATGGCCTCAATCTCAGGATGGGCGCTCATCATGGCGTCCATATCCTTATAGGCCTGCACGCCTTCGGGGCGCGCATGCGGCGAACAGCCGGCGACCAGTTCGAGGTTCTTGTTGCCGCGAATCGAAGGGATATGCTGGTCCACCGCAATCTTTCCCAGGCCGATCAGGCCGATTTTCAACGGTTTGCGGCCCAGTGAAAGAAGTCCCATAGCTCGTTTCCTTATCGTAATTTACTGTCGTCTATATATTATAATATAATTTGATCAAGCGCCGAAGCATCCGGTTTTGTCGGACTATTTGCCAGAGCCTCACCCCGAAAGCAATCCAAAGACGGAGTCAGTTTATTATTTCATATTTGACCTATATGTTCATATGTGATGTGTTGCGACGAGCGGCGGCGCCAGACCGCCTTTGAGCAGGTTCAGCAGGAACGACAGACATTATGGCCAGACCGCAGCAGCCCGGCGCATTCCGGCCCCTGACAGACGCAGAGTTATGACAGGCGCCGAGCTATGATCGACGCGCACATGCACATCTGGCGTATAGGCCACAACGGCCACGAATGGCCGGGGCCGGACCTGCCCGCCATTTATCGCGACTTTCTGTTTTATGACCTCGACGCCCCCGACGAGCTTGACGGAGTCGTGCTGGTGCAGTCGCAGCCCAGCGCAGACGACACGGCCTGGATGCTCGAACAGGCCTCGCAAAACCCTGCGATTCTCGGCGTGGTCGGCTGGACCGACCTGACGGCGCCGGACGCTCAGGCGCACATCCGCGAACTGGCGCGTCATCGCAAATTGCGCGGTCTGCGTCCTATGCTGCAAGGCCTCAGCGACGATGCGTGGATTCTGCGTCCAGACGTGGAGCCGGCCCTGGCGGCGATGATCGCGCACGACCTCGCTTTCGACGCCCTGATCTTCCCGCGCCATCTGCCGCACATAGCCGAGCTGGCGCGGCGCTGGCCGAAGCTGCGTATCGTCATCGACCACGGCGCCAAGCCGCAGATATCGCAGCCCAACGCCGCCCCCGCCTGGCGGGCGGGGATAAGCGCCATCGCGCACTCCCCCAATGTCGCCTGCAAGCTGTCGGGTCTGATCACCGAAGCCGCGCCGGATGCGCGGCTGGACATGGTGCGTCCTTACGCCGATCATCTGCTGGCCGCCTTCGGTTCTGACCGGCTGATCTGGGGATCGGACTGGCCCGTGCTGACCCTGCGGTCGCAATGGCGCGACTGGCGCGACTGGACGAAGGCCTGGCTGGCGGATAAGCCTGAAACAACGCGCGACGCCGTCCTTGGCGGAAACGCCGCGCGCATTTACGCCCTCGACCGGATGCCCGCCTGATGCCCGATTCTGAAAAACCCTCCACGAAATACCGCGCGCCCGCGCTTGAAAAGGGACTGGACGTGCTGGAGCTGCTGGCCGCCGCCAAGACGCCGATGACCCTGTCGCAGATCAGCGCCCGCCTGTCGCGCTCGGTCAGTGAACTGTTCCGTATGGTGCAGGTGCTGGAAGCGCGCGGCTACGTCGCCCCTTCGCCCGGCGGGGACGGGTTCGAGCTGACCAATAAGCTGTTTTCGCTCGGCATATCGCGCGGCCCAAGCCAGAACCTGCTGGCCAGCGCCATGCCGCTGATGCAGGCCCTGAGCGACGAAACCCGGCAGGCCTGCCACCTCGCCATTGTTTCGGACGACCGCATGGTGGTGATCGCGCGCGTCGAAGCGCCCGGCGATCTCGGCTTTTCGGTGCGTGTCGGCTATCAACGGCCATTGGCGCATTCGACCTCCGGCCTTGTCATCTATGCTTTTCAGAAGCCGCGCATTCGCGAACAATGGCGCAAGATGCTGCGCGTGGCGCTGACGCCGGACGAATGGGCGACCTTTGAGGCGCAGGCCGAGCGCGCCCTGTCGCAGGGGCATTTCACTGCGCCGTCAGAATATATTGACGGCATCACCGATCTGTCGGCGCCCATAGCCAGCGATGTCGGCGTCATTGCCGCCCTGACCATGCCCTATATCCGCATCCACGACGACCTCAGCCTGGACGAGGCCCTCGTCAAACTCAAGGCCGCCGCCGTCAGGCTGTCAAAAGCACTGGGCGGCTAGGCCGTTTCCGTTATTTATAAAGCGTCACACACGATTATGGACCCGTTCCTCCTGCTGCATCCCGACGATAATGTGCTGGTCTGCCGTCAAGCCGCGCCCGCAGGCGCATCGCTCGTCGTGGACGGCCTAAGCGTCGCCCTGCCCGCCGCGATCGAGGTCGGCCACAAGATCGCCCGCCGCGACCTGGCGCCCGGCGACAAGGTGATCAAGTACGGCGCGCCCATCGGTTCGATGACCGCGCCCTGTCCGCCCGCCGGACACGTCCATCTGCACAATATGCAAAGCGATTACATTCCCTCCCACACGCGCGAGGTCACCGGTCATGAGCGCTGAATTCGCGCCCTTTGAGGCTTTCCTGCGCCCCGACGGACGCAAGGGAATCCGCAATATCGTCGTCGTCGCCTATCTGGTTGAATGCGCGCACCATGTCGCGCGCCGCATCGTGGAGACAAGCTGTCATGATGACGTGCATCTGATCGGCTTTCCCGGCTGCTATCCCAATACCTACGCCTACCGCATGATGGAGGCGCTGACGACGCATCCCAATGTCGGCGGCGTCGTGCTGGTCAGCCTCGGCTGCGAAGGTTTCAACCGCGACGACCTGAAGCGCCACGTCGCGGCGTCAGGCCGACCGGTCGAAACCTTCGTCGTCCAGCAAACGGGCGGCACGCGCGCCACCATTGCGGCGGGCGTCGAGGCGGTCAGCCGCATCCGCGCCGAGGCCGCTATGACCCCGCGTGTCCCGATGGAGGCGTCGGAACTGGTCATCGGCACGATCTGCGGCGGCTCGGACGGCACGTCGGGCATCACCGCCAATCCGGCCGTCGGGCGCGCCTTCGACAGCCTGGGCGCAGCGGGCGCGACCTGCATCTTCGAAGAGACGGGCGAACTGGTCGGCTGCGAAGCCATCATGGCCTCGCGCGCCCTGACGCCGGAACTGGGTGCGGAGCTGGAGCGCTGCGTGCAGAAGGCGGAAAGCTATTACACCGTCATGGGCTATGGCTCCTTCGCGCCCGGCAATGCCGAGGGCGGCCTGACCACCCAGGAAGAAAAGTCGATGGGCGCCTATTCCAAGTCGGGCTCGGCGCCGATTGTCGGCATCCTCAAGCCCGGCGACATTCCCCCGTCAGGAGGCCTTTACCTGCTCGACGTGGTGCCGGACGGCGAGCCGCGTTTCGGCTTCCCCAACATCGCCGACAATGCCGAGATCGTCGAGCTGATCGCCTGCGGCGCGCACCTGAACCTGTTCACCACAGGACGCGGCAGCGTGGTCGGCTCGGCCATCTCGCCGGTGATCAAGATCTGCGCCAATCCCGAAACTTATCGCCGCCTGTCCGACGACATGGACATTGACGCAGGCCGCATCATGGAAGGCCGCGCCTCGATCGACGAGGTCGGAGACGAGATCACCGATCTGATCCTGCGCGTCGCGGGCGGAGAACCCTCCGTATCCGAGGCGCTCGGCCACACCGAATTCATCCTCACCTATAAGAGCTTCGAACCGGTCGGCCCCGCCTGCCTGCCGCTGAAGCGGGCATAATCGGAGTCAAATATGGGACGCCTTTTTGGCAAAACCGCCCTGATCACCGCTGCGGGCCAGGGCATTGGCCGCGCCACCGCCGAACTGTTCGTCGCCGAAGGCGCGCGAGTCATCGCCACCGACCTGAACCCGGCGACGCTGGACATTTCCGGCTCCGAAGGGCGTGTGCTGGATGTCACCAATCCTGACGCCATCAAGGCTGTCGCCGCTGAATTCCCCGAAGTGAATGTGCTTTATAATTGCGCGGGCGTCGTCCATGCAGGCGCCATACTCGACTGCGATGAGGACCAGTGGAGCTTCGCCCTGTCGCTCAACGTCACGGCGCAGTACCGCATGATCCGCGCCTTCCTGCCGCAGATGATCAAAAACGGCGGCGCTTCGATCATCAACATGTCCTCGGTCGCCTCCTCGATCAAGGGCGTGCCGAACCGCTTCGCCTACGGCGCCACCAAGGCCGCCGTCATCGGTCTGACCAAATCGGTCGCCGCCGACTATGTGACGCAGGGCATACGCTGCAACGCCATCTGCCCCGGCACGGTCGAGACCCCGTCCCTGCTGCAACGCCTGCGTGACACGGGAGACTTTGACAAGGCTTACAAGGACTTCACCAGCCGTCAGGCGATGGGCCGCTTCGGCAAACCCGAAGAACTGGCCGCGCTGGCCCTCTATCTCGCGTCGGACGAGTCGGCCTTCACCACCGGCCAGACCCACATCATCGACGGCGGCTGGATCAATTAGTCTGGTATGGCGCGCTTCTCTTCGGCAGCCGAAATTGACTTTCCGCGATAAACGATATGATTATCCAAAAAAAGCAGGGGACGACGCCATGAGCTTTGTCGAAGCGATCAAGAGCGGCTTTAAAAATTACGTCAATTTTCAGGGCCGCGCCACACGATCGGAATACTGGTGGTGGGTGCTGTTTGAGATCCTGCTGACATGCGTGCCGGGGGCGCTTATCGGCCTTGGCGGCGAGTCGGACGCCCTGGCGTCAATCGGCGGCCTGCTCTATATCGTCATCGGCCTGGGCCTGCTGTTGCCGAGCCTGTCCGTCTATATCCGCCGCCTGCACGACACCGACCACAGCGGCTGGTGGCTTCTGCTCGGCTTCATACCGCTGATCGGCGGCATTGTGCTGCTGGTCTGGACGATCATGAAGGGGACGAGCGGCCCGAACAAGTACGGCCCTGACCCGCTGGCGCCGAGCGTCGCCTCTGTCTTCTAACGAATCGTCGTCCACGGCTTCGACAACAGGGTCGCGCAGGTGATCAGGCCGACCAGCGAATAGGTTTGCGGGAAATTGCCCCACAGTTCGCCTGTCTCGACCTGCACGTCCTCGGACAACAGGCCCGACGGCGTCCGGCGCGCCAGCATGGCCTCGAACAGGCGGCGCGCCTCGTCGATCTCGCCCTGCATGTAGAGCGCCTCAATGTACCAGAAGGTGCAGAAGTTGAACGCCGTCTCCGGCTCGCCGAAATCGTCCGGCTCAACGTAACGATAGAGATTGTCGCCCTTGCGCAGGGCCCTCTCGACCGCCTTGAAGGTGGCGACGCAGCGCGGATCGTCGGCGGGCAGAAAGCCCAGCTCGAACAGTTGCAGCAGGCTGGCGTCCAGTTCCTCGCCCTCGAACGAGCCGACGAAATAGCCTTTTTCGGCGTTCCAGGCGCGCGTCTCGATCGCCTGGCGGATGATGGCGGCGCGCTCGGTCCACAGGGCCTGCGAATCGGGCAGGTTGAGATTGCCCGCGCAATTGGCCAGCCGGTCGCACGCCGCCCAGCACAGCAGCGCCGAATAGGTATGGACGCTGGCGCGGGTGCGGAACTCCCATAAACCGGCGTCGGGCGTGTCATAGACCGCGAAGGCGCGCTCGCCGACCTTCTCCATAGCGCGGAACTCGGCCTCCGAGCCCAGCCGCAGCAGGCGCTGGTCGAAGAAGGACTGGGTCAGCGGCAGGATGATCTGGCCATAGACGTCGTGCTGGTGATGCTCATAGGCCTGATTGCCGATGCGCACCGGCCCCATGCCGCGATAGCCCTTGAGATCCGGCGCAATGCGTTCGACCAGGTGCGATTCCAGCGCCACCGAATAGAGCGGCTGCACATGCCCGCCCGCCGCCATATCGACCAGATTGCGCAAATAGACCAGATAGGATTCCAGCATGTCCGCCGCGCCCATGCGGTTGAGCGCGCGCACGACATAATAGGCGTCGCGAATCCAGCAGTAGCGGTAATCCCAGTTGCGGCCGGTATTCGCGGCTTCGGGAATCGAGGTCGTCATGGCCGCGACAATGGCGCCGGTATCCTCATAGGCGCATAGTTTCAGCGTAATGGCGGCGCGGATCACCGCATCCTGCCATTCCAGCGGCAGGGTGAGGGTTCGCACCCAGGCCTGCCAGTAGGCGGTCGTGGCGTGCAGCATGTGCATGGCGTCGGCCAGCACGTCGGCGGGGTAAGGCTCGTCCGGGCCGAGGTGGAAGGCCAGCGGCTGCTCCAGGCGGTAGGGCGGGGCGTCGCCATCGCCGAGATAGCTGAGCGGCGCATTGGTGGTCAGGCGCAGCGTGTGCTGACCGCAGGTGTAACGCACATGGCTGGAGCCATAGGTTTCGCGCGCCCGGTCGCGACCATAATTGCCGGTCGGCGTCATCTTGACGCGCAGGCGCGGCGTGCCTTTCACCGGTCGCACCAGACGATAAAACGCCCACGGACGGAAGGTGCGGTTGAGATTATAAAGCCGCGGCGCGAAGTCGATAACCTCAAGGATCGCGCCGTGAATGTCCTCCATCTCAGTGCGCAGCACAGCGGTATTGCGGATATAGGCCTGCCGGATGGTTTTCAGATCGGTCATTTCGACCGCCCAGAACCCGGCGCCTTCCGAGCCGCAATGGGCGTCGCCGCCAAGATCGCCGCTACAGCTCGGCTCCAGCAGAGCCGAAAAGACCGGCTCGCCGTCGATGCGCGGATAGCAGGCCCAGACGAAGCGACCGCGCCGGTCGATCAGCGCCGTGGCGTTGCAGTTGCCGATGGGGGACAGGTCGAGGCTGGTCTGCACGAAAAAACCCTTGGGATATATCTGACTTTGGGATGCGTTTTAATATCGAATTATCATCGCGATGACGCCGCGATCCATTCACGAATTGTTGTGCGCCGCATCACAGAAACGCGAGATGATGGCGAAATATAGGCTCCGGTCTGGACAATGGCAATCATTGACGTTAATCTGAGATTTCTTTGAAGAATTCCCTTATGGAATTTTTATTTTCCAGACATCTGTTCGATTTATCGAATTTTCTTGCGTCTGCTATAGTTTAAATACTTGGCGCAAATCAATGTTCGGAACGCTTTAACTGAAATTTCGACCCGTTTGCAAGAGGAGGGCTGGTGTGACGAAAGTTTTGTGCAGTGCGGAATACGGTATAGGGCGGCAGGCATGACCCGGTCCGCGCCCCCGCACGAGCTGCGCCTCGATCACGTCGCCCTGTTTCTCGATCTCGACGGTACGCTGGCGCCGTTTTGCGACACGCCGGACGGAGTCGGGCCGGATGCGCGCCGTAATGGCCTGCTGCGCGAACTGGCGCGGCGGCTGAACGGGCGTCTGGCGGTGATCAGCGGACGCTCGATCGCCGATCTGGACCGCATTCTCGACAACAGCGTGCTGTGCGTGGCGGGCAGCCACGGCCTGCAACGCCGCGACGCGCGCGGACACGTTATGGCCGCTCCGGTCCATCCGGGCGTACAGGTCGCGACCGACGCCTTTGACGATTTCGCCGCCCAGCGTCCCGGCGCTCTGGTCGAACGCAAGCCCCTAAGCGTCGCCCTGCACTATCGCAACGCGCCGCAGGCCGAGGGCGACGTGCAGGCCCTGGCGCTGGAGCTGGCGCGCGCCACCGGGTTGAAGCTGCAACTGGGCGCCTGCGTCGCCGAACTGGTGACTCTGGGCGCCGATAAGGGGCAGGCGCTCAACGCCTTTATGCGCGAAGCGCCGTTTATGAATGCGTCGCCAGTCTTTGTCGGCGACGACCTGACCGATGAGGACGGCTTCCGCGCCGCCGTCGATCTGAGCGGCTACGGCGTGCTGGTCGGCCCGCCGCGCCCGACGCGCGCGCAGTGCCGCCTCGATTCCTCCGCCGCCGTCATCGACTGGCTGGCGGGCCTGCTTGAGGCCGAACATTTAACCCTGGAGTGTGTCTCGTGAGCCGTCTGATTGTCGTATCCAACCGCGTGAATCCGCCTGCCGATAAGGGGGTCGGCACCGCCGGCGGTCTGGCCATGGCCCTGAGCGCGGCGCTGCGCGAAGACAAGGGCCTGTGGTTCGGCTGGAGCGGCGAAACCGTCGAAACCTATTCCGGCCAGATGTCGATGCAGGTGGTCGGCGGCGTGACCGTCGCCCTGCTCGATCTGGAGGAGCAGGACCGCGAAGAATATTACAACGGCTACGCCAACCGGACCCTGTGGCCCCTGTTCCACTACCGCACCGATCTGGTCAATTATGAGCGCAGCTTCGACGAAGGTTACGAACGGGTGAACACCCGCTTCGCCGAGACTCTGCTGCCGCTGATAGGGCCGGACGATGTGATCTGGGTGCAGGACTATCACCTGATCCCGCTGGGCCGTGAGCTGCGCAAGCGCGGCGTGAAGAACCGCATCGGCTTCTTTCTGCATATTCCGTGGCCAGCGCGGCGCGTGCTCAACACCCTGCCGCGTCACGCCGAACTGGTCGAATCCATGTTCGCCTACGATCTGATTGGGTTTCAGACCGAAGACGACTCCGAAGCGTTCAACGACTACGTCATGCACGATATGGGCGCGGAGGTGTTTGCCGACGGGGTCGTGCGCGCACACGGCCAGACCACGCGCGTCAAGGCCTTCCCGATCGGTATCGACGCCGACGATTTTGCCGCGACGCTGAAAAGCGACAAGGCGCAGGACTATCGTCAACGCATGCTGAAAAGCCAGGTCGGTCGCAAGATGATCCTCGGCGTTGACCGGCTCGACTATTCCAAGGGACTTGAGGAGCGCTTCGCCGCCTATGAGACCCTGCTCGACAAATATCCAGACCTGCAAACCCAGGTCTTCATGCTGCAGATCGCCACGCGCTCGCGCGACGCGGTGGACGCCTATCAGGACCTGCGCGAGCGGCTCGACACCATTTCCGGCCAGATCAACGGCGCCTATGCGACGGTGGAATGGGTGCCGCTGCGCTATGTCAACCGGCCCTATCGCCGCGACGAACTGGCGGGCATCTATGCCTCGGCCCATGTCGGTCTGGTCACGCCCTTGCGCGACGGCATGAATCTTGTCGCCAAGGAATATGTCGCCGCCCAGCCGCCCGAAGATCCGGGCGTCCTGGTCCTGTCCGAGTTCGCTGGCGCCGCCGAACAGATGAAGGAGGCGCTGATCGTCAATCCGATGAGCCGCGAAGACGTGGCCGAGGCGATCCGCAAGGGGCTTTCCATGCCTCTGAAGGAGCGCAAGGCGCGCTGGGAATTGCTGATGGACAAGGTGCAAAAGAGCGACGTGTCGCGCTGGCGCGACGATTTCGTCTCGCTGCTCAAGGCGCCGATCACGCCGGAACGCCCGAAGGTCGTCCCGATGGCGTCAGCGCAAAAGATTCAATCCACCGTGGCGTGACGCCAGGCGCCGCGCCGGGCGACCGTGACCGGCATGTCGAACAGGGCCGTCAAAGCGTCCGTGGTCAAAAGCGCGGATTTGGCGCCTTCGCGGAACACCCGGCCATTCTTCAGCATGACGACATGGTCGATTTCGGGCAGGATTTCCTCGATATGGTGCGTGACCAGCACCAGGGTCGCGCTTGCCGCCACAGCGCGCAACGCCTCCAGAAAGCCGCGACGCGACGCCGGGTCCAGCCCCGCGCACGGTTCATCCAGCAGCAGGGCGCGGGGACGATGCACGAGGGCGCGCGCGATCAGCACGCGCCTCGCCTCGCCGGTCGACAGGCTCGACATGTCGCGCCCTTTCAGATGCGTCGCGCCGATTTGCGCCATGGCGTCTTCGGCGCGTTGGCGCATGTCCTCCGTGACCTTGTGGTGCTTCCATACCCCACGCGCCGCGAAGAAACCGGACAGCACGCAGTCAAAGGCTTCGAGCGGCGGATGGGCGTCGAAATCGAGCTGCATGGCCGACGAGACGACGCCCATCAGGCTGCGTAATTCTGTGACGTTCCAGCGATCCTGACCGAAGACGCGCACCTCGCCGCCCGCCAGCGGATAGAGCTGGCGCGTAATCAGCTTGACCAGGGTGGACTTGCCCGACCCGTTGGGGCCGAGGATCGCTGTATGCTGCCCCGGCATCAGGTCGAGGCTCAACCGGTCGATCAGGGCGCGCGTCCCGCGCACCACCGAGGCGTCGCGGATATGCAACAGGGGTGAGGTCGCCGGGACGACGGGATCGAACGGGGACATGAGACGACTCCTTCGCCCGGACATTTAGGCGCTCGTAAAAGCCATTGAAAGGCGAAAAATTTACATTTCAACCCACGCGCCAACCGCTATAAGTGAGCTTTGCCTCCGCCCATGATCATGGCGAGAGGGATGAAAAGCGTCACCTTACAAAGGCCCGCATGACCCAGATTTCCGGCCAGATCATCGACCGAGAACATCGCCTGCCGATCCGCGTCTATTATGAAGACACTGATTTTTCCGGCGTGGTCTATTACGCCAACTATCTGAAATTCTTTGAGCGCGGGCGCTCGGATTACTTACGCCTGATCGGCGTCCACCACCATGAACTGGCGGCGCTGGACGATCCGCTGGCCTTTGCTGTCGCGGACATTCATGTGCGTTACAAAGCGCCCGCGCGCATCGACGACCTGATCGAGGTTCGCACCCGCATGTCGGGCCTGCGCGGCGCCAGCTTTCATGTCAGTCAGCGACTCCTGCGCGGCGATCAGGTGCTGACCGAGGCCGAGGTCAAGGCCGTATGCATCGACCTGAACGGACGTCCGCGTCGCCTGCCGACAGATTTGCAGGCGCGCCTCGCCGCATGCTGCATTAACGAAAAAGACGGCTGAAAAGTGCGGTTTCATGCTGCCGCGCCATAGAAATGTCGCCAAAACTGAGGCAGAGTGCGCCGCAACTGCAGGATTCACTATAAATAGGGGACGCGTATGGACGCCGCTTCCGCCAGTTCCGCCGCCGCTGGCATTTCCGGCCCGCTGAGCTTTGTGCAACTGTTCATGCACGCCGATCTCGTCGTCAAGGCGGTGATGATCGTGCTGCTGCTGGCCTCGCTGTGGTCATGGGCCATCATCGTGCAGAAGATCATGGCGCTGGGCAAGGCCAACAAGCAGGCCGACGCCTTTGAAGGCGCGCTCAGCACCGGTCGCGCGCTCGACGACATCGCCGCTTCGCTGGGGACGCAACCGAAGGAGGCGATGCAGAAACTGCTGGTCACGGTGACCGCGGCCTGGGGCGACTATAAGGGCAAGACGATCAGCGCCGCGCAGGGCGACCTCTTGATCGCGCAGGTGGACCGCGAGTTGAATCAGACCATCTCTCAGGAAGCCGACGGGCTGGAAGAGGGCTTGAGCCTGCTGGCGGTGATTGCGACCGCCTCGCCCTTTATCGGCCTGTTCGGCACGGTCTGGGGCATTATGAACTCGTTTTCGGCCATCGCCAGCGCCGGGGACACCAACCTCGCCACCGTGGCGCCCGCGATTTCCGAAGCCCTGTTCGCCACCGCGACCGGCCTGTTCGCCGCCATTCCGGCCTATGTCGGCTATAACCTGTTCAACGCCCGCGTCGCGCGCTTCACCGGGCGCATGGAGACCTTCGCCGACGAGCTGATGGCCTCGCTGATCCGCCGTCTGGGCGGCAAGGTCGGCTAGAGATGGCGATGGGAGCTTCCGGAGGATCGGGCGCCGGACGGCGCGGCGGACGCCGCCGCAGCCGCAGGGCCGCCCTGTCCGAAATCAACGTCACGCCGCTGGTGGACGTCATGCTGGTGCTGCTGATCATCTTCATGATCTCCGCGCCGCTTTTGACCTCTGGCGTCAAGATCGAGCTGCCCAAGACCGAGGCGACCGCGCTCAAGGACGAGGGCGAGCCGCTGACCGTCTCGATCGACGAGAAAGGAAACCTGTTCGTCAACGACGATCCGGCGACCTATGCGCAACTGACGCCGCGCCTTCTGGCCATGAGCCACGGCGAAACCGACAAGCCGGTCTATGTCCGCGCCGCGGGTTCGGCTTCGTATGACATCGTCGCCAAGGTGATGGCCAAGCTGTCCACCTCCGGCTTCGTCAAGATCAACCTGCTGACCCAGCCGATGGGCGCGGGTCAGGCCGCTGCAGCTTCGTCCGCGGAGGCCGCGCAGTAAGATATGCGCAGGTTCGGCTCGTCATTCCTGATCTCTGTGCTGCTGCACGCGGCCCTGCTGGCGCTCTTTCTCGTCAGTTGGTTCAACGCGAAGCCGCCGATCACGCCGCCTTCGGTGCCGATCGAGATCGTGTCGGACATTCCGAGCCGCGAGCAGGCGCAGACCCAGGTGGACAAGAACGCCGTGCTGACCCCGGAGCCGATCCCCGCGCCTGAGGAGCCGGTCAAGCCGACCCCTACCCCGCCGGAGCCCGCGCCGAAGCTGCCCGTGCCGACGCCGCAGAAGGCCGTGACGCCGCCCGCCCCAAAGGCGCCGGAGAAAAAGCCTGAGCCCGCCAAGACCAAACCGGCCCCGCCCGACAAGAAGGGAACGCAGAAGCCGACCCCGCCCAAGCCGTCAAAGCCGTCGCTTGACCTGAACGCGCTGTCGCAACTGGCCGCCTCCCCGTCCAAGTCGCCGACGCGGCGCCAGCCGCGCGCCAACACCCACGCCACCAACGGCGCTTCGGCGGTCGGCTCCGGTCCGGCGGATGCTGGCCAGAAGCAGGCGCTAAGCCTGCTGGGCCAGCGTCTGCAACGCGCCTGGATCCTCAATTGCGACGTGCCGGGCTCCGATCAGGTCAATCCTGAGATCAGTTTCGTATTGACCCCTAATGGCCGCGCCCTGCAGGTCACTTGGGTCAACCGGCGCAGCGATCCGGTCTGGCAGGCCGGCGCCAGCCTCGCCATGGCGGCGGTCAATAAGGCCGCCGCGGAATCGACAGATTTGCCCGCCACTATCTACGGGCAAAAAATTACCTTCACCTTCCTGGCGGAAAAGGCGTGTAACGGGTAGCCGACCCGACCGCGTCCGACAGGAAGCCTGCAACAAGGAGCAACGCCATGACCAAGACGACTCCCGAACTGAACCTGACGCGCCGCGCCGCGCTTGTGAGCGGCGTCGGCGGCCTGGCTGCGGTCGCCGCCCCGGCGGCCTTCGCGCAAGGTTTGACCGGCACGGTCGATCAGGGGAATATCCAGCCCCTGCCCATCGCCATTGAAGTCCTGGGCAAGGACGCCACAGGCGGCGATCTCGGCGGCCAGATTTCCAAGGTGGTGTCGGCGGATCTGGAGCGCTCGGGTTATTTCGCGCCGATCGACCCGAACGCCTTTATCGAGACAGCGCTCGACGTCAATGTCCAGCCCAACTGGGACAACTGGAAGACCATCAATGCGCAGTATCTGTGCTCCGGCAAGGCGCTGGTTGACGCCGACGGACGGCTGCAGGTCGATTTCCGCCTGTGGGACATCTATTCGCAAAAGCAGCTTCTGGGCCAGTCCCTGACCGCGACGCCGGAAAACTGGCGCCGCATCGCGCACAAGATCGCCGACGCCATCTACGAAAAGCTGACTGGTCAGCAGGGCTATTTCGACACGCGCATCGTCTTCGTCGCCGAAAGCGGCTATCGCACGGCCAAGGTGCGCCATCTGGCCATCATGGATCAGGACGGCTTCAACCCCTCCTATCTGCCGGTGGCCGACGGCGCCAAGGCGGTGATGACGCCGCGCTTCTCGGCGGATTCGCAGGAAATCGCCTATATGTCGCTGACGGCGGACTCGGCGCGCATCTATATCTATAATCTCGAAACCGGGCGTCAGGAGGCCATCGGCCAGATTCACGGCATGGCCTTCGCCCCGCGCTTCTCGCCCGACGGAACCAAGCTGGCCTACAGCGTGGCCACCGGCGGCGCGACCAATATCTATGTCATGGATCTGCGGTCGCGCGCCACGAAGCGGCTGACCGGCGGCGGCGCCATCAACACCTCGCCCAGCTTTTCGGCGGACGGCTCGCAGATCGCCTTCACCTCGGACCGCGGCGGCTCGCCACAGATCTACATGATGAACGCCGATGGCTCGAACGTGCGCCGCATCACCTTCGGCACGGGCATCTATTCAACACCGGTGTTCAGCCCGCAGGGCGACAAGATCGCCTTTACGCGTCAGGCGGGCGGACGCTTCTCGATCGGCGTGATGAATCCGGACGGCTCGAACATGAAGCTTCTGACCTCCTCCTATCTGGAGGAAGGCCCGACCTGGGCGCCGAACGGGCGCTATATCATGTTCTTCCGGGAATCGCCGAGCGGCCTGTCGTCTCTGTGGACGGTCGAGGTCACGGGGCGCGTGGAACGCGAGGTTCCGTATTCTGGCGGCGCCACCGACCCGGCCTGGTCGCCGCGGCTGAAATAAGCGCAGCGCGCAGAACAAAATACCGTTTGCGCGTTTGACAAAAACAAAAAGGCATATAATCGTTTCCTTATTTATATTGTGCATAATCCCGTCACACGAATATGTGATTATGCCTTCAAACCTGTGGTGAAAGGGACCAACATGCTGGTATCGACCAAGTCGGCCATGAAAGCGGCCGCCGCTGCGCTTATTCTGTCCTCCGTGGCCGCCTGCGCCAGCAAGCCCAAGCCCGTGGAGACCACCCCTCCCCCGCCGCCCGCCGCTGAACAGCCCGCCCCGCCGCCGCCCGCGCAACAGCCGGTCGCGCAGGCCCCGCTGCCGGGCATCGTGCCGGGCTCGCAACAGGACTTCGTGGTCAATGTCGGCGACCGCATCTATTTCGACACCGACCAGTCTTCGATCCGTTCGGACGCGCAAAGCGTTCTGGCCGCACAGGCCGCGTGGCTGACGCGCTATCCGGGCGTCAAGGTTCGCATCGAAGGCAATTGCGACGAACGCGGCACGCGCGAATACAATTTCGCCCTCGGCGCCCGTCGCGCTCAGTCTGTAGCCGACTTCCTGACTGCGCACGGCGTCACGCCGGACCGCATCTCGACCATCTCCTACGGCAAGGAACAGCCGATTGATCCGGGCGATGGCGAAGACGCCTGGGCCAAGAACCGCAACGCCCACACCACCCTGGTGTCCGGCGCGCAATAAGGCCCTCCCGGCCTGACGGCTTGATAAATTCTTGAGTTGCCAGCAACGCCCCTCGCCTTTAGGCTGAGGGGCGTTGTTTTTGGGCTGTCGTGAACACGCCCTCAACCCTTTTGGCGCGGCGATGATCCTTCCGCCGCAGCCCCGTTAAGCGCCGCGTGTCTGGCGCGCAGTCAGCGTAGAGTTGAGCCGGTGTGCGGCTCGCAATATTCAGGAACACTTTTCGGCTGGGGAGCCTTTCCATGTTCAAGTCCTGTCTTCGTAATAGTATTATGTGCGTTCTGGCGGTATCGACCGCCGCCACGGGCCTTGCGCCCGGCGCGTTCGCGCAATCGGCCAAGGCCAGCAAGGTCCAGCAGGAACAGGACAAGATGGTCGCCTCCATCCCGCACTGTTCGCAGCGTCTGGGTACGATCACGATTGTCGATGGCGACGACGCCAATGGCTGGACGCAGGCCAAGCTGGCGCCGCCGCAGAAGCTGCTCAAAGTGATCGTGCAGAAATCCGGCTGCTTCGGTCTGGTCGATCGCGGCGCCGGCATGGATGCAGCGACGCGCGAGCGCGAACTCAACCAGGCGATGGGCCTGCAACACGGCTCCAATGTCGGCAAGGGCCAGATCAAGGCGGCGGACTTCGTGCTGGTGGCCGAGGTCGGCAGCGCCGACTCCAATACGGGCGGCGGCGGCGCGGCGGGCCTGATCGGCGGTCTGGTCGGCGGCCAGGTCGGCGGTCTGATCGGCGGCTTCCGCACCAAGAAGCTGGAGGCCGACGTCGTTCTGTCCCTGACCGATGTGCGCACCTCGGAGTCCAATTCCTTTGAGGGCCACGCGGCCAAGAACGACCTGACCTGGGGCGCGGGCGGCGCGGTCGGCTTCGGCGGCGCCGTCGGCGGCGGCTATGAGGACACCGATGTCGGTCGGATCGTCACCCAGGCCTTCATCGTCGCCTATTCGGACATGGTCAACAATCTTGGCGGCGTTGACGCGGGCGGCGCGGCGGCGGCGCCGTCGCGCAGCTATACGGTGCAATCGGCGACCCTGCTGCGCAAGACCCCCAGCCCCAAGGGCGCGGTGGTGCGCGCCCTGCCCGCCGGGCTGGTCGTCTATCCGACCGGCAACAAGGAAGGCATGTACTGGGAGGTCGCAGACGACAACGACAATGTCGGCTGGGTATCCAACGACAAACTGGCCGCCAGCCAGTAAACAGAAGCCCTTAACGGGCAGTCTCGCCGTCCGTTAAGGGCTTTACGTCTTATTTCAGCCTGACTATGTTGCTAACCAGATGAACCCTTGTTTTTCAAGAGTCAGGGCACAGCTTCATGTCGGCGACCACACTCCCCGGACACTCACGCATTTTTCGCGCGCGCCTGATGGCGGGCCTGAGTTTGGCCCTGCTGGGCGGCGGGCTTGGCCTTGCCGGTGCGGCGCTGCTGCCGGCTCAGGCCGCGCACGCGCAGATTTTCGGCGGCGACGACGATAAGGACGATCCCAATCAGGTTCCGACCGACGCGACCGTATGGGACGCGAAAAAGCTGCAACGCCTCGACCGCGACGTGCGCAAGCTGGAGCGTTCGGTGCAACGCGTGCAGAACTCCTCCAGCCCGCCGATCCTGATCGAACCCGATCCCGAAGTCGTGGCCTTGCAGGCGACGGTTGACACCCTGTCGCGCAAGCAGGACCAGCTCAATCAGGAGGTCACGCAACTGATCGGTCAGGTCGAGGAGTTGCAGCATCAGAACCAGTTGCTGCAACAACAGGCCGCCGCGCAATCGACGCGCACCGACACCCTGATCAAGCGCGCCGATCAGGCCGACGCCCACCTCAAAGACATCGACGCTCTGCTGGCCCCGCCGCCGCCGCCGCCGCCTTCGACCGGCGACGCCGAGGGCGATTTCGAGCAGGCCTTCAACCTCATGACGTCGGGCAAGACCGATGACGCTCAGCGCGCCTTTGAAGCCTTCACGACCACCTGGCCGGAAGCTTCGCAAACGCCGGAGGCCTGGTTCCGCCTTGGACAGCTCCGCGCCATGAAGTCGGATAATGACGGCGCCATCGCCGCCTACGCCTCCTCGCTCAAGGGCTGGCCCAAGACCTCTTGGGCGCCGGAAAGCACGGTGCGCCTCGCCGATGCTCTGGGCGCCGCCAACCGGCCCAAGGACGCCTGCGCGGCGCTTGGCCAGTTCGACAAGGTCTACGCCAAGGGCGCGACCGCCGAAATGCGCGCCAACGCCAAGTCGCTGATCAGTAAGTATAAGTGCGGCGGTTAAGCCCGCCCCTGACGGACGGGTTCGCGCCCGAAGCGCTGTTTCCCGACTTTGCTGCGCGGCTGAACGGCGAAGGTCCGCTCGGCGTCGCCGTTTCCGGCGGCGGCGACTCGTTGGCCCTGCTGTATGCGCTCAAGGCGTGGGGTCGGCGCCCCTTGCATGTTGTCTGTGTCGATCACCGTATCAATCCCGACGGCGCCAACTGGGCGCGCCGCGTCAGCGAGGTCGCTGCGCGACTGGACTCGGCCTTCACCGCCTTGAGCTGGAACGATCTCAAGCCCACGACAGGGCTGGCGGCGGCGGCGCGGACGGCGCGGCATCGCCTGCTGGCGACAGCGGCGCGCGCGGCGGGCTGTCGCGTCCTGTGCCTGGGCCATACCGCCGATGACGTGATCGAGGCGCAGGCCATGCGCGCGGCGGGCTCCAATGTCGGCGCGCCGCGCATCTGGTCGCCCGCGCCGGTCTGGCCGGAGGGACGCGGCCTGTTCCTGTACCGGCCCCTGCTGAACGCCCGGCGCGCCGCCCTGCGCGCGTGGCTGGCGCAGCAAGGCGCTGAGTGGATCGACGATCCGGCCAATGACAATCCGGCCTCTCTGCGCGCGCAGATGCGCCGACGGATCGCGGGCGGCGGCGTCATGCCGGAGGCCGCAGGCGCCGCCTTGCCCGACGGCCTGCTGCCCGACGGCCTGCTGATCGAGGACGACCTGAACCGTCTCGGCCTGCTCCGCCTCAACGCCGCGCGTCTGGCGGCCCTGCCGCGCGATGAAGCGGCGCGGCTTTTGAGCGCGGCGGCGGTGTGCGCGGGCGGCGGCGACCGACTGCCGCGCCGCGCGCAGTTGGACGCCGTGCTGGACCGGCGCGATGAGGGCGCGCATATTCTGTGCGGCGCGCGCCTGTGGCGGCGCGACGGCCTGATCTGGATCGCGCGCGAAGCCGGGGAATATCGCCGCCATCCGCCGCATCTGCATCTTGAAGCGGGCGCGCAGGTCTGGGACGGACGCTTTGAACTCGACGCCGATGCGCGCGTCACGGCCTCGGCGGCGCGGCGAACGGAGCTTGGCGACGCCGACCGCAAACGCCTGCTGGCCCTGCCCGCGCCGCTGCGCGGCGCCATGCCGGTGGTCGATGCGCCTGACGGACCGATCCTGACGCGCGCCGCCTGCTGGACGACCTGGCGTTTCAGAGCGACGGCGGGCGCCATGGCCACGGAACGCGATCTTGACGCGCCAAGCACATAAGGTGTGTAGCGAAGTGATAATTTCCTCCCTATATGTGAGGACTAAGGTGGAAGCCTTCGCTGCGGCGGGGCTTTCGGTGGCCGGACACACGGCCTGTTATAAGGATTGAATGCAGCATGAATCTGCGCTCCATGGCGATTATCGGCGTTATCGCGGCGCTCCTGATCGGCGTCTTCTCCTTCATGCACATGAAGTCAGGGCCGCTGATGTCGGCCGAGGGCGGCACGCAGGAACTGGCCTATTCCGACCTGCTGACGGCGGTGAAGGACGATCAGGTCAAGGACATCACCATCCATAATGACGAGGCGCGCGGCACGCTGGCCAACAATAAGACGTTCCACGCCGTCATCCCGCTTATCGACCACAAGATGCTGGACGACGAACTGGTCGCCAAGAACGTCAAGACCAATTACCAGACGACGCGCACCTCGATCCTGATGAGCGTGCTGACCACCATCGTGCCGGTGCTGCTGATGGTTGGGTTGTGGTTCATCATCATGCGTCAGATGCAGGGCGGCGGACGCGGCGGGGCCATGGGCTTCGGCAAGTCGAAGGCGCGCCTTCTGACCGAGCACAAGAACCGCGTCACCTTCGTCGATGTGGCGGGCGTCGAGGAGGCCAAGGAGGAGTTGCAGGAGGTCGTCGATTTCCTGAAAGACCCGTCCAAATTCCAGAAGCTGGGCGGCAAGATTCCCAAAGGCGCCCTGCTGGTCGGTCCTCCGGGCACGGGTAAGACCCTCTTGGCGCGCGCGGTCGCCGGCGAGGCGGGCGTGCCGTTCTTCTCGATCTCCGGCTCCGACTTCGTGGAAATGTTCGTCGGCGTCGGCGCCTCGCGCGTGCGCGATATGTTTGAGCAGGCCAAGAAGAACGCGCCCTGCATCATCTTTATCGACGAAATCGACGCGGTCGGTCGCCACAGAGGCGCCGGTCACGGCGGCGGCAATGACGAGCGCGAACAGACGCTCAACCAGTTGCTGGTCGAGATGGACGGCTTCGAGGCGCAGGAAGGCATTATCATCATCGCCGCCACCAACCGTCCCGACGTGCTGGACTCGGCCCTGTTGCGCCCCGGTCGCTTCGACCGTCAGGTGACGGTGCCGAACCCCGACCTGACCGGCCGCGAGGCGATTTTGCGCGTGCATATGAAGCAGGTGCCTCTGGCCGTCGATGTCGATGTCAAGGTGATCGCGCGCGGCACGCCGGGCTTCTCCGGCGCGGACCTGGCCAACCTCGTCAACGAAGCCGCCCTGATGGCGGCGCGCAAGGACCGCAAGCTGGTCACCATGCGCGATTTCGAGGACGCCAAGGACAAGGTGATGATGGGCGCCGAGCGCCGATCCATGGCCATGAGCGAAGAAGAAAAGAAGCTGACCGCCTATCATGAAGGCGGCCACGCCATTGTCGCGCTCAAGGCGCCACAGGCCGATCCGGTGCATAAGGCGACCATCATTCCGCGCGGTCGCGCGCTCGGCATGGTCATGCAGTTGCCCGAAGGCGACCGCTATTCGCAGAACAAGATCCAGATGGAGTCGCGTCTGGCCATCCTTATGGGCGGTCGCGTCGCCGAGGAGCTGATCTTCGGCAAGGACGCCGTGACCTCCGGCGCCTCGTCCGACATCCAGCAGGCGACCAAGCTGGCCAAGGCGATGGTGACGCGCTGGGGCTATTCGGACGAGCTGGGTCTGGTCAATTACCGCGATTCCGAGGACGAGTACGGCGCCTATGCGCGCGACGTGTCCGAGGAGACCTCGCGCAAGATCGACGCCGAGATCAAGGCTCTGGTGCAGAAGGGCTATGACGAGGCCAAGCGCATCCTGACTGAATATAATGACGGTCTGCATCGTCTGGCGAAAACCCTGCTGGAACTGGAAACCCTGACCGGGGATGAGATCGCCAAGGTGCTGAACGGCGAGACGATCGAGCGCGACGAGGAAACCGGCGTCGCCATCGAACTCAGTTCGAACTCGGCGGTGCCGGAGACGGACCTGCCCAAGGCTGAACCCAGTATTGCGCCGGTGGTGGCGTAGGCGTAAAATGAGGCCGGGCGGATCGTCGCCCGGCCTTTTTCATTTGGGGGGCGTCTATGGCCATAAAACCGGATAAGCCGTGGTTCGCGGCCAAACGCTATGGTTACGGCGCGGGGCTGCCGATAAGCTGGGAGGGCTGGCTGGTTCTGGTCCTCTACCTGCTGATCGTCATCGGCGCGGCGGCGGGGTTGCCGCTTGTCCTGCCTGAGGCGACCGCCATGGCCGCGCTGAGCGTCATCGTCATTGTGACCAGCCTCGTGTTTCTGGTCATCTGCATCCGCAAGACGCGCGGCGGCTGGCGCTGGCGTTGGGGCAAGAATTAGCCGTACGCGCATTCTTTATCGCGCGACCTGAACCGGACTATGGCCTTCTTATGCCCGACAAGGGTTTGATGGCGCCTTGTTCTGGCGAAGGAGGCCATATGCCGACCACACATAATCCACGCGGCGACCGCGAAGGGCGGCGGCGCGGCCTGTTCATCGTTCTGGCCATTGCGGTTATCGGTCTGATCGGCGCGTTGGTGACGATCATCGCCCAGCCTGCGGCCTTTCATCACGAAAAGACGCCCGCCGCCGTGGCGGATCGGGCGGAATAGGGTTCAGCCCGTATCCGGCGGGGTGCGTCGCACCACCCACCACGGAAAACCCGGCGGTTCGGCCTTTTCCGTCCAGCCGTCGGTCGGGGTGGAGACGCGGCCCAGCACCATCATCTCGTAGAATTCGGAGATGGCGTAATAGTCGGGATCGTCGGCTGAAAACGCCGATCCGTCCGGCCATCTGCCGTCGCGGCGGGCCGCGGCGCGCGCGATGGCGTTGACGCGGGTTATGGTGAGTTCCGCCAGACGCATGGCGGGTTCGTCCTGCATCGTGGCGTGGGCATAGACGCTGGCGTCGGCTTCGGCGAAGGCGTCGCTGACATCGCGGCTGCGATCATAGGGCGCGCCGTCGGGCCAGATGTCGCGGCGTTGCGCATAACCGCGCGTCGCCCGGTCGATCATGGCCTGCACCTCGTTCCAGGCGTCCACGGGATTGTCCGGCGGCGGCGTTTCGTCGTCTAGCGCATCGTCGGCGAAGCGGGGTCTGGCTTCTGGCTTGGGCAGGCGCGGGGCGTGAAGCTGGGTCAGCATGCGCTCGGTCGCCAGCACGCAGCGTCCGGCGCGCTCGCCGTCCGCGTGGGTTTTCGGCAGAGGCAGGGTCTCGATCGTGTCGAGCAGGCGGCCGCCATAGGTTTTGAGCGTATTGCGGAGAGTGGTTTGCGCGTCGCCGTCCTGCGGCAGGCGGCTGATCATGCGGTCGGCGGTCGTCACCGCCCGCGCGGCGCGCTCGGCTTCCAGAAAGCTGTCCGGCATGGGGATGGCCTCGATCGCCTCCGCCACCCGCACCGCCAGAGCGCGCAGGCGATCACGCCCGCTTTGCAGCGCCGTCAGGTCGTCCGTCTGTTCCGCCGCGGGTGAGTCCATCGGGGGATTTTACGGGCGTTTGAGAGGGCGGGGATAAGAAGAAGATACCCCACCACCACGCGGGCCTTGCCCGCGCGGTCCCCCTCCCCAGTAAACTGGGGAGGTATAAAGGTCTTATGCCTCCCCAACTTGTTGGGGAGGGGGACCGACACGCCGCAGGCGGGTTGGTGGTGGGGTATCTGGCTTGCGGGTGCGCCGGGCCGGGGATAGGTTTGCGTCATGGGGGATAAGCACAAACCGAAGATTGCGCTGGCGCGGGCGTTTCGCAAGGATATGACGCTCCCGGAGCGGCTGGTCTGGGAGCGGATCAAGGGGCGCGCGGATGGGTTGGTGTTCCGGCGGCAGCATGCGGTCGGGCCGTATATTCTCGATTTTTACTGTTTTCGGGTGCGGCTGGCCGTCGAGGTCGATGGCGTTGTGCATGGCGATGAGGTGCGGCAGGACAAGGACCGGATGCGTGAGGATTGGTTGCTCGCGCAAGGCATTGAGGTTTATCGGCTGGCGGCGGCGGACGTGTTGCGCGATGCGGATGGGGCGGCGGATGGGATTTTGCTGCTGGCGCCGGCGTTGGCGGGGACCAGAGATAAGTAAGATACCCCACCACCACGCGGGCCTTGCCCGCGCGGTCCCCCTCCCCAGCAAAGCTGGG
>NZ_JBQCGA010000050.1:0-7917 GCF_051956075.1 Asticcacaulis sp. | reverse complement strand
TGCAGCGCAGGGGCTCAGGCCGCCACCGATCCGCTGGCGCCGACCGGGCGCTGGAGCGCGATGACGGCGGGCGAGGCGGCGACGCCGCCTATGGGCTGGAATAGCTGGAACGCCTTTCACACCGATCTCACCGAGGACAAGGTTCTGGCCTCGGCCAAGGCCATTGTCGATAGCGGCCTGGCGGCGAAGGGCTATCGCTATATCAACCTCGATGACGGTTGGTGGCTGAAGCGCCGCGTCAGCGACGGACGGATGATCATCAGAACCGCCATCTTCCCGTCCGCCGCCGTGGGCGGTCCTGACGAGACCAGCTTCAAGCCATTCACCGACCAGATTCACGCCATGGGGCTGAAGGCGGGCATCTATTCGGACATCGGCGCCAACAACTGCTCGCAGGCCTTTGGCGGTCCCAACACGCCGAATCTGCCCGAGGGTACGGTGGCCGAGCGCGAGGTCGGGCTTTACGGTCACACCGATCAGGACATCAAGCTCTATTTCGGCGACTGGGGCTTTGATTATATCAAGGTCGACGCCTGCGGCATCCGCGCCTTCGGGGCGGACAATCCGCGCGTCAAATCGGGCCAGTATCGTGAACTGCCGCCCCTGATCGACGTGGCGGAAATCCGCCGCACCAACATTCCCGCCGTGCGCAGGCTTTATCAGCAGGTCGCCGACGCCCTGCGCCGCACCCGGCCCAAGGGCGATTACGTGTTCTCGATCTGCGCCTGGGGTTCGGCGGATGTGCGCGCCTGGGCCAAGGATGTCGGCAATCTGTCGCGCACCAGCGATGACATCACGCCGAGCTGGACGCGCATGCTGGCCAATTTCGACAGCGCCGCTGACCGCGCGCTCTACGCGCATCCGGGTTCGTGGAACGATCCCGACATGCTGTTCGTCGGTCATGGCGATTTCGACGAGAACCACCTGACCGAGGCGCGTTCGCACTTCGCCCTGTGGTCGATGCTGTCGGCGCCGCTGATTATCGGCTACGACTTGAGGAACGCGCCGCCCGCCCTGATGGACATTCTGGGCGACAAGGACATCATCGCCGTCGATCAGGATCCGGCGGGCAATCAGGCCGTGCTGGCCTATGATACGGACGATGTTCAGATTCTGGTCAAGACCCTGAGCGACGGCCATAAGGCGGTGGCGATCTTCAATCGCGGCCTGGCGCCGGAGGATGTGACCCTGACGGCGGGCCATCTGAAATTCGCAGCCAATGCGCCGGTGACGCTCAAGAATCTGTGGAGCGACGCCCAACTTCCGACCTTTACCGGTCAGGTCAAATTGCATGTCGAGCCGCGTCAGACCCTGATCTATGACGCCAGCGGAACGCGCGCCCTGAGCGATGGGCTCTATCTTTCGGAGATGACCGGGCGCGTCAATCCGGCGGTCGATGGCGTCGTTCGGCCGCAGCCGGACCCGACGATCCACCGCATGATCAATCCGTGGGGCGCCACGACCGATACGGGCGAGCCGCCCGCCTATGCGGGCTGGGGCGGCGCGCAGGCCGACGCCACGCCTTACCGGCAGGCGCTGCGCATTGACGGGAAGATGTACGATACGGGGCTGGGCGTTCTGTCCAATTCACGTCTTGAGGTGCGGGCCAATGGCGATTTCCGCCATTTCGTCGCCGAGGTGGGCGTGGACGATTCGACCTTCGATACGGACGCCGCCGTAACCTTCTCCGTCTATGGCGACGGCAAGCTGCTGGCGACCTCGAAACCGGCGCGTTTCGGCCAGCCGGCCCAGGCGCTGCGCGTCGATGTCGCGGGGGTCAAGATCGTGGAACTGGTCGCGCGCGGCGCGGCGGGCAAGGACAAGGTTCCAACCGTCGTCACCTGGGGCAAGGCGGCCTTGCTCAGGGATTGACGCCATCGCCCGACCAAGGGGCGTTACGCAAATGGAATTCCAATAACGCAGGGGCGTCATCGCACCTGGAGCGCCGAACGGATAGAATCAGATCGGCGCTGCAGGTCTTTGTTTTATCGCTCTTCCTTATCCAAATAATGGAACCGCTTTTTTGGGAAGCGCTCTCGCGCTTCGCCGTGCGCGTTTAAGTCGTCCTTACAGATTGCACCCTGGCGCGCCAGCCGCCCCAATGTGATGTTGGCGCAACAGATATTCACATTCATATGTAAAGATTATTTTCGCCATTGAATCTTCTGTGGTCTAGCCCTAATGGTATGACAAATAGGCGTCCCTCTTAAAGCATAAAGAAAATATGCTGAATGGATCGCTTTAAATATGGGAGAGGAAATTGCATATGAATAAGTTAACGCGTAAGTTGGGTCTTGGCGTCGGCGTTTCGGCGATCGCCCTGATGGCGTTCGGAATGTCCGCGCATGCTCAGGACGCCCAGGCTCAGGCCGATGCGGCGTCCAGTGACGCGCAGGCGAAGACGGCTGACAAGAAGGACGACGACAGCCAGCTTGTCATCGTGACGGCGCGCCGGAAGGCGTTGCGGGACGCCATTGAGATCAAGAAGAACTCTGACACCATTGTCGACTCGATTGTCGCCGATGAGGCTGGCAAGCTGCCCGACAATTCGATCACCGAAGTGCTTCAACGCGTGCCGGGCGTGTCGATATCCCGCTTCGATGGGACCAATGGCGGCAGCACCGCGTTCCAGATCGAAGGTACGGGCGTCTCCGTGCGCGGCCTTCCGTTCAATTCCAGCACGCTCAATGGTCAGCAATTGTTCAGCGCCAATGGCGCGAGCGCCATCAGCTGGAACGAAGTCACGCCCGAATTGATGGCCGGCGTCGATGTCTACAAGGCGTCGCGCGCTGACTTCATTGAAGGCGGGGCGTCGATGATCGATCTTCGCACCCATCTGCCTTTCGATTTCAAGGAGACCCAGCGCAGCATCACCGTTGGCGGCAGCTACGGCACTCAGGTGGCGAAGGGTTCGCCCAGCATTTCCGCCATGTTCTCCAAGCGCTGGAACACGAACATCGGTGAAATCGGCGTATTGTGGGATTTCGCCTATAGCGGTCTGCATCAGCAGAGCAGCGACCTGGCTGTCGGCGCCATGTTCGCCGAATATTCGCCGGACTCCACGCGTGACGATCATCTGGCCTTTGTTCCCAGCTCGTTCAACTGGAGCAACAGTATCAGCACCCGCAAGCGCTATGGCGCCTATCAGGCCGTCCAGTGGAAGCCGACGGATAATCTGACTCTGACCAATACGATATTCTACTCGCAATACAACGACGATGGTTCGTCGGTCAGCGGTTCTGTGGGGTCCAGCCCCTCGGCGTCATCCGCCGTTATGCCCAAGCCTGGCGTCCCGGTTGAGTTTGACGCCAATGGCGGTTTCCGTTCGGGTAGCCTCACGGTCGGGGCCACCGGCAATTCGGTGGAGCTTCAGAACACGACCATGCACACCTCCTGGTTGCCATCGTGGTACCAGCTTGATTGCGGCGCCACTTTTGGCGGTCCCGCATCGACGATCCAGTGGGACTGGTCGGCCAGCAGCAGTGTTGATCCGTCGAATCCCCCGGCCGGATGGGATGGTAAGATCCTGGCGAAGTGTGGCGCCCCTGGCACGTTCAACCCGACCGGTTCGGCGTCGGTATCGCACAGCAAAAGCTCTACACTGGATATTTCGCAGAGCTTCCTGTGGCAGGCCAGTGATCGGATGACGGTGCGCGGCGGCGTGCAATATGTCAATTCCAACATGACCGGAGAACAGTTTGGCGCCGCCATCCCTCAGACCAGCCCGCTGGTGACGTCGATGGATGTCGATCTGACGGGGTCTCTGCCGAACCTGTCAGGTCTTTCCACTGACGGCCTGCTCGATAAGGGTGCGGCATATCTTGGCTATATGAATTATCATAAACCCGAGAACAAGGGGACGATGCTCGCCACCCACTTCGATGTTGAGTACGACGTCAGCGATGATGGATTCCTGCGCTCCGTCACTGTTGGCGCTCGCGCCGCCAACCGCACGGAAAAAGACAACTTCGCGGGGACCTATTGGGCGCCGCTCGGTCAGTCGTGGCTGTCGGATCCGTGGGGGTCGCATCCCGGAGATCCGACATATGGCGCGGGGAATATTCAGTATCTCACGAATGCGAACGTCTCGTCGTCGGATTATGAGATCGCCACCTTCAAGAATTTCTTCAGCGGCAAGGCGCCTGTTCCGGCTCAGATGTACGTCCCCAGCCAGGCGCTGTTGCAGAGCTATGACTGGTACCATTTGCTCCAGACCTATAACGGGCAAATCGCCAACGGAACGGCGGATGACTACTGGACGAAGTATATTGATCAGGGGCTGAACAAGACCCTTAGCACCATCGACACCAAGGCCGTCTATATCGAGGCCAAGTTCGCGCACGATGCGATCGGATTTATCCCGGCGTTCTCGGGTAATATCGGCGTGCGTGATTTCGCCGAAACCCTGCATGCGGAGGGTCTGCTGCAAACGCCGAATGCTGCAAACCTCGCTCTGACGACACAGGACAGCATAGATTACTTCAACGCGCAGCAAGCGTTGAAAAATGATCCGAATTCAAATCCGGCGTTCCCTACGCTCTACTCGTTCGTTCAAAGTTACACGATGCAGTACCGTGACTACAGCTACTCGCGTATCCTGCCGTCGTTCAACATCAAGTTCGACGTCACCGACAAGTTCATCATTCGCGGCGCCGCGTCGAGGTCATCGGCTCCGCCCAATCTCAATGACATCCGCGCGGGTGGTTCGATTTCCGCCCGTTCAATCGCTGCCTTGAACCCGCAGGCTCCATCTGTTTTGACAGGCGTTTCCGTTACCGGCGGGGGCGCAAATCTGAAGCCGACCATGATCAACAGTGAGGATATCTCGTTCGAGTACTATCCGAAGTCGTCCAGCTACCTGTATCTCGACCTGTTCGCCAAGCAGATTAAGGATGCGCCGATTTTCTATTCGTTCATCCAGAACAATCTGCCCATTCCGGCGAAGGCCTACGCCAATGGCGCTACGCCTCCGGCCAGTGCAGGGGCGCCGGATGCGGGGACGCCGACGACACTCGATCTTCCTTGGCTCTATCTGCAAAACAAGTCGTCGGAGCAGAAGGCCACTATCAAGGGCTTTGAAATCGGCGGCCGCACCTTCTTCGATCAGCTCCCGGGCTGGCTTCGCGGGTTTGGCGTTGATGGCAACCTGACCTATATCGACAGCCGAAACCCTGCTCAGCAGGCCAACAGCGTGATAACCCCACCTCCGGCAAATGGCTCCCTGCCGGGCCTTAACCCGGACGGCACGGTGCCGCAGACCTACCCCAAACTCCCCTATGCCGGGTTGTCCAAGTGGGCCTACAACATTCAGTTGATATACAGCTATAGCCGGGTCAATATCCGTCTGGCGTACAACTGGCGCGACAAGGCGCTGCTGTCGACCAACGTCAATCCGTTGTCCTTTGCGACAAGCGGCAACAACCCCTACATCCTCAACACCAGCCCGACCAATTTTGACAGCGCCCATTCCTATCCGGTGTACAATATGGTCCCTGCCTACACGGCCGCGGCCGGTTACCTGGATCTGGGCTTCGACTATCGCGTGAACGACAGGATTTCCGTTTCCTTCAGCGCGAATAACCTTCTCGACACGAAGTCGAGAACGCTTCAGGAGCCGGTGCCTGGCGTGTTCGAGCCGTACGACTATAATGTCAGCGATCAGCGCTTCGACGTCAGCTTGCGGGCGCGCTTCTAACGGTCTGAACGGGGAAGGGCGCTTCATCGCGAAGCGCCCTTCCTTTTTCAAAGACAGTCTTGCTGCCGGTCCATTTCGCCGCTTATCACAGGCAAGGGGCAGGCGGCTTGACCGACCCCAACCGCAAAGACCTGAAGCCCCTTCGCCAGACATGGCGAAGCGCGCGTTCATGGCGAGGCATGTTTATGAAGAGCGTACAGCAACAGGACGTCGTCATACTGGGCGGCGGCGCGGCGGGGTGGATTGCAGCCGCGCTGCTGGCCAGGCGGACGGATCGCCGTCACATCCGCGTCACTCTGGTTGAATCCGAGGCCATCGGCATTATCGGCGTCGGGGAGGCGACAGTCCCGGTGCTGGCGCACCTCAACACTTTGCTCGGTATTGATGAATATGACTTTATTCGCAACACCCAGGGCACGTTCAAGCTGGGTATTGAATTTTGCGACTGGGGGGTTGTCGGAAACCGGCATTTTCACGCGTTCAGCGACTATGGTCACCCGGTTGACGGCGTATCGACCCATCATTACTGGCTGAGATTGCGGCAAGCCGGTGATGAGTATCCGATTGATGACTATTCGATCGCCTACGCCGTCGCGAAGAACAACAATTTTGAGCCTAGCGATCCGCAGAATTCGCGCTATCACCACGCCTATCATTTTGACGCCGCATTGTACGCCCGCTATTTGCGGGATGTAGCGACCGGGCTGGGCGTACAGCATATCGAAGGCAAGATGACGCACGTCGATCTGGACGGCGCCACCGGCGATATTACCGCTATCCATCTTGCCAATGGTGCCAGGATTCCCGGCGACCTGTTCCTGGATTGCACGGGTTTTGCGTCCGAATTGCTGGGAAAGGCGCTGGAAACGCCGTTTGTTGACTGGTCGCGCTGGTTGCTTTGCAACAGCGCCATAGCGGCCCCATCAAAACGGACTGGCGCGCTTATGCCGTTTACGCGATCCACCGCCCATGCCGGGGGCTGGCGCTGGACCATTCCACTGCAACACCGCAATGGCAACGGCATGGTCTATAATTCGGATTTCTGGAGCGACGACGCAGCGCGCGACGCCCTGCTGGGCAATCTAGACGGCGAACCGCTGGCCGAGCCGCGGCTGTTCCGCTTTACATCCGGGCACCGCAAGCTGTTCTGGAACGCCAATTGTATAGGGATCGGTTTCGCCTCCTGCTTTCTCGAACCGCTGGAGTCAACTGGATTGCAGTTGATCGTCTTGGAGGTGATAAGGTTGCTTCGGCTCTTCCCCGGGAAGATCATCGACCCCGTTCTGCGCGACGAATATAATCGGATGACCACCATCGAGCTGGAGCGCATACGCGACTTCATCATTGCGCACTATTACCTGTCACGCCGACCCGAGCCATTGTGGGCGGCGTCCCGTGACATCGCAATACCTGACAGCCTTCGGCACAAGCTTGAGGTCTGGAAATCCAGCGGGCAAATCGCGCTCGGTGAACTCGAGTCCTTTATGGAGCCGAGTTGGCTCGCCATCCTGCTGGGCAACGGCGTCATTCCAGAGCGCTACGCCGTGGCGGCTGATCTCTATCCGCTGGAGCAGATCCGCAAGGGTATGGAATTGCGTCGCGAAGAGATCGTGCGCTCAGCGCAGGCGGTCGCTTCGCATCAGGATTTCATCGACCAGTTCTGCAAGGCGCCCTGAGCAGCGCAGTCTATGCGGAATTACGATACGCTTCGCGTACGGGAGCCTTGTTGATGCGCAAAAAACTGATCATTGTCGGCGGCGGCGCGGCGGGATGGATAAGTGCGGCCTATCTGGCGAAGGTGCTTAGCGACGGGTTGCCCGAAGGCCTTGACATCACCCTCATCGAGGCGCCCGACATAGGCGTGATCGGCGTCGGCGAAGGGACGTTTCCGAGCATTCGCAAGACATTCAGCCGCATTGGTCTGAGCGAGGACGACCTGATCCGCGAAGCCAGCGCGACCTTCAAACTGGGCATCCGTTTCGTCAACTGGCGCGGCGTCGCGGACAGCAGCGGACAGGACGCCTATTTCCATCCCTTTCAGATTCCAGCGCAGCATTCCGATTTCGACCTGCTGCCGTACTGGCTGTCCGGCGTTGCGGGCGATGCGAGTTGGGCAAGCGTCAGCACGGTCCAGCAGCGCGTCGCCGACGACCGGCGCGCGCCCAAGCTGATCAGCCACGCCGGTCATGACGGACCGCTGAGTTACGCCTATCATTTCGACG
>NZ_JBQCGA010000049.1:0-22313 GCF_051956075.1 Asticcacaulis sp. | reverse complement strand
GGCATGGACGCAATCTCAACGCCCTCATCGATTCAATTGTATGGGGCGATATAAACGGTATTGAGCCACCATATACCATACGCATATACAAGCTCAGTCAGGCTGCCCCGGATGCACGGGAGGAATATAAAATTTTTTTGAAATACCTGCCGGAGTGCAAGGCGGAATATTTCGCGCGTGAAGGTAGACCACGCGAGGTTTACTTTGAAATTATGACATGAAAAACGGCGTTTCCGGTTAAGGAAGCGCCGTTCTGGTATTTGAAAGTGTCGCTGACGTCTTACGGTTGGATATAGGCCGTCTTGACGATGGTGTAGAACTCCACCGCATAGGCGCCTTGTTCGCGCGGGCCGAAGCTGGAGGCTTTGCGGCCGCCGAACGGCACGTGGTAGTCAACGCCCGCGGTCGGCAGGTTGACCATGACCATGCCCGACTGGATGCGGCGCTTGAAGGTTTCCGCCGACTTCAGCGAGGTCGTGCAGATGCCCGCCGACAGGCCCATCTCGGTGTCGTTGGCGACCTTGATCGCTTCTTCCAGGTCCTTGACGCGGATGACCGAGGCGACCGGCCCGAAGACCTCTTCCTTGTTGATCTCCATGTCCGGGGTCGTCTTGTCGATCAGGGTCGGGGCGTAATAATAGCCGGGCGTGCCAAAGGTCAGGTCTTCGCCGCCCGCGACGACGGCGCCGCCTTGTTCCTTGGCCTTGGCGACGGCCTTGCGCGCGATATCGAGCTGTTCCTGCGAGGCGATCGGGCCCATCTGGACGCCCGCAGCTCTGGAGTCGCCGACCTTGATCGCGGCGGTCGCCTTGGCCAGTTCGGAGACGAACTTATCGGCGATGCCTTCGGTGACGATGATGCGCGACGAGGCCGTGCAGCGGTGACCGGACGAGAAGAAGGATGAGTTCAGCACCGAATTGACGGCAATGTTCAGATCGGCGTCGTCCAGCACCACGACTGGGTTCTTGCCGCCCATTTCGCACTGGACGCGCTTGCCCTTGGCGACGGCCTGGTCGCGTACGCGCGTACCCGTAGGCACCGAGCCGGTGAAGGAGATGGCGTCGCAGCCGTCAATCATCAGGGGACCGGCGACCGAACCGCGCGCGAACACGACGTTCAGCACGCCCTTGGGCAGGCCGGCGCGGTGCAGAATGTCGGCCAGAGCCCAGGCGCAGGCCGGGGTCAGCTCGGCGGGCTTGCACACCACGGTGTTGCCGAAAGCGATGGCCGGGGCCATCTTCCAGGCCGGGATGGCGATCGGGAAGTTCCACGGGCAGATCAGGCCGATGACGCCGACCGGTTCGCGGGTGATCTCGACCTTGACGCCCGGACGGACCGAGTCCAGCACCTCGCCGTGGGCGCGCAGGGCTTCACCGGCGAAATATTTGAAGATGTGACCGGCGCGGGTGACTTCGCCAATGCCTTCCGGCAGAGTCTTGCCTTCTTCGCGCGACAGAAGCGCGCCCAGTTCGGCCTTGCGCTCAAGGATCTCGCTGCCCGCCGCGTCCAGCACGTCGAAGCGCTGCTGCGGGGTCGAATACTGCCAGGTTTCGAACGCCTCGCGCGCCGCCTTGATCGCGGCCTGCACCTCGGCCTCGCCCGCCTGGGCGTAAACGCCGATGACGTCATTGGTGTCCGACGGGTTGATGTCGTTGAAGGTCTTGTCGCCCTTCACCCACTCGCCGTTGATCAGATTGCCGAAGACGTTGCCGTCCGCCATGTCGATGTCTCCTTTTAGGACTGTTCTGGTTTGACGCTATGCGGCTCTATAGGCCGATATGGTAGCGATAACAACCGGGATATTCGCCGCCTCTATATAGTCAGACATATGCTCGATGTCACCCTGTGCGGCGCGGTCTTTATTGGTATTTTCTGAAACCTTGGGAAATGCCTTTTGAGATGCGATTTCCTTCGGGTGTAGTAAAGCCCGATTGCGCGTTTTCTCGCGCGCCGATATTCAAGAAGGTGATCCGTATGGCTATTCCGTTCATTGATCTGGGGACGCAGCGCGAGCGCATCGGCGCGAAGATCGAAAGCGCCGTCCTCAAGGTCATCGGGCACGGCGCCTATATTATGGGCCCTGAAGTCAGGGCCTTTGAGGCGGACCTCGCCAGATTCGCGGGCGCGAAGCACGCCCTGAGCTGCGCCAACGGCACCGACGCGATCGAGCTGATCCTGCTGGGCCTGGGCGTCTGCAAGGGGGACGCCGTGTTTGTGCCTAGCTTCACCTTCGTCGCCACGGCGGAAGTCGTGCCGATGACCGGCGCCGAGCCGGTCTTCGTCGATATCCAGCCGGACACCTACAATATCGATCCGCTCAAGCTCGATGAGGCCATTGAAGCGGTGAAGGTCGAAGGGCGTTTGAAGCCCGCCGCTATCATCGCGGTCGATCTGTTCGGTCAGCCCGCGGACTATCCGGCGCTTTCGGCGATTGCCAAAAAGCACGGTCTGCATCTGATTTCGGATGCCGCGCAGGGCTTTGGCGGCACGATTGACGGGGTGCAGTCGCTGGACTGGTGCGTCGCGACCGCGACCAGCTTCTATCCGGCCAAGCCGCTCGGCTGCTATGGCGACGGCGGCGCGGTGGTGACCAATGACGATGCGCTGATGGAGCGGATGATCTCGTTCCGCGTCCATGGCGGCGCGACGGCGACGGATGTGGCCGAGCGCAACTATATTCACGAAGCCAAGTATCTCAATGTGCGCATTGGCATGAATTCGCGCCTCGATACGATTCAGGCGGCGGTGCTGCTGGAAAAGCTGGCCATTTTCGGCGAGGAAATCGCGCTGCGGCAAATGGTCGCCGCGCGCTACAACGATAAACTGGCCGGGCATGTGATCAGCACGCCCTATGTCAGGGACGGTTATGTCTCGACCTGGGCGCAGTACACGATCGAGCATGACAACCGCGACGGCCTGCAAGCGCACCTTCGCGACAAGGGCATTCCTACGGCGGTCTATTATCCGATCCCGCTGCACGAACAGCCCGGCTATGCGATGTTCACCAGCGGGACACGCGATCTCGGCGTCTCGGAAGCCAAGGCGAAGACGGTGATCAGCCTGCCGTTCAGCCCCTACCTGTCCGAGGCCGTACAGGACGAGATCGTCGCTGCGGTGATCGGCTTTACGGCGTAGGGCGGGGCGTCCGAAATGACGCCGCATTGCCAATTGTGACGGCATCGTGAAGCCGTGTTAGGAAATTTTCCGAAAAATAGCCTGATTTGTCGGAAGGTTTGACTTTTAAAACACGTTCCATCCTGCTATGAGGCCGCGATCCGTCACAATTCGCGGTTTCACACGAAGCGCTTTAGGCTTCGCGCCCTGTCGCGCTGTGACCTGATTTAACCTGTTTGGAGACCTGACGCCTGTGGCCATCCTGTTGACCAGTCTGAGCACGCCTGCGCCCCAGCTTCTGGCGCATCAGGCGATGCTTGTCCTGAATTCGGGCGATACGGCGTGGATGCTGGTCTCGACGGCGCTGGTTCTGTTCATGACCCTGCCGGGCGTGGCGCTGTTCTATGGCGGCATGGTGCGTAAGAAGAACCTGCTGGCGACCATGGCGCAGTCGGTCGCCGTGACGGTGATCGCCGCTGTGATCTGGGCGCTGATCGGCTATTCTCTGGCTTTCGGCGTCAACGGCTCCGCTGCGGTCAACGCCGTCCTCGGTTCGTTCGACGCCCTGGGCCTGCACGGGGTGCGGCTTGACACCGCCTACGCCGCCGCGCCGCAACTGCCGGAATATCTGTGGGTCGCCTATCAGATGACCTTCGCGATCATCACCCCGGCCCTGATCGCCGGTTCCGTGGTCGAGCGCATGAAGTTCTCCGCCTTCTGCCTGTTCATCGCCCTGTGGAGCGTCTTCGTCTATGCGCCGGTCTGCCATTGGGTCTGGGGCGGCGGTTTCCTTGCTCAGATGGGCGTGCTGGACTTCGCGGGCGGCGCCGTGGTTCACGTCAATTCCGGCGTCGCGGGTCTGGTCGCCTGTCTAGTCATCGGCAAGCGTAAGGGCTTCGGGCGCGACAATATGGCCCCGCACAATCTCGGCTACACCATGATCGGCGCGGCCATGCTGATGGTTGGCTGGCTGGGCTTTAATGCGGGCTCCGAATGGAAGGCCGACAGCCTGGCCGCCGTCGCCGCGCTCAACACCATCCTGGCGACCATGACGGGCGCCATCGGCTGGACCGTGCCGGAATGGATCGAGCGCAAGCAACCGACCCTGTTAGGCATGGTGTCGGGCATGATCGCGGGGCTGGTGGCCATCACCCCGGCGGCGGGCTTCGTCAATCCGACCGGCGCCCTGTTCATCGGCCTGAGCACCGGTCCGATCTGCTACCTGTCCTCGACCTATGTGAAGAACTTCTTCCGTTACGACGACTCGCTCGACGCCTTTGGCGTCCATGCGGTCGGCGGTTTCACCGGCGCGCTTCTGACAGCCGTGTTCGCCGATCCGGCGATCAATACGGCGGGCGCGAACGCCAGCGTGCTCAAACAGTTGATCGGCCTGATCGCCGTGATCGCCTGGAGCGCGGTGGTCAGCTTCCTGATCCTCATGGCATGCAAGGCGACAACAGGCCTTCGCGTCACAGAGGAGCAGGAGATCGAGGGCCTCGATCAATCGCAACACGGGGAGACGCTGCACGGATAATCTGTTAGATTGCAGCGCTGACCAAATCTCCCCCTCGCGATTGACCGGAGGCCCGGCGGACAGGCAAGACCTGAACGTCGTCTCAAGGATCAGCCGAGGGGGTTTGCATGTTTAGATCTGCGCCCCATAGTATCGAATGATACGAAAACGGCAATTTTGTCATAATGACCGAAAACATGGCAAATATGCCGCAGGCGCGAGATTAAGACTTTTCTTTGCGGGACTTTTGCGCTTTTAGCAAAAGCACGCGCGAGCCTCATGCCAAAAAGTGGTCGCCACTTTTGGGAAAGACATGAGGCGCCAAAGATGCGGGGCCGGACGTTTCCGGTCGCAGCCGGAGTCTCCGGCAAGTAAGGGCTATGCTTATGGATACGAACCGTTTTGTGGTTGAAGTCAAAAAGACCCCGAAGAAGTCGGACGCGAAGACACGCGTAACCAACTTCGGCGAGATCTATGCCGACTTCACACCGAACGAGGCGTCGCATCAGTCGTCGCGCTGCGCCCAGTGCGGCGTGCCCTTCTGTCAGCATGGCTGCCCGTTGCAGAACAATATCCCCGACTGGCTGCGCCTGACCGCCGAGGGCCGCATCGAGGAGGCGTGGCAGATTTCGTCGGCGACCTCGACCCTGCCGGAAATCTGCGGACGCATCTGCCCTCAAGACAGATTATGCGAAGGCTCATGCGTGCTGGAGCAGTCGGGTTGGGAAAACGTCACCATCGGCGCGGTCGAGCGCTATATCAATGACAAGGCGTTCGAGGAGGGCTGGATCGAAGCGATCACGCCGGTCGTCGAGCGTCCGCAATCTATCGGTATTATCGGCTCCGGCCCGGCGGGCATCGCCGCCGCGGACCGTCTGCGTACGCTCGGCTACAAGGTCACGGTCTATGACCGCCATGACCGCGCGGGTGGGCTTCTGACCTATGGCATCCCGTCGTTCAAGCTGGAAAAGGAGGTCGTGGCGCGCCGCACCGACCGTCTGGCGGCTTCGGGTGTCGCATTCGCGCTGAATGTCAATATCGGCGAGGACGTCGCCTTTGAGGAGTTGCGCGACAAGCACGACGCCATCCTGATCGCCACCGGCGTCTATAAGGCGCGCCGTCTGTCGGTTCCGGGCTGCGGCTCTAAGGGCGTGGTCGCCGCGCTCGACTTCCTGATCACGGCCAACAAGGTCGGCTTCGGCGACCAGATCGCCGATTTCGATAATGGCCGTCTCAACGCCAAGGGCAAGAATGTCGTCGTGATCGGCGGCGGCGATACGGCCATGGACTGCGTGCGCACCTCGATCCGTCAGGGCGCCAAGTCCGTCACCTGCGTCTATCGCCGCGACCGCGCCAATATGCCGGGTTCCGACCGCGAGGTCGCCAATGCCGAGGATGAGGGCGTACGCTTTGAATGGCTGTCCGCTCCCAAGGCGGTGCTGGGCGACGCCGACAGCGTCGAGGGCCTGAAAATCCAGCGCATGCGTCTGACCACGCCGGACGCGCAGGGCCGTCAGGCCGTCGAAGAGATTCACGGCGCCGAGGCCGATCTGCCCGCCGACCTGATCATCGAGGCACTGGGCTTCGAGCCGGAAAACCTGCCCGTCCTGTTCAACGAACCGGGGCTTGAGGTCACGCGCTGGGGCACGATCAAGACCATGGCGGGCGAGTTCCAGTCGATGGTGCCGGGCGTGTTCGCCGCTGGCGACATCGTGCGCGGCGCCTCGCTGGTCGTCTGGGCCGTGCGCGAAGGCCAGGACGCCGCCGCCGACATTCACCATTACCTGCAAACCGAAGCGCTGTCGGCGGCCAACGCCAACAGCGAGGCCCTGAGCGTGGGAGCCGCGGAATAATCATGACCCAGTTTGACTCGTTTAAGCATTACCAATCGCAACGCCAGCGCCTGATCGAGGCCAACGCCTACGATCCTGAGACGGAAATCTCGGCTTGCGGCGTCGGCGTCGTCTGTTCGATCGACGGCGCGCCGCGCCGCGATGTCGTCGAGTTGGCCGTCAAGGCGCTCAAGGCCCTGTTCCACCGCGGCGCGGTTGACGCCGACGGCAAATCCGGCGACGGCGCCGGCATCATGATCAATGTGCCGCAGGCCTTTTTCCGCAAGCAGATCGAAAAGATCGGCCATAAGCCGCGCCCCGGCCCGATTCTGGTCGGCCAGGTCTTCCTGCCGCGCACCGACCTCGGCGCGCAGGAAACCGCGCGCACCATCGTGGAGTCAGAAATCCTGCGGTCTGGCTTCTACCTCTATGGCTGGCGCCAGCCGCCGGTCGATGTTGCGCAACTGGGCGAGCGCGCCTCGGCGACGCGCCCGGAGATCGAACAGATCATGCTGGCCGCGCCGGAAGGCCTTGAGGGCGAGGCGCTGGAGCGCGCCATGTTCCTGTGTCGCCGCCGCATCGAAAAGCGCGTGGACGACGCCAATCTCGGCGACTTCTACCTGTGTTCCTTCTCTGCCAAGACGCTGATCTATAAGGGCATGTTCCGCGCCGAACTGGTCGATGACTTCTATCTCGATCTGAAAGACCCGGAATTTGTCTCGTCGGTGGCCATCTTCCACCAGCGTTTCTCGACCAACACCTTCCCGGAATGGCGTCTGGCCCAGCCGTTCCGCATGCTGGCGCACAATGGTGAGATCAACACGCTGCGCGGCAATATCAACTGGATGAAGTCGCACGAAATCCGCATGGCCGCCGCCACCTTCGGCGATCAGGCGGCGGACGTGAAGCCGGTGATCCAGCCGCGCGGCTCGGACTCAGCCGCGCTCGACAATGTGTTCGAGCTGTTGGTGCGCGCCGGTCGTTCGGCCCCGATGGCCAAGGCGCTGCTGATCCCCGAAGCCGCCGCCAAGGACGCCAATGTCTCCGAGGCGAACAAGGCGCTCTACGCCTATTGCAACGCGGTGATGGAGCCGTGGGACGGCCCGGCCGCCGTCTGCGCCACCGATGGCCGCTGGGTGATCGCGGGCAAGGACCGCAATGGCCTGCGTCCCTTGCGCGTGTCGGAAACCAAGGACGGTCTGTTGATCGTCGGCTCCGAAGCGGGCATGACCGGCGTATCTGAGGAGCGCGTCGCGCGCCGTATCCATATCGCGCCGGGCCGCATGATCGCGGTCGATCTCGAAGCGGGCAAGCTGTTTGCGGAAGACGAGATCATCGACGCCCTGGCGCAGAAGCACGACTATAAGGGCTGGCTCGAAAACATGATCGAGCTGGAGCCCCTGATCGCGCCGGGCGCCGAGCCGCGCGCCCTGCACGGCGAAGACCTGACGCGCCGTCAGGTCGCGGCGGGCTTTACGCTCGAAGACCTCGACGCCGTGCTCGATCCGATGGTCAAGGACGGCAAGGAGGCGCTTGGCTCAATGGGCGACGATACGCCCATGGCCGTGCTGTCGAACGAATGGCGTCCGCTGGCGCACTATTTCCGTCAGAACTTCGCCCAGGTCACCAATCCGCCGATCGACCCGTTGCGCGAAGCGCAGGGCATGTCCTTGCGCACCCGCTTCAAGAATCTCGGCAACATCCTGGCCGAGGACGAGGCCCAGACCGACGTGTTCGTGCTGGAAAGCCCGTTCCTGACCACCTTGATGTACGAGCGGATGATCAAATTCGACTCGGCGGGCAAGGTCGCTGTGCTGGACGCCACCTTCGCCGCTCCGGCGGAAGGCGTGAAGTCCGGCGAAACGCTGAAAGCCGCCGTCGAAGGCTTGCGTGATCAGGCCGTGGCCGCCGTTAAGGACGGCGCCTCGATGATCGTGCTGACCGACGAGGCCATCGGGCCGGATCGCATCGGCGCGCCGATGATCCTGGCCGCCGCCGCCGTGCATTCGCGTCTGGTGCAGAAGGGGCTGCGCTCCTTCGTGTCGATCGTGGTGCGTTCCTCCGAAGCCATGGACCCGCACGCCTTTGCGGTGCTGGTCGGCGTCGGCGCGACCGCGATCAACCCGTACCTGTCGCTGGAGCTGTTGCAGGAGCGTCTGGCCACGGGCCGCTATCCGGGCATGGACGAACACAAGGCCTTCCTCAACTACAAGAAGGCCATCGAGGCCGGTCTGATGAAGATCCTGGCCAAGAAGGGCATTTCGGTCATTTCGTCGTATCGCGGCGGGTATGAGTTCGAGGCGCTGGGTCTGTCGCGCGCCCTGGTGGCGGAATACTTCCCCGGCGTGACCTCGCGAATCTCAGGCATCGGCCTTTCTGGCATCGAGCAGAAGCTGATGGCCCTGCACGCTCAGGCCTATCAAAGCAAGCGCCCGGCGATCCAGATCGGCGGCTTCTACAAGCTGCGCGCCGCGGGCGAGACGCACTATTATCAGCCGCGCCTGATCCACCTGTTGCAGGACGCCACCACGCGCCGCGATTACGAGACCTTCAAGAAATACTCGACCGCCGTGGCCCAGATGTCGAAAACGCATCCGACCAGCCCGCGCGACCTGCTGGCCTGGAGCGCGCAGCAGACGCCGGTGTCGATCGACGAGGTCGAAAGCGTCAATGAGATCCGCAAGCGTTTCGTCACCCCCGGCATGTCGCTCGGCGCGCTCAGCCCCGAAGCGCATGAGACGCTGAACATCGCCATGAACCGCATCGGCGCGCGCTCGGTGTCGGGCGAGGGCGGTGAAGACCCAGAACGCTATCAGCGCCGTCCCAATGGCGACAATCCGAACTCGGCCATCAAGCAGATCGCCTCGGGCCGCTTCGGCGTCACGGCGGAATATCTGAACCAGTGCCGAGAAATCGAGATCAAGGTCGCGCAGGGCGCCAAGCCCGGCGAAGGCGGGCAATTGCCCGGCTTCAAGGTGACCGAGTTCATCGCCCGTATGCGCCATTCGACGCCGGGCGTGGGCCTGATCTCGCCGCCGCCGCACCACGACATCTATTCGATCGAAGACCTGGCGCAGCTCATTTACGATCTGAAGCAGATCAATCCGCGCGCCCGCGTCACGGTCAAGCTGGTGTCGCAGTCGGGCATCGGCGCGGTCGCGGCAGGCGTCGCCAAGGCCAAGGCCGACGCCATTCTGGTGGCGGGCAATGTCGGCGGCACGGGCGCTTCGCCCCTGTCCTCGATCAAGTTCGCCGGCCTGCCGTTCGAACTGGGCCTGTCCGAAGCGCATCAGGTGCTGACGCTCAACAATCTGCGCGGCCAGATCCGTCTGCGCGCAGATGGCGGCATGCGCACCGGCCGCGATATCGTCATCGCCGCCCTGCTCGGCGCGGAGGAGTTCGGCATCGGCACGGCGTCTCTGATCGCCATGGGCTGTCTGATGGTGCGTCAGTGCCAGTCGAACACCTGTCCGGTGGGCGTCTGCGTGCAGGACGAGCGCCTGCGCGCCAAGTTCACCGGCACGCCGGACAAGGTGATCAACCTGTTCACCTTCATCGCCGAAGAGGTGCGTGAAATCCTTGCCTCGCTCGGCCTGCGCAGCCTTGAGGAAGCGGTCGGGCGCACCGATCTGCTCTATCAGGTGTCGCGCGGCGGCGCCCATCTCGACGATCTCGACCTCAACCCTCTGCTGGTGCGCGTCGATCTCGATCCCAAGGCGACCATCACGCCCGCGGACCAGATCAACGCGGTGGCCGATACGCTGGACGCCAAGATCGTTCAGGACGCGGCCTTCCTGCTGGATCGCGGCGAGAAGATGCAACTGACCTATGCGGTGCGCAACACCATGCGCGCCGTCGGCACCCGCACCTCGTCGGCCATCGTCAACAAGTATGGCTCGACGCTCGACGAAGGCCATCTGACGCTGGAGCTGTCGGGTTCGGCGGGCCAGAGCCTGGGCGCCTTTGCGGTCAAGGGGCTGACGATCAATCTGATCGGCGAAGCCAACGACTATGTGGGCAAGGGCCTGTCGGGCGCGGTCATCGTGGTGCGTCCGAAGGTCTGGAGCGAAAATCAGGCGCTGGCGGGGAACACGCTTCTCTACGGCGCGACCTCTGGTCAGCTTTACATCGCCGGCACGGTCGGCGAGCGCTTTGCGGTGCGTAATTCCGGCGCGACGACGGTGGTGGAAGGCGTGGGCGCGCACGCCTGCGAATACATGACCGGCGGCGAAGTCGTCATCCTCGGCGGCGTCGGCTCGAACTTCGGCGCGGGCATGACCGGCGGCGTGGCCTGGATCTATGATCCCGATGGCCGTCTGGCCTCGCACGTCAACCCGGAAAGCATCACCCTGCGTCCGGTGCATGACGGCCATGTCGCGCGCCTGAAAGACCTGATCCGGTCGCATCTGGACCGCACCCTGTCGCCCAAGGCGCAGGCCATACTCGACGACTGGGAGCATGCGCTGTCAGCCTTTGTCGAGGTGATGCCGAACGAGATACTGGCCATCCAGAAAAAGGCCGAGGCCAAGATCGCATAACGAGAAAGCGGCTCCGAAAGGGGCCGCTTTTTTTGCATTCGTGGCTGAGGTGATGGCTTAAGGGAGGAATCCACAGATAAGCACAGATGTTCAGGATGGATTTCACGCTACCGCTATCGCTGGTGAGACACACGATAAACGGCCTTCGGCCCGCTAAGGTCGGGAAAGCCCTAACCGATAGCGGTAGCGTGTCGTCATCCTGAACATCTGTGCTTATCTGTGGATTCCTCTCTTAACCTCCTGCGCCGCTTCGCCGCCGCCGCAGAAAACGCGCTAACGGCTTTTTGCTTGGCGTGGATGCGCGGATCGTGGTTAAATCGGGCTTCGAGATAAGCGAGAACGGGGAGTTCCGATGCGGCGTCTGGTCATCAGCATAGCGGCCCTTACAGGCCTTGCGGCCTCTTTGGCGCTGGGCGGCTGCACGCCGCAGGTCAAAAGCCCGGATGAGCCGGGCGTATGCTACTTCATCGGCCATCCGACGCCGAAAGAGGTCAAGTTCAACGTGCTGGCCACGAAGGTGCCGGACCTCGAACACTGCGCCGTACATCTCTACAACCTGCGCCGCGACCTGCAAAAGACCGGCACGGCGGGACCGGAGACGGACGGTTCCTATATGGGCATGTTCCTGTTTGCGACCAATACCGAGGTGCGCTCCGGCCAGCATTATGAAGGTCCGGCCTTCCCCTTCCTGGTCAAGGCGCCCGGCGAGGAACGCCTTGTCGGCTTCAATACGGTGGTCGAGGAAGACAACGCGCCGAGCGGCCCCCAGACGGTCAATATCCCCAAAGACCTGCCGCAAAAGAAGTAAATTAACCTTCTGTGGAGCTTATCGCGTAAAGCGTCGCGCAGGCCTTGGCTTGGACGCGTTAAGATTCTAGTGTGGCCCGTTCGACTCGCTTTATGATGAGCGACCCTACGCATAACGACAAAAGGCAAGATTACGATGGCTGGCAGCGTCAATAAGGTTATTCTGGTCGGCAATCTGGGCCGTGACCCGGAAATTCGCACCCTCAACTCCGGCGACCGCGTGGCCAACCTGACCATCGCCACCTCGGAAACCTGGCGCGACAAGATGAGCGGCGAGCGCAAGGAAAAGACCGAATGGCACCGCGTCGTCATCTTCAACGACAATCTGGCCAAGATCGCCGAGCAGTATCTGCGCAAGGGCTCCAGCGTCTATATCGAAGGCTCGCTGCAAACGCGCAAATGGACCGATCAGAACGGCGTCGAGAAATATTCCACCGAAGTCGTGCTGCAAAAGTTCCGCGGCGAACTGACCCTGCTGGGCGGTCGCGGCGAAGGTGGCGGCGCGTCCGCGGGCGGCGGATCGTCGGGCGGCTATAATGATTACGAAGACTCCTATGGCGGCGGGGGCGGCGCTCCGGCGTCGAGCGGCCCGCGCGCGCAGCCTTCCGGCCCAGCGCAGAATTTCGATCTCGACGACGAAATCCCTTTCTAGGTCTTTCGCGCGGCGGTAACGCGCCTTCTCTGCGGGCTGTGATTTAACTCTAAGATATTGAATATATGACCGATACGACCGACGAGACTCAGGGCGAGGGGCCGAACGGGGGGCATTTGCCGGCGGGGATCAGCCCTGTCGCCATCGAGGACGAGCTGAAGCGTTCGTATCTCGACTATGCGATGAGCGTGATCGTCTCGCGCGCCCTGCCCGATGCGCGCGATGGCCTCAAGCCTGTGCATCGCCGCATCCTCTATATGATGGACGTATCGGGCTTCACGCCGGAAAAATCCTACGTCAAATGCGCTCGTCCGGTCGGCGACACCATGGGTCGCCTGCACCCTCACGGCGATTCGGCCATCTATATGGCCCTGGTGCGTATGGCGCAGCCGTTTTCGATGGGCCTGCAACTGATCGACGGTCAGGGCAATTTCGGCTCGGTCGATGGCGACATGCCCGCCGCCATGCGTTATACCGAATGTCGTCTCGCCAAGGCGGCCATGCCGATGCTGGCCGATATCGACAAGGACACGGTCGATTTCCAGCCGAACTATGACGGCAAGGAAGAAGAGCCGGTCGTGCTGCCGTCGCGGATTCCCAACCTGCTGGTCAATGGCGCGGGCGGCATCGCGGTCGGTATGGCGACCAATATTCCGCCGCACAATCTTGGCGAAGTCATCGACGCCTGCGTGGCCCTGCTCGACAATCCGGCGGTGACGACCGAAGAACTGCTCGACATCGTGCCGGGGCCGGACTTCCCGACCGGCGGCGAGATTCTGGGCCGTTCGGGCGCGCGTCAGGCCCTGCTGGGCGGTCGCGGCTCGGTCGTGATGCGCGGCAAGGCCAGCGTCGAGAGCCTGCGCAAGGACCGCGAAGGCATCGTCATCACCGAGATTCCGTATCAGGTGAACAAGGCGGCGATGATCGAGCATATCGCCGAACTGGTGCGCGACAAGCGCATTGAGGGCATTGCCGATATCCGCGACGAATCCGACCGTCAGGGCATGCGCGTGGTGGTCGAACTCAAGCGCGACGCCTCAGGCGATGTGATCCTGAACCAGCTTTACCGCTATACGGCGCTGCAAACCTCGTTCGGCGTCAACATGCTGGCGCTGAACCATGGTCGTCCGCAGCAGATGGGCCTGCGCGAACTGCTGGAAATCTTCGTCGAGTTCCGCGAAGAGGTGGTGGTCCGTCGCACGCGTTTCGACCTCAACAAGGCGCGCGACCGCGGCCATGTGCTGGTCGGTCTGGCCATCGCGGTCGCCAATATCGACGAAGTCATCCATATCATCCGTTCCTCCGCCGATCCGAACGAGGCGCGCGAGCGCCTGACGTCGCGCGTCTGGCCAGCGGGCGACATGGCGCCTCTGGTCGGGCTGATCGCCGATCCGCGTTCCATCGTGCTGGACGGCGGCAATGTTCGCCTGACCGAGGAGCAGGCGCGGGCGATTCTGGCGCTGACCCTGTCGCGTCTGACCGGGCTGGGCCGTGACGAAATCGGCGATGAGGCAAAATCCTTGTCCGACGCCATCGCCGAATATCTGGCTATCCTGTCGTCGCGCGAGCGCATCATCGCCATCGTACGCGAGGAACTGATCGCCGTGCGCGACCAGTTCGCCATTCCGCGCCGCACCACGATCAATGAGGCTGAGGGCGATATCGAGGACGAAGACCTGATCCCGCGCGAGGACATGGTCGTGACCGTCACCCATTCGGGCTATGTCAAACGCACCGCGCTCAACGCCTATCGCGAGCAGCATCGCGGCGGCAAGGGCCGCGCCGGCATGGCGATGAAGGACGAGGACGCGATCACCGGCGTCTATTCGGCCACCACGCACCAGCCGATGCTGTTCTTCTCGTCGGGCGGCAAGGCCTATAAGCTGAAGGTCTGGCGCCTGCCGCTCGGCAATCCGCAATCGCGCGGCAAGGCCTTTGTGAACCTCCTGCCGCTCGACAGCGGCGAGACGATCACTAATATCCTGGCCCTGCCTGAGGACGAGGCGGCCTGGGACGGGCTCGACATCATCTTCGCCACGCGTTCCGGCGATGTCCGCCGCAACAAGCTTTCCGACTTCGTCAATGTCAACCGCGCGGGCAAGATCGCCATGAAGCTGGACGAGGGCGACGCCATTGTCGGCGTGGCCCTCTGCAGCGAAGACAATGACGTGCTGTTGTCCACCGCCGCCGGACGCTCGATCCGCTTTGCGGTCGATGAGGTGCGCGTGTTCAAGGGCCGCGACTCGACCGGCGTGCGCGGCGTGCGTCTGCAGGGCGACGATGCGGTTATTTCGATGGCCATCCTCAAGCGCGTTGACGCCACCCCAGCCGAGCGCGCCGCCTATCTGAAGCGCGCGGCGCAATTGCGCGCCATGACGGGCGATGAGGCCGACGAGGCGCCTGCCGTGGCTGAGGACGAGGAAGAGGCGGCGGAGGCGGGCGATCTCAGCGATGAGCGCTTTGCCGAGCTGGCCGCCAATGAGGAATTTATCCTGACCATTTCCGATATCGGCTTCGGCAAGCGGTCGTCCTCCTACGATTATCGCCGCACCGGCCGGGGCGGGCAGGGCATTGTCGCCATCGACCTGAGCAAGCGCGGCGGCAGGCTGGCGGCTTCCTTCCCGATCGAGGCGACGGACGGGCTGCTGTTGGTGACCTCGGGCGGGCAACTGATCCGCACCAATATCTCGACCGTGCGCATCGCCAGCCGCAATACGCAGGGCGTGACCATCTTCCGCGTCGGCGACGACCGGGTGGTTTCGGTCGAGCGCCTGCCGGACTCCGGCGACGCCGAGGCGGCGGAGGATGCGGACGCGCCGACGCCCGAAGGCGAAGCTTAAACCGCGCTCAGGAGGACGCCCATGCGGATCGGCCTATATCCGGGCACGTTCGACCCGATCACCAACGGCCACAGCGACATTATCGGTCGCGCGGTCAAACTGGTCGATAAGCTGGTGATCGGCGTGGCGCAGAATATCGGCAAGGGGCCGATGTTCACCGTCGATGAGCGCGTCGAAATGATCGCCGAACAGGTCGCCTATCTTGGCGACCGGGTCGAGGTTCGTCCCTTCTCCAGCCTGCTGATGCACTTCGCTCAGGAGGTCGGCGCGGGCGTCATCATCCGCGGATTGCGCGCCGTGGCGGACTTCGAGTACGAATTTCAGATGACAGCCATGAACCAGCAGCTTAATCGTGAGCTGGAGACGGTGTTCCTGATGGCCGATCCGCGCCATCAGGCCATTGCTTCGCGTCTGGTCAAAGAAATAGCCCAATTGGGCGGCACTATCACGCCGTTCGTGAGCCCCAGCGTCGAGACACGCTTGCTGGCGCGCGTCGGAATGTCAAAATGAACGGGATGAATATATGACGGCGATGAAAAAGAAGGTCATGGCGGTTGCCAGGGGTGGCATTGGGGCGGCTGTGGCCTTGCTGGCGATGTCGGCAGGCGGCGCGCAGGCGCTCGATCCCGGTTATCGCGCGCCTGACGCCGAGCACACCCTGGTCATCGACACCACCAAGGGCCGCATCGTGGTCGAGCTGTCGCCGCTGCTGGCGCCGGAATCGACGGAGCGCCTGATCACCCTGACCCGTCAGCATTTTTATGACGGCCTGACCTTCCATCGCGTCATCGAAGATTTCATGGATCAGACCGGCGATCCCAAGGGCGACGGCACGGGCGGCTCGACCCTGCCGGACGTCAAGGCGGAATTCAAAATTCGCCGCGGCCCGGATTTTCCGTTCGCCGTCGCTGCGCGTCCAACCGGTTCGCTGATCGGTTTTGTCGGCGCCCTGCCGGTGGAAAGCCAGGTCGATGCGCTGTTTCCGATGTCGAAGGACGGCAAGGTCGATCTGTGGCCGCAATTCTGTCAGGGCGTGGTCGGTATGGCGCACTCCTATGATCCGAACAGCAATAACAGCCAGTTCTTCCTGATGCGCGGCGCCAATGCGTCGCTCGACAAGGGCTATACCGCCGTCGGCGTCGTCATTCAGGGTCAGGACGTGGTGCGCAAGATCAAGATCGGCGAGCCGCCGGTCGATCCGGACAAGATGACCAAGGTGCAGGTGCTGGCCGATATGCCCGCCGCCGACCGCCCTAAACTCGAAATCATGGATACGTCGGCGCCGCAGTTCCAGACTGTGCTGGATGCGGTGCGCAAGGACAAGGGCGCGGACTTTTCGGTCTGCGACGTGACGATCCCGGTCAAGGATCTCAATGCGCCTGCGCCCGCCGCCCCGGCTGCGACGCCCGCAACGGACGCGAAAGCCAAGAAATAAGCGTCAGACGTCCTGATAAACAAAACGCCGACGGAGCGATCCGTCGGCGTTTTTTATAGCAACTCGGACCTTGATCAGAAGCTCAGACGACCGCCGATCATCAGCACATTGGCCTTGGCGTTGTTCATTGTCCCGTTGAAGACCATATTGGTCTGCGCCGCCGTGCCATAATAGGCGGCGGTGGTGTAGTTCAGCTTGGTCTTGTTAAAGGCGACATAGGTATAGGCGGCGTCGAGCGCGAAGGTCGGCGTGACCTGCCAGGTCGCGCCCATGGCGTAATCGACGCGGTCGGAATCCGGCACGCGCGCATCGCGGTGATCGTCGCGCGTCGGAGTCGGGTCGGTCTGTACGCCCGCGCGGATCGTCCATTGCGGGTTGATCGTATAGTCGAAGCCGACCGCCACCGATGTGGTGTCGCGATAATCTTCCGGCATGGCTTCGCTCAAAGGCGCGCCGAGCGTAATATAGTCGAACTTGCTCCAGCCGAACTGGATGGCCTGAGCATGCAGGGCCAGGTTCGGCGTCGCCTGCAAGGTGGCGCCGAGGATCAGTTGCGACGGCGTCGAGAAGGTCGCGCTCACCCCGCCCTTGGACATATTGACGGCGGCCAGCGGTCCGAGCAGGCCGGTGATGTTGACCGTGCCGTTCAACTGGTGCTTGACGGCGGACTTGTAGCTAAGACCGACGACGAGATTGCCGGTGTGCGCCTGGGCGCCCAGCGAATAGCCCGTGTCCCAGCCGTCGCCTTCCAGCAGCAGGCTGCCGTCGGGCAGGGCGGCGCTCAGGTTCGGCATCTGGTTGGCCAGGGTCGCCTTGGTGTATTCCGCATTAAGCCCCACGCCGAGATCGAGCCAGTCCGTGACCTTGAAGGCGAGGGTCGGCTGAATATCGACCGTGGTGAGGCGGGTCTTGGTGGCGTTGTAGCGCGCCCAGCTATCGGTGGCGTAATTGGTCTCGAAGCTGAAGGGCGAGGTCACCGAAACGCCGAAGGCGATGCGGTCGGTGAGCGGCATGGCGAAGGAGACGTTCGGCAGCACGCCGTTCTTGATCGGGCCGTCAGCGGTGGCAGCGCCGCCCATCGAGGCGGGCGCCTGACCCGGACGCACGATGACCGAACCGTTGTCGTTCACCGACCCTTTAGGGTTGATATAGGCGGCGCCGAAGGTCAGCTCTTTGGTTTTCACATTGGCGATCGAGGCAGGGTTCCACCACAGGGCGTCCGCGCCCTGCGCCGAGGCGGCGCCGGAATAGGCGTTGCCCGCCTGCTTGGCGGACAGATCCTGCAAATAGAAGCCGGAGGCGTGCGCCGCGCCGGACATTACAAGGGTTGCGCCCAGCGCGAGGGCGAGCGCCGAGGCGGCGGTTTTAAAGGCGGTCATATTCGTTTGCTCCTGCGGCAATTCCACCTGGTTGATCTCTTACGTAGGCGCTCTTTTCCATCGGCGCCGTCGCCAGATGATTGCACACTTGACCAGAGGGTCAAGTTTTTTGTTGACGCGCACGTCAATTCAGCGAATTTATTGTACGTAATCGTCAAGCTTAGTTACTCTTGCGCAACAGATCGCATGAGGCGACGTTAAAAACAGGAGAATGCGGATGTTGCGGATCACCATGTTGACGGGCGCCGCCTTTTTAATGCTGGCGGGCAGCGCCGCGGCGGCCCAACCCATTGAGGGCGACTGGCTGACGCTTAAAGGCACAACCGCCCATATCGCACCGTGTCAGACCGACAAGTTCTGCATCACCCTGATGGACGGCCAGCACGCCGGCAAGCAGATCGGCGTCCTCAAAGGCATGGGCGGCCAGTATGTCGGCCAGGTCACCGATCCCGACAATGACAAGACCTATGACGGTTCGGCCACGGTCACCGGCAATGCGCTGAAGCTGCAAGGCTGCGTGATGAAGGTGTTCTGCAAGTCGCAGGTCTGGTCGCGTAAATAGCGCTCAGATGCCGTCGCCTGCATAGATGGGCGTGTGGATGCCGCATTCGACCTTTTCGGCGCCCGCCCAGCGGCCTGAGCGCGCGTCCTCGCCCGCTGCGACCGGCTTGGTGCAGGTGAAGCAGCCGATGGACAAAAAGCCCTGCTCGACCAGCGGGTGCGGCGGCAGGTCGTGGTTCTGGAAATAGGCGGCGATATCGTCGGCGGTCCAGGCCGCCAGCGGATTGACCTTGAAATGGCGTCCATCCCATTCGACGACCGGCAGGCCCGCGCGCGTCGCGCTCTGGTGGCGCTTGCGGCCTGAAATCCAGGCGCCGTAGCGCTCCATTTCGCGCGCCAGCGGGCGCACCTTGCGCAAATCGCAGCAGGCGTCCGGGTTGGTGCGCCACAGCGTGCCCTTAGCGTCTTCATTCACCGCCTCGTCCGCGTCTGCGCGCAGATTGATCAGATTGGTCAAACCCAGGCGTTTGGCCAGTTCATCGCGATATTGCAGGGTCTGGAAGAAGTGCCGCTCGGTGTCGAGAAAGATGACCGGCAGGTTCGGGTCGATCTGCGCGATCATGTGCAGCAGCACAGCGGAGTCCGCGCCAAAGGACGAGGACAGGCTTATCTGGCCGAAAAACTGGTTGCGAATGGCGTCGCGCAGAATGTCCTGCGCGGTCCAGCCTTCGTATTGCGCGCTCAGTTCGACGGCGCGCTGGCCGTTCACAGACCTTTGCTGGTCTTTCAGGACATCGATCAGGACGGTCATGGTCAGACCGTCACGGGATGACGCAAGGCCCAGACGGGCAGGGCGGCGTCGGCCGCGCTCTGATAGGTCGTGGCATAGCGTTGGGCGGCGGCGCGGATCGCTTCGGAGGGGGCGGCGTCCTTGATCAGGAACTCATCGAAGCCGCAGCGCAGCATGTAAAAAAGCTGGTCGCGCAGCACGTCGCCGACCGCGCGGATCGCGCCAGTAAAGCCCGCCTCGCGCAGGATGCGCGCGCTCGAATAGCCGCGTCCGTCGCGATAGCCGGGAAAGGCGATGTCGAAACGGGCGATATGCTCGACGAAGGGCAAGAGTTCGCGCACGTTCTGACCGGGCTGGATCGTCACCGCATAGCTGCCGTTAAGGCCGTCCAGCTCCGTCACGGCGCGGTCGAAATCGAGCGTTTCGATCTCACCCGCGGGCAGAGGATCGCCCGCGCGGTTGACCAGTTGAGGCTCATAGGAAGAATTAGGCCGGCTCATGCAGGGCCTCCGCAAAGGCTTCGCGACCCAGACGTTCGAGCGCGTCGATGAAACGCTCGCCCTCGTCCTTGCGCAGTTTCAGATAGAGTTGCACGACGCGCTCGATGGCGTCGGGCACGGCTTCGGCGGACAGGCCCTTGCCGGTGATGACGCCAAGCGCGGCGTTTTCGTCGGCGCGACCGCCGAGCAGGATCTGATAGAATTCCACGCCCTGCTTATCGACGCCTAAGATTCCGATATGACCGACATGGTGGTGGCCGCAGGCATTGATGCAGCCGGAAATCTTGATCGACAGATCGCCGATTTTATCGGTGAGCTGCGCATCCTCGAAGCGTTTGGAAATGTCCTGCGCCAGCGGGATCGAGCGCGCATTGGCCAAAGAGCAGTAGTCGAGGCCGGGGCAGGCGATCATGTCGGTGATCTTGCCGCCATTGGCCGTTCCCAAACCCGCCGCGTCGAGGCGGCTGTAGAGCGCATAGAGATCGTCCTTGGCGACGTGCGGCAGGATGATGTTCTGCTCGTGCGAGACGCGCAGTTCGCCGTAGCCATACTGGTCCGCAACATCGGCCAGCAGGTCCATCTGCGCCGACGAGGCGTCGCCCGGCGGCGCGCCTGCGGGTTTCAGCGACACAGTGACCGACAGGTGATTGTCCTGACGGTGGGCCAGGGTGTTGTTGCGCAGCCAGCGCGCAAAGCCCGGATCGGCGGTCTTAGCGCGCGCGAAGGCGGCTTCGTCGAATCCGGTCTTCCACGCAGGGGCGGGGAAGAAGCTCCTGATGCGGTCGATCTCGGCGGTCGGCGCGTCAATGCGGCTTTTGTCCAGCGTCGCCCATTCGGCCTCGACCTGACGCGCATATTCGTTAGGGCCCAAGGCGGCGACCAGAATCTTGATGCGCGCCTTGTAGATATTGTCGCGACGGCCGTAGCGGTTATAGACGCGCAGGCAGGCTTCAAGATAGCTGAGCAGGTTCTCGCCCTTCAGGCCGGTCTTGATGCAATGGCCGAGGCTCGGCGTGCGCCCAAGCCCGCCGCCGACATAGACGTCGAAGCCTTCCGGTTTGGCGTGCAGGCCGATGTCATGGACGCGCACGGCGGCGCGGTCGCGGTCGGCGCCGGTGATGGCGATCTTGAACTTGCGCGGCAGGAAGGTGAATTCCGGGTGGTTGGACGACCACTGCCGGATCAGCTCGGCCCAGGGGCGTGGGTCTTCGTGTTCGTCCTTTGCGGCGCCGGCGAACTGGTCGGTGGTGGTGTTGCGGATGCAGTTGCCGGAGGTTTGCAGCGCGTGCATTTCGACCTCGGCCAGTTCTTCGAGGATCTTCGGCGCGTCCGCCAGTTTGATCCAGTTGAACTGCAAATTCTGGCGCGTGGTGAAATGGCCGAAATCGCGGTCATAGGTGCGCGCGATATGGGCCAGCTTGCGCACCTGCTTCGAGGACAGCACGCCATAGGGGACGGCGATGCGCAACATATAGGCGTGCAGTTGCAGATAGAGGCCGTTCATCAGCCGCAGCGGCTTGAACTGGTCCTCGGTGATCTCGCCCGACAAGCGGCGCGCGACCTGATCGGCGAACTCGGCATTGCGGTCGCGGACAAAGGCGTGGTCGAAGGCGTCGTACTGATACATGCTTAGTCCTCGAAGATGTCGGCGCGCTGGAACTGGCGGGCCAGGGCGTCGGCGGTCGCCCCGATGGTCGGGCCGTTGGCGCGCACGAATTCGCGCACATGTTCGCGTTGCACCGGCGCGCCGTCGGCCTTCAGCGGGATCAGATAGACGCCGACCACCTCGGTCTCACGCGCGGCCCACGTCTTTTGCAGCGCCTCGGCCTCGGCGTCGTCAAGCCGCGCGGCGTGGGCGGCGTCCTCCACCCATCCCTGCGGCGTGTACCAGATCGTCAGGCCGTCGCTGAGACGGTTGGCGGTCAGGAGCTTCATGCGTTCACCTTTGCGGCTTGTTCGATGACGCCGCTTAAATGCGCGTCGGATGTATAGAGCGAGGCGACCTCGCCGATGACCAAAAGGGCCGGACCCTTGACCGCTGCGACGGCGGCTTCCAGCGTCGCCAGCGTGGCGGGGGTGCGGCGCTCATCGCGGCGCGTGCCGTTCTCGACGATCAGCACCGGCGTGTCGGCGGCGCGGCCATGCCGCATCAGGCGGCTGGCGATCTCATGCGCGGTGGCGACGCCCATATAGACGACGAGCGTATGGTTCGGCGCCGACAGGGCCGACCAGTCGAGCATCAGCGGATTGGAATGATCGCCGTCCTTCGCGTGGCCGGTGATGAAGGTGACGCTCTGGGCGTGGTCGCGATGGGTCAGCGGCACGCCCGCCGAGGCCGCGCAGCCGAGCGCCGCCGTAATGCCGGGCACGATATGCACTTCGATCCCGGCGGCGCGCAGGGCTTCGACCTCC
>NZ_JBQCGA010000048.1:0-20544 GCF_051956075.1 Asticcacaulis sp. | reverse complement strand
CGACTTCTTCTGGAAGATCTGCGACATCCGCATCATTGATGGCCTCGGCCCCAACGGCGCGGCCTGGGCGGCGTTGAAATCGGCGAAAAACCTCGTCAAGACCCAGTCCGGTTATGTTTATCACTACGCCTTCGTCATGTTCCTCGGCGTCGTCGGACTGCTGTCCTACGTGCTGTGGCTGGTGCGCTAAGGAGAGATGGATTTACCTATGCTACCCTCAATTCCCAATCTCCTGAGCATCGTCACGTTTTTCCCGTTATTCGGGGCAATCGTGATCGCCATTGTCGCGGGTCTGGCCCGCAAGGACGATGAGGCGGCCATTGCGCGCAACGCCAAATGGATCAGCCTGTGGACCACCCTGATCACGCTTGTGCTCAGCGTCGTGCTGCTGCTCGGCTTTGACATCCATAAGTCGGGCTATCAGTTCGAGGAACATTATCACTGGTTCGGTCCGATCTCGTATCATATGGGCGTGGACGGTATCTCGATCCTGTTCGTGCTGCTGACGGCCTTCCTGATGCCCTTGTGTATCGCGGCGTCGTGGAAATCGGTCACCAATCGCATCACCGAATACATGATCGCCTTCCTGTTGCTGGAAACGCTGGTTATCGGCGTCTTCACCTCGCTGGACCTGTTCCTGTTCTACATCTTCTTCGAAGGCGGCCTGGTGCCGATGTTCCTGATCATCGGTATCTGGGGCGGCAAGAACCGGGTCTATGCAGCCTATAAGTTCTTTCTCTACACGCTTCTTGGCTCCGTCCTGATGCTGGCGGCCATGCTGTACATGGTCAGCACGCTCGGCACCGCCGACATTCCGACCATGACGGCGATGTTGCAGGCGCACCCCTATCCGCTGACTGTGCAGGGCTTCCTGTGGTTCGCCTTCTTCGCCTCCTTTGCGGTCAAGATGCCGATGTGGCCGGTCCATACCTGGTTGCCGGACGCGCACGTTGAGGCGCCGACCGCCGGTTCGGTCATGCTGGCCGGTATCCTGCTGAAGCTCGGCGGCTACGGTTTCATCCGCTTCAACCTGCCGATGTTTGCGGGCGCCAGCCATATGTTCGCGCCGCTGGTCATGGCCCTGTCGGTGATCGCCGTGGTCTATACCTCGCTCGTCGCCTTCCGTCAGACTGACATCAAGAAGCTGATCGCCTACAGCTCCGTCGCCCACATGGGCTTTGTGACGATGGGTATTTTCGCGGGCAACCAGCTTGGCGTCCAGGGCGCCATGTTCCAGATGATCAGCCACGGCGTGATCTCCGGTGCGCTCTTCCTCTGCGTCGGCGTCGTCTATGATCGCTGGCATACGCGTGAGATCGCCTTCTACGGCGGTCTGACCAAGCTGATGCCGCATTACGCCTTTGTCTTCCTGCTCTTTACGATGGCCAATGTCGGTTTGCCCGGCACGTCGGGCTTCATCGGCGAAATCACCACCATGACCGGCGCCTATCAGTGGGGCACCTGGGTGGCGCTGGTCTCGGCCTCGGGTGTGATCTTCTCGGCGGTCTATGCCCTGACCCTGTTCAAGCGCGTTATGTTCGGCGAGGTCGTCAATCAGGAGCTGAAAAAGTTTCCCGACCTGTCGGCGCGCGAAATCGCCATCTTCGTTCCGCTGATCGCGGGCACGATATTGCTGGGTGTCTATCCGGCCTTCGTCTTTGACTTTACCACCGCCAGCGTTGACGCGGTTGTCGCCGGCTACCGCGCGATGATCGGCGGATAAGGACACGAGCAAGAAAATGGATTTGCATCTCGTCACCTCAATGGCCTTGCCGGAAGCGATTCTGGCCATCGGCTCGCTCCTGATCCTCGTCTTTGGCGGTTTCCGCGGCGACAAGGGCGCCCTGTCAATCAGCGCCCTGTGCGGCGCCGCTCTGATCGCGGCGGCGGCGGCGGCCCTGTTCGACGCATCGGGCCAGTTGTTCAGCGGCTCCTTCGTCGTCGATAATGTCGCCATCTTCGCCAAGGTCGCCATCTATATCGCAGGCGTCTTCGTCATCGCTCTGGGGCAGGGCTATTTCGACCGCACCGGCGGCATGCGTTTTGAATTCCCGGTTCTGGTCACCCTGGCCCTGCTGGGCATGAGCATCATGATCTCGGCAGGCGATCTTATCGCCATGTATATCGGCATCGAAATGCAGTCGCTGGCCATGTATGTGCTGGCCGGTTTCCGTCGTGACGACGCCAAATCATCCGAGGCGGGGCTGAAATATTTCGTGCTGGGCGCGCTGTCATCGGGCCTGCTGCTCTACGGCGCGTCGCTGGTCTATGGCTTCACCGGCGCGATGAACTTCCACGACATCGCCGTGGCGGCGTCGCAGCACACCGGCGTCGGCCTGATCTTCGGTCTGGTCTTCCTGATCTGCGGCATCGCGTTCAAGATTTCCGCTGCGCCCTTCCATATGTGGACGCCGGACGTCTATGAAGGCGCGCCGACCCCGATGGTCGCCTTCGCCGCCGGTGCGCCGAAATTCGCCGCCGTCGTGCTGTTCGCACGCATTCTGCAATCGGGTTTCGGTTCCGTGGCCGAGCAATGGCAGCAGGTGTTGCTGGTCGTCAGCGTGCTCAGCTTCGTCATCGGCGGCCTTGGCGGGCTGATGCAGAAGGATTTCAAGCGCCTGCTGGCCTATTCGTCGATCGCCAATATGGGCTACGCCCTGCTGGCTGTCGCTGCGGGCGTTGCGGGCGTCGCGCCGCTGCTGATGTTCTTCGTCCTCTACATGGTTGATAATATGGGCCTGTTCTCGGCGCAGATGGCGCTGAGCCGCAAGGGCGAACCCGTCACGCGCATTGATCAGTTCGCGGGTCTGGCGCGTCAGAACGCGCCGTTGGCCATCGCCATCACCATGCTGGCCCTGTCGGTGCTGGGCATGCCGCCGTTCGGCGGGTTCTGGGGCAAGTATTTCGTCTTTGGCGCGGCCATCAAGGCGGGCCTGTGGGGCTTCGCCGCCGCCGGTCTCGTGGCTTCGGTGATCGCGGCCTTCTACTACCTGCGCATCATCAAGCTGATGTGGTTCGACGCGCCAGGCGAGGCGATGGACAAGGCGCCGCGTGAAGCCAGCTGGATCGCTTATGCGGCGGCGGCCTTCTCCTTCCCGGCGGTGATCCTGTTCCTGATCCTGGCATGGCCTGTCGCGCAGAACGCCGCGCAAAGCTTCGGCCTGTAAAGTCGCGAACCGTGGCCCGGTTCGAGATTTTCGACAGTCTAGCATCCACCCAGAGCATCGCCCTGCAAAGGCTGCGCGCCTGGGACGGGGAGGCGGGCTGGATTCTGGCGCGCGAGCAGACCAAGGGCGTCGGCCAGCATGGCCGGTCCTGGGTCGGTCAGAAGGGCAATTTCATGGCGTCGCGCTACGATGTCATGGATATTGATGTGCGCCGCGCGCCGCAATTGTCCTTCGTGACCGCGCTGGCCGTCTATGAAATGCTGCGTCCGTTCGTGCCGGATACCGACGACGCCATGCGCATCAAATGGCCGAACGATATCCTGCATAAGGGCCGCAAGTTGTGCGGCATCCTGGTGCAGACTGAGGCGGTTGAAGACGAAGGCCGGTTAGGCGTCGTCATCGGCATCGGTCTCAATGTGCGTATGGCGCCGATTCTTGAGGGCTACCCAACGGTGGCTTTGCGTGAGATCAGCGACGCCGCAGGTAAAACGGACCCCGAAGCCTTACTGTATAAGCTGAACGGTCATCTCGACGGCGTTATCGACCTGTGGCGGCGCAAGCCGTTCTCTGACATCGCCAAGGCCTGGGTCAAACGCGCTTACGGCGCCGACCGCAAGGTCGCCGTACACGTCGGTGACAGCCGGGTCACCGGACGAATCATGGGTCTTGACGATTTCGGCGCCTTGTGCGTGCAGGGCGAGGACGGTCTGACCCACACGATCAGCGGCGGCGAGGTCAGCTATGGAGAGCGCTTTGTTACTGGCGATTGAGCAGGGCAACACCAACACCTTGTTCGCCATCCACGACGGCGCGGACTGGATCGCGCAATGGCGGGTGGCGACGGAAGCGTCGCGCACGGCGGATGAATATGCGGCGTGGCTTTATCAGCTTATGGCGATGCGCGGGCTGGACTTCGCCGCCATCGACGATTGCATCATCTCGTCGGTCGTGCCGCAGTCCCTGTTCAACCTGCGCAAGCTGTCGCAGCGCTATTTCAACAAGACGCCCTATGTGATCGGCGAGAACGCGCATCTGGGCATCGCCGTGCGCATCGACAAGCCGAAAGAGGCGGGCGCGGACCGCCTTGTCAATGCAGTGGGCGGGCATATCGCCTATGAAGGTCCGCTGCTGATCATCGATTCCGGCACCGCCACAACCTTTGACGTCGTGGCGTCGGACGGCGGTTATGAAGGCGGGGCTATCGCGCCGGGAGTCAACCTGTCGCTGCAAGCTCTGCATGCGGCGGCCGCCAAACTGCCGCGCATTGCGATCGAGCGGCCCGCGCACTACATCGGCAAGGAAACGGTCAGCGCCATGCAGTCCGGCATATTCTGGGGCTATATCGGCCTGATCGAACACCTGATCGCGGGCATTCAGGCCGAATACGGACAAAAGATGACGGTTATCGCTACGGGAGGGGTGGCGTCTCTGTTTGAAGGTGCTACAGACAGGATCGATTATTTTGACCACGACCTGACGCTGAGGGGGCTGCTGGAGGTCTATAGACGCACGCTGGCCGCTTAAGCTGGCCGGTTACGGAAAAGAATGAAAAAGACGCAAGACGAACTGGTGTTTTTGCCGCTGGGCGGCTCGAACGAAATCGGCATGAACCTGAATCTCTACGGGTTCGGCCCGGCGGATAACCGCCAATGGATTATCGTCGATGTCGGCGTGACCTTCGGCGACCTGACCACGCCGGGCATTGAGGTGATCGTTCCCGGTCCGGAATTCCTCAAGGGCGAAACCATCCTCGGCATCGTGCTGACCCATGCGCACGAAGACCATATCGGCGCCATCGGCTGGCTGTGGGACAAGATCAAGGCGCCGGTCTATGCGACGCCGTTCACCGCTTTTCTGGTGCGCGAAAAGCTGCGCGAGGCGGGCGTCGAAGACTTCGACCTGACCGAAGTGCCGCTGGGCGCGCATATCAAGATCGGTCCATTCGACATTGATTATATTACACTTACTCACTCCATCGCCGAGCCGAATGGTCTGGCGGTGACGACGGAGTTGGGCACGGTGTTCCACACCGGTGACTGGAAGATTGATGAGGCGCCGATCACCGGCAAGCCGACCGATGTGGCGGCCATCACCGCGCTTGGCGACAACAATCTGCTGGCCATGGTGTGCGATTCGACCAATGTGTTTGTCGAAGGTCGCGCCGGTTCCGAAGACGATGTCCGCATCGAACTGGAAAAAGTGCTGAAGACGCTGAAAAAGCGCGTCGCGGTCGCCTGTTTCGCCTCGAACGTGGCGCGCGTTGATTCGGTCATGCGAGCGGCGATGGCCTGTGGGCGTCAGGTCTGTCTGGTCGGGCGGTCCATGCACCGCATCACGGCGGCGGCGCGCCATGTCGGCCTGATGCATGGCATTCCTGAACCGATCAGCGAAGCCGAGGCGGCGATGCTGAAGCCGAACCAGATTCTTTATCTCTGCACCGGGTCGCAGGGGGAGCCGCGCGCGGCCTTGTCACGCATCGCCGACGGCAATCACCCGCTGGTCAAGCTGGGGGCGGGCGACGCCTGCGTCTTCTCCTCGCGCGTCATTCCGGGCAATGAGATCGCCATCCGGTCGTTGCAGAACCGCCTGTCCGACCTTGGCGTGCATATCCACACCGAGCGCGACCATCCGGGCATCCACGTCTCCGGCCATCCATGCCGCGAGGAATTGCAGCAGATGTATGCCTGGGCGCGTCCGCGCATCTCCGTGCCGACGCATGGCGAACGGCGCCATCTGCTCAAGCATGCCGACCTGGCCGCCGAAATCGGCGTGCCGGAGCAAGTCACGCCGCATAATGGCGAAATGGTGCGTCTGGCGCCCGGTCGCGCTGAAATCATCGACGAGGTTCCCGCCGGGCGTCTGTTCGTCGATGGCGGTCATCTGGTGCCGGAAGGCGCCGACGCGCTGCGCGAACGCCGTCACGCCGCCCATAACGGCATGATGTTCGTCGCCTTTGCGCTCGACCGCAAAAATAAGCTGGCCTCAATCGTCGATGTGCGCGGTCTGGGCCTAGCCTTTGAAAGCGAAGACGCGATTTCCGACCACCTTGAACATATTTGCAAGCTGGTCGAGACGGCGCTGAAAAAGCTGTCCTATGACGAACTGGAAGACGACGTGACGACCGAAACCGTGGTCGCGCGCGTGGTCAAGAAGGCGGCGCAGGCCATCTGGGGCCGCCGCCCTCTGGTTGAAACAATTATTGTCCGGCTTTAGGACTTCACCCGCACATAATCACCGGGCGCGTCCGTCAGCGGCTTGAAATGGCCGCCGGATGGGTCGCGCGCCGGGATCATGTCGCCGGAGCGCTGGTGCAGCCAGTTCGCCCAATGCGGCCACCAGGAGCCAGGGTGCATCTGGGCGCCAGCCATCCAGTCATCGAGCGAGTCCGGGTGCGCGTCATTAAGCCAGTGCATGTACTTCTGCGCGGCGGGCGGATTGACCACGCCCGCAATATGTCCCGATCCGGCCAGCATGAAGGTCACGGGACCGCCAAACAGTTTCGAGCCCTTATAGACCGAGGTCGGCGGGGCGATATGGTCTTCACGACCGGCCTGTTCATAGATGGGTATGGTGACGTTTTTCAGGTCGATATCGACGCCCGCAAGGGTCAAGCGGCCCTGACTGAGCGCATTCTCGCCATAGAATTTACGCAGGTAGAACATATGCAGCGCCTTGGGCATGCGCGTCTGATCGGCATTCCAGTACAAGAGATCGAAGGCGGTTGGATCGCGGCCCATCAGATAGTTGTTGATGAAGAAGGACCAGATCAGATCGTTGGCGCGTAGCGAATTGAACGTGTCGGCCATCGCCGTTCCGGGCAGAACCCCGCCCGCCGCGTCCATCTGACGCTCCAGTTCCTTCAGCCAGCTTTCGCTTGTGAACAGCAACAGATCGCCCGCTTCGGAGAAATCGTGCTGCGCCGTAAAGAAGGTCGCCGCGGAGATCGACTGGTCGCCCTTGGCCGCCATATGCGCCAGTGTTACGCCCAGCAGGGTGCCGCCGATGCAGTAGCCGACCGCATTGACGTGATCGACGCCACACTGCTCCTTCACCCGCTTCACGGCTTCATAAACGCCGCCGAACATATAGTCCTCGAACGTCGTGTCCTTCATCGACGCATCGGGGTTGATCCACGAAACGAGGAATACAGTAAATCCCTGTTCGGTCAGCCATTTGATCATCGAATTCTTTGGCTGAAGATCGAGAATGTAAAACTTGTTGATCCAAGGCGGGAAGATCAGCAGCGGCGTCTCGCGCACCTGTTCGGTCGTCGGACTGTACTGGATCAATTCGAAATAGGGGCCGCGCCATACGACCTTGCCCGGCGTGGTGGCGACATTGTCGCCGACGGAGAAATGATCGTAATCGGCCTGACGGATCTTGAGCTTGCCATTGCCGCGCGCCAGATCGTCGGCGAAACGCTCCATACCCCTGGCCAGACTTTCGCCGCTGGTCTGCAACAGAGCTTCCAGCGCCGCCGGATTGGTCATCAAAAAATTGCTGGGCGACATGGCGTCGGTCATCAGCTTGGTGAAGAATTCGGCGCGGCGCTTGACCAATGGGTCAACGCCCTCGGCGCTGGAGATCAGCTTGTTGATCCAGTTCGACGACAGCAGATAGGACTGCTTCATCATGTCGAAGACGATGTTCTGCTCCCAGTGCGGATCGCGGAACCGCTTGTCGGTCAGCTTCTTGCTGGCGTCCGTGTCCTGCCCCAGAGAGCGGCGCGCCATCTGGCCCCACAGCTCCATATAGCCGCCCAGCAGTTCGTTCTGCGCCTCGACCAGCTTTTCGGGCTTCGCGGCCAGCGCGCTGGCGACTTCGGTAAAGGCGGGGCCGACCTGAAACGGATCGACCGGCGCGTCTTCGGGTTGACGGAACAGGGTCCGCGCCAGCGCCGTCTGCGCGGTCATGCCCGCCTTGGCGAGGTTGAGCGACAGGGCCTCCATGCGGCGCAGCGCTTCGGCGTCAAAACCGCTCGTCTCCGGCCCGGCGGGTTGCGGCGACGGCGCGGGCGAGGCGGTGGCTACAGGCTTGGGTTGGGTCGGCCGGGAAGCCTTACGGGGCGTCGTTTTGACCGCTTCTGGCGTCGCATTCGCAGTCCTGGCCTCCGTCTTAGTGACTTTGGCGCGCGCAGGCTTGGAGGCGGGGGCGGTTGCGGATTGACCGCGCGGTTTGCGAGCGGCTTTGGCGGGCTTACTGGCGGACGTGTCCATATCGATTCCCTGAAAACTGATCGCCGGGTCCGGCGTGTGGTCGCTCCATGTGCGCCGGTTCGCCGTAAGGCGGCAATTAAAATCGTGTTTCGGCGCTTTCCATACGAATTGATCAGATTTTTGCTTGTCTTGCCATGAAGCGCCAGCGTAAAATTCGCTTTAGCCGCGGTCGCATTCGGAGACGCCACTTGACTCGCATGGTCCTTTTGTTGACTGCCGCCTTGACCTGCTGCGCAGGCCCCGTCCTGGCTCAGACTGCAGCGCCTTCGACCGATGCGCAACCGGCGCCCTTGCTGACGCCCGATACGCCGGTCGCCTCCATGCCGCGCTGGTCAGAATTTCCGGTTCCTCCCGATCACACGACGCCCTTGTCAGAATTCGCTGCGCGCGTTCGATCGCTGAATCAGATGGGCGCGCAACTGGCGCATGATGAGGCGCAGATCCACTGGCCCACCATCACGCCGGAGGCGCTGCATGCGCAGATTCTCGCCCGGATCGATCCCGCTAAGATGGCGCCGATTGATCCGATGTTGAGCCAGAAGGATATCGAAGCTTTCGCCGCCAAACAACGCGCGCGCGCCACGCCGCCGCCTGTCGTGCAGTAGGCGCATAATCACTGTTCATGCGCGTCCGGCTCTGCTAACACGACGCGCATCGTATAAAGCGGCGAACAACAGCCGCATCCTTTAATGCCAGCCAGCAAGGCCAGGACGAACAATGCCAGACACCAATACGACAACCACGCCTGCCGCCGCCGCGACAGAGTTCAACCTCAGCCTCGACATCGTTCGCGTCGCCGAAGAAGCCGCCATCGCCGCCTATGCCTGCGTTGGCGGAGGCGATGAAAAGGCCGCCGATCAGGCCGCCGTGGACGCCATGCGCACCTGCCTGAACGCCATCGACATGGATGGCCGCATCGTGATCGGCGAGGGCGAACGCGACGAAGCGCCGATGCTCTATATCGGAGAAAAGGTCGGCACGGGTAAAGGCCCGGCCATCGACATCGCGCTCGACCCGCTGGAAGGCACGACCCTGGCCGCCAAGGCGATGGCCAATTCGCTGGCCGTGATCGCGTTCGCGCCGCGCGGCGGCATGTTGCATGCGCCTGACACCTATATGGACAAACTGGCCATCGGGCCCGGCTATCCGCAGGGCGTGGTCGATCTCGACGCGACGCCGGAGGAAAATGTCCGCGCTCTGGCCAAGGCCAAGGGCGTTGAGGTGTCTGAGATTGTCGCCTGCGTTCTGGATCGCCCGCGTCATGACTCGATCATCGCTTCGCTGCGCAAGGCGGGCTGTCGTGTGCATCTGATCACCGACGGCGATGTGGCGGGCGTGATTCACACCGCTCAGCCGGAGACCGGCATCGACATCTATATGGGGCAGGGCGGGGCGCCGGAAGGCGTGCTGGCTTGCGCGGCGCTGAAATGCGTCGGCGGCCAGTTCCAGGGACGTCTCGTGTTCCGCAATAATGACGAACGCGCCCGCGCCGAGCGCCTCGGCCTGACCGATTTTGACCGCAAATATACGCTTGACGATCTGGTCAGCACGGACGCCGTCTTCATCGCCACGGGCGTCACGCACGGCGCCTTGCTGCGCGGCGTCGGCATCGAGAAGACCGCGCGCGGCGAAACCTTCGTGACGACGGAAAGTCTGGTGATGATGTCCAAGACCCGCACGGTGCGCAAGCTGTCCATGCGCCGTCCGTTTAAGGGCTGAGATGGCAAGGGGTGAGATGGCGGGCGCCGTCGCCCCGGTTGACGCTGCGCCGTTTCTGGGCGTGCATCGTTCTTTGAGCGGTCGTATATGGCGGGAGCGGATCGACCGGGTCGGCGTGACGACGGAGATTTTGCGCGACGTGACGCACCGGCTCGGCCTGCTTCAGGCCGCGCCGGAGGAGTTTGTTGGCCCGTTGGCGCGCTTCCTCGCCGGGCGCGGCGTCACGGGCGAAACGCTGGAGACATTTCTCTTTCCGACCCTGAAGGCGCTGTTTCCCGATCCGTCCTGCTTCATGGATATGGACAAGGCGGTCGCCGCCATGCTTGACGCCCTGGAGCGGCGCGCGAACATCTGGATTTTCGCCGACTACGACGTCGATGGCGCCACCAGCGCGGCGCAGCTCGTGCGCTGGTTCCGGCATATGGGCCATGACCTCAAAGTCTATGTCCCCGATCGTATGACCGAAGGCTATGGCCCGTCCGACGCCGCGTTCGATAATCTCAAATCACAGGGCGCGGACCTGGTCATCACCGTCGATTGCGGCGCCATGGCGCACCGCGCTTTGGAGCATGCCGCGCAAATCGGCCTTGATGTCGTGGTGGTCGATCATCACCTGATGCGCGAAGATCCCCCTCGCGCGCTGGCCGTGGTCAATCCCAACCGACCCGGCTGCGCCTCGCAACAGGGCAATCTGGCGGCGGCGGGGGTGGTGTTCGTACTGCTGGCGGCGCTGAATCGCGAGGCCGAAAAGCGGGGCCTGTTTTCTGAAAAACAAAAACCGGATCTCGTGCAATGGCTGGACCTCTCGGCTCTGGGCGCGATCTGCGATGTGACGGCCCTGACCGGTTTCAACCGCGCTCTGGCCGCGCAAGGTCTTAAAGTCATGTCGCGCCGGAACAATCCCGGCATACGCGCCTTGATGGAGGTTGCCGGCGACAGCGCGGCGGGCGCGGCCAGCCTGATGAGCACATTCCATTCCGGCTTTGTGATCGGGCCGCGCATCAATGCGGGCGGGCGTGTCGGGCGTTCCGACCTCGGCGTGCGCCTGTTATCGACCGACGATCCCGATGAGGCCAAAGCCCTGGCGCAGGAACTGGATGAACTGAACCGGTTGCGACGGGACGTCGAGGCGCAGGTGCTGGAGGAGGCCGTGCAGACCGCGGAGGCGCAGGGGCTTTGGCCAAGCGACGATCCGGTGCTGGTCATTGCGCGCGACGACTGGCATCCTGGCGTGATCGGCATTGTGGCGGGGCGGCTGCGCGAGCGCTGGCGCAAACCAGTGATCGTGATTGGCATCGACCCTGTGACCGGGCTGGGCAAGGGGTCGGGGCGGTCGCAAACCGGCATCAATCTCGGTGCGGCGGTGGGCGCGGCGTTCGAGGCCGGGATAGTTTTGTCCGGCGGCGGTCATGCGATGGCGGCGGGGCTCAGCGTCGATAAGACGCGCCTGCCGGAACTGCGTCGCTTTATCAATGACTATGTCCGCCAGCACGTCGCGGAGGAGGATCAGGTGGAAACGGTTGAGGCCGACGCCCTGATTTCTTTGCGCGCCGCTGACCGCGGCTTCTATGACCGGCTCGATCTTCTGGCCCCCTATGGTCAAGGCAATCCAGAGCCGCTGCTGGCCTTTGCCGATGTCCGCGTCGCCTATGCCTCGGCGCTGAAAGGCGGCCATGTGCGTTTTGAACTGGTCGATAATGATGGCGGCAAACTCAAAGGCATTATGTGGCGCGCCGAGGGCACGCTGATCGGCGACGCCCTGTTGCGTCCCGGCGGCAAGGTGCATGTGTTGGGGCGTCTCAAGGCCGATGATTATATGGGACGGCGCGGCGTTCAACTGGAAATTGAAGATATGGCGCTGGCGCAGCCTTAGCCCTGTGAAAAAGCGCAAAAAAGCGCTTGCAAGCGGGGGAGGGAATAGGTATCTAGCGCACCTCTCCGACGCGGTCCCTTCGTCTATCGGTTAGGACGTCAGGTTTTCAACCTGAAAAGAGGGGTTCGACTCCCCTAGGGACTGCCATCGGCTCGCGGCGCTTTACCGGCCTTGTGTCCACTTGAGAGCCCTTATCCACAGAATTTCGTTATCTGATACCGGTCTCATTCGCTTTTGAGATCACGATTATGCTCGCTGTGAGCGATTTTTTGCCGTAAGCTGCGCAACCGATACGAATGTGCCCGCTTTTTTCTCTCCCAAAATGCGATATCCGTGTTATGATAACACTTGTCACTTGAGGGATGCAGGCGACGTGGTGAGGATAGATGAGCGTGTTTGATTACAATAAGAGTGAGACCGAAGACGCAATTGCGATCTCTGGTCACGTTAAGTGGTTCGACGCGGCCAAAGGTTATGGCTTTATCGTTCCTGAAGATCCGTCGCAGACGAGCATGCGCGACGTTCTGCTACATATCTCCAGCCTGCGCGATATGGGACGCGATACGGCGCACGAAGGCGCAGGCATCACCTGCAAGATCGCCAAACGCGCCAAGGGCTGGCAGGTGACCGAAATAGACTCTCTGGAAGCCAGCGGTCACCCCATACAGGCGGCGCGCGCCGAAGCGCCCATCCGTTCGTCGCGACTGACCAATGAGAACGTCAAGGTTGGCGATCTGGAAACGGCGACCATCAAGTGGTTCAACCGCACCAAGGGCTACGGTTTTGTAGTGCGGGGCGATGATCCGACCGACATCTTCATTCATATTGAAACCCTGCGTCGTTATGGTCTTGAAGACGTGCAGCAGGGCGATGTCATCATGGTTCGCTTCGGCGAAGGACCGAAAGGTCTGGTCGTCACTGAGGTGCGTCCGCGCGCCATGGCCTAAGCCTGAACGCTTATAAATCTGAAACGGGCGGGAGAGGCGGCTTTCCCGCCCGTTTTCATAAACGGGATTATCCACGTCTTTTAGGCGAAGGGATCGGAATGTCCCGGAAAAATGCCGGATTTTCGGAAGATCGCACTTGCGGAGGCGAAATGAAAATGGCATGAAGCGCGCCTCTCCGGGGCTCGGAGTTAGATCAGGGCCTCGCGGCGGGGTGTAGCGCAGCCTGGTAGCGCAGCTGTTTTGGGTGCAGCAGGTCGGAGGTTCGAATCCTCTCGCCCCGACCACGGTCCGACCGTTGGAGAGATAACAGAATTGATCGGGGCGTAGCGCAGCCTGGTAGCGCGTCTGCTTCGGGAGCAGAAGGCCGGAGGTTCGAATCCTCTCGCCCCGACCATTTAAAAAGGCCGCCCTTCTGGGGCGGCCTTTTTAAATGGTTTGGTTAACTGGCAAGAACCTCCCGGTTCGAAAGCGCAGCCGATCGAGGCGTAAGGGCGATCGACGCCGCAGGCGCCCTTAAAGGTAAGCATCGTTAAAACGATGCGCATCAATCCTATCGCCCTGCGGCGCAACATCTCATCTTCGCATTGCAAACGCGCCAGGCTTTGTAGTAACAGGAACAAAGCTTCGGCAGAATCTAAGCCGGGCCAAGGAGACACGGATGTTTGCGCGCATTTTCAAGCCGGCCAAGACCGCCATGCAATCGGGCAGGGCCAAGACTCATGACTGGGTGCTGGAATTCGAACCGCGCTCGGCGCGCACGCCCGATCCGCTCATGGGCTGGACGTCCTCGGCCGACACCGACGCGCAGGTGCGCCTGACCTTTGAAACCAAGGATCAAGCCATGGCCTTCGCCGAGCATCACGGCATTCCATTTCGTCTGATCGAGCCGGAAACGCCGCCGAAGATTCTCAAGGCCTATGCCGACAACTTCGCCTCCAGCCGCAAGCAGTCCTGGACCCACTGAGGCGTTGCAAGGCTCCGTAGCTCAACTGGATAGAGCATCCGCCTTCTAAGCGGACGGTTACAGGTTCGAGTCCTGTCGGAGTCGCCATACGCCCTAAGAATGCGTCGCTACTGGCGTCGATGCGTTCTCCATGCCCCATTCCGCCCACGAGCCATCGTAGAGCCGCGCTTCACGGCCGGTCTCCGCCAGCGCCAGACTCAGGATCGCGGCGGTGACGCCAGAGCCGCAGGTGGTGATCAGATTCGATTTATCATCTGCGCCCAATCTGTGAAAGATTTCGCGCAGGTCTGGAGTCGGCAGCAGGGCGCCGTCGCGCACAAGCTCGCTGAAGGGCAGGCTGCGACTGCCGGGCATATGACCGGAACGCAGACCAGAACGCGGCTCCGGCGCCTCTCCATAGAAGCGGGCGCTTGGCCGGGCGTCGAGCACCAGAGCGTCGGGGGTGTCCAGACAACGCATAAGCTGATCGCAATGAATGACCAGATCATTGCGGAGCGCCGTTTGATAGCTGACCGGTTGGGGCGTGGGAACGCTTGCCTCCGTCGGATAACCCGCCGCCTTCCATGCCGGAAGCCCCCCGCGCAAGACCCGCACATCGCGATGCCCCATCAAGCGGAACGTCCACCAGACCCGCGCGACCGAAAACAGGCCCTGCCGGTCATAGACGACGACCGTATCGTGATCGCTGACGCCCATCTGGCCAACACGCGAGGCGAAGACTTCCGGCGTCGGCGCCATATGCGGCAGGCCGCTGGATGGGTCGCTGATGACGTCCAGATCGAAAAAGACGGCGCCGGGAATATGATCCTGCGCGTAGAGCGCGCCCATATCGGTTCCGTCCAGCGCCCAACTGCCATCGACTGTCTTTACCGCCTTATCCTCGATCAGCTTATGAAGTTCGGCGGCGTCAATCTGGTTCATGAGTTTCACGGTTATGATAGGCGTCGAGCGCGCGTTGGCGGGCGAAGGCGTGATCGACAATCGGTCGTCGCCGCAGATCCGCATTAGGCGTTCCAGCTTTATCAGCCCTGACGTAACTGTCCAGCTCGCCGCCCAGCCAGCGGGCGCGATAGACGCCTTGCGGATCGAATTTCGCCGCCTGCGCAATCGGATTGAAGATGCGAAAATAGGGCGCAGCGTCCGCGCCGCATCCGGCCACCCATTGCCAGCTCGCCGGATTATTCGCCGAATCGGCGTCGAGCAGGCAATCCCAGAACCAGCGCTCGCCCTCGCGCCAGTCGATCAGCAAATGCTTGATCAGAAAGGAGGCGGCGACCATGCGCACGCGGTTATGCATATAGCCGGTCGCCCAAAGCTCCTTCATGCCGGCGTCCACCAGATCGTAGCCGGTCTCGCCGAGTCGCCAGGCGCGTAAGGCGGCCGGATCACTCCGCCAGGGAAAGCTTTCGAAATCGTTGCGAAAATTGGTTGTGTGCAGACGCGGTTGCTGACGCAGAAGAGTGTAGGAGAAGTCGCGCCACGCCAGTTCGGAGCGGAATTTGGCCGCAGGCGCGGACAGGCGCGGATTTGCCGCAACCGCCTTGTCGAGTTCCAGCAAGATGCGATGCGGGCTGATCTCGCCAAAACGCAGATGTGGCGACAGGCGTGACGTCACGTCCAGATCAGGCCGGTCGCGACCATTGGCGTAGTCGTCCAGGCCTTCACGCAAAAACTGTCTGAGCGCCCGGCGCGCCCCGCGTTCCCCCGGCGTGAATTGGCTGAAACCTTGCGTCCAATCGACGCCGGAGGGGGGAAGCGTCGGATTCAGGCTCAAATCTGCGATCTTTAACGTGTCGGACCAGGTATCGGGCGCGCGCCATGCGCCCTCATGACGTTGCGATAGTGCGAGATGGCGTATTTCCTTCGTGTTTTGCAACGCCTTGAAGAAGGGCGTGAAGACGCGGAATGGACGATCATCCTGAGTTTTTACCGAATCAGGCGGTGAAATCAGTGCGCCTTCGCATGCCATCCAATCGACGCTGATAGCCTTAAACTCATGCGCGCGCTCTTGGTCCGTATCTTCACAAGATGGATCATAAGTTTTATTGCATATAACTGTTTTTAAATTATATTCTTTGCATAACGATAGCAGGATTAACGTCGCATCGCCGCGACATATGATCAATCTTGATCCGATGGCGCGCAACTCCTCATCTAAAACATGAAGAGATTTGTCCAGCCACCATCGGGACGCAGCGCCCAGGGGGCGGGTTTCCAGCGCTTCGTCATGGATATAGACGGGTAGGATGGGCGAATCCGTGGCGCGCGCCGCTGCAACGGCGGGATTGTCCTGCAGACGTAAATCGCGACGAAACCAAAGTAGTACGGGAGCGGACATGGCGGCTTTTATCCAGACCTATGCGTTAAAAAATCTTGCTTGCGGCGCGGGGCTTCGGCACAAAGGCGATCTATGACTCCTCGCGCGCCGACACCTTTAAGCTGCTGTATTATCGCCAGGAACGAAGGCGATCGTATCGGCGACGTTCTGCGCGCCGTAAAGCCGCTTACCAACGATATCGTGGTGGTGGACAGCGGATCGACGGATGACACGATCACGGTGGCGCAGTCCCTGGGCGCGCGGGTCGTTCACCATGACTGGCCCGGCTATGGTCCGCAAAAGCGATTCAGCGAAGACTGCGCGCGACATGACTGGATCCTCAATCTCGATGCGGATGAAGTGCTTACGCCGGAACTACGCGAAGAGATCAGCGCGCTGATGACCAAGGGGCCGGAACTGAGCGCTTACCGATTCCGCATCCGCAATGTCTATCCTGGCAAGTCCCGACCGCGCTGGCTGGCCGACTACCATAACTATGTGCGCCTTTACGATCGACGCGTCGCGCGCTTTCGCGAAAGCCCGGTCCACGATACGGTCGATACGGGTCGTGAGACTGTTGGTCAACTCAAGGGCAGCGTCACGCATTTTTCGGCCCGTTCCTATGCCCATATCCGCGCCAAGCTGGAAGCCTACGCCAACCTGCAGGCCAAGGTGCTGAAGCGACCGGCATGGACGATATGGCTTCGGCTGCCCTTTGAATATCCGCTCGTCTTTGTACGTTATTATCTGCTGCGTTGTCATTTCACCGGTGGGTGGGATGGTCTTTACACCAGTCACATCGCCGCGATGGCGCGGGTAAAACGGCTGTTGAAGCTGCTGGCGGCGCAGAAGGCGGTGAGGGCGGCGGCATGAGTGAACAGAAGACGAGCGCGCTGCAAGACCTGGCCTGGCGCTTTGAAGCCCTGGCCTACGACGTCTTTGTCGGCCTTATGCGCCTGCTGCCGCTGGACTTCGCCTCCGATCTCGGCGGCTGGCTTTTGCGGACCCTGGGGCCGGTTTCGCCAGTGCAGCGCACGGTGAGCCGCAATCTTGACCTGGCTTTCCCGGAAAAGGACGCGGCGTGGAAGGCGGATATTTCGCGCGCGCAATGGGATAATCTGGGGCGCATGTTTGCCGAATTCGCTCAGATGGACCGGATCACCATCGACAGCGGGCGTGTCACGGTCGAACATATGGAGCGACTGACTGACATCGCTGCATCGGGCAAGCCGGTTGTTCTGATTTCAGGGCATTTCGCCAATTTTGAAGTCATGGCGGCGGTGATCGTGGCGGCGGGCATTCCCTGTCAGGTCACCTATCGCGCCACCAACAATCCCTATATCGACAAACGCATCCGTGAAGGGCGCCGCCGTTATGGCGTGCAACTGTTCGCGCCAAAGGGCGGCGACGGCGCCAAGGAGTTGATGATCGGCATGGCGCGGGGCGAATCGGTCGCGCTGATGAACGACCAGAAGTTCAATCGTGGCGTATCTACCCCCTTCTTCAGTCATCCGGTCGATACGGCGCCCGGACCGACGCGGCTGGCGCTGCGGTTCGACACGGTGTTGCAACCTCTGACGGTGGAGCGTCTGCATAAGGCGCGTTTTCGCGTCGTCGCGCATCCGCCTATCCTGATCGAAGACGGCGAAAACCGTACGGAAGTCATTGAGGCTACGGTGCGGAGCATCAGCCGCTTTATCGAGGGCGTGGTGCGCGAGCGACCGCAGGAATGGTTCTGGGTGCATAAGCGCTGGCCGAATGACTTGTACAGGCGGGAGCCGACATGATGAAAACGCTGCTCGCATCGCCGTTGCGTCGCTGGTTGCTCATCGTCGCCGCGAGCGTATTCGCGCTGATTTTGGGTTTAGCGTTGATCTATCTGCAAAACGATATTCACCGGAACTATCTCGATCCGAAGATGCCGTTTCAGATTTACAAGCCGCCGCCCGCGCCGGATTACGGCGTGAATGCAGGCTGGTATCTCAACCCGGCGATTGCACGCTACTACGCCGATCCGCGTAAGGTGGACGTCTTTTTCATCCACGGCACCAGCTTTAACGGCCATACGGGCTGGCTTGGCGGTACGTCAAGCAACGCGATAAAGGATGAGGTGCAGCGTGTGCAACTTTCCAACTATGCCGCGCCTTTCGCCATTATGGGCAATGTGTATGCGCCTAAATATCGTCAGGCCAGCCTCTACACGCAACTGACGCTCAAGCAGGACGCGGTCGAGGCGCGGCAATTCGCCTACGGCGACATTGAGGCGGCGTTCCGCCAATTTCTGAAAACGCGGCGCGGTGGACGTGGTTTTGTCATTGTCGGCCTGGAGCAGGGCGGCTTACTGGCCGAACGTCTGGTGCGTGATGAAGTCGCGTCAAAACCTGATCTGTCTCAACAACTTGTGGCGGCCTACTTCCTCGATACAGCGGCATCGGAACAACAGTTCGGCGTCAAAGGCGCCATCCTGCCCGCCTGTCAGTCGCGCCAGGAAAGCGACTGTGTGGTCAGCTATATCGCTGTGGACTCCCATCGCCCGGATCTGGCCTTGCAGATGACGCAAAAGGCGGCGAAGTGGGAAGGCGATACGCTAACAGCGCTCGGCTCAGATAAGCCGGTCTGCGTCAATCCGCTTGTCGGCGCGGCGACATTGCAGCAGATCGACGCCAAGCGCTCGCAAGGCGCCACCAACGCCACAGGGCTGGAATGGGGCGCCGATCCGGCCCTGATTGCGCACAAGGTCTCCGCCCGCTGCATGGGCGGTCTTTTGTTTGTGGACAAGCCCGATTCGCCTGCTTTTAAAACTCCGTCAAGTTGGGAAGATCGCAGAAAAGTGCGACCTTACAATCTGTTCTATGGTGATCTTCAAGCAGATTTACAGGCGCGCTGGCAAGCGTTTCAAGCCCGCGCGCCGATCAGTTAATCCTGCTTGTCCGCAGCGTCAGCGCGCCAGTCGAACAGATGTCGCAGCACGTCCAACGCCGTTCGGCGCGCAGGCGGCAGTTGCGCTTCGTGCTGCAGCACATACACGGCCTCACGCGCCGCCGTGGCGATCAGATCGCTGTGGACGACCGGATCAACAAAGCGATAGGCGGGAAACCCGGATTGCCGGGCGCCGAGAATGTCGCCTTCGCCGCGCAACCGCCAATCCATTTCGGCGATACGGAAGCCATCTTCGGTGTCGCGCAGCAGTTCCAGTCGCGCCTTGGCGGTCTTTGACAGAGGCGTGTCATACAGCAGGATGCAGGCGCTCTTATCGGCGCCGCGTCCGACGCGCCCGCGCAATTGATGCAGTTGCGCCAGCCCGAAACGCTCCGCCTGTTCGATAATGATGATGGTGGCGTTCGGCACATCGACTCCGACCTCGACCACGGTGGTCGCGCACAGGATTTTCAGTTCGCCTCCGGCGAAGCGACTGACCACAGCGTCTTTTTGTTCAGATGGCATACGGCCATGCACCAAGCCGATCTCGACGCCAAGCGCGATCTGTAAATCGCGGTGGCGGGCCTCGACGGCGATCAGGTCAGATTCGGCGGTTTCTTCGACCAGTGGACATATCCAATAGGCCTGCGCGCCGTCGTGCAGCGCGGATTCTAAACGCCTTATAATGTCATGAAGCCGTTGGCGCGGAACGACGGCGGTATGGATCGGCTGACGACCGGCGGGCTTTTCGTCCAGAATGCTGAGGTCGGCCTCGCCATACTGGGTCAGGGCCAGAGTGCGCGGAATCGGCGTTGCCGACATCGACAGATAATGCACGGCCTCACCTTTGGAGAACAAACGCTGCCGCTGGCTGACGCCAAACCGATGCTGCTCGTCGATGACAGCCAGTTGCAGATTGCCGAAGGCGACGCCGTCCTGAAAGACAGCGTGGGTGCCAAAAACAATCCGCGCCTGTCCGGCGGCCACGGCGGTGCGCTTGTCGTCGCGTATCCGCCCCTTGTCACGACCTGTCATGATAACCGAGGAGATGCCGAGAGAGTCTAGAATCGGCAGACATTTTTCATAATGCTGTCGCGCCAGAATCTCGGTGGGCGCCATTATGACGCTTTGCAGACCCGCTTCAGCGACATCGATCATGGCCAATAGGGCGACAAGGGTTTTGCCCGCGCCGACATCACCCTGAACCAGGCGGTTCATACGATGGCCGGAGCGCAGATCGCTGCGAATATCGTTCAGCGCCCGCACCTGCGCCTGAGTCAGCGCGAAAGGCAGGCTGGCGATGGCGCGGTCGGCCCAGTCATGCGCGTCGATGATGCGCGCCGGACTGGCTTGCCGATGCGATTTACGCGCCTTGAGCGCCAATTGGTGCGCCAGAGCCTCGTCATAGGCGAGACGTCGTCG
>NZ_JBQCGA010000047.1:0-102756 GCF_051956075.1 Asticcacaulis sp. | reverse complement strand
TGGCCGGTGATGAAGGTGACGCTCTGGGCGTGGTCGCGATGGGTCAGCGGCACGCCCGCCGAGGCCGCGCAGCCGAGCGCCGCCGTAATGCCGGGCACGATATGCACTTCGATCCCGGCGGCGCGCAGGGCTTCGACCTCCTCGCCGCCACGGCCGAAGACGAACGGATCGCCACCCTTGAGGCGCACGACGCGCTTGCCAAGGCGGGCCTGCTCCAGCAACAGGTCGTGAATCTGCTCCTGCGGCACGGAATGGTTGGAGCGTTGTTTGCCGACATAGAGCCGGTCGGCGTCGCGACGGGCCAGATCCATAATGCCGTCGCCGACCAGCCGGTCATAGACAATCACGTCGGCTTCCGAGAGAAGGCGCAGCGCCTTGAGAGTGAGAAGCTCCGGATCGCCGGGGCCTGCCCCGACCAGATGCACGACGCCTTTACGGGGCGCATGGCTTTCGACAGCCTGCAATGCCTGCACCACGGCTTCGTCAACACGGCCCGCGCGCGCCGTCTCTGCGGCGGGGGAGGCCAGCACCTGCTCCCAGACGCGGCGGCGCTCATCGACATTCGTGAAGCGTTCGCGCAAGGGCGCGCTTAAGGCTTCGGCGAAGTCCGCGACATGGGTTTCGGACGGCGGGATGGCGGCTTCGATGCGGCGGCGCGTCTCACGCGCCAGCACCGGCGCGGTTCCGCCCGAAGCGATGCCGATGCTCAAGGCGCCGCGATCGACGATGGCCGGGAAGTGGACGTCGCTGAGGTCGGGATAATCGACCACGTTCAGCACCGCGCGCGTCTGACGCGCAATGGCGGCGGCGCGCATCGCCAGGTCGCGATCCTCGAACGCCACCACAATCAGGGCGGCGTCGGCGAGGTCGGCGGCTTCGGGCCAGCGCTGCTCAACGGTTTCGCCACTCAGTCCGAACGGCGCATAGATGCTGAGTTCCGCAGGCGTGCGGCGCAAAAGGTTCAGCTTGCGCGTCAGCCACGCGCCTTCGCCGATCAGCGCGACGCGCTTACCCGTCAAGGGCAGGGAAAGGGGCAGGGCCAGCATGATGACAGCGACTCCGGGAGACCGAGGCTGCCTTTGTAAGCTTTCACCCGTGCATGGAAAAGCGATGCTTATTTGCAGGAAGGTTTAGATCAACTGACTCTAATGGCTGGCCCCGTCCCAGTGTTTGATCGTCAGGGCGTCGAGATCGACATCGGGCACGCAGCGCAGGTTGAGCGCGATGGTCGGCGTTCCGTCCGGGGCCGTGGCCTCGGCGTAAGGGGACACGCCGCAGTTTGCGCAGAAATGATGCTGGATGACGTGCTTATTGAAGGTGTAGGTCGAGACCTTGTCCTTCGGCGTGGTCAGGGTGAAGTCCGTCGCCGGAACAAAGGCCAGCAGAGAACCTTTGCGGCGGCAGATCGAGCAATTGCAGCTTAAGGCATGGTCGAACGCGCCCTCGACCTCAAAGGCGATGCCGCCGCAATGGCAGCTTCCGGTATGCAGCATGATGGGGCTCCTTTTTGCGACAGGACACGACGCCGCATGGTCAGATTGCGTCAGCAGAGCTAAAAGGTCGATTATGAGATCTGAACACGCCCTTGAAGCCCGCCGCAAAATCCGCGAAGACGCCGCCGCTATCGGCGTCGATGAGGAATTTATTTCAAATCTGGTCGATGAATTTTATGCGCGGGTGCGCGTCCATCCGCGGCTTGGGCCGGTGTTCGAGGCGGCGGTCGAGGACTGGCCGGAGCATCTGGCGAAACTCAAACTGTTCTGGCAATCGGTGGCGCTCAATGCGGGCGTCTATACCGGACGTCCGATGCAGGTGCATTTGCGCACGCCGGGCATCGAACCGGCGCATTTCGGCGAATGGCTGTACCTGTTCGAGCAGACCCTGCGCGATCTGGCCCCTGATGAGCGCGCGGTCGAATATTTCATGGTTCGGGCCAGCCGGATCGGCGAGAGCCTGAAACTGGGGCTGTATTACCGGCCTGAACAGGATTTGCGCGGCGCGCAAAAATAGACTAAGCTGACTTGACTAAGTTTAATAAGGTCGGTCATGTCCAGCGTCAATATTCACGAAGCCAAGACCCATTTGTCGCGTCTGCTCGATCAGGCGGCGAGGGGCGACGCCGTGGTCATCGCCAGAGCGGGCAAGCCGGTGGCGAAACTCACCGCTATCGATGCGTCGGTAACGCATAAACGCCTCGGATTCCTGAGCGGCGAACTGCGCGTGCCGGACGATTTCGACCGCATGAGCGAAGGCGAGATTTCCGGGCTGTTCGGTCTGTGAAGCTGCTGCTCGACACGCATCTGTTGTTATGGGCGGCGGGGATGCCGGAACGATTGCCGGTGGAAGCGGCGCGTTTGATCGAAGATGAGGCGAATACGCTTCTGTTCACCGCCGCCAGCCTGTGGGAAGTCGCGATCAAAAGCGGCTTGGGTCGTGACGATTTCCGCGTCGATGCGCGCCTGTTGCGGCGCGGCCTGCTCGACAACGGCTATGAGGAATTGCCGATCCTGTCGGCCCACGCGGTCATGGTGGATGCGCTGCCGGAGATACACAAAGACCCGTTCGACCGTATGCTGGTGGCGCAGGCGCAGCATGAGGGGATCACGCTGCTGACCTCAGATGCGACCGTGGCGCGCTATCCGGGGCCGGTAAGGTTGGTGTGAAATGATGGGGCGTGGGGGCAATTCCCTCACAAACCTGCATTTATTCACTAAAAAAACCTCCCCCTTAAAGGGCGAGGCTTTTTTAATGAACAGGAGAAGTCTTGGGGCCGACTGGCCCCAAACCCCACTATTTCACGCCCATCTTCTTTTGCAGTTCCGACGATGAGGTTGTGTACTGGAAGCGCAACTTCTTGTCCGGATAGACGTATTTAAACGCCTTCTGCGCCATCAGGGCGGCTTCGTGGAAGCCGGACAGGATCAGTTTCAGCTTACCCGGATAGTGGTTGATGTCGCCAATGGCGAAGATGCCCGGCGTCGAGGTTTCGAACTTCTCGGTATCGACCGGGATCAGGTTCTCATGCAGGTTCAGGCCGAATTCGGCCACCGGCCCCAGCTTCATGGTCAGGCCGAAGAAGGGCAGGAAGGCGTCGGCCTTCAGTTCCGATTCCACCCCATTGGCGTCCTCGATCAGCACGGCGTCAAGATAGTGCGAAGTCTCGCCCTTCAGCGCCGTGGCCTGGGCGATGACCAGGTCCATCTTGCCTTCCGCCACCAATTCGCGCATCTTGGCGACCGAATGCGGCGCGGCGCGGAAGTCGTCGCGGCGGTGGATCAGGGTGACTTTTTTCGCGATCGGTTGCAGGTTCAGCACCCAGTCGAGCGCGGAATCGCCGCCGCCGGAAATGACGATCTCCTTGTCGCGGAAAGCCTCCATCTTGCGCACGGCGTAATGCACGCCCTTGCCCGCGCCGAGGTTTTCAAAGCCGTCAATGCCGGGAATCGGCGGCTTTTTCGGCTGGAACGAACCGCCGCCCGCCGCGATGACGATGCACTTGGCGCGAATCACCGTCTGCTGGTCGGTGGTCAGCTCCCACAGGTCTTCGTCTTCGAGCTTGCGGATCGCCACGGCCATTTCGCCGAGATGGTATTTCGCGCCGAAAGGATGAATCTGCTCCAGCAGGCGATTGGTCAGGTCGTCGCCAGAAATGATCGGCCAGGCCGGAATGTCATAGATCGGCTTTTCGGGATAAAGCTCGGCGCACTGGCCGCCGACCTTGTCGAGAATATCGACCAGATGGCATTTGATGTCGAGCAGGCCCAGTTCGAACACGCTGAACAGGCCCACCGGCCCGGCGCCGATCACCACCACGTCGGTGGTCCAGGTCTGGCCTGCTTCCAGCGCCTCGACGTGGTGAAGGGGGTTGCCGTCGCTCATAATTGTCTCCAAATCCGTATCGGATAGTTTTCTTAAACTGAAAAGGGCTATAAAGAACGGCCCGGTTAAAAGGAAGGCCCTCAAGCAGCGAAGCGGTAGGGCAAACTAAGAGGCACTACAGATTATGTCACGCGACCGTCTGCCGCCCTTGTCCGCATTGCGCGTTTTCGAAGCCGCCGCCCGGCACGAAAGCTTCAAGCAGGCCGCCGAGGAGCTGTTCGTCACGCCCGGCGCGGTGTCGCAGCAGATTCGGCTGCTGGAAGAGCATGTCGGCGTTGAATTGTTCGTGCGCGACGGCCGCCGTGTGGTGCTGTCGGACGCGGGCAAGGCGTCGGCGCAAATCTTGCGCGAAGCCTTTGAGAAGATGTTCGAGGCTACGCGGCTGATGAAGGCGGGCGTGACCAAGGGCCGCGTCACCGTCTCCGCCGCGCCGAGCTTTGCCGCCAAGTGGCTGATGCCGCGCCTGCACGAGTTTAGCGACGCTAATCCGGACATCGACGTCTGGGTCAGCGCCGACATGGCCCCGGTCGATTTCGCGGTCACCGATATCGACCTGGCCGTGCGCTACGGCAACGGGCATTACCCCAACCTGCATGTCGAGCATCTGCTGGCCGAGGCGGTCGTGCCGGTGTGTTCGCCGCTTCTGTTCGAAGCCGCGCCGATCCGCAAACCCGCCGATCTGGAGCACCATGTCCTGCTGCATGATGTTGGCTTCGAGACCGATCCGTCCTGCCCGGACTGGGCGATGTGGCTGAAGGCGCACGGCGTTGACGGCGTGGACGCGACGCGTGGGCCGCGCTTCAACCAGTCGTCCATGGTGATCGAGGCGGCGGTGGCGGGCCGCGGCGTCGCCCTGGCCAAGCGCACCATCGCCGAGGCCGATCTGGCGGCCGGACGGCTCAAGGTTCTGTTCGACGAAAAGGACGCGCCGTTGCAATACGGCTATTATCTGGTCTGGCCGCAGACGCGCGAGCCGGGGCCGGGGCAGGTGCGCTTCATGGACTGGCTGCGCGCCGAGGCCGCCCAGACGGATGCGCCCGCCCGCACGGATGGCGAGCGCCCGGTCTTTGCAGCCATGGATATTTAAAATTTTTTTCGCGCTTGGGCCGCGCAGGCCTTCCTCGCATAAGCTCGGGCGCGTCGCTTCTATCAAAAGAAGATGAGGCGCGCTTGCCAAAACCAAAAGGTTTTGGAAATTCAGAAAATATGACGCCCTTTCGCGCATTAAGCGGCCATCCACGGCGGAGTCGGCAGGCCCTTGTCCTTCAGGAAGGCCGGGTTGAAGATCTTGGACGCATAGCGGTTGCCGTAGTCGCACAGGACGGTGACGATGGTTTTGCCCGGCCCCATATCTTTCGCCATCTTCATCGCGCCGACAATGTTCAGCGCCGCCGAGGTGCCAAGGCATAGGCCTTCGGTCTGGATCATCTCATAGAGAACCGGCAGCCATTCTTCATCGGCGACCTGATAGGCGCGGTCGATTGACAGGCCTTCGAGATTGGCGGTGATGCGGCCCTGACCGATGCCCTCGCTGATCGAGCCGCCTTCGGATTTCAGCTCGCCGGTGGTGTAATAGCTGTAGAGCGCCGCGCCGTAAGGGTCGGCCAGACCGATCTGCACGTCCGGGTTCTGCGACCTCAGATAGGCGGCGATCCCGGCCAGCGTGCCGCCGGAGCCGACCGCGCAGATAAAACCATCGACCTTGCCGCCGGTCTGCGCCCAGATTTCCGGGCCGGTGCCGTCGATATGCGCCTGACGATTGGCGACATTGTCGAACTGATTGGCCCATACAGCTCCCATCTCCTCCGCTAGTCGCCCGGAATAGCGCACATAGTTGTTGGGGTTGGAATAGGGGGCCGCATCGACCTCGATCAGTTCGGCGCCGAAGGCGCGGATCGCGTCTTTCTTTTCCTGCGCCTGGGTGCGCGGAATGACGATCACGCATTTATAGCCCAGCGCATTGGCGACCATAGCCAGTCCGATGCCGGTATTGCCCGCCGTGCCTTCGACAATGGTTCCGCCCGGCTTGAGCGCACCGGAGGCTTCGTGCGCGCGGATGATCCACAAGGCGGCGCGGTCCTTGATCGACTGGCCCGGATTGAGGAATTCGGCCTTGCCGTAAATCTCGCAGCCGGTCGCCTCCGAAGCGGTTTTCAGGCGGATCAGCGGCGTGTTGCCGATCAGGTCGGTGACGGATTGGGCGACAGGCATGAGGACATCCTTTGCAGGGGAGGGCTTTGCAGGGAAGGGCGGCAGCTTGCTAACAAATATGACGTCTGCAACCAAGCGATGGATTCTAATCGCGCGCTTTAGCGCTTCTTTGGCGCAGCATGAGGACGACTCGCTTGTCTTGGCGCCTGCGTTCCGCCTATAGCTGCGGCCAAGAGGAAAACGGGAGCCTTGGATGGCCGTCTTTACACAGGTGTCGCTGGAGGATGCGCGCGATTATTTGCGCGCCTACGACATCGGCGAGCTTGTGCATCTTGAAGGGATTGAGGAAGGCGTTTCCAACACCAATTTCAAGGTCGAGACGACGACGGGCCTTTACGCCCTGACCCTGTTCGAAGCGGCGACGCCGGTGGACGACTTGCCGTGGTTTATGGACTATACGCTGTATCTCGACCGGAAGGGCTATCCGGCGCCGGGGCCTGCGCTGAAGCGCGACGGGTCGAGCCTTGGCGAAATCAACGGCAAGCCTTGCGCGCTGATCAAGTGGCTGCCCGGACGCTGGCCGCGCAATCCCGATGAGCGCCATGCGGCCTCGGCGGGCGAATATCTGGCGAAGCTGCACCTGATCGGCGGCGATTTTGCGCAATATCGCGAAAATTCGATGGGGCCGCAGGTCTGGCCGCACCTGATCGCACGCTGCGAACCGAGGGCCGAGTCTTCGCCGCGTGCGCAGGCCATACTGGCGGAGTTTCGCGAGGAGCTGGATTTTCTGCAGGCGCGCTGGCCTGCTGATCTACCTTCCGGCGCCATCCATGCCGACTATTTCACTGACAATGTGCTGATGAATGATGACGGTCAGGTCACCGGCGTGATCGACTATTATTACGCCTGCACCGATTTTTTCGCCTATGATCTGGCCGTGGCGCTCAATGCCTGGGGGTTCACGCCGGGCGGGCAGGCGCAACCGTCGATGATCGCCGCTTTCGTCAACGCCTATCACGCAACGCGACCCTTATCGGACGCCGAGATCGCCGCCTTGCCCCTGTTCGCGCGCGGCTCGGCGGTGCGCTTCACCTTGACTCGGCTCTATGACCTCTTGAATCATGACCCAAGCTGGGTGGTGAAGCCGAAAGACCCCGAAGCCTTTTATCGGCGGCTCGACTATCATCGCGGCATTACGGATGGGCGCGCCTATTTCGGTTAGACAAAGCAAAAACTTAGAGCGCCGATCTGATTTCATCAGATCGAAAGGCGCTCTAAATATCCGGGGTCAGTTGGCCGCCGCCGGGCAGGGGCCAGGTCTTGTGGTCGAGCCACGGATTGCGGTGGGGATCGTAATAGAGGGTGTGGCCGCCGGAGCGGATATTCTTGATGGCGTCCGGCGCATCGAGGCCGGTGACGACCAGCTTGCCGACATGCGCATCGTCGTTGAGCGTCCAGTCGCTGCCCGCATCGAGCGTGACATCGGTATTGGCGGTGGTCTTGCCGGTCAGATGCGATTGATCCAGCAGCGAGACGCGGATGCTGGAGATGGCGTCGGTGCTGAAATCGCCGCTGACGGTTTCGCCATGCAGCTCCAGATCGGCGTCGCCGCCATTGCGGCCCAGACTGCCGGTCTGCCCGGCGGCGGATTTGAGGATCACGCCGGAGCCGCTTTGCAGCGCTACGCCGGTCAGGACGATGTGGGCGTGGGCGTTGCTGACCGCCAGGGCGGCGCGCTCGCCGCGCAAGGATCCGCCGGTGACGGCAATGTCCGCGCCACGCTGCTGGGCGGGCGTCGCGAGCAGGCTGGTGACCGGCCTGACCTTGCCGGAGTCGGGATCGTCGCCGCTGTCATAATCGCCGCCGGGCATTGGGCCCGCCATAGAGCCCGCCATGGAGCCCGTCATGGCTCCCGCCATGCGTGGCCCGGCCATCGGCTCCTGCGGGCCGCCGGGACGCGCGCCCTGTGCGCCGCCGGTGACGGAGATGGCGTAGCCGTCGGCCTGCAGGGCGGGATTTTGCAGGCTCACGCGGTGGGGGCCGATCACGGCCAGTCCGTCGTCGCGCTCGGCCTCGCCTTTGACGTTGCTCACATTCATATCGCCTTCGGCCAGCAGCAGCGGCGATTCCGACGCCGCCGTGTGCAGGGTCAGGTCGGACAGGGTCATGGGCTGGGCGCGACGGCTGGCGATGGCGGGGGCGTTGTCGCCCATTGTGCTGACCGTCAGGCCCGAGCCGTCAAACGCTGCGCCGTCGACTGCATCGACGCCGTGGGCGTTGCTGGCGGTGGTGGCGATGGCGACGTTGTGCAGACTGAGTTTCGCGCCCGGCCCGGCGGCATAGGCGGCGTTGGCGCCGAGGCCGGACGTGGCGATCTTGCCGCCGGTCATGTCGGCCTGACCGCCCTGATTGATCAGCAGGGCGGAATCGAGGCCGCTGCCGCGGCTGTCGTCGATCAGCGACACCGGACCGCTGGTGCTGAGACTGACGTTTTTCAACGTCAGGGCGCCGCCGCGGCTGATGAAGATGGCGGAGACGTCGGGCTTGTCGCTGGTTATGGTTCCGCCTTCGGCGTTCTTGCTCTGACCGAAGATATTGACCACGCCGGTCAGACGCATGGCGACGGGCAGTTGCTGCGGGACGGGTCGGTTGGGTCCGGCGGGCGCTTCGCCCTTGCCGCCAGGTTGTTCGCCGCCGCGCCCGCCGCCGCGATGACCGCCGCCCTTGCCTCCTCCCATCTGGCCTCCTCCCATCTGGCCTCCTCCCCTCTGGCCGCCCATGCCTCCGCCCATGCCGTCATCCATGCCGCCGCCCATCTGGGCGAAGGCGGGCGCGGCGATCAGCGCCAGAGCGGCGCAGGCGAGGAACAGAGATTGGCGCATGGACAAAGCCTCCCGAAATCCGTCTTCGGACTAACAGCCGATCCGGGCGAGACTATGCGGAAAATATTGCAGGTATGAAACCGCGCACCGCCGTCAGGCTGTCGGAAAGCGCAGCACGGCCTTGAGCGCCTCGCCCTCGCGCGTCGCCACGCCGAACTCGCCGCCCATGGCCTGCGCGGTCAGACGCACGATTGGCCAGCCGAGACCGGCGCCGTCATGACTGCGGTTCAGCACCTGTCCGCCCTGCTCGAAGGGCTGCATCAGTCGCTCGACTTTCTCGGGCGCGGGCGCCGGACCGCGATTATAGACGCTGATCAGCACATGACGGTTTTCGCGTCTGGCGGCGATTTCGACCGCATCGCCCGCAGAGGTGAAGTCGATGGCGTTGCCGATCAGATGGTCGAGACAGGTCAAAAGTCCCTTGGGATCGAAGACGGCGGACAGGGGGTCTTTGTCGGGCGCTTCAGGCGGACGCAATCGAAGCTCCACCTGTCGCGCGGCGGCGGCTTCGCGGCGGCGGGCGATGGCCTCTTCCAGCCACGGCTGCACGGTTTCGGGCGCGGGCGAAAAGCCGCCGCCGCCTTCCAGCCGGATCAATTCCAGCACGTTGTTGAACAGATGCAGAAGCCGCGAGCCGCTGTCGCGGATAATGCCTGCATATTCGACATATTCGGGTGAGCCGAGCGGGCCGTAGAGCTGGCCGTGCAGGATGTCGGCGAAGCCGATAATGCTGTTGAGCGGCGTGCGCAATTCGTGGCTGACCATGCGCAGAAAGGCGCGTCGCGCGGCGTCGCCGTCATGCGTCGTCGGGTGAGGAATCCAGTTTTTTGCGCCGACGTCATCGCTGACATCGGCGTCCCGCCGCTGGAGAAAGGTCATACACAACTACCCTGAAAGGGCGTATAGGAGCCGGTCGCGCTCGCCCTTTGCGCGCCCATCTTACAAGGCCGGTCTTAAACTTGCCTTACCCGGCATGTTTTTCGACTCGCTTACGGCGCGAGACTCTTCGTATTCTGGCCGCAAACCGATAAAATCGCTTCGGTTGGCGCGCTTGTGCGCCTGAAAGGACTAATGTGCTGAACGAGACGCGCTGGCTGCACAGTGTAAAGGCGGGCGAGCCTGGCGGCGGCCTGCGCTTTGGCGCTCTGGCCTGGCATTTCGGCTGGGCGGCCTGCAACCTGCTGGGCATGGTGGGGCTGATGCTGGCGCGCGCGGCCCCGCCCGCCGTCACGGCGCTGCTGGTCATGGCGATTCCGGGCGCGGCCTGCGTGCTGCTGTTGTGGCGCGATACGCGGGTGACGCGCCGAGTGTTGATCACGATCTGGGCGATATGCGCCGCGCTCGCCGCCGCCCTGACAGGCGGCATCAGCGGCCCTCTGGCGGTCTGCGTGGCGGCGCCTCTGCTGGCGGCGGTGGTGCTGAATCAGCGCACCCTGATTTCGGTCGGCGCCTCTCTGGCCTTCGTCGTCGCCCTGTTGAGCGGATTTATCAGCCTGTGGAGCGGCGAGGTCGCCTTTACGCACAATGAGCGGCTGAGCCTGTCGGCGATTGCGGTTTTCCTGACCGTCATCGGCCTCGGCGTCGCGCTTTTGCCCGCCTTGCGTCTGCGCGCCGGACGGGCGGCGGAGGCTGAGGGCGCGCGCGAACGTCTGTTTCACATGCTGACCGAGCAACCGGCGCTGATCGTTTGTCTCGATGCGGGCGGTCGGCTTCTGGCCGGTTATGGCGAAGCGCCGTCGGGCGTCGATCTGCGTCTGATGATGCAGATGGGCGTCGCCGCCGCCGCGCATGTCCCTGACCGGCTGGGCGTGCGCGAGGCGCTGGAGACGGCGGCGCGCGACGGTCGCGCCGACATCGGCTTCACGCCGCACGCCGCGCTCGATCACTATGTCGCGCTCAGCCTGCGCAAGGGCGCGGACGGACGGCTTTACGGCGTGCTGCGCGACGCATCCTTGCAACACGCGCACGAGGCGGCGCTGGAGACGGCGCGCGCCGAGGCCGAGGCGATGAATGCGGGCAAGACGCAATTCGTCGCCAGCATGAGCCACGAATTGCGCACGCCGCTCAATGCGGTGATCGGCTTTTCCGACATCATGCGCCAGAGGCTGTTCGGCGATCTGCCGCCAAAATACGCCGAATATGCGCAACTGATCTGGGAGTCGGGCCAGCATGTGCTGGACCTGATCAACGACATTCTCGACATGTCCAAGATCGAGGCGCAGAAATACGAGATGACGCTGGAAAGCTTCGACGCGCGCGATCCGGTGTCGCAAAGCCTGCGCGTGGTGCGCGGTCAGGCGCACGACAAGGGCGTCGAACTGACCGCTCACTTGCCGACGACGGCGCTCAATGTCCATTCCGACCGCCGCGCGATCAAGCAGATATGTCTGAACCTTCTGTCCAACGCCATCAAGTTCACGCCGCGCGGCGGCAAGGTGACGCTGGACATGACCAGCGAGGCGGACGCTTTTGTCCTGATCATCCGCGACACCGGCATCGGCATCGGGCCAGAGGATTTGAGCCGTCTCGGCCAGCCCTATGAGCAGGTCGGATCGTCCGAGCAGCGCGCCCAGGGCACCGGGCTTGGCCTGTCCATCGTCAAGGCGATGACGCACATGCTGGGCGGAACGATGCGCATCGACTCGACGCCGGGCGAAGGGGCGTGCGTGACGGTCAGCCTGCCGCTGGGCGTCGCGGACGCGGACCCCGACCAGCCGTCCCTGCCGCTGAGCGGGATAGAGCCGTCCTCGGCGGCGATGGAATCGCTGGAGGCGTTTGCGCGCGCCGCCATGCACCCGGCCTATCGCCCGCTGGAGGACATCCACCACACGCCGGGCAATGTCAGCAGTTTCGGCGACTTCGTGATCCGGCCGCCGAAAAGCTGATCAGCCGGCTGTGTTGCGCTGATTGTGCGTATAGGGCTGTGGCAGGGTGACGTACATCAGGCCGCTGATGAAGTCGCCGACCTCGAAACGCACATAGCGCGGGCCGGAATCGAAATCGAATTCGATCACCATATCCTCGCGCGGATCGAGGCGCGCAATGGCGGGCCAGGCCTGACTGGGGAAGTCGAAGCGTGTGGCGGCCTGCGTCTGAGCGGTCCCGATATAGTCGCCGGTCAGGCTGAAACCGGCGCCGTTGGTCTGGACCGAGGGGCGCAGCACCGCGCTGACCGCTTGCGCATCGCGCGCCATGAAGCCGAGCGAGGCGGCGCCGAAGCCAGGCGGCGGCAGGGCGGTGACCGCGTTCGGATTGCTGAGGATCACGCCTTCGCCGACCAGATCGGCGTTGCGCAGCAAGAGCCGCGCAGCATAGGGTTTGGCGCCGTCGTGGAAATTCGCCATGACGGCGAAACGCGGCGCGTTCAGGCCGCCATAAATGCCGAAGGCGAGATCGGCGGCGGGCAGGTTCTGATATTGCACGAGCCGCCATCTGGCGTCGTCGCCGTAAGCGCGGTCGGCGCGCCACGATGCGTGTAAACCTGGCAGGTCGAGACTCGTCTGGACGATGAAGCGGCGATAGGCGGCGGCGGCGTCATCGAAAGCGCCGGTCAGTTTCGGCGCGTCGCAGGCGACGCTTGCGGCGGCGTCGCGGGCGCGTTGCAGCCACGGGGCGAGGTCGCTCATGCTGTGACCTGAACGCAAGGCGGCGTTGCGCGCCTGCAAATACCCGGCTTTGAGCGCCATGGCGGCGTCGTCGGGCAGGGCGCGGCAGCGGTCATTGGCTAAAGCGAGGAAGTAGCGGTTCAGGGTCGTCGCGGTCACGGCGTCGGTCGCGTCGGCGGCGGTCCCCAGCGGCGCCAGCAACGCCCAGCCGCAGGTCACGGCGGCGGCGAAGACGCACAGCGCCTTTTTCATTGCGCCTTTTTTGCTGTAGGAAGACCCGTTCATGACGCGCAGCCTAACCGAACAGGCTTAGGTTCCCGTTGCCAAACAAGGTTAAGCGAATGTTGCTGCACGCCGATCTGTGGGTTTCGGCCCTGTTGCGCCGGGCGGATATGGCCGGGGGCTTCGGCTATATTGTCAGGCGCGGCGATGCGTCGCACGGTTCGGCCCTGATCAAGGTGGTGAATCTGCGCTCGCGCGAGGCCTATCTGTTGCGCGAGGCGACGCAGGGCGATGAAACGGTGTGGATCCGCCCGACGCAAAGCCGCGACGAGGCCGAGTTGAACGCCTATATCGACAAACAGCTGCGCTTCGACCCCGATCTGTGGGTGGTCGAGATTGAGGACGCGCACGGGCGTCACTTCCTGACCGAAAAGGTCGAGGGCGCGCCGGACGACGGCGCCGAATTAAGGTGAACGCGGCGTTCACCCTGTTCCTCAACGGAAACACAAAACCTTTCGGTTAGGGTGAGCTTCACCGCGTAAACGACCGACAGGTAGCCAGTTTGTATTTTCTTCTCAATGACATCGTCCTAAGCCTTGAACCCGGCAGCATGGCGCATCCGCTGGAGGAGGACCGTTTTTCGGCTCTCAGCGCGGACTATATCGCCCAGCTCGGCAAAGAGATGTTTGCGGAAAATCCCAATGCGCACCGGCTGAACGCCGAACGCGCGCGCCGTCTGGCCTATCTGATTCAGCTCAAAATGCCGCGCATCAACGCCGCCAGCTTCATGGCGACCGGAGACGGCGTTCCTGAGCATGTCGACGCCGAATTCAAATCGCTGAACGAACTGGCCATGGGCGCCATGTACGAGCAGCAGATGCGCGGTCAGCTCGACGCGCGCAAGGTGGATTATGAGGTCTGGCGCCGTATGGCGGCTTAGAGCGTTTCCCCAAAAAGTGGTTCCACTTTTTGGACAAGGAAGAGCGACACAACCAAAGACTGAGAGCGCCTTTTGATCTGATGCAATCAGGTCGAAAAGCGCTCTAAGCGGCGATGGGCAGCCGACGATGACTTAAAGCGAACACCATCAGCGCCAGCAGCGGCGGCAGGCCGCCCGCCAGGGCGATGAAGCCCCAGCCGCCTGCGCCGTACAGGCTGGAGGCGAAGGCCGAACCGACGGCGCCGCCGAGAAAGATGCCGGTCATATAGACGCCGTTCAGGCGGGCGCGGCTGTGCGGGTCGAGGCCGTAAATCTCGCGCTGGCCTTGCACCATATTGGTCTGGACGCAGAAGTCGAGCACCACCCCAAGCAGGGCCAGACTGACGACGCCGCGCGCCGCCGGAAGCAGGGTGATCAGCATGGCCGCCGCCGCGCAGGCCAGGGCCGCAAACGTCGTCTTGACCGTATGGCCCGCATCGGCCAGCCGTCCGCTGAGCGGCGCCGCCGCCGCGCCTGTGGCCCCGACCAGGGCGAACAGGGCGATCTGTGACTGCGTCAGATGGTAATGGCGCGCCAGCTCCAGCGGCGCGGCGGTCCAGAACAGCGAAAAGGCGCAGAACATGCAGGCCTGATAGAGAGAGCGGCGGCGCAGGGCCGGAAAGCGCAGCCACAGCTCGCCCAGCGACCGGATCAAGGCCGGATAGGCGGCGGCGTGATCGGGCTTACGGTGCGGCAGGACGAGCGCCATCAGCCCCATCATCGCCGCCATAAAGGCCGCCGCCGTGAAAAACACCGCGCGCCAGCCGAAATGATCGGCGATCAGGCTGGACAGCGGGCGCGACAGCAAGATGCCCAGAACCAGACCGCCCATAATATTACCGACGATGCGGCCGCGATTATGGTCGTCCGCCATGTGCGCCGCCAGCGGGATCAGCACCTGCACGGAGACTGTGGCCACGCCGATCAGCAGCGAGACGATCAGAAAGACGCCGCCGGTATGGCTCAGGGCCGCCGCCAGCAGGCTTAGCAGCGACGCCGCCAGAAGAATCAGGATCAGCCGCCGATTCTCCACGAGATCGGCCAGCGGCACGAGCAGGAACAGGCCCAGCGCATAGCCGATCTGGGTCAGCGACACGATCAGCGAGGCGGCGTGATCGGACAGATGCACATCCGGCGCGATCAGGTCGATGATCGGCTGGGCGTAATAGAGATTGGCGACGACGACCCCGCAGGCGATGGCGAACAGGCTGACGAGAGCGGGGGTGAGCTTATGGGACATGGCGCGCTTCCAATGGAACGCCACAGATAGGGCGATGTTCGCACCTGCACAAGTCTTTGTGAGGCCGGTGTTACTTTACGTGAACGTAAATTTTAGGCACGTAAATTGAATTGGCTTTTATCGCGGATGCGCTACGCTAAGGGTTATGAACCTGAAAATCACCTTGCCGCACTATCCGACGCGCTGGGCGCGCCATGCCGACCTGATCGTGCATATTGTCGGGCTGGCCTTTGCGCTGTTCGGCGGCGGCGTGGCGCTGGGGCTGGCGGTCAGTCACGGCCTGATCGGCAAGGTGGCGGCGGTGATCGTCTATGCGGTCGGCATGACCGCCATGCTGGCCTTTTCAGCGGCCTATAATTTCGCCCGGCCCGACTGGCGGCCTTTCCTGCGGCGGCTCGATCATGCCGGGATTTTCCTGATGATCGCGGCCAGCTATACGCCGTTCACGACCCAGGCCCTGAGCGGCGGCTGGGCGTGGGGCATGAGCATTGCGGTCTGGGTCGCGGCGGGGCTGGGCATACTGATCAAGCTGCTGCTGCCGGGCCGGTATTCGCAATCGGGCTGGGGACGGGCCCTGTCGATCGGGCTTTATCTGGCGCTCGGCTGGGTCGTGGTGGTGGCGCTGAAGCCGCTGATCGACGCTTTGCCGCCTGCGGCGATGATCCTGCTGGCTTTGGGCGGCGTGGTCTATTCGGTCGGCACCATCTTTTACGCCATGAAGCGCCTGACCTTCCGCCGCGCCATCTGGCACGGCCATGTCATTACCGGCGCGGTGCTGCAATATGTGGCGGTGCTGGTCGGCGTGGTGTTGACCGCAGCGAAGTAAATTATGCGGCGTGGCCGTCGGCCCTTCTCAGGCGCCAGAAGCGGATCGTGCGTTGCGCGGTGTCGAGCGGCAGATCCTGATACAGCTTGCCGTATTCGGCGGCCCGGCCCATCGCGTTTTCCGAATCCGACAGCATGATCATGGCGCAGGTCAGGAACAGCGCCTTGTCGAGCCCGGCGGCCTTGCAGGCGATGGCCAGGGCGTCGACCTCCTTGCGATCGACGACGTGCTTGGCGGTCAGATAGTCGATATCGGCCATCTGGGCCAAAGCGACCAGGAACCAGGTCGGGTTCGGATCGCGCATATATTTGGCCAGCAGAGACGGGCTCAGCTTTTCGTTATGGCGCAAGGTCTCGACCTCGGCCCAGATGCGCTCATAGTCCTCCGGGAAGCTGCCGTAGGCGACGGCGACCTGATTGCGGCCTTTCGACAGGGCGCTGTCGATCACCGACGGATCGAGTTTGGCGTTTTCGGCCAGGATGCGTTCGCGCAGACGGGCCTCAACGACGAAATACATGTCGTTCATCAGGTCGGGCGGCAGGTCGGCGCGGTTGACCACCACCTCATGCAGGTCAGGATTGGCCTGGGCGCGTTGCACCACGGCCTCGGACGAGGCGCGCGACAGGCGGGCGCCGTCATTGGACAGAAGCGTATGCAGGGTCGTGTCGTCGCCGCGCTTGACGATGACGCCGGACACGCTTTCCGGCACCTCCTCGCGGCGCGATACGGCGCGCAGATGGTCCTGGCCTTGCGTCGAGACGATATGCACCAGATCGCTTTCGCTCAAAGCCTTGGAGCGCGTCAGGATCGGTTCGGCGACCTCGATCTCGTCCGAGGCCAGCTTGCGCAGCAGGCCCAGCGGCGCCGCCTTGGCCGAGGCGATCGTGTTGGCGATTTCGGCGCGCACCGCCGTCTCCATATCAGTGGAGAGTTGGCTCATGACGGTGTCGTAGAGCGCCATTTCCTGTTCGTTGACCGTGTCCGGGTGCGTCATGAACACGTCGGTCACCTTGCGCAGCAGTTCGCGGCGCTTGGCGCTCGACGGCTCCTTGGCCAGGTCGATCAGGTCGGTCAGGGTCGAGGTCTGCACGCGGGACATGCTTTCTGCCTTAGTCGGTGGCCTTCTGGCCGTTGGCTGCGGTGGAATTGTCGTCTGGAGTATCGGTATTGGCGTCTTTGCCGCCGTCCGGGGTCACGGTCAGCAGGGCGCCGGTGGCGTTGTCGTCGACGGTAATCGGGTCGGGCTTATAGCCATATTCGCGGTGAAGGCTGTAAAAGCGCGGCGCTTCGGAGGCGTCGGTATAGTGTTCACCGGGGATGAAGACGTGGTCGGTTTCCTGCGAGGCCAACGAGGCTGACGGCGCGGGGACGGTGGTGGTATGGCTGGTCGCAGCGGTCGCTGAAGCCTTTGCGGGCGCGGTTTTGGCGTTCAGGTCGGGCTTCTGCGGCGTGGCGTCGGCGGGCGGCGCGCTGACCGGCTGCATGGCGACGACCTGCGCCTGCTGCTGCGCGGCGGCGGCTCTGGCGGCGGCGATGCGCGCGGCGTAAGGGCTGTTGGACGGAACCTGAAAGCCGCTGTCGTACATGTCGGTGGCGGCGTTGGCGTCGTATTGCGGCTGTTCCGGTTTTGGCGCTGGCGTTGGCATTGGCGGCGCTTTCACAGGCGCAGGCGGAGTCGGTTTGGCGGCGGCGGTCTGGACCGGCGGTTGCGGTTTTGGCGCGGCGACGACCGGACGCGGCGCAGGCGCTGCGGCGGGCGGCGTCAGGTCGGGGTCGTCGGCCATGCCGGGGTCGGGATAGGCTTGCAGAGAAGGGGTTTGCTGCGGCGGGGCCGTCGGAACCGAGGCGATTTTCGCGGCGGACGGCTTGGTTGCAGCTGGCGGCGCGGCGGGTTGCGCAGGCGCGGTCTGCGGTTGGTTTTTACCGGGCCATTGCAGGGTGCGCACGAAGGGGTCGCCGACCTGACCATAGGGAGACGGCGGCACGGGATAGCTGGCGTCAGCGTTCGGCGCCGGGTAGGATTTTGCCGTGTCGGCCCTGGCGGCGGCGCAGGCGATCAGCGTCGCTGCGACGACAGCGGAGGCGTGAAAAAGCTTGGCTTTGGCGACGGGCGACATGGCTTCCGGCGGTCTTTCCAGTTGCAATGCGGCAAGTCTAAATCATGGGGTTTAAATTTTGCCTAATAAAGGCTTGCCGCAGTTTGCGACACTTTACAGGCTAAGGCTCTCGCGCTTTTCCTCCAGCTCTAGCCACTCCATTTCGCCGTTTTCGAGGTCGGCGCGCGTCTGTTCCAGCGCCTTCATGGTCGCGTCAAAGCGTTTCGGATCGCGGCTGTAAAGCGTGGCGTCGTCGAGGACGGCTTCGAGGCGTTTGATCTCGGCGGACCATTTCGGCATCAGCAGATTGAGGTCGTCGAGGCGCTTCTGATCCTTGTAACTGAGCTTTTTGGCAGGGGTTTTGGGAGCGGGCGCAGAAACGGGTTTTTCTGCGATTTTTTTGGCTTCTTTTTGCGAAATATCGGCGAAAAAGTCCGGATTTTGCCGAATGAAGTCCACCCACCCACCCGGCGTTTCGGCGGCATGGCCCCTGCCGTCCAATGCGAGGGTCGAGGTCGCCAGCCGGTCGATGAAATCGCGGTCGTGCGACACAAGTATCAGCGTGCCTTCGTAATCGGCCAGCATGTCTTCGAGCAGGTCGAGCGTATCCATGTCGAGATCGTTGGTCGGTTCGTCCAGCACCAGCAGATTGGTCGCCTTGGCCAGAGCCCGCGCCAGTTGCAGGCGGTTGCGCTCGCCGCCCGACAGCGATTTGACCGGCTGGCGCAACTGCTTTTCGCGGAACAGGAAGTCCTTGGCGTAAGCGGCGACGTGGCGCGGCTGACCGCGCACCAGAATGGAGTCCGAACCGGAATTGGCCAGCACGTCCCAAAGCGTCTCATCGCCCTTGAGCGCGTCGCGACCCTGATCGAGATAGGCGACGTCGAGATTGGTCCCCAGCCGGATGTCGCCGGAATCGGCCTGTGCCTGACCGATCAGCAGCTTCACCAGCGTCGATTTCCCCGCGCCGTTCGGGCCGACAATGGCCAGCCGGTCGCCGCGGATGATGCGCGTCGAGAAGTTTTTCAGGATGATCTTGTCGCCGAACGCCTTGGAGACGCCTTTCAGCTCGGCGACCAGCTTGCCGGAGGTTTGTCCGGCGTCGATGGTCATGTCCATCGGCCTGTCCATCGCCTTCATGCGTTCGGCGTGGTCGGCGCGCATGGCCCGCAGGCGCGCGGCGCGGCCTTCGTTGCGCGTGCGCTGCGCGGTGATCGAGCGGTAGAAGGTGTAGGTTTCGCGCTCGATGGCCTTTTCGAGACGGCGCAAGGATTCGGCGGTTTCGGCCTCGATCTTGGCCTGCCAGTCCTCGAACCCGACATAGCCTTCGTCGCGACGTAAAACACGACGGTCATAGAGCCAGAAGCAGGTTTTTGTCGTGCGCTCCAGGAAGGTGCGGTCGTGGCTGACGATCAGCGAGGCGCCCTTGAACGACCGCAACCGGTCTTCCAGCGTTTCGATGGCGAAGATGTCGAGGTGGTTGGTCGGTTCGTCGAGAAACAAAAGGTCGGGGTCTTCGGCGAACGCCTTGGCGAGCGCGGCGCGGCGCTTTTCGCCGCCGGACATGGAGGCGCAATGCGTTTCCGGGTCGATGCCGAAGGCGGCAAGTTCCGCGTCGGCGGTATAGGCTTCGACCCCGCCGGAGCAGACCCAGTCGCGCACCCTGGCGCCCGTCGGCTCCGGCTCCTGCAACACGAAGGCGAAGCGCAGGCCCTGCTGGACGTAGCGCTCGCCGGAATCGGGCTCGATCAGGCCGGACAACATGCGCATCAGGGTCGATTTGCCCGCGCCGTTGCGCCCGACCAGACAGGCGCGCATGCGCGGTTCCAGCGCAATATCGACGCCGTCGAACAGGGGTGTGGCGCCGTCCATCAGACGAACCGCCTTCAGGGCGAGCAGGGGAGCAGGAGCTTTGGCCATGCCGCGGATGTAGTGGCGCGAAGGCGGAATGGCAAAGGGTTTCTGCGGAAGGCTTTAGTAATGAGGTTAAGGGCGCGGTAGGTTTTAGCCCTAAGCGATCATTGACCACGCAATTTCGGTAGCCACGCATCCTCGAGTAGGTCAGCTTGATTTAACTGACGCCACTAGCTCTTTCATTATTTGCTATTACGTCCGCTACTGCATAGATCCGGCACTAGATTGAAAAAATTTGCAAAACACGCTATGGCGGTAGTCCGAAGGAGAGGCAGATGGAACTTAAATCATTTCGCGTACGGAATTTTCGTTCGATCAACGATAGTGGTGAAATCACAATATCGCGCATTACAGCGCTGCTTGGGCGAAATGAAAGTGGCAAGTCGAACATTCTGCGCGCATTGCATAGCCTCAACCCGGCCAGTGGCTTCACCAAGCTAAAGCCGATTAAGGACTTCCCCCGCCACCGTAAGCTATCCGAATGCACCGATCACACGCCTGTCGTAGATTCGACATGGGAGTTGACCCCATACGAGCAAGGTTGCCTTGCTGAAATTTGGCCTAGCGCGCAAGGGGTAACCGAAGTGACGGTTGGCCGTTCCTACGGCGATGAGCGATATGTGGGTATTGAAGTGCCGGAAGGCGCTTTCGATTTAGCTTCCATCAAAGCCGACGCCCGAAAGATTGATGCTGCCGTGAAGGCTGCGGCGGCGAATCTTACCGATGACAGCAAGGCGGCGCTTGAAAGTGCCGCGAATACCTTCGTTGCCTCTATCAGCGTCGCGGCGACCGCCGCGAAATGGGCTGAAACCGGAACCCCCGCTCTTGCCTCGCTTAGGAAGGCTCTTGCAGCGGCAGACATTGAACTGACCGACTCCCAGGATCAGCGTGTGATCGCATTGGAGGAAATGGCTGAAGCGATCCCGCAAAATGAGGCGGCGCATGCTGAGGCGCAAAAATGGGTCATCGAGCGCTTGCCCGTCTTCATGTATCTCGAAGACTATCCCGAAATTGAAGGGCATCAGGATATTGCGCAGTTCCTAACACGCAAAAGCCAAGGCCAGCAAACCAAGGCTGATTTGAATTTCGAGAAGCTTTGCAAGGTAGCCGGCCTAAGTCCACAACAGTTGCAGAAGCTATCGCAAAGCAACGACCAAGAAACACGTGGTCAACTGGCGAACCGCGCCGGTTCCGTGGTGACTACGGCCATACGCAAACGTTGGAAGGATCGCGAACTGAAGGTGCGATTTAACTTAGACGCGCATCATTTCGACACTTTGGTTTCCGACCCCAACAGCATTTACGACGTCGAAGTCAATTTGGATGAACGTAGTCGTGGCTTCCAATGGTTCTTCGCGTTCTATGTTGTGTTTGCGGCTGACACTGAAGACGGCGATGCAGATGGCGCGATCCTGCTTTTAGACGAACCGGGCCTGTATCTTCATGCGCGTTCACAAGGCGATTTACTTCGCCACCTAGAGGAGGATTTTAGCAATCAAATTGTCTATACCACGCATTCGCCGTTTATGGTCCCGACGCATCAATTGGATTGGGTTCGAACAGTCAACATAGCGGAGGGAGTCGGCACGACGGTTTCAAACGACCCGTCCGGCGACGCTCGGACGCTATTCCCGCTGCAAGCGGCGCTTGGATACGATCTTGCACAAAGCCTGTTTGTAGGACCAAACAATCTGGTCGTCGAAGGTGTGACCGATTTCTGGATGCTGTCGGCTGTATCATCGCGACTGAGCGAACAAGGCAAAGTCGGGTTGGATGAACGCTTGACCGTGACACCAGCGGGTGGCGCGCAGAAAGTTCACTATATGGTCGCGTTGCTTACGTCAGAGCAACTGAAGGTGCTTGTCCTGTTCGATGATGAAAAGGACGCCAAAGCGACACGCGACGATCTGGTCAAAGGCAAGTTGATCCGGTCGGATAGCGTCGTGTTTGTGAGCGAAGCGTTCGAAACCGCTCCCGTCGAAGCCGACATTGAAGATTTGCTTGATCCTGTGGTTTACGAAAAGCTGGTTCTGGAAGCGTATGCGAAGGAACTGAAGGGCAAAACGCTGGAATTGAATGCCCATATTCCTCGCATCGCGCGCCGTTTTGAAGCTGCCTTCGACGGGCTCTCCATTCCATTCCACAAGACGCGACCAGCACGTCTATTCTTGCAGAAAATGGCGACGGACCCTTCGTTGGTCTTGCCAGCAGATAGCGAAGCGCGCTTTGAAAGGTTGTGTAAAGCTATTAACGCTGCGCTAGAAAAACATTTGTTGCGGCCTTAGTCGTAGACGAAACCACCCAGGCACTGTGCGAATATACCAAAGATATGTTGGTTGACTTATCTGCATTACGGGTATGCTTTGCAAGTGCCGATATTGCCTTTGTTCGGTGTTGGCCTTGCTTAACAATGACCGTTTGGTTGTATCGGGCGCATCGTGACATTGGCTAAAATATTGCGAGGGCTGTCTGAGCCTAAGGCCAATTCCTCAATCAATACGCCATAGGCCCTCTCGTCCAGCGATTGCAGAAACGTGCGCGCCTTGTCGTCCTTTGGCAGGGGCGAGGCGGCGCCGAGGTCGGTGATCAGGGCGGTTTGGCCGTTGTAGAGGATGTTGTGGGCGTAGAGGTCGCCGTGGGTCAGGCCTTGGTTGTGCAGGTGGGACAGGGCTGAGGCGATGTCGGCGGCGATCTTGTGCGTCTGGTCGGCGGTGAGGCGCGTGCCTTTGGCATAGACGTCGCGGGTGCAGGTATCGAAATCGGGCGGTCCGGCCAGCGGGCGGAAGGCGGGCGGCAGGCGCTGCATGATCAGAGCGTCGCGGCCCTCAGGGCTTTGCGCGCGGCCCAGCAGGGGGATCAGACCGTCGTGGTTGCCCGCTGTCAGGGCGGCGCTCAGTTCGCTTTGCGGCGAGCCGTCGCTGGTGACGTGGCCCTTGAAAATCTTGACGGCGACCGGCTGGTCCCGGCTGATCCAATGCGCGGCGTGGATGTGGCCGGAGGCGCCTTCGCCAAGGCGTTCGCTTAAAGAAAGATCGCTCCAGGCGATGTGCGGCAGGTCGGCCTTTTCGTACGCGGCGGCTTCGGCGGCATGGGTGAACGGATTGCCCGCATAGGCCAGCCAGGTCAGGCGCGGCAGGGCGTAGAGGGTCGGTGGCAGGGCCTCGAAGCGGTTGGCCGACAAGCGCAAAAGCTCAAGATTATGGCAGGCCGACAGGTCGGGCAGGGCGGACAAGCGATTGCCCGCCAGCATCAGTTTTTGTAAGGCGCTGCGCTGGCTGAGTGCGTCGGGCAGGGACTCAAGCGCGTTGTCGGTCAGGATCAGCCAGCGCAGGCGCGGCGGCAGGGCCTGCGGCGGGACGTGCGCGATCCGGTTGGCCTTGAAGCCGATCATGGTCAGGTTTTCGCAGGCGCCGAGGCCGGACGGCAGTTCGGTGAAGCGGTTGTTCGAGCAGAACAGGATGCGCAGGCGATGTAGGCGGTTGAGGTCGTGCGGCAGGGAGGACAGGCGGTTGCCGCTCAGGTCGAGGACTTCCAGCGTGTCGGCCAGGTCGAAGATCGCGTCGGGAAAGGCGTCGAGATCGGCGCTCAGTTTCAGGTGGGTCGCGCCGGTGAGGCGGCCGTTCAGGAGATCGTCGAGGCTGTGCATGGTCCTCCTGTGGCGCGGGGCGGCGCTTGCGTCAACAAACAGATGCAAACCGCGCCCTGAACGCCTATATGTCGCCGCATGACGGATGAGACGCGGCCCTTCTGGGAAACGAAGACCTTAGAGCAGATGAATGCGCAGGAGTGGGAGTCGCTGTGCGACGGCTGCGGGCTGTGCTGTCTGGTGCGCTTCGAGGATGAGGACACGGCGGAGATCATCCCGACGCGCGTGCATTGCAAGCTGTTCAATCCGGCGAGTTGCGCCTGTTCGGACTACGCCAACCGCAAAAAGTTCGTGCCGGACTGCATCAAGCTGACGCCGGGCAATATCGAGGATTTGCTGTGGATGCCGCTGTCCTGCGCGTATCGGCGGCTGCATGAGGGCAAGCCGTTGCCGCAATGGCATTATCTGATCACCGGGGATCGCGAGACCGTGCATCGGTCGGGGGTGTCGATCCGGGGTCAGACCCTGTCGGAACTGGCCCTGGGCGATCCTGAGGAGGCGCTGGATTTTGTGGCGTGGGATCTCTTGGAGGACCGGTCGGACTGGGCGGCGGACGAGGGGGAATAGGGGCGTAAGCAAGAACCCCCACCACCACGCGGGCCTTGCCCGCGCGGTCCCCCTCCCCATCAAAGATGGGGAGGTATGAGAGGTGAGCTATCTTTATTCATAATTGTTAACGCGGGGTCGGGTTCGGATTTTGAACTTATGGCGGGCGCGGCACGGTGATTTCCGGAAATGTCGGCCAGAAATTTTAGAAAGAGGCGCGCCATGAAAAAGATGCTGCTGATCGCGGGTAGTCTGCTCGTTCTAACGGGCGCCAGCGCTTGCGCCGACTATGGCTATGGCTACGGGCATGGTCCGGGGCGCTACGCCGATTACGATCTCTATTATGACGACTATTACGGGCCGGTCAGCGAGGGCTACTGGGGCGATGACGGCTGGTTCTATTACCGCGACGCGCATCGTCAGTGGCGGCGCGACGATGGGCGGCATTTCCGGCGCGAGTCCTATAACGGCTATCGCCAGTACCGCATCCACCATGGTCATCGCTGAGGGAGTTTCGCCATGAAAGCCTTCAGCCTTGTCCTGCTTGCTACCGCAACCCTTTTGAGCCTGACCGCGTGCGCCTATGACCATGACCTTTACCGCAACCGCCATCACCACTCTGACCGTCATCATCACGATGATCATGGCCATCGCGGCGGCGCTTATCGTTAAGCAGGACTGAGGTTAACGCGGCACTTGTCTCCTGACGCCGAAGCGGCCTAAAAGGGGGTATGAACGGCGTTTTGGAAGTCAGGCATGCGCGGCGGTAAACCGACCATTGACGATGTGGCCGCCCTGTCCGGGGTGGCGCGGGCGACCGTCTCGCGCGTACTGAACGGCGGGCCGAATGTGCGCGACGAGGTGCGCAAGCGCGTGCTGGAAGCGGTCGAAAAGCTTCAGTACAAGGTCAATATGCAGGCGCGCTTCCTGGCCGGGGGGCGCAGTCAGGTGCTGGCGCTCATCTATGCCTCCGACCTCGACAGCCAGCCGAACTCCTTCTACCACGCCGGTCTGGAGCTGGGGGCGCTGCGCGGCTGCGCCGAGCGCGGCTTTCAGTTGCTGATGCACACGGTCAATCAGCATTCGCTGAGCAAGCAGAAGTCGATTCTGGAGCTGCTGGACAGCCGCCGCTGCGACGGGCTGTTGCTGACCCCGCCCTTTTCCGACGATCTGGACCTGCTGCGCGAATTGCAGGCGCGCAAGACGCCGGTGGTGTGCATCGCCGCCGGACGCGAGGCGCGCGCCCTGGCCTCCGGCATCGGCGTCGATGACGAGGTGGCGGGCTATGAGATCACGCGGCATGTGCTGAATCTGGGCCATCGCCGTCTCGGCTTCATCAAGGGGCTGGAAGGCCATTTATCCGCCGAGGAGCGCTATGCTGGTTTCCGCCGCGCCCTGCATGAGCAGGGGCTGGACGAGAAGGATATGCGCACCGCGCGCGGCAATTTCAGCTTCCGCTCGGGGGTGGAGACGACGGCGCGGCTGCTGGCCGGGCCGGAGCGGCCGACAGCCTTGATCTGCGCCAATGACGATATGGCGGTCGGCGCTTTGTTCACCGCGCACAAGCTGGGGCTGGAGATACCGCGCGACCTGTCGGTGACCGGGTTTGACGACACGCCGGTGTCGGAGATCATCTGGCCGCCGCTGACCACCGTGCATCAGCCGCTCAAACTGATCGGCGCGCGCGCGGTCGAGATGATCGTCGATCAGATCAACGCCGCCAAGACCTCGGCCAAGCCGCCCGCGCACCATTACGAACTGGCGCCGCACCGGGTGGTGATGCGCGAAAGCGCCGACGAACTCAGCAAGGGCTGAGTTATCCGCGCCTTTTGAATTTCCTTTTTGAACAAAATCAACGCCCTGCCGGAAAGTTTCGGCGGGGCGTCCTCCTATGCCGGTCCTGACCTATAGTGTGTGCATGGACGGAAAAGCGGCTTCGGCCCCACCCAAACCGAAGCGCGCCCGGTCGAGGGGCAAATCGCGCCCGCTGGCGGTGCGGCTGGCCGAGAAGCAGCAGAAGCATGACGCCGTGCTGCGCAAGGATTTCGACGCGCTGATGGCGGCGCGCAAAAAGAAGCCGGAAGATCAGGACATTGAGAAGCGGCTTAAAGTGCTGGCGCTGCTGCGCAAGGCGCTGGCCGAGGCGTATCCGCAAACGAAGACGCAGGATGAGGCGGGGATGGATGACGAAGCCGATGACGGAGTGGGAAGAGGCGCAGGCCAAGCCGCTGTGGACGCCCTGCGACTGGACTTTGAACATAAGATGGCTCGTTACCTGGCCTCCCGGCGTCCTTCAGCTCTGGCTGCTGCGGCACGATGCGGCGACGCTGAAACGCATGTTGACGGCGTGGAACATCTGGGCGCGCGAGGACCAGACGCCGCCTGAAGGCGACTGGCATAGCTGGCTGTTTCTGGGCGGGCGAGGGGCGGGCAAGACGCGCGCCGGGGCCGAATGGGTGAAGGGCCTGATCGGTCAGGGCTTGATGTCTAAGGGATTGCGGGTCGCCCTGATCGGGCCGACCCTGCACGATGTGCGCGAGGTGATGATCGACGGGCCATCGGGTCTGCGCAGCGTCTCCGAGCCGGGTAACCGGCCCTTTTACGAGGTGTCGCGGCGGCGGTTGCGCTGGCCGGACGGCGGCGTGGCCTACGCCTTTTCGGCGGAGGAGCCGGAGCGGCTGCGCGGGCCACAATTTCATTACGCCTGGGCGGACGAGTTCTGCGCCTGGCGGGCGCCCGCCGAGACGCTGGCGCAACTGCGCATGGGCTTGCGGCTGGGCGAGACGCCGCGCCTGTGCGTGACCACGACGCCGAAGCCGATCGCGGCGCTCAAGGCGCTGATGAAGGAAGAGGGGGCGGCGGTGACGCGCGCGGCGACAAAGGACAATCTGGCCGGGCTGTCCGAGGTGTTTTTGGACGGGCTGACCGCGCTTTACGGCGGCACAAGGCTGGCGGCGCAGGAGCTGGACGGGCTGGTGGTCGAGGATGCGGGCGCGGCCCTGTGGCGGGCCGACGATCTGGCGCGTTGTTATGGCGCGCGGCCGCCCGCTTTCGATGAGGTGATCGTGGCGGTCGATCCGCCTGCAAGCAGTCACGGCGACGCCTGCGGCATCGTGGCGGCGGGGCGCGTGGGCGAACGCGGCTATGTCTTGTGCGATGCGACGGTCAGCGGTTTGTCGCCGCTTGGCTGGGCGCGGCAGGCGGCGGCGGTCGCGCGTGAGCATGGGGCGCGGCAGGTCGTGGCCGAGGGCAATCAGGGCGGCGAGATGGTGCGGACGCTGCTGGCTCAGGCCGGTTGCGAGGCGCCGATCCGGCTGGTGCATGCGCGCGACGGTAAGCGGCGGCGGGCCGAGCCTGTGGCGGCGCTGTATGAGCAGGGGCGGGTGACGCACTGTCCGGGCGATGGCGGGCGGTTCAATGCGCTCGATGAGGAGTTGATGGCGCTGGGGGCGGGGGAGATGGCGCACAACCCGGCCAAAAGCCCAGCCAAAAGCCCGGACCGCGCCGATGCGTTGGTGTGGGCTTTGACGATGTTGTTGCTGGATGGGCGGGCGGAGCCGAGGCTGCGGCGGCTTTGAGGTTTGGAAAGTAAGAAACCCCACTGCTACGCGGGGCTGTTGCCCCTCCCACCACTTCGTGGTCCCCCCTCCCCGCTTCGCAGGGAGGGATATAGAAAAGGTATTTTTATGTTTGGGAATTGGTTCACCCGCGAGCGTAAGCAGAGCGCGGCGGGGGCGGTGACGGCGGTGAATCTGGTCGGGAGGCCGGTGTGGACGCCGCGCAACTATGGCTGTCTGGCGGCGGAGGGGTTCGGACGCAATGCGGTCGCTTATCGCTGCATCCGCATGATCGCGGAAGCCTGCGCGAGCGTGCCTTTGCGCGTCGAATTCGGCGGGCGGCGCACGCCCGATCATCCGTTGCAGGCGCTGATCGACCGGCCCAACGCCGAGCAGGGCGGGGCGGACCTGCGCGAGGCGCTCTACGCCAGCCTGCAAACGGCGGGCAACGCCTATGTCGAGGCGGCGTTTTTGCCTGACGAGGCCGCGCCGTTCGAGCTGTGGAGCCTGCGTTCGGATCGCATGAAGGTGATCCCGAACCGGCGCGGCTGGCCGGACGCCTATGAGTATGCGGCCAATGGCGCGCGCGTAACCATCGGGCGTGATGGTGAGGGCTGGCTGAAGGTGCTGCACCTGAAGCTGTGGCATCCGCTCGATGACTGGTACGGCTTTTCGCCTTTGGAGGCGGCGGCGTTTTCGATTGACGTGCATAATGCGTCGGGGGCGTGGAACAAGGCTTTGCTCGACAATGCGGCGCGGCCTTCGGGGGCGCTGGTCTATGGGGCCAAGGCGTCCGAGCGCCTGTCGGACGATCAGTTCGCGCGGCTGAAGGCGCAGTTGACGGATGATTATTCGGGTACAGACAATGCCGGGCGGCCGCTGCTGCTGGAGGGCGGGCTGGACTGGCGGCCCATGTCTTTGTCGCCGGCGGATATGGATTTTATCGCGGGCAAATATGCGGCGGCGCGCGACATTGCGCTGGCCTTTGGCGTGCCGGCGCAATTGCTGGGGATTCCGGGCGACAATTCCTACGCCAATTACAAGGAGGCCAATGCCGCCTTCTGGCGCAATACGGTGCTGCCGCTGGTCGAGAAGACGACGCGCAGTTTGAGCGCCTGGCTGGCGCCGAAATTTGCCGGGGCGAAGATCGTCAACGACATCGAGGCCCTGCCTGCCTTGGCGGCGGAGCGGGACGCGCTCTGGACGCGGCTGAATACGGCCAACTTCCTGACCGAGGCCGAGCGGCGGCGTCTGGCGGGGCTGTCGCCCATTCCGCATGACCCCATTTCGCATGACAATCTGCCGCATGGGGCGGCGTCATGACCGGCCTCATCTGGCAGATCGTGCCGGTGTCGGCGGTGGTCACGGTGATCGTGCAGACCGCCTTCGTGCTGTTGTGGGTCGGGCGCGCGGGGGCGCGGCTCGACATCATGGAGGCGCGGCTGGAGCAGCAGCAGGGCGTGGCCGAACGGCTGGCGCGGCTGGAGGAACAGGCGCTGGCGCAGCGCGCCTCGCTGGAGCGCATCGAGCATAAGCTGGAGGGGCGGGGATGAGCGTGCATATCGAGGGTTACGCCTCGCGGTTCGGCCTGCGCGATCTCAATGACGATGTGGTCGTGCCGGGGGCTTTTCGCGACAGTCTGATGCAGAGCGGGCCGGGGGGCGTGCGGATGCTGTATCAGCATCAGGTGAAATCGCCGGTCGGGGTCTGGGACGAGATGGTTGAGGACGCCGTCGGGCTGTTCGTGCGCGGGCGGATTCTGGATGTGTCGCCGGAGGCGCGCATGGTGGGGGCGCTGGTCAGGACCGGCGTGGTCGATGGGTTGAGCATCGGCTTTCGCGCGGTGAAGAGCCGGGCGTCGGATGGCGGGCGGCTGCGTGTGCTGACGGCGGTGGAGTTGTGGGAGGTGTCGATTGTGACCTTCCCCATGTTGCCGAGCGCGCGGATCACGCGGGTCTGGGCGGAGGCCGTGGCGGCGTAATCAGGCGGCGTAAGGGTAAGATTTTTCAACCACGAAAGACACGAAAAGGCACGAAAGCTGGACGGCTCGGTCAAAAAAGAAGCGCAGCTTCGATCTGATCGAAGGGCGTAAAATCGCGAGTCAGGCGAAATATTTTCGTGCCTTTCGTGTTTTTCGTGGTCGATCCTGAGCGATGTCCATCGCCTCAAACTTGCAGGATATGGCCGTTTTACATGCGGCGTATGAGAGCCGCATGCGCGGCGTAAATTCCGTAACGGAGACTTAAACACATGAAGGAAGTGAAATCGGCGGCGGCCTCAGCGGAGGTGCGCGCGGCGCTGCATGACGTTTTGAGCCATTTCGAGGCGTTCAAGGCGGCCAATGATGCGCGGCTGGAGGCGATTGAGACCAAGCGCGGCGATGGGCTTTTGGAGGACAAGCTGGAGCGCATCGAGACGGCGCTCTCCGCGGCCGAGACGCGGCTGAACCGGCTGATGAGCCAGAAGTCGCGTCCTGTTCTGGATGAGGCGCGCCAGCCGGAGCCGTCCGAGGCCAAGGCGGCGTGGGAAGGTTACCTGCGCTCCGGGCGCATGGGGATGGAGCTGAAGTCGGGCATTTCCTCGGCCAGCGGGTCGGGGGTTTTGGCGCCCACGGAAACCGAAACCTATATCGAGCGCCGTCTGGCCCAGGCCTCGGTTTTCCGTTCGCTGGCCACGGTGCGCAGCGTCGGGGCGGCGACCTTCAAAAAGCCGATCTCGACCGCGGCGGCGGCGGCCGGCTGGGTGGCCGAGACGGATGCCCGCCCGCAAACCGATCCGGCGACGCTCGATCTTCTGACCTTCGCGACCGGCGAGCTTTACGCTTCGCCCTCGGCGACACAGGATATTCTGGACGACGCCTATATCAATCTCGACGACTGGCTGGCCTCGGAGATCGAAGACAGTTTCGCGGCGCAGGAACAGGCGGCGTTTGTCAATGGCGACGGATCGAACAAGCCGAAGGGCTTTTTGAGCTACACCCTCGCCGCTAATGCGACCGCGAGCTGGGGTCAGATCGGTTATGTCGCCTCGGGCGCGGCCAGCGATTTTGCCGCCTCCGCGCCGGTCGATGCGCTGATCGACCTGATCTATGCGCCCAAGGCCCAGTATCGCCCGAACGCGCACTTTCTGATGAACCGCCGCACCGCCGCGAAGATCCGCAAGTTCAAGGATGCGGACGGCAACTATATCTGGCAGCCCGCCTCGGCGGCCGGGGCGCTGCCGCTGCTGCTCGGCTATCCGGTGCAGGAGATCGAGGACATGCCCGATGTCGCGGCGGGCGCGGCGGCGGTAGCGTTTGGCGACTTCGCCAAGGGCTATCTGATCGTCGATCGCGCCGGGATTTCGGTGCTGCGCGATCCGTATTCGGCCAAGCCCTATGTGCTGTTCTACACGACCCGCCGCGTCGGCGGCGGGGTGCAGAATTTTGATGCCCTGAAGGTGCTGAAAATCGCCGCTTCGTAGCCGGACTCGCTGGGGTGGGCTGCAAACGCGTCATCTTCCTGCGCGCCCTTGCTCGTGTACGTCAGTACACGTCGCGGCGGGTGCTCGGAAGCTAACGGTTTTCGCCTCACCCCAGCGGCCCGGCCCGCGAAGCGGTCGGCCAGCCAGGCGGCGGGCAGTTGAAGTAAGAAACCCCACCACCACGCCCTTCGGGCGCGGTCCCCCTCCCCGGCATAGCCGGGGAGGTATGAGAGGAAGATCTTTATCATGACGGATGCGGTGTCGCTGGATGAGGCGAAGCTGTTTTTGCGCGTGTCGCATACGGCGGAGGATGGGCTGATCGCGATGCTGATCGCGGCGGCGCAAGAGAAGCTGGCCGGCGAGACAGGGGTGGTCATGGATGAGACGGCGCCGACGGCCCTGCGATTGTGCGCCCTCTATCTGATCGCCCAGGCATATGACGGGCGCGGCGAGGCGGGTGGCGATCTTTCGGCGCTGGAGCCGTGGATCGCGCCCTATCGCGAGGTCAGGTTATGAGCCTGAGTGCGCGCGATGTGAGGACGCCCGCCGGGGTCTATGGGCTGGACGACAGCGAGACGGCGTTCGGCGGGCGGGTGCGCGATATGACGGTCAGCGCGACGGTGTGGGGCGATTTCCGGCCCGGCGCGCCGTCGGTGCAGACGCCGTCCGACGGCCAGCCCTTCGTGTCTCAGACGGCGGATTTTCTCTGCCGGTCTTCTGAGGGTTTGAGCCTCGGCGGCTGGCTCAGCGTGCGCGGGCATGACTGGCGCATCCTGAGCCTTGATGAGATCGCCGACGGCCAGGTGCGGCTGCGGCTGGAACGAATCTAACGCAAAGAGAAATACAATGACGCTCGATCCGATGCGCGACCTGCAGGGCGCGCTTATGGCCTTTCTGCGCGCGCAGGACAGCCTGTCCGTCTGGCTGGGGACGCCGCCACGCGTCTGGGATCAGCCGCCTGCCGAGGTCATCTATCCGTATGTCACCTTCGGGCGCGGGCAGATGCAGGACATTGGCGGCAATGAGGCCGATGTGCATGAGCAGAGCCTGAACCTGATGTGCGTGTCGCGCTTTGGCGGCGCGGAGGAGGCGCGGGCGGTGGCGGGCGAACTGCGCGTGCTGCTCGACGGTGCGGAGTTGAGCCTGAGCGATCAGGTCTTGTGCAGCCTGCGCGTGGTGTTCGTCGATGTGTTTCGCGCGGCGGATTTGCGCACGAGTTACGCGCTGGTGCGGCTGCGCGCCGTAACTGAACCCAGGTAAAGGAGAGCCAGATGGCGGTGCAGGCGGGCAGGGACATGCTGCTCAAGATTTCGGACGGGGCGGAGACGCCCGTGTTTCAGACGGTGGCGGGCCTAAGGGCGCGGACCGTGTCGCTCAATGCGAAGACGGTCGATGCGACCGATTCCGACTCGGGCGGCTGGCGCGAACTGCTGGCGGGCGGCGGCGTGAAGTCGCTGGCCGTGTCGGGCTCAGGCGTGTTCCGCGATGCGGCCTCGGATGCGCTGATGCGGACGGCTTTTTTCGCGCAAGAGGCGCGCGACTGGCAGATCATCGTGCCGGATTTCGGCGTGTTGTCCGGGGCGTTTCTGATCGCGGCGCTCGAATATGCCGGTCAGCACGACGGCGAAGCGACCTTCGCCATCACCCTGGCCTCGACGGGCGAGGTGAGTTTTGCAGCAAGCTAATCCGGCGCGCGGCGAGGTTGCGGCCATGATCGGCGGGCGGGAGGCGCGGCTGTGCGTGACTCTGGGGGCGTTGGCCGCGCTGGAAGGGCATTTCGGCGTGTCGGGCTTTGCGGCCCTGGCGGAGCGGCTCAAGGCGCTGGGGCCGGGCGATCTGGCCTTTGTGCTGGGTGTTCTGCTGGTGGACGACATGCCGGTGGACAAGGCCAGCCTTAACGAGGCGATGGCGGCGGTGACGGCGGCGTTTGCGGCGATGACGGCATGAACTGGGCTTCTTTGCTGCGCAGAGCGCTGCTGATGGGGTTACCGCCGGAGGTTTTCTGGCGGCTGAGCTGGCGCGAATGGGTCATGCTGAATGGCGAGGCGCACGCGCCGCTGGCGCGCGCGGCCCTTGAGGCGATGATGCGGCTTTATCCGGATGGTGAAAAACATGAGTAACGCACTGGGCGGACTGGACGCCAGGACGGCGGAGAGCGCGGCGGCGTTGAAGGCGCTGGAGGCGCCCGCGACCGAGGCGGCGAACACGATTGATCAGGCGTTCGCGAAGGCGGGCGAGAGTCTGGCGGCGTCGCTGGCGCGGGCGGCCTCGGACGGCAAGATCAGTCTGGGCGAACTGGCCTCGGCGTTGATCTCGGCGGTCGATAAGGCGGCGGGCGGCAGCGGAAGCACGGGGCTGGGGTCTGCGCTGGCGCAGGTGGTGTCCAGCGTCTTTTCCGGCGCGCGGGCGGACGGCGGGCCGGTCAGCGCGGGCGGGGCCTATCTGGTCGGCGAACGCGGGCCGGAGGTGTTTCGACCGGCGAGCGGGGGGGCGGTGGAGGCGGGGTCCGCTGCGCCGAATGTGCAGGTGACGGTGAATGTCGCGGGCGGGGCGGCGGGGCTGGTCCGGTCGGAGGCGCAGGTGGCGGCGGCTTTGCAGCGGGCGGCGCGCCTAGGACTGAGATAAATGCGGATGAGGTGAGGGGGATGAGGTGAGGGAAGTCCCCCCCCCCTCCACCACTTCGTGGTCCCCCTCCCCCGTAAACGGGGGAGGATGAAGGAAGGCCCATACATACCTGCGAGCGCGGGGTTGAGAGGAATAAATATGTCCGGTTTTCATGAAGTGTTGTTTCCGGCGCGGCTGGCCTTCGGGTCGGGGGCGGGGGTGACGCGTAAGGCCGAGATCACGGCGCTGGGGTCGGGCTATGAGCGGCGGGTCAGTCCGTGGGCGCTGGGGCGCAGGCGCTATCTGATCGCGGCGGGGGTGCGGCCTCTGGCGGATATTGCCGAGCTGCTGGCCTTTTTCGAGGCGCGCGAGGGGCAGCTCTACGGGTTCCGCTTTCGCGATTTCGCCGATTGCAAAAGCTGTGCGGTGACGGCGACGCCGGGACCGCAGGATCAGGTGCTGGGTACGGGCGACGGGACGCAGACGCAGTTCCAGCTGCGCAAGGCCTATGGCGAGGTCTGGCGTCCGGTCAATAAGCCGGTCGAGGATTCGGTGCGGGTGGCGGTCGGCGGCGTTGAGACGGGCGCGTTTACGCTCGATGTCACAACGGGCCTTGTCACCCTGGCCGAAGCCCCGGCGGCGGGCGCTGAGGTGACGGCGGGGTTTCAGTTCGACACGCCGGTGCGGTTTGATTCCGACTCTATCGAAATGACGCTGGAAAGCTTTGAGGCGGGCCGCATGAACGCCGTGGCGATGATCGAAATCCGGGTGTAGGCATGCGGCAGGTTCCTGAGACGATGGCCTCGGCGCTGAACGCCGGGGCGGCGAAGCTGTGCCATGTCTGGCGGCTGAGGCGCACGGACGGCGTCGTGCTGGGCTTTACCGATCATGATCGCGATCTGAGTTTCATGGACGTGATCTGCCGGGCGCAGAGCGGACTGACGCAAGGCGCGGCCAGTGGCGATCTCGGCATGGACAGCCCGGACACTCTGGCCGTGTCGGGGCTGATTTCGGATGCGTGCCTGGCGGCGGCGGAGATCGAGGCCGGGCTTTATGATGAGGCCGAACTGCGCGTCTTTGTCGTCGATTGGACCGACCCCAGCCAGTATGTCGAGCTGGACGGCGGCTATCTGGCCCGGCTGGAGGTCGCGGGCGGGCTGGACGATGCGAAGGGGGCCTTCGTCGCCCATGTCGAAGGCGTGGCGGCGCGGCTGGAGCGCAGCATCGGGCGCTGTTTCGGCTTTCTGTGCGATGCGGCGCTGGGCGATGCGCGCTGCGGGCTGGACCTCAGCGCATTGGGCGGCGCGACCTGCGACAAGCGCTATGCGACCTGCCGCGATACATTTCATAATCTTGTGAATTTTCGCGGTTTCCCCGATCTGCCGGGCGAGGACTTCCTCACCGTCTATCCGCGCGACGGACAGGTGCTGGATGGCGGTTCGACCGGGACCGGAGCGGGCAGGTGATTGTTGCGGCGGCGCGCGGCTGGATCGGCACGCCCTATCGCTATCAGATGAGCGTGAAGGGCGAGGGCTGCGACTGCGTCGGGCTGGTGCGCGGGGTGTGGCGCGAGGTTGTCGGGCCGGAACCGCAGGCCTTGCCGCCGTACAGCCCGGACTGGGCCGAGGTCGGCGGGCGTGAGATTTTGCTCGAAGGGCTGGGGCGGTGGTTTTTGCCGCTGGCGGTCTGTGAGGCGCGGGCCGGGGATGTGCTGGTGTTTCGCATGCGCGATGGAATGGTGGCCAAACATGCGGCGATCCTGAGCATGGGTGAGGGCGTCGAGGATCGGCGGGCGCAGGTGGTGCATGCCTATTGGGGCCATGCGGTGGTGGAGAGTTGGCTGGGGCCGTACTGGCGGCGGCGGCTGGCGGCGGCGTTTCGGTTTCCGGGCTCGGTAGGAAAGTAAGAAACCCCACCACCACGCGGGCCTTGCCCGCGCGGTCCCCCTCCCCATCGAAGATGGGGAGGTATGAGAGGGGGAGATGCCCCCTCCACCACTTCGTGGTCCCCCTCCCCCGCTTCGCAGGGGAGGATTAGAAGGAAGGATTTTGGATTGGCGCAGGTGATTTTGAGTGCGGTGGGGGCCAGTCTGGCGGGGCCGGTGGGTGGGGCCATTGGGCGGGCGATTGGGTCGGCGATTGACCGGACGGCGGTGAATGCGCTTCAGCCGGCGCGGCAGGTCGGGACGCGGCTCAACGGGTTGCAGTTGAGCGGCAGCGCGCAGGGCGATCCGGTGCGGCAGGTGTTCGGCAAGATGCGCGTGGCCGGGACGGTGATCTGGGCGGCGCGGCTGAAAGAAAACCGCACGACGACGCGCGCCAGCAAGACCAGCGTGAAGACCGAAAGCTATGCCTATACGTTATCGTTTGCGGTGGCGCTGTGCGAGGGGCCGATTGACGGGATCGGGCGCATCTGGGCGGACGGGGCGCTCTTGGATACGGCGCAGATCGCGTACCGGCTGTACCTCGGCGATGAGGATCAGGCGCCGGACGCCCTGATCGCGGCCATTGAGGGCGATGCGCCCGCTTATCGCGGCGTCGCCTATCTGGTGTTCGAGGATCTCGATATCACCGCCTTTGGCAACCGCCCGCCCAATCTCAATGTCGAGGTCTTTCGCCGCCCGCGCGGCGCGTTCGTCGATCTGGAAAGCCGCATCGAGGCCGTGTGCCTGATCCCCGGCGCGGGCGAATTCATCTATGCGACGCAGCCGAATGCGCTGCGCACCGGCCTGACCGGGGCGGCGTTCGAGACGCAGCATACGGGCGGGACGGCGACGGATTTCGTCGTTTCGTTCGATCAGTTGCAGGCGCAGTTGCCGAACGTAAAGCGTGTCAATCTGGTGGTGAGCTGGTTCGGTGACAGTCTGGAGGCGGGGAGCTGTCGGGTGCGGCCCGGCGTCGAAAGCGTGGATCGCATCACCGCGCCGTTAAGCTGGTCGGTGGCGGGGTTGAGCCGCAGTGAGGCGCATGTGGTGACGCAGATTGACGGGCGCCCGGCCTATGGCGGCACGCCGTCGGATCAGGTGGTGATCGACGCGATTGCGGCGTTGAAGGCGCGCGGGTTCGAGGTCACCCTGATCCCGTTCATCCTGATGGATTGCGACGGCTTTCCGTGGCGCGGGCGGATTACGTCGAGCCACGATCAGACGGCGGCGGCGGCGGACGATGTGGCGCAGTTTCTGGGCGGGCCGGACGACTGGGGCTTTCGCCGTTTTGTGCTGCATGTCGCGTCTCTGGGCGTGGCGGCGGGCGGGGTCGAGGCGATGGTGCTGGGCTCGGAGCTGCGCGGCCTGACCTGGCTGCGCGATGCGACGGGCGCGTATCCGATGGCAGCGGGGCTGTGCGATCTGGCCGCCGAGGTGCGCGGCGTGGTCGGATCGGGGACGAAGATCGGCTATGGCGCGGACTGGAGCGAATATTTCGGTCATCAGCCGGGAGATGGCCATGCGGTGTTTCATCTCGATCCGTTGTGGGCGGACGCCAATATCGACTTTGTCGGCATCGACTGGTACGCGCCGCTGACCGACTGGCGCGACGGGACGGATCATCTCGACGCGGCGCTGGCGGCGTCCATCTATGACGAAACCTATCTGATGAGCCGGATACGCGGCGGCGAGGGGTTTGACTGGTATTACGCCTCGGAAGCGGATCGCGATGCGCAGGTGCGGACGCCGATCTCCGATGGTGGCTATGGCGAGGATTGGATGTTCCGGCCCAAGGATGTGGCCGGGTGGTGGACGAACGCGCATTACGACCGTCCGGGCGGGGTGCGATCCGCAACGCCGACGGCGTGGACGCCGCAGTCCAAGCCAGTGCGGCTGATCGAGATCGGTTGCGCGGCGATCGACAAGGGGCCGAATTCGCCCAACCTGTTCCTCGATCCGAAAAGTTCCGAGAGCGCGGTTCCGCCCTATTCGAGCGGGATGCGCGACGACCGGGCGCAGCGGACGTGTCTGGACGCCTATCACGCCTTTTATGCGGCCAACAATCCGGTCAGTTCGGTCTATGGTGGGCCGATGCTGGACGGCATGGCGGTATGGTGCTGGGACGCGCGGCCCTATCCGGCCTTTCCGCAACGCTCTGACGTGTGGGGCGATACGGACAACTGGCGCACCGGGCATTGGCTGAATGGGCGGGTCGGGGCGGGCGATGCGCGCAACCTGATCACGGAGATTATGGGGCAGGCGGGGATTGCGCCGGAGCAGCTCGACCTGTCCGAGGTCGAGGGCGATGTGGCGGGTTACGCCTTCGCGCCGCCGCTGAGCGCGAAGGCGGCCCTGACGCCGGTGCTGGCCTGGCTGGGGCTGGAGGTCGCGCCGCGTGGCTTGAGTGTGCGGCTGGTCGGGGCGGCGCATGGCGTTGATCTGACGGTTACACGCGACCAACTGGCCTATCGCGACGCCTCGCCGCTCAAGGCGCGGCGCGATCTGGTCGCGGTTGCGGACAGTTTGACGCTGCGCTGCTACGATCCTGACCGCGATTATCAGACTCAGGCGGTGACGGTGCGGGCGGACGACCGGACGGGGGCGGACCGGAGCGAGGTCGATCTGCCGCTGGCCTTGAGCGAGGCCCAGGCGCGGGCCTATGCGGCCTATCTGTTGCAGAGCGCGCAAGCTGTGCGGCACAGCCTGACGCTCGACGCCGATCCGCTGCTGATGATGCGGCTGCAAACCGGCGACGGGCTGACACTGGAGGGCGACGCCACAGCTTATCGCGTGAGCGGGCTGGACGCCGGGGAGACGCCGAGCGTGACGCTGACGCCTTCTCCTTTGCCGCGCGCGGTGGTGGCGATGGAACCGTCCGGCGGCGGCGCGGCGGGGAATGGCGGTTTGAGCCTGATCACCGGCTTTACGCTGCTGGAGCTGCCGTGTTTCGGGCTGGACGAGACGAATGTGCTGCCGGTTCTGGTGCCGTCGGCCAGCCCGTGGCTGGGCTGCGACGTCTATGCCGGGGCGGGGACGTCGAGTTTGCGCCTGCGCGGGACGGTGGAGGCGATGGCGGGGATCGGGACGCTTTTGACGGCCCTGCCGCCGCAAAGGCGCAACTATCTGCTGCGGGAGGCGGTTTGCGATGTCTATCTTGAAGGCGCGCCGCCGTCGTCCTGCGATCTCGACACCCTCTATGCGGGCGGCAACTTCGTCTGCGTCAAGGCGCAGAATGGGGAATGGGAGATGGTGCAGTATCTCAACGCCACGGCGCTGGGCGAGAGCCGCTATCGCCTGAGCGGGCTGGTGCGCGGACAGTGGGGGACCGAGCAGGCTTTGGCGGCGGGGTTGGCGGAAGGGGCGGCGGTGATCGTGCTGCCGTCGAATTTCGTGCGCGCGGATATGAGCAGTGACGAGCGCGGGCTGAACCGTTTGTTCCGTATCGGGCGTAAGGGGTTCGGCGCGGCGGCGGATGGGGCGCTGGATGTCAATGCGGTGTGGACGGGGCTGGCCCTGCGTCCGCGCGCGCCGGTCTATGGACGGATCGACGCGGAGACGGTGAGCTGGCTGCGTTCGCCGCGTTATGGCGGCAATAGCTGGGAGGGCGAGCCGCCTTTGTGCGAGGAGAGCGAGCTTTATCGCGTGCAGGTTCTGGACGATGACGGCGTGAAGCGGAGCCTTGAGGTCGCCTTGTCGTCCTTCGTCTATACGGCGGCGATGCGGGCGGCGGATTTTCCGGGCGGGCCGACGGCGGAGGCGCGGATCGAGGTCGCGCAAAAATCGGCGGTCTATGGTTATGGTCCGGCCTTGACCATCGCGCTTTAAAATGTTGCTTTTTTGCAACGCTTGCGTCTTGAAAATCGAGCCTGTAGGACACACCTCTTCGCTTTGGAGGTAAGTGTAGTGGCAGGCGATCCATATCAGGAACTGGGTGTGAAGCGCGGCGCCAGCGACGCCGAAATCCAGAAGGCTTTCCGCAAGCTGGCCAAGGAATTGCACCCCGATCAGAACCCCGGCAATACGGCGACCGAGGAGCGCTTCAAGCGCGTGACGGCGGCCTATGACTTTCTGAAAGATTCCGACAAGCGCAAGCGTTACGACAAGGGCGAGATCGACGCCGACGGGCGCGAGACGTTTCAAGGCTTTGGTCGAGGAGGCTTCAACGGCGGCGGACGCAGCGGCGGTTCGCCGTTTGGCGCGGGCGCCGGGGCGGGCGCGCAGTTCGAGGGCATCGACCTTGACGACATCATGGACATGTTCGGCGGCGGCGGAAGGCGCGCTGGCGCGGGCGGCGGTTTTGGCGGCTTCGGCGCCGCGCCGCAGAAGGGCTCTGACCTGCGCCTGAAGCTGGATATCGACCTTCTTGACACCATTGTCGGCAATACGCGCCGCGTCCTTTTGTCGGACGGGCGCACGGTCGATGTCAATATTCCCAAGGGCGCCCATGACGGTCAGACCTTGCGTCTGAAGGGGCAGGGCGCGCCGTCGCCCAATGGCCGCGGACTGCATGGCGACGCGCTGGTCGAACTGCGTCTGAAGCCGCATCCGGTCTTCCGCATGGAGGGCCACGACCTGCATATGGACCTGTTCGTGTCCCTGCCCGACGCCGTGCTGGGCGGCAAGGTGCAGGCGCCGACGCCGGACGGGCCGGTGGCGCTGACCATCGCCAAGGGGACCAATTCCGGCGCCATCATGCGGCTGAAAGGGCGCGGCGCCTATGACGCCAAGGGCGTGGCGCGCGGCGATCTGTTCGCGCATGTCGTCATCGCCCTGCCCGACAAGGCGGACGGCGTTCCCGCCGATCTTCAGGCCGATCTGACGGCGCTGGCCGAAAAGTGGCGCGGCAAGGGCGGCTATGCGCCCTCGGGGCCCGCGCGGCGTAAATAAGCTCCGGGATTTGACATAAAAGGCGACTTCGTTCAGCTAGGGTTCAGGTGTTCGCGCTTATACCTTGGCCTATGAAACAGTCCGCGCTTCTTCTCAGTCTGATGCTCGCCGCAGCCCCGCTGGCTGCGGGCTGGACGTCGTGCGCGCAGGCGGCGCCGTATTTTGACGCGGCGGACCAGCATCAGCGTCGCGGTCGCGATGACGACGCGCAGCGCCAGGTCCAGCGTCCGCAGGACGATGACGCGCAGCGTCGTCCCCCGCCCAATTACAGGCCGCAGGGCGGCGAGAACCGCCGCGACGACCGGATCAACCGCGCCATCGCCGCCGGTGAGGCGCGTGGGCATGTGCTGGATGCGGGCCAGCAGGATGGCTCGACCTTCTGGGTGCGGGTTGACACCGGGCATGGCCGCGTCGATCTGCTGGTCGATGGCCAGACCGGTCGTGTGATAGGAGAGAGATAGTGCGGATACTATTGGCTGAGGACGATCCCGATCTGTCGCGTCAATTGAAAGCCTCGCTGTCCGATGCAGGCTATGTCGTCGATCACGCGCCCGACGGCGAGGAGGCGCATTTTCTGGGCGACACCGAGCCTTATGACTGTGTGATTCTCGATCTGGGCCTGCCCAAGATCGACGGCGTGTCGGTGCTGGAGCGCTGGCGGCGCGACGGCAAGACGACGCCGGTGCTGATCCTGACCGCGCGCGGCGCCTGGAGCGACAAGGTGTCGGGTTTCGACGCCGGCGCCGATGACTATCTGACCAAGCCGTTCCACACCGAAGAATTGCTGGCGCGGCTGCGCGCCCTGGTGCGCCGCGCCGCCGGTCACGCCCAGCCGCTTCTGACCTGCGGCGGGCTGCGGCTCGATCCGCGCGCGGCGCGCGCCTCGGTCAATGGCGAGCCGCTGCGCCTGACCTCGCTCGAATACCGGCTCTTGCATTATCTGATGCTGCATCAGGACCGGGTGATTTCGCGCACCGAACTGGTCGAGCATCTCTACGATCAGGATTTCGACCGCGATTCCAACACCATCGAAGTGTTTATGGGCCGCCTGCGCAAAAAGATCGGCGGCGACCGCATCGAGACGGTGCGCGGCCTCGGTTACCGCCTCAAGCCGCTGCATGACGAGGTCGGCAGTCTGTGAGCGATCCTGCGGCCTCCGGCGCGGCGGTCAGGCGTGAAGGTTTCAGCCTTCGCCGGTTAGGGCCGCGGCTGCTGCGGACGTTGGGCGCGCGCGACTCGCTGGTCGGGCGGCTGATCCGGCTGGCCTCGATCTGGTTCACCGTCGCACTGGTGGTCACCGGCATCGCCCTGACCGCCTATTTCCACGAAGTCACCGTACACCGCTTTCAGGAGCGCGTCGGCCAGATCGCCGACAGCCTGTTTTCGGTCACCAATATCGACGCCGAAGGCATTGACGCCAGCCGCTTCGTCGATGCGCGTTCGGCCATCGTCCATTCCGGTCTTTACTGGCAGGTCGGCGGCGTGGACGCTTCCGGCGCCGTGGTGGGGGCGGTGACCTCGCGCTCCTTGTGGGACAAGCAACTGCCCTTGCCGCCGAACGTGCTGCGCGAGGCGCGCGCCCATAGCGGCGCCAGCGTTTTTTATGACGGGACCGGGCCGGTGGGCGAGCCATTGCGCGTGGCGGTGATCTATTCGCAGATCAATGGCAAGCCCTATGTCTTCATGGCGGGCGAAGATTCCAGCCCGGTCGCGCATGATGTGCGCACCTTCGCCCTGTTGACGGCGGCGGCGCTGCTGGTGCTGGCTCTGGGCGCTTTGGCGGCCATCTTCATTCAGGTGCGCGTCGGCCTGCGCCCCCTGTTCGACCTGACCGACGAGATTGCCCATGTGCAGAGCGGCGAACAGCAGAGGCTGATCAAAACCTATCCGGCGGAAATACAGCCTGTGGCGACGCAGCTCAACGACTTTCTCGACTATGCGCAGGAGGTGGTCGAGCGTCAGCGCATGCATGTCGGCAATCTGGCCCACGCGCTCAAGACGCCCCTGTCGGTGCTGATGACCTCCGCAGGCGACGCCGAAGGCGGGCTGCACGAGACGGTGCGCAAACAGGCTGAAACCATGCGCGCCCAGGTCGATCACCATTTACGCCGCGCCCGCGCCGCCGCCCGCTCCAAGGCGATGGGCGAGCGCACCCCGGTCGAGCCGGTGCTGGACGAGCTGGCCGTCATGCTGGAGCAGGTGTTTCAGGACAAGGGCGTGGTCATCGACTGGCGCGCCGCCGACGATCTGGCCTTTCGCGGCGAACGTCAGGACTTGCAGGAGATCGCCGGCAATCTGCTGGAGAACGCCTGCATCTGGTGCCGTCGCAAGGTGATGATCCATGCCGAGCTGGCGATGGAGCAGAGTCTGGTCCTGTCCATTGAGGACGACGGGCCGGGGCTGGATGAGGCGCGGTTTGACGAGGTGCTGAAACGCGGCGCGCGGCTGGATGAAAGCGTGCCGGGATCGGGGCTGGGCCTGTCCATCGTCGATGAACTGGTGCGCGCCTATGGCGGCGATCTGAGCTTTGGGCGCTCGGTCTGGGGCGGCCTGAAGGTGACGGCGCGCCTGCCCGGCGCGCGGCTTGTGTGAGGTCGGTCAGTTTTTATTAACCGTTTCGCAACCACACTGACCTTTCCCGCACACCCTGGAGCGCTTTTCGATCGGATGGGATCAGATCGGCGCTCCTGATCTTTGTCTTGTCGCTCTTCTTATCCAAAAAGTGGAGGCCACTTTTTGGGAAACGCTTTAATCTGCAAGGATGTCGCTGCATGGCCGCGCCCGGCCGAGACATTGACCCGCATCGTATGGCGCTTCTCAAGGGGCTGATCCAGACCCTGCCGACCGGCGTGTTGCGGTCGCTGGAGACGGCGCGTGGGTTGAGCAAGGACGCCGGTCTGGCCAGCGTGCGCAGTCTGGTCGCCGTCGAACTGGACAGCCGTCAGGTCTGCGAGACGGTGTTTCTGCCGTTTGTGCGCCTGTTTCGATCGCGTGAGGACGGGCTGGAGAGCGTGCAGTTTCCGCGCCGCTGGTTGACGACCATCTGGAAGCAGCTTGAGACGCGCGAAGCCGCGCTCTATCGCGACGCCTTTACGGCCTGTCGCGTCCACCGCGCCGAAGATCCGACGCCGGTGGTGTTTTTCCGTCTCGTCAAGGCGGGCGCGGAGCTTTGCCGCGACGACCCGCAGGCTGTGGCGGCAACGGACGAGCCCGAAGCGCTGGCGCAGGTCGTGGAGCTGGGGCGCTATCTCGACCTGCATCGCATCATGCGTCAGACCCTGAGCCGCCTGCCGGACTTTCTCGGCCGTATGGACGCGGAGAAGGCCGCCGCCCTGCGCGTCCTGTTCAAGGACGCCGCTGAGTTCGAAGACGAGAGCGGCTGTCGTTTTCTGGAGCTTGTGTTCGCCAATCTCGACGATGGCGGTCAGATCGTCAAGCTGATGGCGACCGTGGCCGACCGGCCCAAGGACCGCTTTCTGGCGGAATCCGAACTGGCGTGCTTTGGCGAACGGATTCTGGCGCAGATCGAAACGCGGGTTGCGAAGCTGGGCCGCGATATGGGCGGGCGGGCTCAGGAGGGCGCGGATATGGCGCTGGCCGGACAACAGATCGCGCAGGCGCTCGCGCAATTGCAGATGTTCGAGCACTATATCGAACTGGCGCGCAACGGTCCGTGGGGGCAGCGGGTGGCGGCGGCGCACAAGGAGATCGCCGGTCTGGTCGAGCAGGTGCTGAATGGCGCCGAGCGGCGACTGGCGCAGGCCCTGCCGACGCGCACGGAGCGCATTCATGGCCGCATGAAGCGCGAGGCGCCCGATCTGAGCGCCGTTACGCCGGAGCGGCTGGAGCAGACGCGGCAAATCCTGGCCTTTATCGGTCAGGCGCGCGCCATCGCCGCTTCCGGCGGTTTCGCCAGTCTGCACGCCAAGACCGTGGAGGCGCTGGAGACGCAGATGGACGCCTGGTTCGGCAGCCTGCTGGCCGACGCCAATAGCGGCGACCTCAGCGATGTCGAACTGGCGAGCGAAGCCTTTGAGCGCGTGACCGGGTTGATGCAGGCCCTGTGCGGCGGCGAGAAGGCGAAGACCGCGCGCCGCCGGGTGGCGGCCAGCGAACTGTACCGCCCGCGCGCCAATGCGACCGACGCCGCCTGATACGCCCCTTTGCAAGCCGGACGAATTGCTATTATGTCGGCGGCCATGTTGCTGCTCCTGTTCGTCTGCGTCCTGATCGCCGCGCTTATGGTCGCGCTCGCCGTGCTGTGGCGGCGCCTGAAGCCGTCCGTGGCGCCGCTGGCGCAGGAAAAGGCGCTGTATGCGGGCTTTGTCGCCGATGTCGAGCGGCGGCTGGCGGCGGGCGATCTCGACGCGGCGGCGGCGGACGAGGAAAAGACCGCGGCGGCGCGCGCCCTGCTGAAGGCGGGCGAGGCGGCGACCGGCGGCGAGGTCAGGCCGGTTTATGGCTATGCGATGCTGGGCGGCGTTGCGGTGTTGAGCCTTGCGCTTTATGGCCTGTTCGGGCATCCGCAACTGCGCGATCAGCCGTTCAAGACGCGGCTGGCGGGATGGACCCATACGGCGAAGACAAATCCTGACGCCCTGTCGCCGCAGGCCCTGGCCCTGGTGCTGCGGCAGGGGCGCGAGGGACATGGCGACGATCCGGCCTTCTGGGCGTTTCTGGGTCGGATCGACATGCTGGCCGGGAATAATTATCAGGGCGCGCAGGATTATGAGAAGGCGCGGGCGCTCGATCCGGGGCATTTCACGCACTGGTCGGAACTGGGCGAGGCGCTGACCTTTGTGGCCAATGGCAATGTCGGGCCGGACGCACAGGCGGCGTTCGAGACGGCTCTGGCGCACGACCCAAAGGATTCGCGCGCGCATTTCTATCTCGGCATGGCGGCGGCGGCGCGCGGCGATTACGCGGCGGCGCGCGATCATTACCAGACGGCTCTGGCCGATATGGATGCGCACGATGTCAGCCGCCCGATGGTTCAGCAGGCGCTTGACGGGCTGGCCCCTGCGGAAAAGGCGGCGGATGCTATGAAGGCGCGCATTCACGCCATGGTCGCCTCGCTGTCGGTTCAGCTTAAAGATAATCCTGACAATCCCGACGGCTGGGCGCGGTTGATCCGGTCGTATGACGTGCTGGGCGATGCGGCGGCGAAAGCGCAGGCGGTGGCGGACATGCAGGCGCATTACCGCCGCCAGCCCGCTGTGGCGGCGGACATTCTGGCGCGGTCGCAGGCGGCGGTCGGCGCGGAAGATACGGGATCATCATCATGAGTTTCTGGATCATGAGCTTTTGGCCGAAATCGCATAAGGCGCGCCGCAGACTGACGGTGTTCCTGATCGCGGCGCCAGTGCTGGCGGCGGCGGTGGGGTTGAGCCTCTATGCCTTGCGCGGCACGGTGGTCTATTTCTACACGCCCGCCCAGCTTGACGCCGCGCATGTGGCGGACGGGCGCACCATCCGTCTGGGCGGTCTGGTCAAGCCAGGGACGATCGTGAAATCGCCGGATGGAACCGTGCGCTTTGTGGTGCAGGACAAGCTGGCGACCACGACGGTCAGCTATCGAGGCGAATTACCCGATCTGTTCCGTGAAGGGCAGGGGGTGGTGTGCGAGGGCGTCTGGAAGGGCGGCGCGCTGGCGGCGACGCAGGTGCTGGCCAAGCACGATGAGAAGTATATTCCGAAGAACGTGGCGGACGAATTGAAGAAGCAGGGCGAGTGGCGGCCTGAGTCGGGCATGACAAAATCGCAGGCGCCGCAGAGGCCGTTTTCATGAAGCGCGCAGATGTCAGGCAGCCCCTCACCCGATCGCCTTCGCTGCGCTCTGCTCTCGTCCTCTCCCCTCGTGGAGGGGAGAGGGGAAGGTTGGCGGCGTTATGATCAATGAGATTGGCGATTATGGCCTGATCCTGGCCTTCTGTTTTTCGCTGGGGCAGGCGGCGTCGGTCGCTCTGGGAGGGACGCGGACCTTACGCGGGCTGGGGCGCTGGGCCGAGGGCATGTCGCTGGCGGCGGCGGTCAGCGTGCTGATCAGTTTCGTCGTGCTGATTCACGCCTTCGCGGTCTCGGACTTTTCCGTCGCCAATGTCTATCAGCATTCGCATACCGACAAGCCGCTGCTGTACAAGATTTCCGGCGCCTGGGGCAGCCATGAAGGCTCGATGCTGCTGTGGTGTTCGATCCTGCTGTCTTACGGCGCGCTGATCACGCTTTTGGGGCGCGGCCTGCCGGAGGGGCTGCGGCTCAAGGCGCTGGGCGTGCAGGGGCTGCTGGGCGCGGCCTTTGTCGGTTTTACGCTGTTCTCCTCCAATCCGCTCGACCGCCTGGACCCGGCGCCGGTGCAGGGTTTGTCGCTTAATCCGGCCTTGCAGGATCCGGCCTTGGCCTTCCATCCGCCGATGCTCTATCTTGGCTATGTCGGCTTTTCGGTGGTGTTTTCGTTTGCGGTCGCGGCGCTGATCGAAGGGCGGCTGGACCGCGCCTGGGCGCGCTGGGTCAGGCCGTGGGTGCTGGCGGCGTGGAGCTGTCTGACGCTGGGCATCACATTGGGCGCCTTCTGGGCCTATTATGAACTGGGCTGGGGCGGCTGGTGGGCGTGGGATCCGGTCGAGAACGCCTCCTTCATGCCGTGGCTGGCGGCGACGGCCTTGCTGCACAGCGCCATCGTCATGGAGAAGCGCGACGCGCTCAAGGCGTGGACGGTGTTTCTCGGCCTTCTGGCCTTCACCTTTTCGATGATGGGCGCGTTTCTGGTGCGGTCGGGCCTTCTGACCTCGGTGCATGCCTTTGCGCTCGATCCGGCGCGCGGCATTCTGCTGGCCATCATCCTGTTCATCACGGCGGGGGCGGGGTTCGCCCTGTTCGCCGTGCGCGCGCCGGTTCTGGCGCCGGGTGGATTGTTCGCGCCGGTCAGCCGCGAAGCCTCGCTGGTGCTGAACAATCTCTTGCTGTCGGCGGCCCTGTGTTCGGTGTTCCTCGGCACTTTATATCCGATCCTGATGCAGGCCCTGTTCGACAAGACCATGTCGGTCGGCGCGCCCTATTATATGGCGGTGTTCGCGCCGATCATGACGGCGGCGCTGCTGATCCTGCCGGTCTCGGCCCTGCTGGCGTGGAAGCGCGCCGATCTCAAGGGCGCGCTGCAAAGGCTGGCCGTCGCGTTTGGCGTCGCAGCTTTGGCGGCGGTTGTGGGGACGGTCTTCTATCATGGGCCGCTTCTGAGTGAGATGGTTTTCGGACTGGGCCTGCTGGTCGGTTTCTGGCTGATTGCGGGGACGGTGAGGGCCTTGCTGTTGCGGATTGATTTCAAGCCATCGCGCCTGCGCGCTGTCCCGCTGGCTTTTTACGGCATGGTTCTGGCGCATGCGGGGCTGGGCGTCTTCGTGCTGGGCGCGGTGGTCGAGGGGCATGAGCGCGTCAGCGTGCAGCAGCCGATGGCCGCAGGCGATACGGTGCATCTGGGCCGCTATGACATGCGTTTCCAAGGCGTGTCGTCAAAGCCGGGCAAGAATTACGACGCGCAGGTGGGCCATTTCGATATCACGGACTCAAGCGGGCGTCTGGTCTGCGCCGCGCAGCCGCAGCGCCGCTTCTATCCGGCGTCAAACGACATGCAGTCCAAGGTCGCCCTGTGCTTCCAGCCGCTGACGGACCTCTATGTCGTCATGGCGCAGCCGAGCGTGACGGCGCAGGGCAAGGCCGGGTATCAGGTGCGCTTCTTCGTCAATCCGTGGGTGCGGCTGATCTTTTTCGGACCGCTGCTGATGGCGCTGGGCGGGGTTTTGTCGCTGAGCGATCAGCGCCTTAGGCTGGGCGTCGCGGCGCGGAAGGCGCGCGCATGAGGCGTCTGATCCTGCTCCTTCTGTTGCTGCCGTCCATCGCCTGCGCCGATCCGGGCATCGACGAGGCGCGGGCGCAAAAACTGTTCAGCGAAGTGCGCTGCGTGCAGTGCCAGAGCGAGAGCATTGCCGATTCCGACGCCGCCATCGCCGCCGACATGCGCCGCGAGGTGCGCGCCGATATCGCCAGGGGCATGAGCGACGCGCAGATACGCCGTTCGCTCTACGATCATTATGGCGATTATGTGCTGTTTCGCCCTCGCCTGACCAAAAGCAACCTGATTTTGTGGGCTTTACCGCCTCTGATTGCGCTGATCGGCGTGGCCCTGCTGTTGATGCGAAGAAAAAATCCAGAAAATTCAGAGAATTCGCCTCTAAGCGCCGAGGAACGAAAAAAACTTCAGGAACTCTTGAAGAAGCACGATTGACGTCACGATTTTGCCGTATCGCTTTAGTTTAGTCCCAAAGCGTGGAATTGAGCGTTTTTCGGTTGTCTTTGCGCAGCAGACACGGTCAGATGCCGCCGGAAACGCCCGTGCTAGATTTAAGGATATAGGTAGCGATTATGGGGAACTGGAACTTCAAGGCCTTGCTCAAAAACAAGTCGATGATCGCGGGCAGCGTGGTCGGGCTGGTGCTGGGCGCCGGGGTCGCGGGCGCGGCGGTTTCCGGCCTGGGTCAGGCTGAGTCCGCCGGTTTTGACGGCGCCAAGCTGGTCAAGGCGGGCGATCTGACGCCGGTGTCGCCGCCTGCGGGCGCGCCCCTGTCGTTCGCCGACCTGATCGAGCATGTCTCGCCCGCCGTCGTCTCGATCGAGACGACCGGCAAGATCAAGGTCGATCCCAGCGACTTCCCCGGCCTGCCCGGCTTTTCCGTCCCCGGTCAGGACGGCGGCGCCGGCGCTCCGCCCAAGGAGCAGGAGGTGCGCGGCGCCGGATCCGGCTTCTTCATCACGGCGGACGGCTATATCGTCACCAACAACCACGTCATTGACGGCGCCGACGACATTACGGTCAAGCTGACCAATGACAAGGAGCTGAAGGCCAAGGTGGTGGGCCGAGATCCGGCCACCGATCTGGCTGTGCTGAAGGTCGAGGGCAATGATTTCCCATTCGTGCGCTTTGAGCTGGACCACAAGCCGCGCGTCGGCGACTGGGTCGTCGCCATGGGCAATCCGTTCAACTTCTCCAATACGGCCACGGCGGGCATCGTTTCGGCCTATGGCCGCGACCTGCACGATTCCGGCGCCGCCGACTATGTTGATTATCTGCAGATCGACGCCGCCATCAACCGGGGCAATTCCGGCGGCCCGACCTTCGACATGTACGGCAAGGTGATCGGCATCAACACCGCCATCGTCACCCCGTCGGGCGCCAATGCGGGCGTCGGCTTCGCCATTCCGGCGGACGTGGCGGCCAAGATCACGACCAAGCTGATGAAGGGCGAGGTCATCCAGCGCGGCTATGTCGGCATTTCCATCCTGCCGCTGACCAAGGACGTCGCCGATTCGCTCGGCGTCACCGATCTGGACGGCGCCTATGTCACCGACGTCAATAAGGGCGGCCCCGCCGACAAGGCCGGCATGCAGCCGGGCGACATTGTGCGGACGGTCAACGGCGCCGAGGTCAAGTCGCCGACCGACCTGACCCGCCGCATCGCTGACGTGCAGGTCGGCGACAAGGTCAATGTCGGCGTGCTGCGCGGCGGTAAGATGGTCAATCTGACCATCACCGCGGCCCTGCGTCCGTCCGAAGACCAGTTGTCGAGCCTGCTCAACGGCGGCAAGCCGGACGATAACAGCGCCGGTCCGAACGCGCCTGCGGGCGCCGCGCCGGTCATCGGCCTCAGCGTCAAGGCGATCACGCCGGATGCGCGCCGCGCCTACGGGCTGGGCGAGGACATCAAGGGCTTGGTGATCTCGGATGTCGATGACAATTCCGACGCGGGCCAGAAGGGCGTCAAGCCCGGCGATGTGATCGTGCAGGCCAATGGCCAGCCGGTCGCGACCCCGGCTGACTTCGCCCGCATCGTCGCCGACATGCAGAAGGCGGGGCGTCCGTCCATCCTGCTGCTGATCAACCGCGACGGCCGCAACGTGCCGCTGCCGCTTAACCTGAAAGCGAACGACGCCAAGACGGACGGCGCCAAGAAGTAAGTCCTTTACGGACCTTGCTAAATTTTAAGAAGAAAAGGGTCGTAACTGATGTTATGACCCTTTTTGCTGTTCTGACTGCAAAGGGTCCGCCATGAATGTCCTGATTGTCGAAGACGACGCCGACGCCGCCGCGCACATGCAGCGCGGCCTGAAAGAGGCGGGCATCACGGCGCGGCTGGCGGGCGACGGCGCGCAGGGGCTGGAGGCGGTGCGCGCGGAACGCCCCGACGTCATCATCCTCGACCGCATGATGCCGGTCATGGACGGGGTGACCATGTTGCAGCATATGCGCGACGAAGGTCTGGACGTGCCGGTGCTGTTCCTGTCGGCCCTGGGCGAGCTGGAGGACCGCGTGTCGGGCCTGCGCGCCGGGGCGGACGACTATCTGGTCAAGCCCTACGCCCTGACCGAACTGATCGCGCGCGTCGAGGCGCTGGGCCGCCGCAAGGACAAGGCCGAGATCGAAACGATCCTGCGCGTCGGCGATCTGGAAATGAACCTGATCTCGCGCGTGGTGAAGCGCCAGACCACGATCATCGACCTGCAACCGCGCGAATTTCAACTGCTGGAATTCCTGATGCGCCACGCCGGGCAGAGCGTGACGCGCACCATGTTGCTGGAAAAGGTCTGGTCCTATCATTTCGACCCGCAGACCAATGTGATCGACGTGCATATTTCCCGCCTGCGCGCCAAGCTGGACAAGGGTTTCGACCGCCCCATGCTGCATACGGTGCGCGGCGAGGGCTATCAGTTGAAGGCGTAAGGGCTTGGCCGATCCCGACACCGGCGGCGCGGCGCTTTCCAGTCCCGGCCCATCCTCAACCGGCCTATGGTCGCGGCTGGACGGGCTGGGCCTGTTCCGGCCCAACTTCTTCCGGCAGACGCCGTTCCGCCTGACCCTGGTGTTTCTGGCCGTGTACGTGTTCGCGGCGGGCATGGTGTTCGGCTATATTTATCTGGCCACCTCGACCGAGTCGCGCGCCTATGGCGACGCGGCGATCAGCGCGCGGCTCAATATGTATAAGGCGCTCGACGCGCAGTCGGGCCACGCCGCCGTGGTCGGGCGCATCCTGACCGATGACGCGCCCGAATGGGTGTTCGCCAAGGGCGCCTTCGACAGCTCCGGTCAGATTCTGGCGCAGAATATGCGCGCGCGTATGGAGGGGCGCGGCCTGCCCGATGCGGTGATCCAGCAGGCGCTGAAAACCGTCTCGGCCAGCAATCCGACCACGACGATCAACTATTTTTCGCCCTCGGCCAACGATCCGCAGCATTGCTGCCGCTTTCAGGGCCGGGTGCTGCGGCTCGACGACAGCTTCTATATCTATGTGGCGATGGATATGTCGTGGGCCGATCACGGCTTTCAGCAGGAGGTCAACGCCGTTGTCGGCGGCGGGCTGCTGGTGATCGTGCTGGGCCTGTTCGCGGGCACGCTGATCAATCAGGAGGTGTCGCGCTCGGTGCAGCGCGTGACCAATGTGCTGAGCCAGGTCAGCGAAGGCAATCTCAAGGCGCGCATCGCGGTGCGCGAATCCGGCGACGAATTCGACGCCCTGTCTTTACGCATCAATCAGACGCTCGATCGCATGGAAAAGACGATGGGCAATCTGAAATATGCGGGCGACGCCATTGCGCACGATCTGAGATCGCCGCTGTCGCGCCTGCGCACACGGATTGAGGTCTCGCTGCTGGAGGTCGAAAAGAAGGGCGGCGATCCGGTGGCGCGCGAGGCTCTGGCCGGGGCGCTCGACGAGACCGATCAGCTTTTGCGCACCTTCCAGACTGTGTTCGCGATTTCGCGTTTGCAGGCCGCCGGGCAGGCGCCGGATCAGAAGCTGTTTTCCGCCAGCGAACTGGCCGCCGATTTCGGCGAGCTGTTCGAAGCGGTCGCCGCCGATAAGGGGCTGGATTTCGAGGCGGAGATCGAGCCTGAGGTGCGCGCCTACGGCAATCGCGATTTCCTGGCGCAGGCCCTGGCCAATCTGCTCGACAACGCCATCAAATATACGCCGTCGGGCGGGGTGACCTTCCGTCTGCGCCGCACCTCGCAGGCCGAGATCGAATTTTCGGTCACCGACACCGGCCCCGGCGTGCCGGAACAGGACCGCGCCCGCATCACCGAACGCTTTGTGCGTCTGGAGAACAGCCGCACCCTGCCGGGCGTGGGCCTTGGCCTCAGCATGGTCGAGGCGGTGGCGATCGCGCATGGCGGGCGTTTCGAGGTCGCCGAAGGGCCGGGCGTCTATGACGGCAAGGGGCCGGGTTTGCGCACCGCGCTGGTCCTGCCGCCGGTGGGGTAGGCTAACCCTAAGTCGGGCTTGGATTTTCCGTCGAGTCGGGTTTAAGTAAGAAACCTGACACCCAAAAGAAACTTCGGCGGAAACGATCACACGCGGCATGGCGGACGCACTGTTTTCCTCACTTCTCGACCGGCTGCATCCGTGCGGTCCCGTTCTGGCGGGATCGAACAGCGATTTCGTGTTCGAGATGCTGTACGAGGTGGCGAAGGCCGAGGGCTGGCGCGAGGTGTTGGCGGAAGCCGAACCGGCCTTGCGTCCGGTGGTGGCGGCGTCGCCCTATCTGTCGGGCCTGATGCGCCGCGACCCGCAGCGGCTGCGCGAAACCCTGATCACGGCGCCGGAAGCGCGGCTGAAGGCGATCCTGCTGGCGGTCGAGGCGATGGGTCAGCAGGCGCTGATCGTTGAGGCGCCCGATATGGCGGCGGCCAGAAAAGTTCTGCGTCACCTCAAGGCCGACTGCCATCTGCTGACGGCGTTGGCCGATCTGGGCGGGGTGTGGTCGCTGGATCAGGTGACGGCGGCCCTGTCGCGCTTCGCCGACGCGGTGACCGCGACGGCCCTGGCCCTGGTTGTGCGCGAGGAGCGCGACCGCGGGCGGCTGCGGCCCGACGCGGATTTGCATGGCGAGCGCGGCGTGCTGCCGGGTCTGTTCGTGCTGGCCATGGGCAAGCACGGCGCGGGCGAGCTCAACTATTCCTCCGATATCGACATCACCTTCTTCGCCGAGATGGACCAGTTGCCGGTGACGGACAGCGTCGATCCGCAAAGCTTCGCCGACCGGGTGGCGCGCGGGGTCTCGACCCTGTTGTCCGAGCGCACGGCGGACGGCTATGTCTTTCGCGTCGATCTGCGTCTGCGGCCCGATCCGTCCTCGACGCCTACCGTGGTCAGCGTGCCGTTCGCGCTGCATTACTACGAATCCGTCGGGCAGAACTGGGAGCGCGCCGCCTTCATCAAGGCGCGGCCCGTGGCGGGCGACGCGGTGGCGGCGCAGAGCTTCATGCAGGATCTGACGCCGTTTGTCTGGCGGCGATCGCTCGACTATCCGGCCATTGCCGACGTGCATTCGATCAAGCGCCAGATCCACGTCTATAAGGTCGATGAGCGGCTGGAGGCGGCGGGCGCCAATCTCAAACTGGGGGCGGGCGGCATTCGCGAGATCGAATTCTTCGCCCAGACCCAGCAGCTTATCCTGGGCGGTCGCGATCCGTCGCTGCGGTCGCGGCGCACGCTCGACGCGCTGGACGGGCTGCGCCGCGCCGGGCATCTGGCCCCCGCCGTCGCCAAGGAGCTGAAACAGGCCTATATCCGGCTGCGCAACTGGGAGCATCGCGTGCAGATGCTCAATGACGAGCAGACGCATGAACTGCCGGAGAACGAGGAGGACCGGCTGCGCGTGGCGGCCTTGTCGGGCTTCGCCAACCTGTCGCGTTTCGATCTGGCGGTGTCGCGCACCCTGCGGCTGGTCAACGGCCATTATGGCGAGCTGTTTTCCGAGGACGAGCCCTTGTCCTCCGCCTTCGGCAGCCTGGTCTTCACCGGGGTCGAGGACGATCCTGAAACGCTGAAGACGCTCAAGCGCATGGGCTTCGACCACCCGGAGCAGGTGTCGGCCACCATCCGCTCATGGCACCACGGACGCATTCCGGCGACGCGCTCCGAGCGCGGGCGCGAGCTGTTCACGCGGCTGGCGCCGCGCCTACTGGAGGCGCTGCACGAGACCGGCAATCCGTCGATCGCCTTTACGCGCTTTGCGGTCTTTTTCGCCACGCTTAACGCCGGGGTGCAGATTCAGTCGCTGCTGCTGGCCAATCCCAAACTGTTCCGCACCGTGGTCGAGATCATGGGCTTTTCGCCGCGTCTGGCGCAGATGCTGGCGCGCGATCCGACCGCGTTCGACGCCATGCTGGACGCCGGTTTCTTCGATCCGCTCGGCGAGGAGGTCGAGGGCATTGTCGCCGCCGAGGCCGGTCGCGTCGCACAGGAACTGGAGCCGGTGATGAACGCCCTGCGCCGCGTCGGGCGCGAGCAGCAGTTCCGCATCGGCATGCAGGTTCTGTCGGGCCGTCTCGACACCGAGGCGGCGGGCGCGGCCTATGCGCGGCTGGCCGACGCCTGCCTCAACCATCTGGCGCCGCTGGCCATGGAGGATGTGCGCCGTCAGGCGGGCGATCTGGGCGGGCAGGTGGCGATTATCGCCCTGGGCAAGCTCGGCTCGATGGAGATGACGGCGACCTCCGATCTCGACCTGATGGCCATCTATCTGCCCGACGATCCGTCCTCGGCCTCGTCGCTCAAGGGCTGGGCGCCGGAGACCTTTTTCGGGCGCTTCACCCAGCGTTTGATTGCGGCGGTGTCGGCGCCGACGCACGAGGGGCGGCTTTATGAGATCGACCTGAAGCTGCGGCCTTCCGGCGCCAAGGGGCCGGTGGCGGTGTCGCTGGCGGCGTTCGAGAACTATTATACGCGCGAGGCCGACACCTGGGAGTTTCTGGCCCTGACGCGCGCGCGGGTGGTGTGGGCGTCAAGCGTGGACTTCGCCGATCTGGCGCGGCTGAAGATCGAGACCATGCTGCGCCGCCAGCGCAATTCTGGCGAGACGGCGCTCGACGTGCTGGCCATGCGCGCCCTGATGGAGAAGGAGCGTCCGGCCAAGGGGTTCTGGGACTTCAAGCTGGCGGTCGGCGGGCAGGTCGATTGCGAGTTCGCCGCGCAGTATCTGCAACTGATCCATGCGGCGGCGGGCGGGCCGTTGCGCGTCGGGACGCTTCAGGCCCTGTCGGCCATGCAGCGCGCCGGGCTGGCCCCGGCGGCGGACATCGAGGCGCTCAGCGTCGCGTGGAAGGTGCAGCAGTCGCTGGCCCAGGTCATGCGCGTGTCGCTGACCGAGTTCGACGACCCGCACAACGAGCCGGAGGCGTTTCAGCGCAAGCTGGCGCGCGCCGTGCATACCCGCCGACTCGACACGCTGGAGAAGAAGCTCAAGGATATTCGCAAGCGCGCGAGAACGGCGTTCGAGAAAATCGTCAGCCCCGGCGACGGATAGCGGGCCTCCGAGTCGTGAAATGCGTCAGAGGCCGCCGATGTGGCGGCTGATTTACAGGAATGACGCCCGTGACACAGATGTCCCTATCGCGCATCGCCTTTGTCTCCGTCGCCGCCGTCGCGGCGCTTCTCGTCGCCGGTTCGGCCTCCGCGCAAGGCTGGGGCGGCAGACATGGCGGCGGACAGGGCGGCGGCATGATGAGCCGCTACGATACGGACGGCGACGGCAAGATCAGCCTGGCCGAATACGAAGCCGCCCGTCAGAAAATGTTTACGCGCATGGACGCCGATAATAACGGCGCCATCAGCTTCGCCGAGATCGACGCCCAGGAAGCGGCCATGCAGCAGCGTATGCAGAGCATGGGCAATGGACGCGGCGGCGATCGCATGAAGGCCCGCATGGATCAGCTCAAGGCCGCCGATACGAACGGCGACCAGTCGATCTCCAGCGACGAGTTCAAGGCGGCGGCGGACGCCGAGTTCAAGGCGCTGGATACGAATGGCGACGGCTTTATCGACGCGAACGAAGCCGCTGCGATGATGAAGCGTTAGGCGGCGTGTGAGGCTTGTGCTAAGAGGACGCGAACCATGACGAGGCTGACGCTGATTGCGCAGACTTCCGATCCGGCGCCCGGCGCAAAACCGGGCGGCGAGGGTTCGCGGACTCCGCGACTGACGCTTATTCCGGGGAGCAGGGTGGACAGCGATCCTGACGACATCTTGCTGGAGCGCATGGCGCGCGGCGACGCCGCCGCGCTGTCAGCCTTCGTGACGCGCAAGACGCCGCGCCTGATGGCGCTGGGGCGGCGCCTGCTCGGCGATTCCGCCGAGGCCGAGGACGTGGCGCAGGAGACCTTGCTGCGCACCTGGAAACAGGCGGCGGACTGGCAGCCGGGCAAGGCGCGCATCGACACCTGGATGCACCGGGTGGCGCTCAACCTGTGTTACGACCGCCTTCGCCGCCGTCGCGACACGGTGCGGACCGAGGATGTCGAGATCGTCGATTCCGCGCCCGGCCCGTCGGCGCGGCTGGAGCAGGCGCAAGCCGCAAAACGCCTGCAGGGCGCGCTGAACCGACTGCCGGAACGGCAGAAGGTTGCGGTGACTCTGTGTTATTACCAGGAGTTGTCAAATATTGACGCCGCGAAACTTATGGGCGTCAGTATCGAGGCGCTGGAGAGTCTGCTGGCGCGGGCGCGGCGCGGACTGAAGGACTTGATGCAGGGCGATAACAGTGTTACCGCCCCTGTGACTCAAAAAAAACGGACCCGTCCCCAAGGGGCAGACGCCAAAGGGCGGGAGGTGTAAGATGAACGAGCGTATGGATGAAACCCGGTTTGCGGAGATCGTGTCCGCCTATGGCGCGCAGGCGCGGCGCTGGCCGGAGGCCGAGCGCGCCCAGGCGCTGATCTTCGCGCGCGATCACGCCGACGCGGCGGAGCGCCTGCTGGTCGGCGCGCGCGAGGTCGATGATCTGCTCGATATGCTGGCGGAAGAGCCAGCGACCGGGCAGGCGGATCAGGCGGCGGAAATGCGCATCCTGTCGGGCCTGCTGCCCATGCTGGAATCGAACGGAGGCGGCGATAATATCGTGGCTTTCCGTCCCCGCCGCCGTCACGGTTCGGCGCAGCCCTGGCTGTGGACCGGCGTGGGGCTGGCCGCCTGTGTGGCGGGCGCCGTGGTCGGCGCGCATTTAAGCCTGATGAGCATTGGCGATCTGCGCGCCCAGACCGTTCTGGCGCAGGTGCAGATCATCGACGGAGACAGCAATTGATCAGCGGGCGGTGGAAATGGATTCTGGGCGTCTCTGTGGCGCTCAACCTGTTCCTGCTGGCGGCGGTCGGCGGCGGCGGCTACGTGATCCATCAGAACATGAAGCACTACCAGAGGGCGATGCGCGGCGTGAACGCCTGGCGCGCGGCGGTCAAGGAACTGACGCCGCAGGAGCGCGACCAGGTGTTCGGTCTGCTCAAATCAGCCAGTCTGGCGGGTGAGGACGATATGGGCAAGGCGCGCAGCCTGCGCGTTCAGGCCACGGCGGCGATGAGCCGGACGCCTTACGATGCGGCCCAGGTCGCCGTCCTGTCCGAACAGGCGCGCAACGCCGAGGACAGCGCGCGCTGCAAGATCGAGAACGCGCTGATCCTGGGCATGAAGACGATGTCGCCCAAGGAGCGCGCCTTTATCTCGACCAAGATCATGCGCCCGTCCTTGCGTTTCAGCCGCCTCGGTCACCCGACGCCGCCGCCGAAGGGTCAGGCCGCGCCGCAAACAGCGGAAACCGCCGCGCAAGTCTCGAAATAACAGGCTCAGGCGGCGCTGGCGACGCGCCCGCCGCCGGATGTCTCGCCCGGTTGACCCGCGCCTTGGTCGGGTTGGCGGATCGGCAGAATGACCTGCGCCGTCGTGCCTTCGCCCGGCGCGCTGTCGATCTCGAAGCGACCATGGTGCATCTCGATCAGCGACTTGGTCAGGGCCAGGCCCAGCCCCGTGCCTTCGCGGGTCTTGGAGAACTGGTTTTCGATCTGCTCGAACGGCTTGGCCAGACGTTTCAAGTCCTTTTCGGCGATGCCGATGCCGGTGTCGGCGACGCTGATATGGACATTGTTCTCGGTGGCGACGGCGGAGATGGTGATCGACCCGCCGTGCGGCGTGAACTTGACCGCATTGGTCAGGAGATTGAGCAGGATCTGTTTCAACGCCCGGAAATCGGCGGCGATGTCGGGCAGGTGCGGCAGGTGGACGCGGATTTTCAGACCGGCCTTTTCGGCGCGCTGACGGATCAGGCGCAGCGTGTCCTCGACCACCTCGTCGATAGCGACCGGCTCAAGACGCAGGGTCAGCTTGCCCGCCTCGATCTTGGACATGTCGAGAATGTCGTTGATCAGCGACAGAAGGTGCTGGCCGGAGCTTAGGATGTCGCCCGCATATTCGCGGTAGCGGTCGTGGCCCAGCGGCCCGAACATTTCCGACGCCATGATCTCGGAGAAGCCGTTGATGGCGTTAAGGGGCGTGCGCAGTTCGTGGCTCATATTGGCCAGGAATTCGCTCTTGGCGTGGTTGGCGGCCTCGGCGCGCAGCTTTTCGATCTCGTACTTGCGCGCCAGCACCATCTGCTGCTGGCGGCTGTGCTCCAGCTTCTCGACCAGGGCCTGCAACTGTTCCTCGTTGCGGCGGCTGGTCTCCTCCTGCAGCTTGACGGCGGTGATGTCCACGGCGGTCAGCACGGCGCCGCCCTCGGCGGTGCGGCCTTCGGCGATCTGCACCCAGCGCCCGTTGTTCAGCTCGGCCTCGGTGACGCCGTCGCGGTCCTGCGCCGGGAACTGGCGGCGGATGGCGATCTGCATCACCTGATCGATCAGCTCGCGCTGCGCCCCGGCCTGCAAAAAGCGCGGATCGACGGCGAAGGTCTCGCCGAAGGTCGTGTTCCACATCAGAAGCCGCCCGCGCCGGTCCCACAGCACGAAGGCGTCCGACACCGAATTGATGGCGTCGCGCAGGCGGACCTCGGCGCGCTGGGCGCGCAACTGGGCGATGCGCTCCTCCGAGACGTCGAGCGCCACCCCGCTCAGACGGGTGAAGCCGCGCTCGGCGTCGCCGCTGACCGACTGGCCGCGCGCATCGACCCAGAGCGGACGCGCGTCCTGGCCGGCGGCGGGACGGGGATTGACGCGGAAGGAGACGTCGAACACGCCCTTGCGCCGCGCCGCGTCCAGCGCCTTGATCACCTCGTTGCGCTGTTCGGGAGCGATGCGCTCCAGCACCTCGGCGGTGGTGGCGACGCCGCCGCCGCCCCAGCCGAACATGGCGCCGGTCACGTCGGACATATAGACCAGGCCCTGCTCCAGATCCCAGTCCCAGATGCCGCAACGCGCCGATTCGACCGCCAGCCGGTAGCGCTGTTCATTGGCCTGAAACTGTAGCGCGTCGTCGCGGTTCTTGCGCGCCTGAATGAAGAGCAAAAGGCCGAACAGGAGGCCGATCACCAGCGGGCAGCCGACAAAGAAGATGGCGCGCGTCAGATCGGCGGACGGCGAATAAAAGCGTTTGCTGGGCGTGGCGCGCACCAGCAACAGGCCGTCGTCGTCGAGCGCGTCGCCCGTTTCGCGTACGGCGGCGATCTTGAGGAAGCCGCCTTCGGACAGGGCGCCCTGAATCAGATTGTGCGAATCGGCGCGGGCGCGAAGCTGGCTGTAGCTGACGGCGAGGGCGTCCTTGAGCGATTGCCCCAGAAGGCTCTCGTCCGAAGCTTCGACGATCACGCCGTCGCGGTTGACGAGTGCGCTAATCGTGGCGTCGCCGGGCGCGGCCAGACTGTTGTTCAGGCGGGCGACGATCGTGGTCTGATGGTCGCCGTGCAGCGCCAGATAAGGGCGCGGCGTCGGGATCAGGCGCGAGGCGACGGTAACGAGGTCGAGAGGCCGGTCTGCGGCCTGGGCCGCCGACGCCACCAGTTCGGCGTCGTCGGCGCCGCTTTGCGCCACGACGCCTTTCGGGCCGAGTATCGTCACCGCGCTGAACTGGCCGCGCGCCAGCTTCATGGCGGTTTCGGCGGCGCTTAAAGGTTGGTCGCGCTGCGCCGTGAGCTGCGCCTGCGCCGCCTCCAGCGCCAGTCGCGAAGCGGTCAGGCGCGTATCGAGCTGGGCGGCGCGCAACTGGGCGTCGCTGAGCAGGGCGCGGCCCTCATGGTCCTTATCGGCGGAGATGCTGTTGCCCAGTTGCAGGGTGGAAAGACCGGCGAAGAGGGCCAGGCCCAGCGACAGGCTGAGCGCGCCGACGCGAATCCATGGCGGCATGGCCATGGCGACCTGATAGCTGGCGGCGATGGAGAAGGCGGAGGATTTGCGTCCGAAAGGGGGGCGTCCCTTCAGGGGCTGGCCGGTCTGCGCGGCGTCGGCGTCGCCGCCGGGCTTATTGTGTCGCGCTTTGGCCACAGGCTGTCCCAAACTGATTCGTGCTTAACGGATAGGGTAAACGCCGGGTTAATCTATTGTCGAGAGTCTTAAGCCTTTATAAACCGCTTTAATCGCGGCCATTGCTTACGCCTCGTTGTCATCGTCCATATCGCCGCCGCCGGAGGCGCGGCGCTGCGGGCGGTTGGGCGGCTGGTGATCCTCGCTCCAGCCCTCGCGCCGCTCAGGTCCGTTATAGTTGCGGTCCTGTTTGCGGCGTCGATCCGGGCCGAAATAGTTGCCGGTCTTGATGAAGGGACGCGGATTGTCGATCACCGCCGCCACCTTGCGGCGCAGCTCCAGCGCGGTCACCGGCTTGCAGCAGAATTCATTGGCGCCCGCGTCGCGCGCCTGCTCGACGTGCGAGCGCTCGGAGTGCGCAGTCAGCATGATCACCGGCACATAGCGGTTGGGGCTGTCGGACGAATTGCGCAAGAGTTTGATGAAGTCGATGCCGTCCAGCACCTCCATCTGATAGTCGGTGATGACGATGTCGATGGCGTCGTGCTTGAGGCTGTGCAGCCCTTCGGTGGCGTCGCGCGATTCGAAGATGTGCTTGGCGCCGAAGCCGCGCAGGATCGTCTTGACGATGTTGATCATGTGGGCGTTGTCGTCCACGATCAAAAAACGAACGCGCTCAAGGGTGGCCACACTTGTCTCCTGAGAGCGGGCGACGCGGCGGAAAACGCCGGCGCCGCCCGAACCTTTCGCAAATCTAAACGCCCTATGGCTTATGAAGGGTTAAGATCGCGCCCTGCGGTTGCGGACCTTTTGTCGCAGGGCGCCGTTATCTCAGTCCTCCAGCGCCTTCGCGCTCAGCTCCAGCACGTTCTTTGACAGGCCGGGCGCGTTGCGGATGCGAGTCAGGGCGGCCTGCATCGCCTCGCGCCACGGCGATTCGTAGATGCGGAAGCGGCTCAGGGGTTCAACCAGTCGCGCCGCCGTCATCGGATTGAAGGCGTCCACCATCAGCACCTGTTCGACCAGCAGGTCGTAGCCGGAGCCGTCTTCGGCGTGGAAGGCGGCGGGGTTGCCCGCAAAGGCCTGCACCACGGCGCGCCAGCGGTTCGGCGTCTTCGGATCGAAATCGGGATGCTGCGTCAGGCGCCGCGCCCGCGTGCGCGTCTGCTGCGGGTCGGCATTGGGCGTTCCGGCTTGCAGGGCGAACCATTTGTCGATCACCAGCGGTTCAGTCTTGAAGCGCTCATAGAAGGCGGCCAGAGCCGTGTCGAACGCTTCGGGTTCGGCATAGGCCAGGGCCGAAAGGCCGCCGATCATGTCGGTCATAGTGTCGGCAGCGCCGACATGCGCCTGCGCCATGGCCAGCCGTTCGGGACGGTCGGGGGCGGCGCTATAACCGGCCATGATCAGGTCGAGCAGGGCGTTGCGCAAGCTCCGCTGACCGGCGGCGCGCGCGTCGGGACTGAAGCTGTTGGGCAGGGGGATGGCGGCGTAGGTCGCGCGCAAGATCGGATCGAGCTGTTGCGACAGCGCCGCCTTGAGCGCCTGCCGGTTGTGATGCAGGGCCTGCGGATTCACCGGCGTTTTCGCCTGCGCCAGATCGGATTCGCTGGGCAGGGCCAGCATCAGCGCCTGGAAGGCGGGCTCCAGCGCGTCATCGTTCAGGCAGGCTTGCAGCGCGTCGCCGAAGCGGGGGGCGTGGGTCAGGTCGCCTGACAGGATCAGGTCGCGCGCCAGACCTTGCGCCGCCTCCCAGCGATTGAACGGGTCGGGATCGCCTTTCATGCGCGCAAAGGCGGCGTCGGGGTCTTCCTTGAGGCTGAGAATGACCGGCGCCGAAAAATGGCGCAGGGCCGATAGCACCGGCGGCTCGGCGACGTCATGCAGGGTCAGGACGGCCTCTGCGTCGCGCAGCACATAGAGGGCTTCGGTCAGGCTCTCGCCGTCCAGCGTAAAGCCTTGCGCTTCGCCGTCGGCATTGAGCAGGCCGAAACGCACCGGGATCGGAACCGTCGTCTTGTCCGGTTGCCCCGGCGTCGGCGCGGTCGCCTGTGTCAGGGTCAAGCTCAGGGTTTTAGCGCTCGCATCATAGGCGGGGGCGATGTGCAGGCGCGGCGTGCCCGCCTGGGTGTACCAGGTCAGCCAGGGCTTGAAGCTCTCGCCGGTGACGGCTTCGAAACTGGCGAGGAAGTCTTCCAGAGTCGCCGCCGTGCCGTCATTGGCGGCGAAATAGTGATCGAGCGCCTTGCGATAGGTTTCGGGGCCGACATAGGTTTTCAGCATACCGACAATTTCCGCGCCCTTTTCATAGATGGTCGCGGTGTAGAAGTTGTCGATCTTCAGATACGAAGACGGGCGCACCGGATGGGCGAGGGGGCCGGAATCCTCGGCGAACTGGCGCGCGCGCAAAGCCTTGACGTCCTTGATGCGGGCAACGGCGTGGCCGCGCTGATCGCCGGAAAAGCCCTGATCGCGGAAGACGGTCAGGCCTTCTTTCAGGCAGAGCTGGAACCAGTCGCGGCAGGTGACGCGGTTGCCCGACCAGTTATGGAAATATTCGTGCGCAATCACGCTTTCGATGCGCTCATAATCAGCGTCGGTCGCGGTCTGCGGATCGGCCAGCAGCAAGGAGGCGTTGAAGATGTTGAGGCCCTTGTTTTCCATGGCGCCGAAATTGAAGTCGCGCACGGCCACGATCATGAACAGGTCGAGATCGTATTCGCGGCCATAGGCTTCCTCGTCCCAGCGCATCGAGCGTTTCAGCGCGTCCATGGCGTAGGCGGCGCGATCGCGCATGCCGGTATCGACGTAGATTTTCAGATCGACCGTGCGACCCGTCATGGTGACGAAGCTGTCCTCGAACACGTCGAGATCGCCTGCGACGAGGGCGAACAGGTAGCAGGGCTTGAAAAACGGGTCTTCCCACTGGGCGAAATGGCGACCGTTATCGAGATCGCCGCGTTCGATCAGATTGCCGTTGGACAGGAGGTGCGGGAAACCGGCCTTGGGCGCCTCGATGCGCACGCGGTAGGTGCTCAAGGCGTCCGGGCGGTCGAAACTGTAGGTGATCTTGCGGAACCCTTCCGCCTCGCACTGGGTGCAGAAACGCCCGGAGGACATGTAGAGCCCTTCCAGCGTTGTGTTGTTCGACGGGTCGATTTCGACCTTGGTTTCCAGCGTAAAGGCGTCGGGAACCTCGGCTATGCTCAGGGTCTCGTCGGTCACAGCGTAGGCGTCGGGAGACAGGAGGCGCCCGTCGAGCGCGACCGAGATCAGTTTCAGCCGCTCGCCCATCAGCACCAGCGGCGCATCCTTCGCGCCCTGACGTTCGACGCTCAGCTTCGCCTTCACCCGCGTCTGCGTCGGGTGCAGGTCGAAGCTCAGCTCGGTGGACGGGATACGAAAATCGGGGGCGCGGTAATCAATAAGGCGGATAGGTTGAGGCGTGTCGGTGCGCATGATCGGTCCTTAAATCGGCTTCCTGTCCGATTTAGGCGTCATGGACGGCCTGCGCCACCCCCAAATGGCAAGATTCAGGACTTGATTTACTATTTAATGTAGCTACAATAAATTATGGAAATCGTTTATGACGAAGCGAAACGCAGGCTCAATATCACCAAGCATGGTTATGATTTCGCCGATCTGGACGCTGAATTTTTTCTGTCCTCCCTTGTGATTCCAGCGCATTCGGATCGTTACATGGCCATCGGCGAATTCAAAGGCAAGGTCATTATTGCGGTCGTGTTCGCGCCGCTGGGGTCGGAGGCGATTTCCGTTATCTCCATGCGCTCCGCCAGCCGCAAGGAAAGGATGATCTTATGATGAAGAAGATACATGTGATCAGCGACGCTGAAGAAGCGCGCATTCAGGCCGCTATCGCGGCGGACCCTGATGCGCCGGAAGCCAGCAATGAAGATTTGGCGCGCGCGCGCCCCTTTGCGGACGCCTTCCCGCAACTGGCGGAAAGCGCCCGTCGCAGGGGGCGACCGGCGGTTGCGGAGGCCAAGCAATTGATCAGTTTGCGTCTTGACGCCGAAGTTATCCGCCGTCTGCGCGCCACGGGACGGGGCTGGCAGAGCCGCGTCAATGATACGCTGAAAAAGGCTGTCGGTCTGGACCCGTCCTGATCCTTAAACCCCGACCTTCGCCTTGGGGCTGGCGGCGGCGAGGCCGTCATTGTCCACGGCGCGGCAAAGCTGGTCGGCGCGTTTGAGCAGGGCGATCAGTTCGTCGTCGAGATCGGCGTTGTTGCGGCCATAGCCGACCATGTCGCGCGCCAGCTTGAGCAGTTTCGGCGCGGTGGCGATCAGGCGAGCCTGCATTTCGATCAGGTGCGGGTCGCGCTCATATTCGGCGCCCGGCACGCGCCAGCCGCCCCAGTCGTTCTCATCGGTGACGATGACCGGATAGGTGCCGGGGAACGGATGGTGGGCGCTTTCTTCGGGCGTCTGCCACTTGTTGCGCGCCCGCATCAGCCGCCAGTGCGCGGCCTGAGTCTCAAAAGCGTCGGTGTCTCGCGTCTCGCCTTCGCTCTCGGCGATCAGCTCCTCGGCGGCGAAATCGCGGCCCAGTCCGCAGTCATAGGTCACGCGCACAGGTTCGGAAAAGCCCTTGACCCAGACCGGATTGACCCGGTCGATGACGGCCCAGGTGCCGACAGGTTCGACATAGACGCGCTGGTGGCGATGAAAGGCGGCTTTGGCCATGGTTTCTACCCTGAAAATTCTGACAGGTCGTGAGCAGAACCTTATACGGGAAAAGGTTTAATAATTCGCCTTGCGCGATATTGCGGCGCGTTTCGTGAAGTTTTTTGCATTGAAGCGTAGTCATAAGTTTTTGAAATTTATTGTTATAGCGCTACCATGTTTCGCTCGAAACCATCCTTTTTCTTGCGGCGCACAAAGAAATGCCGCTAAGTCATCGCCATAAAAAACAACAACCGGCCACACCTGAAGACCTGTTCGTCGCCGGACACGACTCTGTTTGTTCTGGCGACGGTTTGACGGCAGCGAACTCCGGTGTGGCGATCGCCTTGGGTAAACCGGAGTTACGCGAATGACCGATGCTGTCCTCGATCACGTCAGACGAGACGTCGCCTTGCTGGAGGCCAATCTGTACGAGGCTGTGCAGGAATTCGGCCGGGCTGAAATCCTGACCAAGATCGAGGCGCTGAAGCATGACGATTTCGATTTCGGCTCCTTAAGCGAGTCCGAGGCGGCGCACGCGGCGCGCATCATGACCTGCGCCTCGGCGCTCAATGTCATCGCCGAGGACGTCGGCCAGCTTGGCCAGGTCGATACGTTTGAGGCCAGCGACGGCGACATGCAGCCGATCGGCCTGGTCAACGCCGTGCGCTCGGCGCAGGGCGAGGGGGTAAGCCCTGCCGAGATCGAGCAGATTCTTGACGGCATTCTGGCCTCGCCGGTCTTCACCGCCCACCCGACCGAGATGCGCCGCGCCAGCGTTGTCAATCGCGAATACGAGATCACCCAGCTTTTGCAGGCCCACGAAAAGGCGACCTCTCCCGTGGAGAAGGCGTCGCTGGAGGAGGAGCTGTATCGCGCGGTCGCGCTTTTGTACAATACGCGCCTGCACCGTCCCGAACGCATTACGGTGATGGACGAGATCAACAATACGCTGAGCGCGGTCAATCGCTCGGTGCTGCCGGCCTTGCTGACGCTGTACGGCGAATGGGGCCGCGATATTCCTTTGTCCGGTTCGCTGCCGAACGTGCTCAAGCTCGGCTCATGGATCGGCGGCGACCGCGACGGCCACCCGCATGTCGATGACACTACGCTCAACTACGCCTTCAAGGAGCAGGCGCGGCTGATCTTCGCCTTCTATGCGCAGCAGCTCGACAGGCTGGACAGCGAACTGACCCTGTCGGAGGAGCTGTCGCCGGTCAGCGATGGCGTGATCGAGCTGGCGCGCAAGGCGCACAGCGCCGATATCCACCGCGCCGACGAGCCGTATCGCCGCGCCATCGCCTGGATCAAGGCGCGTCTGGCCGCGACGCAGAACGTGCTGCTGGGCGTCGAGGAGCGCCGCAATGTCGCCGCGCCTGCGCATTATGAGCGCGTGCGCACCTTTATCCGCGACCTCAACACCTTACGCGATTCGCTGGTCGCGCATGGCGGCAAGCGGCTGATCGGGCGCACCTTACGCACCCTGATCCAGTTGGCGCGTTCGTGCGGCTTTCACCTTCTGTCGCTCGACCTGCGCCAGAATTCCGACGTGCATGAGCGCGTGATCGCCGAGCTGTTCACCCATTCGCCGGACCTTGTGGACTATCTGTCCCTGTCGGAATCCGAGCGCATTTCGGTGCTGCTGGCCGAGCTGAAGAACGACCGCATCCTGCGCTGGGAGTTCGCCAACTATACCGAGGAGACGCACCGCGAACTGCGCATCGTCGATGCGGCGGCGCAGATCGTGCGCCTGTACGGCTCCGAAGCCTTCGGCGCCTATGTCATCTCCAAGGCGTCGTCGGTGTCGGACATCTTAGAACCGCTGGTGCTGATGAAGCAGGCGGGGCTGGTCAAGGGCGGGCCGCAGCCGCACACCATGATCCGCATCTCGCCGCTGTTCGAAACCATTGGCGATCTGGAGGCGGCGCCGGACATCATGAAGCGCTGGCTGGGCCTGCCCGCCATCCGCTCGCTGATGGGGCGTCCGGCGGTACAGGAGGTCATGCTTGGCTATTCGGACTCCAACAAGGACGGCGGCTACACCTCGTCCAGATGGTCGTTGCACAAGGCGTCCAAGGCGGTCAAGGCGGTGTGCAATGAGGCGGGCGTATCCTTGCGCCTGTTCCACGGGCGCGGCGGCAGCGTCGGGCGCGGCGGCGGCCCCTCCTTCGCCGCCATACTGGCCCAGCCCGAAGGCACGGTCGGCGGCCAGATCCGCGTCACCGAACAGGGCGAGATGATCGCGCGCAAGTTCGGCAACGCCACCCTGGCGCACAAGACGCTCGACACCTTTGCCGCGGCGACCTTCCTGGCCTCCGTGCCGCCGCGCCCCGGCGCGCCGGAGACGGCGGAGGCGCAGATGGAGGCGCGGTTCGCGCCGGTCATGGACCAGATCCACGAAGCGTCGTTCAAAGCCTATCGCGGCCTTGTCTATGACGATCCGCACTTCCTCGACTTCTTTCACGACGTCACCCCGGTCAATGAGATTTCCGATCTCAAGATCGGCTCGCGTCCGGCGTCGCGCACGTCGTCGGGCAAGATCGAAGACCTGCGCGCCATTCCGTGGGTGTTTTCGTGGATTCAGACGCGCCTGTTCCTGCCGGGCTGGTACGGCTTTGCGGCGGCGGCGCGCGAGCTGAAGATCGACGATAAGACCTTGCAGGCCATGCTGGACTGGGACTTCTTCGACGTCTTTCTGGCCAATATGGAGATGGCGCTGGCCTCGTGCGACATGGAGCTGGCGAAAGCCTATGCCGGTCTGGCGCGCGATCAGGCGCAGGCGATGCGCATCTTCGAGACCATCCGTTTCGAGTTCGAGGACACGGTGGCGCTGATCAAACGCATCCGCAAGGCCGACAGCCTGATGTCCACGCAAAGCGGTTTGCGCGTCTCCATCGAACGCGCGCGGCCCTTGCTGCGCAGCCTGAACCGCTTGCAGGTCTATCTGATGGCGCAGCGCCGTCAGGGCAATCAGCACAAGCTGGTCAAGCTGGCCCTGCAACTGACGGTCAACGGCATTGCGTCGGGCCTGCGCAATACGGGATGAGGCTGCTTGTCTGCGGCGCTCTTGTCTTTCGCGCTTCGCATGGCCTATAGGACCGTACGGGGCGCGAAAAATCGCCTCGCGCCGTCCTCGCCGCCAACTTCATGATTGACCTTGCATGGAACAGGGGTTATGACAGCGCTGTCATACTATAAGCCCTGTTCAAGGGGCAAAACAGTCCGGGAATGAAACAGTCTATGTCGTCCAAAAACGCCTCCTCTGGCGCGCGCCAGCAAGTTTTCGTCCTCGTCGGCGGCACCGGCGATCTGGCCATGCGCATGTTGTGGCCGTCCCTGGCCATGCTGGATCAGGACGGCTTCCTGAGCGACGATTTGCGCATCATTTCGGTCGCGCGCGAGGATTGCGGCACCGAGGTCTGCGTCGATCGGATCGGCGAGGCGGTGAAGAAGCGCATCGGCAAGGATCTCGAAGACTCGACCCTGCCGCGTTTCCGCAAACGCATCGTGCACGTCGCGCTCGACGCCGCGCACGACGACTGGGGCGCCAAGCTCAAGGCCGAGCTGGGCGACGTCGCGGGTCTCGACATCGTCTTCTTCCTGTCGGTGTCGCCGTCGCTGTTCAAGCCGATCTGCGAACATATCGTCAAGGCGGGCCTGAACCATGCGCCCAACCGCGTGGTGATCGAAAAGCCGATCGGGCGCGATCTGGAAACCTCGAAAGTCATTAACGATTCGGTCGGTCATGCGTTCGAGGAATCGCGCATCTTCCGCATCGACCACTATCTCGGCAAGGAGACGGTGCAGAACCTGATCGCGCTGCGCTTCGGCAATACCGTGTTCGAGCCCTTGTGGAACGCGCAGTCGATCGACCACGTTCAGATCAGCATTTCCGAAACCGTCGGCACCGGCGAGCGCCTCGGCTATTACGACGAGTACGGCGCTGTGCGCGACATGCTGCAAAACCACCTGTTGCAGCTCCTGTGCCTGATCGCCATGGAGCCGCCCGCCAACCTGTCGTCGGACGCCCTGCGCGACGAAAAGGTCAAGGTGCTGCGCAGCCTGAAGCCGATGGACGATGTGCTGCACAAGACGGCGCGCGGCCAGTACGGCCCCGGCTTCGCCGATGGCGAGCGCGTCAAGGGCTATGAGGCCGAGAAGGGCTCGCCCTCCGACACCGAAACCTATGTTGCGGTCAAGGCCGAGATCGCCAACTGGCGCTGGGCCGAAACGCCGTTCTATCTGCGCACCGGCAAGTGCCTGCCGTCGCGCACCACCGAAATCGTCATCCAGTTCAAGCCGGTGCCGCACTCGATCTTCGGCGCCGAGACGCGCCCGAACCGCATGGTCATCCGTCTGCAACCGGATGAAGACATCAAGCTGACCCTGATGAATAAGGCGCCGGGCCTGACCGCCGAGGGAACGCATTTGCAGGCCCTCGACCTCAGCCTGTCGCTGGCCTCGGCCTTCAATGGCAACGGCGACAAGCCGCCGCGCCGCCGCATCGCCTATGAGCGCCTGATCCTCGACGCGCTCAACGGCAATAATGCGCAGTTCGTGCGCCGCGACGAGGTCGAAGCCGCGTGGATCTATGTCGATGGCATCGTGCAGCGCTGGAAAGAGGTCGGCATGAAGCCGCAGATCTATCAGGCGGGCACGGTCGGGCCGGTGTCGGCCTATACGCTGATGGACCGCGACGGGCGCATGTGGAATGACTGAGGCGGCGCAAAAGATCGCGGATCTGACGCCCAGCGTGCGCGTGCTGAGCTTCGCCGACAAGGCCGAGGCGGGCGCCTATGTCGCCGACCAGATCGCTGAAGCATTGCAACAGGCGCTCGACGAACGCGGGCAGGCGGTGTGGATCGGCTGCGGCGGCACGACGCCAAAGCCTGTCTATGAGCGGCTGAACGAGGCCGTGCTGGACTGGTCGCAGATCACTCTGGCCCAGGTCGATGAGCGCTGGGTGCCGACCGACAGCCCCGATTCCAACACCCGCATGATGCGCGAGGCGCTGACGCCCGCCATCGACGCCGGGTTGACGCTGGAGAGCCTGACTCAGGACATTCACGATCAGCAGCATTGCGCCGACAAGGCTGAGGCGATCCTCTACGATCTCGGCGGCGGCAAGGCGCCGGTGTTCGATTTCGCCCTGCTCGGCATGGGGCCGGATGGCCACTACGCCTCGATCTTCCCGCAGCATCCGATCAATGCCGAGGTCTATGACAGCCCGCGCCTCGTCCTGCCGGTGGCGGCAAGCGACGGGTCGATCGAGCCGAAACTGCCGCGCATCACGCTGACGGTCTCGTGTATCAATGCCAGTCGCAGGATTGTGTTCTTCATCACCAGCCAGACCAAGCTGGATGTGCTAAACTCTATGGCGCGCGATACGAACCCTTATACGTCGCCGATCGGCGCCTTTCTGGCGCAATGCCCTGTTCCCGTTGATTTCGTCTGGACCGCCTAAATGACTGACTTGCATCCTGTTCTCGCCAAGGTCACGCAACGCATTATCGAGCGTTCCAAACCGACGCGCGCGCAGTTCATGGCCCGCGCCGACCGCTACAAGGCCGATGAGCCGCGCCGCAAGAAGCTGTCCTGCGCCAACTACGCCCACGTCGTCGCGGCCTCGTCGGAAAACGACAAGTTGCAGGCCGCGCTCGACGCCGTGCCCAATCTCGGCATTGTCACCGCCTATAATGACATGCTGTCGGCGCACCAGCCGTATCACGACTATCCTGAGAAGATTCGCGGCTATGCGCGTAAGGTAGGCGCCACTTCGCAGGTCGCGGGCGGCGTGCCGGCCATGTGCGACGGCGTGACGCAAGGCCGTCCCGGCATGGAGCTGTCGCTGTTTTCGCGCGACGTGATCGCGATGGGGACCGCCATCGCCCTCAGCCACGACGCCTTCGATGCGGCCTTGATGCTCGGCATCTGCGACAAGATCGTGCCGGGCCTCGTCATCGGCGCCCTGTCGTTCGCGCACCTGCCGGTGATCTTCGTGCCGTCCGGGCCGATGAGTTCAGGCCTGCCGAACCCGGAAAAGGCCAAGATTCGCACGATGTACGCGCTGGGCGAGGTTGGCCGCGACGCGCTGCTGGCCGCCGAAATGGCGTCCTATCACGCGGCGGGCACCTGCACCTTCTACGGCACGGCCAATTCCAACCAGATGCTGATGGAGATGATGGGGCTGCACGTTCCGGGCGCGGCTTTCGTGCATCCGTCAACGCCGCTGCGCGACGCCCTGACCCAGGCCGCCGTCGAGCGCGCGGCGAAGACGGCGGAAAACTCCAAAGACCCGCATCGCCTGGCCGATGTCCTGAGCGAAAAGGCCTTCGTCAACGGCGTGATCGGTCTGATGGCCACCGGCGGTTCGACCAATCACGCCCTGCACCTGCCCGCCATGGCGCGCGCGGCGGGGGTCATCCTGACCTGGGAAGATATGAACGACCTGTCGGCGATCACGCCGCTGCTGGCGCGCGTCTATCCGAACGGTTCGGCGGACGTCAACCACTTCCACGCGGCGGGCGGCATCGGCTTCGTGATCCGCGAACTGCTGGCGGCGGGCCTCCTGCATGAGGATGTCGAGACGGTCTGGGGGCATGGTCTGTCCCTCTACGCCAGGGAGCCGGTGCTGGAGAACGGCGCGCTGATCTGGCGCGACCTGCCCGCCAACAGCCTCGATGAGGCGGTGCTGCGGCCTGCGTCCAACCCGTTCCAGCCCGAAGGCGGTTTGCGCGAATGCACGGGCAATCTCGGCCACGCCATCGTCAAGGTGTCGGCGGTCAAGCCGGAGCATCAGGTGGTTGAGGCGCCGTGCGTGGTGTTCGACGATCAGGACGACTTCCTGGCCGCCTTCAAGGCGAAAGACCTGCCGGAAGGCGATTTTATTTGCGTTGTGCGCTTCCAGGGGCCAAAGGCCAATGGCATGCCGGAACTGCATTCGCTGACGCCGTCCCTGTCCTCCTTCCTCGATGCGGGCCGTAAGGTGGCGCTGGTGACGGACGGGCGCATGTCGGGCGCGTCGGGCAAGGTGCCGGCGATGATCCACCTGACGCCGGAAGCTCTGGACGGCGGACCGATCGCGCGGCTGAAGACCGGCGACGTCCTGCGCGTCGATTGCGAAAAAGGGACTTTAGACTACCTCGGAGATGCCACCGAGTTCGCCAACAGAACAGACGCGGAGCGGCCAGCAGAAGCCGACGGCGTGGGACGGGAACTTTTTGCGCACATGCGTCGGCAGGTAGGCCCTGCCGATCAGGGCGGCGCAGTATTTTGGTAGGGATATGACAGCGCATCTTAAAAGCGGCTCCGTCACCGGCGCCGCGATCCGGGGGCTGGTCGGAGACATTGGCGGCACCAATGCCCGCTTCGCCATCGCCGAACGCAAAGACGGCAAGACAAAACTGGCGCATTTCAAGTCGCTGGAGACGGCCGATCACGCCGACTTCTATGCGGCCCTGACGGCCTATTTCGAGCAGATCGGCGAAAAGCCGGGCTTCGACTACGCCTGCGTCGCGGTCGCCGGTCCTGTCAAGGACGGGGCGATCAAGTTCACCAATCTCGACTGGGAGGTGCGCGAGGATCGTCTGGCGCAGGTCGCAGGCGCCAAGACGGCGAAGCTGATCAACGACTATGCAGCGCTGGCCTATTGTCTGCCGCATCTGGCGGAGTCGGACACCAAGACCATCGGCCCGGTGAAGACCGGCTTTGGCGACGTTCACGCCGTCATGGGCGCAGGCACGGGCTTTGGCGCCTCGGTGCTGGTCGGCGGGCCTTACGGGCCGTACTGCCTGTCCACCGAGTCGGGCCATATCTCGTTTGCGCCGGTCAATGATTACGAAACCGAGATGCTGCGCTTCCTGCGCCGCAAACATGGCCGCGTCACGGTCGAGATGATGCTGTCCGGCCCCGGCCTCGTGAACCTCTATCAGGCGATTTCGTCTATTCGCGGCGAGGTCGCCGAAGACCTGACCCCGGCCCAGATCACCCATCTGGAGGGCGAGGACGCGCAGGGCTGCCGCTATACGGTCGAGGCCTTTCTCGACATCCTGGCCAGCGTGTGCGGCGATCTGGCGCTGGCGCACGGCGCGACCTCCGGCATGTTCATCGCGGGCGGCATCGCGCCGCGCCTGATCAAGCACATTGACGAGCTGCGCTTCCGCGCCCGCATGGAGGCCAAGGCGCCTCTGGCCGGGCTGGTGGCGTCGATCCCATCCAGCATCATCATCCACCCCTACGCCGCTTTGCTCGGCTCGGCCAATGCCTTAACCGAGCATCAGATTTTAGCCTGAGGCCTCTTATCCTCCCCTGCGAAGCGGGGGAGGTGGCGAGCCTGTCGAGCCGGAGGGGGCTTTCTCCTCGCCGGTATTGCCCCCTCCGTCACGGACGAGCCGTGACACCTCCCCCGCTTCGCAGGGGAGGATAAGCAGATTGAGGACAACGCCATGAGCACCCATCCCGATATCGAAAAGTTCATGACCATGGGGCCGGTGTTGCCGGTCATGGTGATCCCGTCGCTCGATCAGGCCCTGCCGCTGGCGGACGCGCTGCTGGCGGGCGGCATCCGGGTGCTGGAAATCACCCTGCGCACCGACTGCGCGCTCGACGCGATCAAGCTGATCGCCAAGGAGCGCCCCGACGCCGTGGTCGGCGCCGGTACGGTGCTGACGCCGAAGGACGCCGAAAAGGCGGCCAAGGCCGGGGCGAAATTCCTCGTCTCGCCGGGCCTGACCAAGACTCTGGCGCATCAGGACGCCCTGCCGCTGCTGCCGGGCGTGGCGACCTCGTCCGAGGTGATGAAGGCGCTGGAATGGGGCTTTACCCACCTGAAATTCTTCCCGGCGGTCCCGGCGGGCGGCGTCCCTTACCTGAAGGGCATTGGCGGTCCGCTGCCGCAGGCGAAGTTCTGCCCGACCGGCGGCGTGTCGGAAAAGAACGCCGCCGACTTCCTGGCGCTGAAGAACGTCCTGTGCGTCGGCGGCTCGTGGGTCGCGCCGGAAAAGGCGATGGCCGAGGGCAATTGGGCCGAGATCACCCGCCTGTCCGCTGAGGCGGTGGCAAGCTTCGGCAAGAAGGGCTGATCGAGGCGGCTGTGGTCCTGCGGACAACAGCAGGACACGACTTTGCCTAAGTGACTGAAAACACGCCCTGATTGCGGTTGACAAAGCTGTCATGGAAGCGGCAGTTAGTCGGACCAATTTCGGGTGCGCGCGCGAGTCGCATCGCGCGCGCCTTTAAGTCAGGGCGGTGTCCGAGTGACGCAGAATACGGGTTCAGGCCAGCGCGGGACGCTCACGCCGACAAACGGCGCCGTCTCGACCATCAATGACGTGGCGCGGCTGGCGGGCGTGTCGATCAAGACCGTGTCGCGCGTCATGAACAATGAGCCGAACGTGCGCGAGGAGACGCGCAGCAAGGTCAAGGAGGCGGCGGCGCTGCTGCACTATCGCCCCAACCTTTTGGCGCGCTCGCTGGCCGGATCGCGCTCCTTTCTGATTGGACTTTTGTACGACAACCCGTCCTCCAGCTATGTGATCGACACTCAGGAAGGCGTGATCCGCCGCTGCCGTCTGGGCGGCTATCACGTCCTGTCCGAGCCGCAGGACAGCCTGGCGCCGGACCTTGGCCGCGCCATAGCCAGCCTGCTGGCCACCATCCGGCTGGATGGCGTGATCCTGACCCCGCCGTTGTGCGATATGGGGCAGGTGCTGGACGCCGTCGAGGCGGCGGGCGTGCCGTATGTGCGGGTGACGCCGACCACTTTTGCGGGGCGCTCGGCCTATGTCGATATGGACGACGTGCAGGCGGCTTATGACATGACGCGCTACCTGCTCGACCGCGGCCATCGCGACATCGGCTTCGTGCGCGGCCATCCCGAACACGGCTCGTCGCATCGTCGCTATGAAGGCTATCAGCGCGCCATGAAGGAGGCGGGGCTGACGCCGCGCCCGAACCATATTGCGCAAGGCTATAACAGTTTCGCGTCCGGGCAGGCGGCGGCGAAGTCCCTGTTCGCCGACGCAGGCGACTTGCCCAGCGCCGTCTTCGCCAGCAATGACGACATGGCCTTCGGCGTCATGGCCTACGCCCAGCAGCACGGCGTGCGGGTGCCCGATCAGGTGTCGGTGGTCGGCTTTGACGACAATCCCGGCGCCATGATCATCTGGCCGCACCTGACCACCATCCGCCAGCCGGTCGCCGATCTGGCCTACGCCGCCGCCGACATCCTTCTGTCGCGCGCCGATGCGGGCGAGGGCGTCGCCCTGCGCGATGCGGCGCGACTTCTGCCGTTCGAATTGGTGCGACGCGAGTCAGACCGCGAATTGCGCTGACGGCGTAAAAAAAGCCCGATGAACCGCAAGGTCCATCGGGTTTAAAGGCCAGTGCCTTCCAAACAATGCCACATTTAAGAAGGCGCTTTAAAATCGCCAGACGTTCCGGGTCATGAAAAAGGGAAAGAAACCCGATCCGTCCGAACAGCGATTTTAAACACAAACCCAACGCGACGGATCGCGTCAGGAAACAGGGTAGACTGTCTTTAAGCCAATCTGACAACGCTGTCAAATAAATAATAAAGTAAAAACGTCATTGGCGGCAAATCCAACTGTGGCAGCGCTCCCAAAGCCTTATGCGGCTTGACGCTGCGTGATAGCGCTGTCAATGAGAAGGGATGCGCCGCCCGTATGGTGGCGGTCTGTGGCGCCTCGTGTTACAGACATAAAAAAAATAAATGTTGTGGAAGAACGCAAGGATAGCCCATGTCCGTCACGCACTCCGGCGCGCGCCGTCGCCATTCGTCCTGTCTGAAAGTCCTACTTGGCGCAGGCGTCGCCCTGGCCGTCCTGAGCGCAGGCGCAGCCGACGCCAGGGTCGCGCACAAGCCGCACAAGGTTGCGCACAAGACGGCGCACAAGAGCGCAAAAAAGTCCGACATCATCCCGGTCGATCCAGCCTGGCCGAAGCTGGCGCCCGCCGGTCTCGTCGATCCGGCGACGGAAAAGCGCATCACCGACATCATGGCCAAGATGACGCTGGAGGAGAAGGTCGGACAGACCATTCAGGCCGACATCAATTTCATCAAGCCCGAAGACCTGGCGAAATACCCGATCGGCTCGATTCTGGCGGGCGGCAATTCCTCGCCCGGCGGCAATGAGCGCGCGACGCCCGACCAATGGCTGCAACTGGCCGACGATTACTGGCGCGGCGCGGCGGCGCGGCCCACCAAGGCGCCGATCCCGCTGCTGTTCGGCATCGACGCCGTGCATGGCCATTCCAACCTCGTCGGCGCGGTCATCTTCCCGCACAATGTCGGCCTCGGCGCCGCGCACGATCCCGACCTGATTCAGAAGATCGGCGAGGTCACCGCCGACGAAATGTCGCTGGCGGGCGTGGACTGGACCTTCGCCCCGACCGTGGCGGTGGCGCGCGACAAGCGCTGGGGCCGCGCCTATGAAAGCTATTCGGAAAACCCCGCCGACGTCGCCGCCTATGCGGGCCGCATGGTCGAGGGGCTGCAAGGCGTGGACGGCGGCAAGGACGGCATAAAGCCCGGCCATATCATATCCTCGGCCAAGCACTTCCTCGGCGACGGCGGCACCGAGGGCGGTAAGGATCAGGGTGACGCCGAGATGAGCGAGGCCGATCTGGCCCGCATTCACGGCGCCGGTTATCCGCCCGCGATTCAGGCGGGCGTCCTGTCGGTCATGGTGTCCTTCTCGTCATGGAACGGCAAGAAGATGACCGGCAACAAGGAACTGATCACCGGCGCGCTCAAGCAGCGCATGCACTTCGACGGCTTCGCCATCACCGACTGGAACGCGCAGGGCCAGGTGCCGGGCTGCAACAACGGCGATTGCCCGGCGGCGATGAACGCCGGGATCGACATGTTCATGGCGCCCGACGAATGGAAGGCTATGTATGAGAATACGCTCAAAGAGGTGAAGTCGGGCGTGATCCCCAAGGCGCGCCTCGATGACGCCGTGCGCCGCATCCTGCGCGCCAAGATCAAGGGCGGCCTGTTCGACCGCGCCGCGCCCAAGGACCGCGCCATTGCGGGCCATTGGGAGAATCTCGGCTCGCCCGAACACCGCGCCGTGGCGCGGCAGGCGGTGCGCGAATCGCTGGTGCTGATCAAGAACGAGAACCACGCCCTGCCGCTGAAGCCGACGGGCCATATCCTCGTCACCGGCGACGGCGCCGACAATATCGGCAAGCAGTGCGGCGGCTGGACGATCACCTGGCAGGGGACGGGCAACAAGAATTCCGACTTCCCGCACGGCGAGTCCATCTATCAGGGGGTCAAGGAAACGGTCGAGGCCGCGGGCGGCTCCGCCGAGGTCAGCACGGACGGCAGCTACAAGCAGCGCCCCGACGCCGCCATTGTCGTGATCGGCGAAGACCCTTACGCGGAATTCCAGGGCGACCGCGCCAACCTTGTCTATAAGCCGGGCGACACATCCGAGCTGGACATGATCCAGAAGCTCAAGGCGCAGGGCATTCCGGTGGTGATCGTGTTCGAATCGGGCCGCCCCTTGTGGACCAATCCCTATATCAACGCCGCCGACGCCTTTGTCGAAGCCTGGCTGCCCGGCACCGAGGGCGGCGGGATCGCCGACGTGCTGATCGGCGACGCCAATGGCCAGCCGCGCCATGACTTCAAGGGCAAGCTGACCTTTTCCTGGCCGAAAAAGGGCAATCAGGGGCCGCTCAATGTCGGCACGGAGGGCTACGATCCCTTATTCGCCTACGGCTACGGCCTGACCTATGAGGATGTCGGCGATGTGCCGCATCTGTCGGAAGATTCCGGCGTCAGCCTCGACGACGTGGTCAATGTCGATGACTATTTCGATGCGGGCCGGGTGAAAGCCCCATGGCGGCTGTATCTGGCCGACGACAAGGGCCAGACACAGGGCGACCGCGACGCCTTTTCCAGCCCCGGCGGGGTGGTGTCGCAAACCGCGGTTGACGCCGGCAAGCAGGAGGCGGGTCGCTCGCTGGTCTTCAACGGACAGGGACATGGCGAGGCGGTGTTCAGCGCGCTCAAGCCGGTCGATCTGTCGCGTCAGCAGGGCGGCAAGATGACGATTTCGGTCACCTATCGCCTGGATAAGCCGCTGCAAGGCCCGGTCATGCTGGGTATGGGGACGGACGCAGGCCATGAACACGCGCTCGATGTCTCGTCTGTGCTGTCCGCGCCGATAGGGCAATGGAAGACGCTGAAGGTCACGCTCGACTGCATGGCGAATGCCGGCGTGGACATGAAAAATGTCGGCGCCGCCTTCAGCCTGTCGTCGGACAAGCCTCTGTCGATCAGCTATTCGGCGGTCAAGCTGGCCTCCGACGAAGGCGACGCGGTCTGCCCGGCGAAATAACCCCTCCCCCTTATGCCTCCCCATCTTTGATGGGGAGGGGGACCGCACGAGGCCGCGCAGCGGCTGAGATGTGGTGGTGGGGTATCTTCAGCTTCCCCCTACGAACAAAAAAAAGAGCCGCCCGAAGGCGGCTCAGTTAACAGGGAGGAAACGCCCAGGAATGGGCACGTCAGCGGAAAAAACATCGCCGACAGGAACAATCTATATTGCAGTGCAGCGAACCGCAAGTTTTTCTTCCAAATCCGGTGTTCAAACCATGTTACGAGGTTTGTTATCGCTTGTGATGCAAAATCATGAAAGCCGTTGCCAAATGCGCCATCTCATGCCATTTGTACGATAATTAACCGCAATTCAGCGGAACGCATAAGTGGGGAAACATGCCAAATCTGGCTGCGCTGCTGCCCAAGGGCAATTTTTTATCCAATCTCGATGTCTGGATCGTGCTGTTCTACGCGGTGTCGATCTTCGTGCTGGCGCAGGTGGTGTCGCGCCGCAAGTCCACCGAGGCCGTGACCTCAAAGGGCTATTTTCTGGCCGGTAACGACCTGCCGTGGTGGGCCATCGGCGCCTCGCTGATCGCCGCCAACATCTCCGCCGAGCAGATCATCGGCATGTCCGGCTCAGGCTACCGCATCGGTCTGGCCATCGCCTCGTATGAGTGGATGGCGGCGATCACCCTGATCATCGTCGGCAAGTGGTTCCTGCCGGTCTTCCTGCGCAATGGCGTCATGACCATGCCGGGCTTTCTGCATCAGCGCTTCGGCCCCAGCGTCAAATACCTGATGGCGATCTTCTGGCTGATCCTCTACGTCTTCGTCAACCTGACCTCGATCCTGTGGCTGGGCGGCACGGCGGTGACGACCGTGACCGGCCTTGACACCCTGACGGTGCTGATCGGCCTCGGCGTCTTCGCCCTGCTGTACCAGATCTCCGGCGGCCTCAAGGCCGTGGCCCTGACCGACATCGTGCAGGTGACCCTGCTGGTGCTGGGCGGTCTGGTCATTGCGGGCCTGACCTTAAGCAAGATCGGCGAGGCGGGCGGCATTGCAGGCGGATTCAACCATCTCCTGACGCGCTATCCCGAACACTTCCAGATGATCCTCGGCAAGGACAGCCCCTTCTATAAAGACCTGCCCGGCATCGCCGTTCTGGTCGGCGGCCTGTGGATCATGAACATCTCCTACTGGGGCTTCAACCAGTACATCATCCAGCGCGCCCTGGCCGCCAAGAGCGTGTCCGAGGCGCAGAAGGGCATCGCTTTCGCCGCCTATCTGAAGCTGCTGATGCCGGTGCTGGTGGTCATTCCGGGCCTCGCGGCGCTCGTGCTGGCGCCCGACCTGCCCAAGCCCGATCAGGCCTATCCGCACATGATGACCCTGCTGCCGTCGGGTCTGCTGGGCCTCGTCTTCGTCGCCCTGACCTTTGCCGTCATCTCGTCCTCGGCGTCGAAGATCAACTCGATCGCCACCATCTTCACCATCGACATCGTGCAGCCGCTCAAGCCCGGCCTGAGCGAGGCCTCGCTGGTGCTGGTCGGCCGCATCGCCTCGGTGGTCGCGGTGGTCATCGCCATTATCGCCGCCAAGCCGCTGGTCGGCTCGTGCGATCAGGCGTTTCAGTATCTTCAGGACTTCACCGGCTTCTTCACGCCGGGCATTGTGGTGATCTTCGCGCTCGGCATGTTCTGGAAGCGTTGCTCGACCGCCGGGGCCTTCGCAGCGGTAGCGGGCGGCTTTTTGATGTCGTGCTTCTTCTATGTCGCCTCGTACCTGCACAGCCACGACAGCTTCCTCGGCTTCAAGAGCGCCTTCATGGCGCACAGCGTGCCGGACATGCCGTTCATGAACCGCGTCGGCTGGGTGTTCTGGATCGCGCTGGGCCTGTGCGTGCTGGTCTCGCTGGTCGTCCCGAACAAAAAGCCGGTCTCGACCCTGACGCTGGAAGGGGTGTCGTTCAAGACCTCGCCGGTGTTTAACGCCCTGGCCGTCGGCGTCGTCCTGATCCTGATCTTCTTGTACTGGCGCTTCTGGTAAGCAAAGGGGTTGCAACGGCGGGCGTTTTCCATATGGTCGGACAAAACCGAAAATGGGAAACGCCCGCATGTTGAAAGCCGTCACACTCGCCGCCAGCCTCCTGGCGCTCTCCACCCATGCCCTTGCGCAGGATCAGGCGCGCCATATCGCCGTCGATATGAGCGCCGCCAGCGGTCCGCTGGACCGTTTCTACGACCTTAGCGTCGGCTCGGACTATCCGGGCACGCTGTACCGCCCCGACAGCCTTGCGCAGTTGCGCACGGCGGAGAGCGAGCTGGGTTTTCGTTATATCCGCTTTCACGGCATCTTCCATGACGTGCTGGGAACCTACAAGCTCGTTGACGGCAAGCCGGTTTATGACTGGACCAAGATCGACGGCCTCTACGACCAGCTTCTGAGCATGGGGATCAAGCCGTTCGTCGAACTGGGCTTTACGCCCGAAGCGATGAAAACCTCGGACAATTCGATCTTTTACTGGAAGGGCAACACCTCGCATCCCAAGCCGGAGCTGTGGGCCGGTCTGGTGGACGCCTTCGCGCGCCATCTTGAAGACCGTTACGGCGCGGGCGAGGTGCGCACCTGGTATTTCGAGGTGTGGAACGAACCGAACCTGTCCGGCTTCTGGGAGGGCGCCGATCAGGACGCTTACTTTAAACTCTACGACCTGACGTCTCAGACCCTGAAAAAGGTCGATCCTGAGCTTCGCGTCGGCGGTCCGGCCACGGCGGGCGCGGCCTGGGTGCCGGAATTTCTCAATCATGTGAAGGCGTCGGGCGCGCCCGTCGATTTCGTCACCACCCATACCTACGGCGTCGATGGCGGCTTCCTCGACGAAAACGGCCAGTCGGACACCAAGCTGTCGCCGTCGCCGGACGCGATTGTCGGCGATGTGCGCAAGGTGCGCAGCGAGATTTCCGCCTCGCCCTTCCCGAAGCTGCCGCTCTATTTCACCGAATGGTCGACCTCCTACACGCCGCGTGACCCGGTGCATGATTCCTACATTTCCGCCCCTTACATTCTCAGCAAGCTGAAAAAGTCCGAAGGCCTGGTGCAGGGCATGAGCTACTGGACCTATTCGGACCTGTTCGAGGAGCCCGGCCCGCCGACCGCCTCCTTCCAGGGCGGTTTCGGCCTGATGAACCGCGACGGCGTGCGCAAACCCGCCTGGTTCGCCTACAAATATCTCAACGAACTCGGCCCGGTCGCGCTCAAGGACTCTGACGATCAGTCGTGGGTCACGCGCGACGGCGACGACATTCAGGCGCTGATCTTCGACTTCGAGCAGCCGCAGCAGGACAAGAGCAACCGCCCGACCTACACCAAAGACATGCCGACGCATGACGTCGCGCCGGTCGCGCTCAACCTGTCGCACGTCGCGCCGGGCCGCTACATCGTCACCGTCTTCCGCACCGGCTATCGCGCCAATGACGCCTATTCGACCTATATCGACTGGGGCCTGCCCAAAGACCTGAACGCCGAGCAGATCGCCAAATTGCAGGACGAGACGCGCGACATGCCCGAAAAGGTCGCGACCCTGCTGGTCGGCCCCGATGGAAAGGCCAGTTACAGCGTGCCGATGCGCGCCAACGACATCGTGCTGATCAAGCTCGACAAGCTGCCGTAAATCGTCACCGGTCTGACCGGTTTTGGTTGAGACTGCGCGCCGCCTTGCCTAAAAACAAAGGCGAAGGAGGCGCGTCATGACCACAGCCCTGATCGGACCTTTTGAAGCGGCGGCGATCCTGATCGTGCTGGCGGCGGGGCTTGGCTATATCAATCACCGCTTTCTGCGCCTGCCGGCCTCGGTCGGCCTGACCTTTATGGGCGCGCTGGCCTCGCTGGCGGTGATCGGCATCGACTATCTGCTGCCGGGGGCGCGCCTGTCGGACATGCTGGCCGATTTTTTGAAGGGCGTCGATTTTCAGACGACCCTGATGAACGGCATGTTGTCCTTCCTGCTGTTCGCCGGGGCGCTGCATGTCGATTGGAGCGATATGCGCAATGGGCGCTGGCCGATCCTGGCGCTCTCGACGCTCGGCGTGCTGATCTCGACGGCGATTGTCGGAATCGGCTTCTATTATCTGGCGCCCCTGTTCGGCCTGCATGCGCCCCTGACCTGGTGCCTCGTCTTCGGCGCCCTGATCAGCCCGACCGATCCGGTGGCGGTCATGGCGGTGCTGAAGGCCGCGCATGTGCCGCGCACCCTGTCGGCGACCGTGGCGGGCGAGAGCCTGTTCAATGACGGGGTCGGCGTCGTGGTGTTCGGCATCGCCCTCAGCATCGCTTCAGGCGGCGAAAATTTCACCATCGCGCATGCCGCCTGGGATTTCGTGCGCGAAGCGGGCGGCGGGGTGCTGCTGGGGCTGGCGGCGGGGTGGATCGCCTATGCGCTGATGCGGTCGATCGACGACTACAATGTCGAGGCGATGATTTCGCTGGCGGTGGTGATGGGCGGCTACAGCCTGGCGCAGCATATCGGCGTATCGGGACCGGTCGCCATGGCGGTGGCGGGGCTGATCATCGGCAACGCTGCGGCTGCGCAGGCGATGAGCGATGCGACGCGCGACCACGTCATGAAGTTCTGGTCGCTGATCGACGAGATTCTCAACGCCGTGCTGTTCCTGCTGATCGGACTGGAATTCGTCGCGGTGGCGCACGGCGGCAAGCTGATCCTGCTGGGCGCGGCGGTGATTCCGCTGGTGCTGCTGGCGCGGTTCATCTCGGTCGGGGCGCCGATGCTGACCCTGCGGCCCATCATCAAGCTGGGGCCTCTGGCCATGCCGGTTCTGGTGTGGGGCGGCTTGCGCGGCGGCATATCGGTGGCGCTGGCCCTGTCGATCAGCCAGAACGAGGCGCGTTCGGTGCTGCTGGCCGCGACCTATGTGGTGGTGCTGTTCGCCGTGCTGATTCAGGGCGGCACGATCAGCCGCGTCATCATCCGCGTCAAGGCGCGCCACCCGGAACTGACCTGATTACGAAACGCCCATCGCCTTGAGCGCATCCGCGCTGAGGTTTTGCGGCGCGTCCCACAGATCGGCCCACGGATCGGTTTTGCGCCTTGCCAGCAGGTCGGGAACTGTCGCGAGGTTGAAATCGCGCGGGTTGAGATCGTCCGTCAAATCGTCCCAGTCGAGCGGCATGGCGACCGGCGCGCCGGGGCGCGCGCGCAAGGAATAGGCCGCCACCGCCGTCGCGGTCAGATCATTGCGCAGGTAATCGACGAAGATGCGGCCCTTGCGGTCGGCCTTGCGCGCATGGGCGACATAAAGATCGCGATTTCCGGCCTCCATCGCCTCGGCCACGGCGCGCGCAAACGCCTTGACGGTGGGCCAGTCATGGTGGCGCTGCAAGGGGACCACAACATGCAGCCCCTTGCCGCCGGTGGTCTTGAGCCAGCTTTTCAGGCCCAGATCGGCCAACCTCTGACGCCCTTCGCGCGCCGCCGCCGCGACCTTGGCCCAGGGCAGGTCCGGGTCGGGGTCGAAATCCATCACGATGCGGTCGGGCCGGTCGGGCCGGTCGGCGCGGCAACCCCACGGATGCAGTTCGATCACGCCCCATTGCGCCAGCGTCAGCAGCCCCGCCGCATCTCGGATCATCATATAGTCCTCGTCGCGACCCTTGACCGGCACGCCGGTGTCGTAAAGGTGCGGCATGTCATGCGCGATGTGGCGCTGAAAGAAACACTGGCCGCCAATGCCGTCCGGGCAGCGCACCATGGACAAAGGGCGCCCGACAACATGCGGCAGGATATGCTCGGCGACGGCGGCGTAATAGTGCGCCATCTGCTGCTTGGTGAAGCCGTCATCGGGCCACAGTACACGGTCGGGATGGCTGATCTTCACCCCGCCGATCTCGGTATCCTGGCTGCGGCGGCGCGACGGTTTGGGCGTTTCCTGCTGCACGGCCTGAGCCTCCGGCGTGACCTGTTCGCGGCCTATGCTGCGCGCAGGCTTGTCTTCGCGCAAGCCCTGATAGGAGGGATGGCGCAGCCGCCCGTCCGGCGTCCATTCGGTGAACTCGACCTCGCAGACCAACTCGGGCCGGACCCAGATCGCGCCGCGCTTCGCCTCCGCCGCAAGCTCGGCATAGGCGGGTGTTTTTCGCGTTATCGCATCGAGTTTTTTGCGCAGCATTTGCGAAGTTTCGGCATCAAATCCCGTACCGACCCTGCCCGCATAGACGAAGCGATCTTCGTCATAATAGCCGAGCAGCAGCGCGCCGATGCCGCGTTCCGCATGGGTCGGTTCGCGGAAGCCGCCGATGACGAACTCCTGCCGTTTATGGCATTTGGTTTTCAACCACGCCTTATTGCGCCCGCCGCGATAGGGCGACGATTTGCGCTTGGACACCAGCCCCTCAAAGCCCATGCCGCACACCTTGCCGAGGAAACGCTTATCCGCCTCGAAATGCTCCGAATAGATAATCCGGTCTTCGAAATCATGGCCGCCGAGCAGCGCTTTCAGCTTCGCCTTGCGCTCAATCAGCGGCGTCTTGCGCAGGTCTTCGCCGTTCAGCCGCAACAGGTCGAAGACATAATATTGCAGCTCTTCGCTGCGCTTCTCCCGCAGCCGATCCTGCAACAATTTAAACCGCGTCGCGCCGCCGTGATCGACCGCGACGATCTCGCCGTCGAGAATGGCGTCGGTCACGTCAAGCGCCTGCAGCCGGTCGGCAAGAGCCTGAAACTTCGCCGTCCAGTCCAGCCCGGAGCGCGTCATCATGCGCGCCTCCCCACCGGAGATCAGGGCCAGGGTACGGTAGCCATCAAACTTGATCTCATGCACCCAGTCCTCACCTTGCGGCATGGCGTCGGTCAGGGTGGCCAGCTCCGGTTCGACAAAGTCAGGCGCTGCTTTTTTTTGCGCCGTGCGCGAGGTCTTTTGCGCCGCCTTGGCCGCTTTTTTCGGCTCGCTGTTCCACACCTTGTTTCCGGCGGCGATGGCGTCCATTGCGCGTCCGGTGGCGATGGAGACGGCGTTGTCGGCCAGAAGGGCGTCATGATCGCCTTCGCGCGCATAGCCGTCATGGTGCTTGATCAGCAGCCAGTTATTGCGTCCGCGGTCCTTGTCCTTACCGCGCGGCTTCATCCGCACCAGCACCCATTCGCCCTGCAAACGCTCGCCGTGCAGGCGGAATTTCAGATCGCCTTTGCGCAAACCTTCATGCGGATCACCGACCGGCTCCCATGTGCCGCGGTCCCACAGCATGACCGTGCCGCCGCCATACTGCCCTTTCGGAATCGTGCCCTCGAAACCGCCATAGGCGACCGGATGGTCTTCGACCTCAACCGCCAGCCGCTTGTCGGCGGGATCGAGGCTCGGCCCTTTTGTCACCGCCCAGGATTTCAGCACCCCGTCCAGCTCAAGCCGGAAATCGTAGTGCAGCCGCGTCGCGTCGTGTTTCTGGATCAGGTACTGAAACGTCCCGGCCTTGCCGGTCCTGCCGGACGGCTCCTGCGTGCGGCTGAAATCGCGCTTGCGGTTATAGGCGTCAAGTTGATCCATAGATTAGCTTGCCTTCTTGCGGGTCGTTTTATTATTCGGCGCCGACTTGGTCGGCTTGTCGCTGGCCTTCAGGCTTTCGCGCAGGGCGTCCATCAGATTGACCACCTTGGCCGTCGGACGCTCGGCCTCGACCGGCTTGGGTTCGCGGTGTTCGATGCGCGCGTCGATCAGTTCCTGCAGGGCCTCGCGGTAGTGGTCATGGAACCTGCCCGCGTCGAATGTCGCGGTGCGCCGTTTGATCAGCTCCTTGGCGAGGTCCAGCTCATCGGGGTTCGGGCGCTTGTCGCGGATCGAGTCGAAATAGGGGTCGCAGGCCCTGATCTCGTCTTCGTAACGCAGGGTTTCGATCATCATGCCCGCGCCGCAGGGCCGCAGACAGCACAAACGCTCGCGCCCGCCGATGGCCAGTTGCCCGACGCCGAACTTGCCGGTGTCGCGCATAGCGTCGCGCATAACCGCGAAGGTCGCCTGATCCGAACGCGCCGCCGGGGCGACATAGTAGGGGCTCTCGAAATAGATGGCGTCGATGGCCGCCGCATCGACGAACTCGGCGATATCGAGCGTATCCGAGGACGGAATGCGCAGGTCTTTAATCTCATCCGGGTCGATCAGCACATATTCGCCCTTCTCGACCTCGTAACCCTTGACGATATCGTCGCGCTCCACGTCCTTGTCGCCCGCCACGAGCTGATGACGCACACGCTCGCCGGTCGGCTTGTAGATTTCATGAAAGGCGATGGTCCGCGACCGGTTCAGCGCGGCATAGATATTGACCGGCAAGGAGACGAGGGACAGGCGGATATGGCCGCTCCAGTAGGGTCGCAGCGCCATCTTACACCGTCGCCGTCTGGCGCATGTAAAGACCGGTCTCGCCCAGGCTGCGCACGGCGGCCTGACCCGAGCGCCACGACCCGGCCAGCGAAGCCGGAAAGCGCTCATCGAAGGCTTCGCCGCACAGCACGATGGGGCCTTCAACGCGCGGGCCGGACCTTTGATGACCGGGCAGCAGGGCCGAATAGGCGCCCTGGGTGAACAGATGGCTCGACCAGGTCGAGATCAGCGGCGGCCCCTGCATGTGCGCCTCGAAGCCCGCCAGCGCCGGGATATGGCGCACCAGGGCGCTGACATAGCCGGTCGCCTGCTCGGCGCTCAGGCGTTCGATCTGGCGCGCGCGCTGGCCGCTGGCATAGAGCTGGATCAGCGGCAGGCCGCTGCTGTGGGCGTGACAGAAGTGCGGCGGTCGCGAATCGAGCAGTTCATAGGCGGTGTCGGGCGCAATGCGGCGCTGGCGGAAAAAGGCGGGATCGACGGCGATGACGATCTTGTTCATCTCACCCATGATCATGCCGTCCAGATGCGCGCGCGTCGCGTCGGACAGCGGCGGGTCAAAAGCGATCATACCGGAGGTCAGAACGCCCAGCGAAACGGTGACGATGGCGCGCCGCGCCAGCCAGGTCGAGCCGTCCGAGCCGCGCGCGCATACGCTGTCGCTGATCGAGATCAGGTGGGTGACGACGGTGTGAGAGCGGATGCGCGCATGGCCGACATCGTTAGCCAGAGCTTCGATCAGCGCGCCGACGCCTTTGGTCAACTGTAAGCCGCCGGGCGTATTTTCATCGGTTAGGAATTCACGCGCCGACGGGCGCAGCGGCGGTTCAAGGCCGTTCCACAGATAGCCGAAATCCTCCAGCCAGACGCGGCTGTGCGCGTCGCGGGCCAGGTCGGGCAGGGGGATGTCCGGCGTCTCGCCCAAGCGGATGCGGCGCGCCAGATCGTCGTCGATGGCGCGTTCCAGCCAGTCCTCGTCGCTCTGACGCAAGACACCGTTTTCACTGATATAAAACTCGCCCTCGTCGGCGCGCGCCTCCAGTCCGTAGCGCTCAATCACGCCGCGCAGGGGGCTGTCTTCGCCGTGCAGCCAGTGGCCGCCCATATCCGCAGGCAGGCCGGAACCGATGCGTCTGGTCAGGGCCCGTCCGCCCGGACCCGCGCCAGCCTCCAGAAGGCGAACGTCAAGCCCTGCATCGCGACAGGCGAGGGCGGCGCTCAGACCCGCCAGTCCGGCGCCGATGATCAGAACATCCGTCATCATAGGCAGGCGTCCGCTTAATAGTTCGCAGGCGGATCGCTGGCCGGAAAGCTCTCATCGACCATCTCATCGACCATGTTCTCGTCGAGATCGTCGCGCAGTTTCTTTTCCTCATGCAGGCGCTTCTGATGCGGCTGAGGCGCCTGTTTTTCGTTGAAGCCGTCTATAAAGCTTTTGATTGGTGATTTCATCATGGCGAACCCCTGTCGGTATGCGATGATCCATAAAAACCAAGCTTAACACCCCAGCCGTAAGCCCTTGGTCGCAAAAGCGGGGCGCCACCATAAAGGCGCCGTAAACGCGGCGCGCACAGGCTTACAAAAGCCTTATGGCGCAAGGCGTGGACGGGCTTTCATTCTTATTCCGGGCCGGAGCATGATCGCGGCGGGCGGGGACCATCCGACCGCAGGAGAGCCACATGGACATTTACGCCTATATCGAAAAAGACCACCGCGCCGTCGCTGACCTGATGCAGCAGGTGCTGGACACGCGCGACGCCAAACGCCGCATGGAGCTGTTCAACCGCATCCGCACCGAACTGATCCTGCATCTCGACAGCGAGGAGGTCACCTTCTATCGCGCCGTCGAACGCGCCAGCCGCGCCCGCCCGCTTGAGGAGCAGATGAGCCATGCCGAGGACGAGCATCAGGAGGCGCGCGACTATCTGATGAAGCTCAGCGCGCTCGAAATCCACGACGAGTCGTGGATCGAAACCTTCGGCGAATTCAAGCACGCGGTCAGCCACCATGTGAAGGAGGAGGAGACTGAGGTGTGGAAGAAGGCGAAAAAGCTGCTCAGCGACGCCGACGCCGAAAAACTGGCCGACGAGATGGCGGCGGTCAAACAGGAGATGAAGGACAATCCGCCCCTGCCGGGCAATCTGTTCGACAAGCCGGACGACTCGTTACGCCGCCGCGCGCATATTTAACTTACTGGTCTAACCTATTGGCCTTCAAAACTGGCGAGGTTGGACGGTATGATGATTTCATACGGCACCCAGTCGTAAAGCTGGGCGTATTGCTTGTGCGCCAGCTTCTGCACGTCCGCCATCGCTTCGGCGGCCTGTTCGCGGGCGTTCTGCAGCAAGGACATGCTCAAGTAACCCGACTTGATCGCCGCCAGCCCCGCCGCCGTGCCGTCGACGCCGCCGACCGCCACCTTGCCCGCCGGATAACCGGCCTTTTGCAGGGCGGCGATGGCCCCCAGCGCCATCTCGTCATTATTGGCGGCGATGGCGTCGATATGCACGCCGCTTTGCAGCCATTGCGTCACCTGCTTTTCGGCGTCCTCGCGCTTCCAGTTGCACGAGACGTCGCCGACCACCTGAATATTCGGACGCTGGGCCAGGATTTCCTTGACGCCCGCCGTCCGGTCGCGCGCGGCCGGGTGGCTGTCGGCGCCGCGCAGGATGACGACATTGCCTTTATTGCCGATCCTGTCGGCTAGCAGCCGCATCTGCAGCCGTCCGGCGACCAGATCGTTCGACGCCACGATCGAGGTCGGCGCCGTGAAGCGGTCGATCGGCGGCAGCACGTTGAGATAGACGAGCGGGGTTTTCGACGCCGCCGACACCGCCGCCAGTTGTTTGGCCGCATCATCATCGACCGACAGGACGACCAGCACGTCGGCATGGTCGGCGACCGCCGTCTTGACCTGACTGAGCTGGGTGTCGACATCGTCATTGGCGACCGCGATGGTCATGTCGAGATCGGGATTTTTCGCCGCCTCGGCCTGTAGCGAATCGCGGATCAGCGTCAGGAACGGATCGACCCGCGCCATGGAGACGAACACCTTGGTCTTGGCCTGGGCGCATAGGGGCGTCGCGACCAGCAGCAGGGCGGCGATGGCGAAAGCTTTTTTCATGACAACCTCTCCCGATCAGGCCGCGCGCACGCGTGACAGGAAGCGCTCGACCTCGCCCTTGAGCGCTTCGGATTGCTGCGCCAGATCGCTGGCGGCGCTCAGGACCTGCATGGCGCCCTGACTGGATTCGCGCGCGGCGTTGGTGACGCCGTTGATATTGCTGGTGACCTCGGAGGTGTTCTGCGACACCTCATGGATGTTGCGGGCGATTTCGGAGGTGGTCGCCTCCTGCTGCGTCACCGCCCCGGCGATGGCGGCGGCGATGGCGTCCACTTCCGATATGGTCTGTTCGATGCCGGAAATCTCGCCCGCCGCCTGTTGGGTCGAGGCCTGCATTTTCGCAATCGAGACATTGATGGTGGTGGTCGATTTGGCGGTCTGGTCGGCCAGCCCCTTGACCTCGGAGGCCACGACCGCGAAGCCCTTGCCCGCATCGCCTGCGCGCGCAGCTTCGATGGTGGCGTTGAGCGCCAGAAGATTGGTCTGCGAGGCGATGTCGCTGATCACGCCGACCACCGACTCGACCGATTGCGCGTCCTCGCCCAGTGCGTCCATGCTGGCGCGGGTGCGGCCCGCCTGCTGCACGGCGGCGTTGCTGATCTGGCTGGAGCGCGCCACGTCCGAGCCGACCTGCCGCGCCGAGGCGGCCAGTTCCTCGATGGCGGCGGCGACCGAACGGACATTGTCGGCGGCCTGACGCGCGCCGTTTTCGACGGCGGCGGACTGGGCGGAGGTTTCTTCAGCCGCGGCGGACAGGGATTGCGCCGAGGCCTGCAACTGGCTGGCGGCGGCGGAGACCAGGGTGACGATGCCGCCCACGGTCGTCTCGAAATCGTCGGCGACGCGGGCGATCTCCTGTCGCCGACGCGCCTGCATCTGCGCCTCGGCCTCGGCCTGACCGGCGCGCAAGCTTTCGGCCTCGGTCATTTTTTCACGGAAGATCTGCAAGGAGCGCGCCATGCCGCCGATCTCGTCCTTGCGCTGCGTATCGGGAATGGCGGTGGTCATGTCCTGCGCGGCCAGTCTCAGCATGGCGGCGGTCAGGCGGGCCAGCGGACGCGAAATGCCGACGCTCAAAAGCCAGCCGGTCAGCACGCATACGGCGGTCAACGAGCCCATGGCGGCCAGAATCCAGAAGCGCGCCGAGGCATTGACGCGCGTGGCCTGCGCCTTGGCGGCCTCGGCCTGGCCCTGACGATAGGTCTGCACGTCGCGCACGGCGGCGTAGAAACGCGCGCCCTCCTGTTGCAGGTCGTTCATCAGCACGCCGGTCGCCTCGTCATGCAGCCCCGCCTTGTCGAGATCGGCGACCTCCTCCTGCACGGCCAGAAAATGCTGCCACGCCTTGCGCAGGTTCGCGGCCTTGGCGGTCTCCGTCGCGCCCGAAACCATATCGGAATACTGGCTCCAGCTCTTGGCGAAGGCCGAGCGCGCCTCGGCGCCCGCTTGCGCATAGGTCTGGCGGATGGTCTCGTCCTGTGCGAAGTGTTCGAGCAGCGAGCCGACGCTCAGGGTCTGGCTGGTGCGCGCCAGATCGCCCAGCACCGACACGGCGGCGGTCTCGTCCGACAGGCGTGCGCTGATCTTTGACACTTCGTTCAGCTTGGCGATCGAAAAAGCGCCGGTCGCCAGCGACACCAGCATCAGAAAGCCGAACGCCAGAGCGATCTTGCCCTGAATCGACTGCGCGAATTTAGACAGCATGGCCCTTGCCTCCCAAGCCGTTTCGTCCCGTTTATTGGCCGTGAATCCGACCGTTTTTTGTGATTTGGGCAGCAGGTTAGGGGGGCAAACAGAAATTTTCTGTTAACCGAGATAGCGCTACCAGCGCCGTCCGGCAACCGGCTACAGGTCGTCCTAGGCGCCTTTGGCCAGACGACGCCCGCGCAGGGCGCCCGCCTCATGCTGGCCGTCGCGCGAACCGAACTGACGGCGGAAGACGTCGCGCTGTTCGTGGACGCTGGCCAGCACCAGCCCCATCGGCACGCCGAGGTCGATCAGCGTGTTTTCCGCCAGTTGCAGCGACGCTTCGATGGTCTCCGGCACGGCGTCGGTGGCGCCGAGTTTGTAAAGGGTCTGAGCGTGCTGGGCGTCGCGGGCGCGGGCGATGATATGCACGTCGTCGCGCATCCCGCGCACCGTGCGCACCACGTTTTCGGTGAAGCCCGCGTTCGAGACGGTGACCACCACGGCGCGCGCGCGCTGCAGGCCGAGCCGCGTCAGGAAGTCCGGCACGCTGGCGTTGCCATACCACGCCTCAAGGCCGCGCGCGCGGGCGCGCTTGGTGACCTGCGGGTTGAAATCGACCACGGTGAAGGCAATATCGTGCGCCTTGAGCATATCGGCGACCAGTTCGCCGACGCGGCCAAAGCCGACAATAATGACCGGATCGGCGTCGCCGACCACTTCCGGCGCCTCGGTCGGCGGCGCGTCGCGCTGGCGGTCGAAGCGCGCCGCTGCGCGGGCCGACAGCATGGCCAGCAGCGGCACGCTGAACAGGGACAGGGTGGCCGACAGGATGACGGCGTGGCCGAAGGCTGCGGGCACGACGTGGCGGTTGATGGCTTCGTCGATGATGACATAGGCGAATTCGCCCGCCGGCCCCAGCACCGCCGCCGTCTCGATGGCGCGCGGCGTGGACAGGCCGAATCCTCTGGCTAACGGGAAGATGAGCGCGAATTTCAACGCGATCAGCCCCGCGGCCAGACCCAGCACCAGAACCGGCTGCGCCATCACCGTGTCAAAGTCGAGCCTTGCGCCGACGGTAACGAAGAACAGGCCCAGCAGCAGGCCCTTGAACGGCTCGATCATCACCTCGATCTCGCGTCGGTACTCGGTTTCAGCCAGCAGCACGCCCGCCACGAAGGCGCCCAGCGCCATCGACATGCCGGTCATGGTCGCCACCTGACCGGCGACCAGGATGACCAGCAGGCTGGCCGCCATGAACAGTTCGCGGCTGCCGGACAGGGCGACGGTGTTGAACAAAGGGCGCAACAGCCAGCGCCCGGCCAGGATCAGCACGCCCATGCCGATCAGGGCCGGGATCAGCGCCAGCAGGCCCTGCGCGCCGACGCCCTGACCGCCGGGCGCCGTTGTCAGGATCATCACCGTCACCATGATCGGCGCCACGGCCACGTCCTGCGCCAGCAGCACGGCGAACACGCTGCGGCCCGACGCAGAATTCAGCGCCTTGCGGTCGGCCAGCACCGGAATGATCACCGCCGTCGAGGACAGGGCCAGCGCCATGCCCAGAAGGGTCGAGCCGACCAGTGAGCGGCCCATGACGAAGAACACCGCGGCCAGCGCAACGGAGGACAGCACGATCTGCGACGCGCCCAGCCCCAGCACCAGACGCCGCATCGCCTTCAGACGCTCGAAGGTCAGCTCCAGACCGATGGAGAACAGCAGAAACACCACGCCCAGCTCCGCCAACCGATGCACGGCGTGGGTGCGGATCATCGAAAAGGCGTCTAGACCCGGCAGGTAATGGCTGAGCCGTCCCAGCGCGTCCGGCCCCATCAGCACCCCGACCAGCAGAAAGCCCAGCACGCCCGACACCTTGAAGCGCTGCGCCAGCGGTACAATGAGCGCCGAGGCCAGCAGGAAGACGATGATGAAGACGTAATAGTCCTGCGACGCGTTGCGGATCGCCTCGGTGGCCAGGGTGGTCAGTTTTTCGGCGGGCGCGGCGGCGGACATCAGGCCGGTTTTCCTTGGAACAATTGTCGGGAACACTTTTGGGAACTATGGGGTCTGAGCGCGATGCGCGAAAGCCCTTATCCGCAGCTATTACGGGCAACATGACGAAAAATTAATGTTTTCAAACGGCGTTTTGCCGCTTAGACGTTACATGGTTACATTTTTTATCAGTTCCTTACACGGACTGATCTGTCGTTCAGGATGATGATATGAAGCTTTCCCGCCTGCTGATCGCCGCCACCGCCCTGAGCGGCGGCTTCGCCCTGATGGCCGCCGCGCTGCCCGCCGCCGCCGCCGTGCATTGTATCGATGATGGCTGCAAGATGTTGAGCCTCGACAGTCTGGACGGCATTATTCCGGCCAATGCCGAGACCTTCCTCGACGCCATGCCGGTCGGGGCGGATACGCCTTCGACCGAGACGCCGCACTACGGGACGTGGGGCATCGACCTGACCGGCATGGATACGTCGGTCAAGCCGGGCGACAACTTCTACGACTATGTCAATGGCACGGCGACCAAGAACATGGTCATCCCCGCCGACCGCACCTCCTATGGCGCCTTCGTCAAGCTGTTCGAGCTGTCCGAAGCGCGCTCGCAGGCCATCATCACCGGTCTGGCCGCCCAGAAGAACCTGTCCGGCGACGATGCCAAGATCGCCGCCTCTTACAAGGCCATGATGGACGAGGCGCGCGCCGAAAAGCTTGATTTCCAGCCGATTGAAGGCAAGCTGAACGCCATCGCCGCGATCAAAACCAAGGCGCAGATGGCCGCCTATATGGGCAAGACCTCGGCGGGCTTCGGCTCGGCCTTCTTCAATATGGGCGTGGACGCCGATGCGAAGAACCCGACGATGAACGTGCTGTCGATGGGGCAGGCGGGCCTGGGCTTGCCGAACCGCGACTTCTATCTCGACGCCAAATACGCCGACAAGCTGGCCAAGTATGAGGCCTATATCGCCGACATGCTCGGCAAGACCGGCTATCCTGACGCCAAGAAGGCGGCGCACGACATCGTAGCGATGGAAACGCAAATCGCCAAGACGAGCTGGACCAATATCGAGCGCCGCGACGACACCAAGACCTATAATCCGATGACCCTGGCCAAGGTATCGACCTATGCGCCGGGCTTCGACTGGCCGGTCTTCTTCTCGAACGCAGGCGTGGCCAGGGCGAAGAAGATCGTGCTGAACGAAAACACCGCCATCCAGGGCATCGCCAAGGTCTATGACGCGACGCCGCTGGACACGATCAAGGCGTGGGAGACCTTCCGCACCATCGACCAGGCGGCGCCCTATCTGTCCAAGCGCTTCGCTGATGCGCAATGGCAGTTCCGCTCGCACGACCTCGCGGGCGCCCAGGCGCAGCAACCGCGCTGGAAGCGCGCCATCAGCGTCGCCAATTCCGAAATGGGCTTCGCGCTGGGCCGCGATTACGTCAACGCCTACTTCCCCGCCGAATCCAAGGCCAAGATGCTGGAGCTGGTCGGCGACCTGCGCGTCGCGCTCAAGGCCCGCATCGAAAACCTGACCTGGATGAGCCCGGAGACCAAGGCCAAGGCGCTGGAGAAGCTGTCGAAATACACGGTCAAGATCGGCTATCCCGACAAGTGGCGCGACTATTCCAAACTGACCCTGAAGCCCGACGATCTGGTCGGCAATGTCGAGCGCGCCAGCATCTATAACTGGAACCGCGATTTGGCCAAGCTGGACAAGCCGGTCGACAAGAGCGAATGGGGCATGACGCCGCAAACCGTCAACGCCTACTATAATCCGACCGGTAACGAGATCGTCTTCCCCGCCGCCATCCTGCAACCGCCCTTCTTCGATCCGAAGGCCGATATGGCGGTCAATTTCGGCGGCATCGGCGGCGTGATCGGCCACGAAATCACCCACGGCTTCGACGACGAAGGCCGCCACTATGACGGCGACGGCAAGCTGACCGAGTGGTGGACCGCAGAGGACGCCGAAAAGTTCGACGCTCAGGCCAAGAAATATGGCGAGCAATACGACCAGTTCGAAGTCGCGCCGGGCTTCCACGTTCAGGGCGGCCTGACCATGGGCGAGAACATCGCCGACCTCGGCGGCAACCTGCTGGGTCTGGACGGTTATCACCTGTACCTGAAGGACAAGGGGGAAACCTCACCGACGCTCGATGGCTTCACCGGCGATCAGCGTGTCTTCATGGGCTTCGCGCAGGTGTGGCGCTCCAAATACCGTCTCGACGCGCTCAAGCTGCAGGTCGCGACCGACCCGCACTCGCCCGCCGTCTTCCGCGTCATCGGTCCGGTGCGCAATATCGACGCCTGGTACGCGGCCTTCGACGTCAAGCCGGGCGACAAGTATTATATCGCGCCGGAAGACCGCGTCCGCATCTGGTAAGCCAGTGGCGATCTGAATCTTTCAAGTCCGCCCCGCCTGACTCGCTCAGGCGGGGCCTTTTAATGAGAGCGTCCCTTTTTCGAGGCCGCACATGCGCATCGCCACATTCCTCGCCGTCACCACAGCCCTGACCCTGCTGCCGCTGGCGGTTCATGCCGAAGACAAGGCGCAGGACAAGGCCCTGCCGCTTAACAGCCCGGAGCTGGCGACGCCGCATTTCGGAACCTACGGCCTCGACCTGACCGGCATGGACAAGGCGGTCAAGCCCGGCGACAACTTCTTCGATTACGTCAACGGCAAGGCCGATGCGGCCATGGTCATCCCCGCCGACCGCAGTTCCGCCGGGGTCAATGAAGACCTCGAAGACCTGTCGGAAAAGCGTTCGCGCTCGATCGTCGAAGATCTGGCCGCACAAAAGAACCTGACCGGCGACGACGCGAAAATCGCCGCCCTTTACAACGCCATGATGAACGCCGATGCAGTTGAAAAGCTGGACGCGGCGCCGTTGCAGCCGCTGCTGGCGAAGATCGCAGCCATATCCAGCAAGGACGAAATGGCGGCCTATATGGGCGAAACCTCAGGCGATTTCGGTTCGAGCGTGTTCGGAACCTATATCGCCGCCTACGCCAAGAACCCGAAGCTGAATGTGCTTTACGCCGGTCAGTCCGGTCTTGGCCTGCCCGACCGCGACTACTATCTGGAAGCCGCCTACGCCGACAAGCTGAAAGCCTATCAGGCTTATGTCGCCCAGATGCTGAGCATGGCCGGCTATCCCGACGCCGACAAGAACGCTGGCGAAATTGTCGCCTTCGAGACCGAGCTGGCCAAGGTGAGCTGGACGCGCGCCCAGCGCCGCGACCCGATCGCCACCTATAATCCGATGAGCGAGGCGGATCTGGCCAGCTTCGCGCCCGGTTTCGGCTGGCAGCCCTATTTCAAGGCGGCGGGTCTTGATCACGCCTCGATGGTGGTGGTCGGCGAAAAGAGCGCCTTCCCGCAGATCGCCAAGGTCTATGACGCCACGCCGCTGGAGACGCTCAAAGCCTGGCAGGCGTTCAAGACCATCGAGCAGGCCGCGCCCTATCTGTCCAAGCGCTTTGTCGATGCGCAATGGGAATTCCGCAGCCATACGCTTCGCGGCGCCACCGAGCAGCGTCCGCGCTGGAAACGCGCCATCGGTCTGGTCGAGGGCGAACTCGGCATGGCCTTGGGCCGCGACTATGTGAAGCTCTACTTCCCGCCGGAATCGAAGGCGCAGGTCAAGGAGATCGTCGGCAATTTCGAAATGGCCCTGAAAGGCCGGATCGAAAACGTCAGTTGGATGTCGCCGGAAACCAAGGCCAAGGCGCTGGAAAAGCTCAGTAAGATCAACGCCAAGATCGGCTATCCCGACAAATGGCGCGATTACAGCGCGTTAGAGGTGACGCCCGACGACCTGTTTGGCGATGTGCGCCGCGCCAGCCGCTTCGACTGGAATTACGAGCTGTCCAAGCTCGACAAGCCAGTCGATCCGCTCGAATGGGACATGACTCCGCAAACCGTCAACGCCTATTACGATCCGTCGAAGAACGAGATCGTCCTGCCCGCCGCCGAGCTGCAACCGCCCTTCTTCGATCCCAAGGCCGATATGGCGGTCAATTATGGCGGCATCGGCGCCTCGACCATCGGCCATGAAATCACCCACGGCTTCGACGACGAAGGCCGCCATTTCGACGGCGACGGCAAGCTGGTCGACTGGTGGACCGACGCCGATTCGGCCCGCTTCGACACTGAGGCGAAAAAATACGCCGAGCAGTTTGACCAGTTCGAGCCTCTGCCCGGCCTGCACATCAAGGGCGACCAGACGCTGGGCGAAAACATCGCCGATCTCGGCGGCGTGCTGATCGGGCTCGACGCCTACCATATCGCCTTGAGGGGCAAGCCCGCGCCCGTCATCGACGGCCTGACCGGCGATCAGCGCCTGCTGATCTCCTACGCTCAGTCCTGGCGCGGCAAGATCCGCGACGACACGCTGAAAATGCTGCTCGTCTCGGACGTTCACTCGCCTTACGCCTTCCGCGTCATCGGCCCGATGCGCAATGTCGATGCGTGGTATGCCGCCTTCGACGTCAAGCCGGGCGATAAGTACTATGTCGCGCCCGCCGACCGCGTCCGCATCTGGTAACCAGGGTCATAATGACCCTGGACCCGTAAGTTTGCAAAGCGCTCCCGGTTCAGGCCGGGTGCGCTTTTTTAATTATGCGCCGCACGCCGCACGGGTCAGCCAGTCGATCTCGCTGTCCAGCCGGTCGAGCGGCACGGCGACCAGACGCTCCTCCAGACCCAGCATCACCACGCCATGCACGGCGGCGAACAGGGTGCGGGCGCGCACGGTGAGCGCCTCCGGCGACAGGTCCGGCAGGATGACGCTGAGCGGTTCGGCGATATGGCGGAACAGGCGCAACTGATCCTCATTGGCCCAGGCGGGCACGCTTGACGTCACATGCGTCTCGAACAGCATACGCCACAGCTTCAGGTCCGAACGGGCGAAGCGCAGATAGGTCTGCGCCACCGTCACCAGTCGGTCGAGCGCCTCAGCGCGGGTCGTCATCGGCAACTCATCCGCCGCCTGCGCCGCCGCCAAGCCCAGCCGCGCCAGGGTGCGCGAATTCACTCTGAGCATCAGATCGTCCATATCGGCGACGATATTGTAAAGCCCGCCCAGGGCCACGCCGATATCGGCGGCCAGATCGCGCGCCTTCAGGCTGGCGACGCCGTCCTGGCGCACCCGCGCCTCTGCGGCGGCCAAAAGGGCCTCCATCTGCTTTTCACGGCGCAGTTCGAGTTTGGAGGGCGCGGGCGTATCGGACATGGCAAGACTCACTTTATTTTGAACTATGTTCATTTTTATATTGAACGTCGTTCAAATTTGGCGTACATCACAATTGTGAACGGCGTTCATAGCATCATTCGCCTCGACTATGAAAGCCGTTTCACACCTCAAAGACCCTGCGGCGGAGAGATAGGCCGCCGCAGGGACGCTTAGACGGGGGGCGGGGGACGCAGCGGGCGAAGGCGCGTTGTCGTCTTCGCCCATCCGCCGCTGTCATGATCATGGGAGATGTGTGATGAAATGCTTTGTCTATTCGCTGATCACCACCTTGGCGCTGATCGGCGCCGTGTTCGCCATAGCGGGCCTGACGCAGGCGCATGCGCAGGACGCGCTGAAAACCGCCGCCGCCGCCAATGATTTGCCCACATTTCTGCATTATCATCCGACCGACGGCGCCAGCCGCGGCGGCGAGATGCGCCGCGCCATGGACCTGACGCATTTTCAGTAGGGTGAAAGCCAGAAGGGTGAGAGCCAGAAGGGTTAGAGAATGAAGGGACGCTGGTTTGTCCTGACCGGATTTGTCGTGCTGCTGCTCACCTTAGGCGGCTTGATCGGCATCGCCCTCTATGCGCCGACTCCCGCCGGAGCCAGCGCGCCCCTGTCCCTGCCGGACCTGCTCCGCGGCTGGCGCGGCTGGGTTGTGCTGGGCGTCATCGTCGTCGCGCTCTTGCTCAAGCTGGGCGGCATGGCCCTGGGCGTCGGTCGGCGCGTGAAGCGGCGAGACAGGATCAGATAAAATCCTGCAGATAGGCGACCAGCGGCAGGTCCGCCGGCGGCATCGGATAGTCGCGCATCGCATTGGGCCGCACCCATTTCAGCGCGCCGTGTTCGCGCCGCTCCGGTTCGCCCTCCCAGCGCCGGATCAGATAGAGCGGCATCAGCAGGTGAAAATCGTCATAGCTGTGCGAGGCGAAGACGAACGGCGCCAGACACGCCTTCTTCACCGAAATGCCCAACTCCTCATGCAATTCGCGGATCAGCGCGTCCTCCGGCGTCTCGCCCGGCTCGACCTTGCCGCCCGGAAACTCCCATAATCCCGCCAGTTGCTTGCCCTCCGGGCGCTGGGCGATCAGCACGCGCCCGTCATCGTCGATCAGCGCGGCGGCGACGACAAGAAGCATTTTCATGCTGAAACTCCGGGAGCGAATAAAGGCACGCGATCTGATCCCATATTCGTGACCGCGCCGCCATCGAATTTCCACATTTAACAACCCTTTCTTAACCGTTCCGGCGCGCTCTGGACGTTTCCGCCCTTCATTCCCGCCCAGCGTCGCGCTTGCCGCGCCGCCGTCCTGCGGGTATGTATCTGTTATTTTGTAACCGCGTAGCCTGAAGCCTGATGACCGAACCCATCCCCTTCGATCCGACCGAACGCCCGTCCCGCCGCGCCGTCTTCGGCTTCATCGCCGCCGGACTGGCCGCAGGCGCCGCCACCGTGCCGCTGCTGATGCGCGGGTCGCCGCATTCGGCTGCGCCCCCGGCTGGCGATGAAACGATTGCCGCCGCCGCGCCGAAGGGGCCGCCCGCGCCGCCGCTCAAGGACTGGCCCAGCCTCGACGCCATGGGCGAGAAACTGGTCAAAACACGCTTCACGCCGGGCCTGAGCCTGAGCGTCATGCACGACGGCGTCATGCTCTATTCCAAAGGCTTCGGCGTCGGCGACATGCAGTCGGGCGCCAGGGTGACGCCGCAGACCGGCTTCCGCATCGCCTCGGTGACCAAGCAGTTCACCGCCGCCGCCATCCTGAAATTGCAGGAGCAGGGCAAGCTCGGCGTGCAGGACAGGCTGGCGCGCTTCATCCCGGAATTCCCGCAGGCCGATCAGGTGACTCTGGCCCAGATGATGAGCCATACCTCCGGCATGAACGACTATCTGAACCATCAGGCGCAGAGCGTGCTGGTGGCGGCGCAGACGCGCGACTACACCTCGCCGGAGCTGTTGCAGATCATCGCCGCCGTTCATCCGACCTACAGCATCCGCCCCGGCGTGCGCTGGCTCTATTCCAACAGCGCCTTCAGCCTGCTCGGCATCGTGGTCGAGCGCGCGTCGGGGCAGAACCTCGCCAGCTTCTATCAGACGCATCTGTTCGGCCCGGCGGGCCTGCAGCAGACGGCGATGGACGAGCGCTGCTCGGCCTTTGACGGCTGCGACGGCTATCGTCCGAACTACCGCATCCCGGCGGGCTTCGATCCCATCCTGCCGGTGTCGCCGACCTTTGCGGGCGGCGCAGGCGGCATCCGCTCCAACAGCGAGGATCTGGCGCGCTGGCACAGCGCCCTGTTCAGCGGCAAGGTGCTGCGCGCCGCCAGCCTCAATCAGATGATCACGCCGATGCTGCTCAAGGACGGCTCGCCCGCCTGGGAATATGTCGGGCCGGAAAAGCTCAACTACGGCTTCGGTCAGGGCATAGGCAAGCTGGACGGGCGCCCCTTCATCGCCCACGGCGGGCGGCTGAACGGCTATACCAGCCACCTGCGCAGCCTCGTGCATGAGCGCCTGACCGTGGCCGTTCTCTACAACAGCGACGGCACGGGCGTACCGGGCTTCACCGCCGCCCAGCGCGGGCTCAGGATCGAGGCCATGAAGCTGGGCATGCAGGAAATCGGCATAGCCTAAGTTTCACCTTGCCAAGCTTCGGTCCATTTCCTAGGTCTTGACATCTGGACATCGGAGCTATTGCGGGAGTTATCGCGTGACCAAGAGCCGCCGCCTCTTTCTGACTTCGGGCCTCGCCGCCGTGGCGGTCAGCGCCGCCGCCTGCTCGAAAAAAGCGCCGCCTCCGCCGCCGCCCGCGCCTCCCCCTCCGCCGCCTCCGCCCCCTCCGCCGCCGCCCAAAACCGTGACGGTGCGGCTGGAGACCGAGCTGGGCGATATCGACATCAAGCTCCAGACCAAGAAGGCGCCGATTACCGCCAACAACTTCCTGCACTATGTCGATGCGGGCAAGCTGAACGGCGCCGATTTCTGGCGCGCCGCCGATTCCGGCCCGTCCGGCTTCATTCAGGCCACGGCCAACGGCCCGACCTTCCCGCCGATCGCGCACGAGCCGACCAGTAAGACCGGCCTGTCGCACACCAATGGCGCCATCTCCATGTCGCGCTTCGCCCCCGGCACGGCGACCGCCGACTTCGTGCTGTGCGTCGGCGACAACACTTTTATGGACGCGGGCAAGTCCGGCTCGGATGACAAGCTCGGCTACGCCGCCTTCGGCCACGTCGTCGCGGGCATGGATGTGGTGAAGAAGATCCTGCACGGCAAAATCGACCCGAAAACCCCGCCCCAAGGCGGCTGGGCTGGCCAGATGCTGCTGCACCCGGTCAAGATCCTCAAGGCCGAACGGATTTCAGAAGAACCGGACACAGACGCGGCTTCATCATAATAGACTCAGACTCTCCTCCCCATTCATGGGGAGGGGGACCGCGGAGCGGTGGAGGGGTGACGGCGCAGACGGGCAGCCACCCCGCCGTCCGGTTGTGGGCCAACCCCCCCCCCCCCCCCCGGGGGGGGGGGGGGGGGGGGGGGTATAAAGCCCCCACAGGTTGGGGGGGCGCCGGGTAAATGCCCCCCCCCCGGGGG